>CAZJVY010000018.1:22237-55153 GCA_964549395.1 uncultured Armatimonadia bacterium | reverse complement strand
ACTCGCGACATTCAGCTTGGAAGGCTGACGCTCTACCAACTGAGCTACACCCGCACCAATGTGCAACTGCACCCAGAGCCACACTCATGGGTGCCCGGCCGCCGATCTGTAGCAACCATGCAATGGTCGGGGCGGCCGGACTTGAACCGGCGACCTTCGGCTCCCAAAGCCGACGCGCTAGCCAAACTGCGCTACGCCCCGACGGCGTATGGCCTGGCGATGGACATATAGTATAGCGGAGCGGGCTTATACCGTCAAGTCAGAGCCGCCCCCGGGCAAGCTCAGCAGCCACAGGCTAGAAAATCGGCGGAAAGTCCAGGTCCTCAGTCTCCCACTGGAGAATTCGGAACGATTCTTCCTCCGCCTGGAACATGCACTGCTCCACGAAATCAATGCTCAAGTAGTCGAGCGTACCCTCAAAAGCCGCCAGCGGTGGCAGCATTGACTGAACGACCGTGAGCCGCCAGGCGTGCAGGTCATCCTGGCTCAGCAGCTCCACCGGTGCCTGCACATCAACACCAAACAGGTCCTCTCGCAGTTCATCCACCGCATTGCCGTACATGCTGAACAGCTCGAGGTCGAGCTGATTGCATTCCCGTAGATAATGGTTGCGCAATTGGTCGGAATACCTTGCAGGCCCCCGTACCACACCCTCCCACAGCAGTGGCAGGTCCCGCTGCAGGCTGTGGCGCCAAACGTCGTCGCCGATGATGTGACACAGCCAACCGGACCAGAAGTGGATATCGCCCTCCCCGTTGGCGGCTGGGCGCAGGTAGGCGCGCAGGAAGTCAATCAGACGCCGGCTCTGTGCCTTGCGGCTTCTGAAGTGCAGGTCACGGTGGTCAATTCGGTCCACAATGCGGTGTGCGTCCGGCGCGATCGCACCCAGCGCCATTGCACCACGGTGCACCACGTCCCAACCCAGACGTTGGCGGACGCGCTCCACAATAAGCAGATGCTGCAACGGCGTCATTGTGCATCCGGGGGCCCCGCGCCAAGGTACAGCAGCGCTGTGTCCCCCTCTTGCAACGTCAGAGTAACCTCGTCGGAGTTCCTGCCGACCGATTCTCCGCTGAAGCAGTCGTATGCGTCGGTCGCTGTCGGCAGGTAAATCGTTTGGCGGCCGCTCTTGTTCGCCCTGATGGCGACGAGCTCCTTGCAGGCATACACGGCATTCCCCGGGTCCGCATACATGTGGACTCCCGCATCCAGCGCCAAGTCGCGGAGTATGCTGCTGGGGATGTTCGGGGCTGCCGACCACACCACCGTGCCGTCCGAGGTGCGCAATGCTGCCAGCCCGCCTTGCTGGGTCCCGTGTAGCGGAGCCATCACATCAACCCCGCTGTAGTAACATGCAAAGCGCGGCTCAATGGAACTGCCGGCACCGTAGCTGCCCTGGGGTAACGTCACCTGCAAAAGACCTGCTCCCCGCAGCCGCACCAGAGTGATGCCGGTGAGTTGCTTGGCGGTGCGCCCGCCGATGGTGCGATCAATGGCCCCAGCGGCGTACACGTACACAGCCGTTGCGTTGCTGCGTGCAAGCTCGGCCCGCAGTGCCTCACGGTCGGCATCAGTCAGATAGAATGCATTCAGGAAGACGTACATCTTGTACACCGGAGCGCGACCGGTCAACACATCATCCAGCAGCCAGACATCCACCGGCGCCCCCAACAGCGTCAGTGCCCGCCGCTGCTGATCGAGCAGGGGTCCGGTTAGTGCATTCCCACAGACGGTGTATGCCACGCTCACGTCATCCACTATCACTGCAATCTCGGCAACCGACGTCCGGTCGGCGCCTGCGGCGATCCGGGCCGCTCTCTCCAATTCCGTCGCCAATTCGTCAGGCCACATCTCGGGCCGTATGGTAGCGGCACATCCGGCGCACAGCGCCTGCGCCACCTTGTTCCTGACCCACTCTGCGGAGTAGTCCCGGTGCACGTAGGTCGGCCATTCGTAGATGAGCATCTTCCTGTGGGAACTGGCCGAATCCTCACAGGTGCCGAAGGTGGCCAGGTCCACGCTCTCGCCGGGCAGGCCTATCGCCGGGGCAGTCAATAAGTCCAACGTGTCGGATTGCATGGCCAGGCCCAGCGCCAGGTGCCCGCCGTTCTGCAGCGCATAGCGGTAGCGTGCCTGGTCGAAGATGTGCCCGTAGCTTGCCCCGCAAAGCTTCCCCGGGGCCGCCTGTTTGACCACTTCGGCAAGCCGGTCAATGGTCTCGACCACCACCGCGGAGGCGAACAGGTTGTGGTCAATCAGGTCCTGGTCACCTGCAGGATCGTGCAGAACGCCCAGGCGGCCCTCGAGGCGCTGCTTCGGCGTTGGTATCTCAACCTGATTCCATCCCAGAATCGGTCGCCCATCCTTGATGGCTTCGGCGCTCGTAAGCGGCTCGCGCGGCTGCCCCCAGGCTACCCGCAATGCGCCCAGGTCGCCGTAGGTGTCTCGAAGCCATCGCCGATACGCCTTAACCTGGGCGCTCCCATAGTCACAGAACAGCTCTCTGCTGGCTCCGGGATACTGCCAGTTGCCCCACTCGCCGGAGCAGAGCAGGTAACCTACAACCGTCCGCGCCGCCGGCAGCTTCTCAACGTGGGCTACCAATTCCGCCAAGGCAGAGCCGGCATCCTTACGCCATTTCTCCGAACCCCACGATGCATAGGTGTGCTTGCAGCCCGGCACCTGCAAGGGTGAGACCGCCGAACCGTCGCCGAACTTCACAAGTTCGTCGGGATTCTCCGCATCCCACCATGGGGCAGAGCCGACATACACGCGCAGCAGCACCAGCGCCTGTGGGTGGGCCAGCAGCAGATCACTGAGCCTGCGATCCAGGTCGGAATAGTCAAACTGGTCCCGCGCAAGCCATACATCGGCGCTCCGTCCGTACAGGTCACAATCACTGGTGGCATCAACCACGAGCAGTTGTCGGACAGCCGTTGCGCGCAGCCGGTGGGCAGCCGCAGCCTCCAGCAACAACGGCGTCAGCATCTGGCCGTCATACACGATGTTCCCCTGCCCGGAATCGGTCTCCACACGGATTTCGGGCATTGGCTGCGAGGTGCGCACGGGGAGCTTTGGCCAGCCTGCGCTCGGGGCAGCCTGCACGTCTCCGCCGACCCGCACCACATACTCCCCCTCCGCGAGATACGCCGGCAATTCCAGCCGCACCGGCTTACAGGTCACGCTGTGTCCTGCCTCCGGTGCCGCAGTCGGAGCCGGCAGAGCCGCCCGCGCTACAATGAACCCGTCCCGTTCTACCACAACATGCAATGGAGGCCATTGCTCACGGCTCTCGGCGGGAGTCAATGCCACCTGCAGGTTGATGGCTTCTCCCGCAGTGGCTTCAGCGCCGCTTCCGGCGATATCGACGGTTACAGGCAGCGGCGGTTTGCGGTAGGCCTCTACTTCATCAATGTAGATGTCGTAGGCGATTTGTGGCTGCAGTCCGCTGAGCCGCAGCAGCAGTGCATCCACCGACGGCCATCTTGCGCCGGAGGTCGGCACTGCGTAGGTCAACTGGTACCAGTTCAGTTCATCGCCGAGCTCCTGCGTTCCCAGCTCGACGGAGCCGCCGCCCGCAATGCCCAACTCCGCCGAGAGACGCACCTGATGTCCGAGCGGGTTCTTGAGCCATAGTGCCACGAGGTCCGCGGGCTCATCCGGCTGCCAGCGGATCTCCAGAACCGCACTGTCGCCGGCGGCCACCGACACCTGCCAGCGCATGCTATGTCCCTTCACCTTCACAGCCGCTGTCGGTGTCAGCCTAAATAGGGTGTATTCACCTTCAGCCTGGCGCATGCGGAAGACGCCGTCGGTCCGCTCGCAGCCCGATATCAGCCTGGCGGCATAGCCGGCCAGCGTGTCTGCCGACCGATCCGCCGCAGATGCGAAGTGCGCGGCCGAGAGTGCAACGATTGCCAGCCAGATGCGCCATCCCTGCTTAGGCATTAGCTCCGTCGCTTTCATGGAATCATCGTCTTGCGGTCCCAGGAGCACATGTCTCTGTCCATCTCATCGCCGCCCTCGGCACCGTCCGCCCCATAGCTCCACAGGCAGTACGGAAGGTAGATGTTCTCATAGCCCTCAATCGGCCTGCCGGGGCAGATGTATTGGAGGTCCCGTCCCCAGGCGTCTCTGAGGGTTGCCTCGTCGTCAACGTAGGGGCCGTTCCAGGACATCGGCTGTGGGCCGGCCTTTGGCGGCTTCAGCAAGGCCGCCAGTCCCTGCTCGGCAGTCGGCAACAGGCCGCCCGAATCGACCAGGTATTTCGCAAGTCCGTCCTCTATCGCGATCATGCGGTCTACCGTAACTCGCCGCTGGCTGTTCTCTGCACGCTCGCAAAGCTCCCGCATCACGAGCAGCGCAGCGCCCAATACTATCGCAAAGATCAATAGCAGTTCCACAACTTTGGCAGCGGTATCCTTTTCCTGGGCCATTTGTCGCGAGACCTTTCAAGTTGGCTTCGATTTCAATTATAATTGACGTGTGAGGTGTTCACAAACTTGTTTTTCGCCGCAGCGGCAGGTGTCAGACCTGCCGCATCCGTCCTGTACAGCCAACGTGTATTGAATGCACTTGCCAGGAGTGAACTGACCCGTGCAGAAACGCCGTCTTGGCAAGACCGACATCCACGCAACCATCCTCGGCTATGGTGGCATCAAGCTCCCCAATATCGGCGAGCAAGAGGCCGCCATGTGCCTCAATCGCGCACTCGACCTCGGCGTCAACTTCATTGATACCGCCCGCAACTACCGCGACAGCGAGGAGAAGATCGGCAAGGCGGTTGCCCACAGGCGTGACGAATACGCCATCGCGACGAAGAGTTCGGCCCGCGACGGCGCCACAATGACGGAGCAACTCGAGACCAGCCTGCGCAACCTGCGCACCGATTACATCGACGTGTTCCAACTCCACACCGTCAGCACCCGTGATATCTGGGAGCAGGTGCGAGCCCCCGGCGGCGCCTACGAGGCCGCGCTGAAGGCCAGGGACCAGGGGAAGATACTCCACATCGGCGTGACCATCCACCGCGAGCTGCAGGTGATGGCAGAGGCGATCCAATCTGGGCTCTTCGAGACAATCATGCTCTGCTACAACGCACTTGACTCAGAGAATGTGGGTGCGCAGATACTGCCGATGGCAAGGGCTGCGGGTATGGGCACGATCATTATGAAGCCGCTGTCGGGTGGGCAACTGTGCCGGCCGCTCGAGCAGCGCACCCCCGGCATGGGCGGTCCCGACGCCATCATTGCCGGCGCGTTGCGCTTTGTGCTGCAGAACCCAAACGTCGATTGCGCGATTCCGGGCATGCAGAGCGTGCGTGAGGTCGAGGAGAACGTCGCGCTGGGGGAGGGCTTCGCACCGCTGTCGGCCGAGGAGCAGGATGAACTCATCCGGCTCATCGGCGAGTTCGCGGGGGAGTACAGATATGGGCAGAAGTGCCTCCGATGCGGCTACTGCCAGCCATGCCCCCAGGGCGTCGAGATCCCCGAGGTCTTCCGCGCAAGCGACATGCTGCGCGGCTATGCCGACGACCTCAAGCACCTCGCCCTGGACGCCTGGAAGGCAATCACAGTCGGGCCGGAGGCCTGCGTGCAATGCGAGCAGTGCCTGGACAAGTGCCCGGCGGGGATCAACATCCCCGAGCAGCTCAAGTCGGTGCAGGAGTTGTTCAAGGGCTACCGGGAGGTGTGAAACGCCGCTCAACCTCATTCCGGCCCGAAGCATCCATGATTACCAGGGAGCACACCAATGCACACGATCACAGAGCCCACGCGCGATGTTCCCGTTCTTGATGAGGTCGATCTCTGCGTGCTGGGCGGCAGTTGCACCGGGGTGTTTGCCGCCGTCCGCGCCGCGCGGCTGGGGATGCGCGTGGCAATCGTCGAGAAGCAGAACTGCTTCGGCGGGGTTGCCACGTGCGGGCTGGTCAACGTCTGGCACAGCCTCTGGGACACCGAGAAGCAGCAACAGATCATCAGCGGACTGACGGAGGAGGTCATCGACAGGCTGCGACGGCGCGACGCAGTCACCGCATTCCCCGACCCCAGAGGCCACTACCGTCTCAACACCTTCGAACTGATGATCGAACTCGACGAATTGGTGACCGAGGCCGGTGTTGTGCCGCATCTGCACACGATGTACGTGGCCCCGCATACACGCGGTGGCCGACTCGATTCAGTGATCGTCGAGAGCAAGTCGGGCCGGGGCGCGATTCGGGCCGGGGTGTTCATCGATGCGACCGGCGACGGCGACCTCTGCGCTCACCTGGCCTTGCCCGAGTACACCCCGGACCATGGGCAGCCGCCGACGACATGCGCCAACATCTACCGCGACCCCGAGATCGAGTTCGCCCTCGATGCCGCTATCGCCGAGCATGGCACGGAGTTCGGCCTCGAGGATGATTGGGGCTGGCGGGGGCCGGTGCCCGGCCTGAATGGCGCTACCATGCACGCGGACCATCACGTGTTTGACGAGGACCTGCTGAGCGCGCCGGGGCTCACCCGCGCGGAGATCGAGGGCCGGCGCAAGTGTCGCGCGGTCATGGACATCATCCGCAGGCACGGGCCGGAGGGCTCGGCTCCCGTGCTCATGGCGCTGCCCTCGTATATCGGCATCCGGCAGACGCGGCAGTTCGCCTGCGCGCATCGGCTGACGGAGGCGGATGTGTTGAGCGGTCGGCGCTTCGGAGACGCTATCGCCAACGGCACCTACCCCGTGGACATCCATCACAGCGACAAGCCGGGCCTGACGTTCCGGTACCTGGACGGACGCGAGCGGTACGCGCGCCGCGGCGCGCCGACGGTCGAGGGCCGCTGGCGACCGGAGACGGCTGAGAACCCGACCTTCTACCAGGCACCATACGGCTGCCTGCTGCCGAAGGGGGCTCCCGGCAACCTCCTTGCCTGCGGGCGGATGCTGGATGCGGACGAGGGCGCATTCGCCGCCATCAGAGTGATGGTGAACCTTAACCAGATGGGCGAAGCGGGCGGCATCGCCGCGTGCCTGGCACTTGACGCCGGCTGCGATGTCGACGCCGTGGATACGGTGATCCTCCGGAAGACACTCGCCGACGGCGGGTCGGCGGTGGTGTGAGCAGGCTGACGAGTCGCTACGGACCATCCCTGCGTGAAGGTATTCCCCACCGCACGCCGGAAATCCCATCCGCACTAAGCCATTGCCGGACTATGCGAACGAATTACCCAACGCCAGGATGTGATCTCATGAGACTGATCTCCAACCAGGTCAAGATTTTCCCCACGCGCGCGGAGATGGGCAAAGCAGCCGCCGCCGATGTGGCAGCCGCCATGCGCGCCGTCGCCGAGAAGAAGGACTCCATCACCATGTGCTTCGCCGCCGCGCCATCGCAGGATGATGTGCTGGCGGCGCTGTGCCAGATCGAGGGCCTGCCGTGGGAGAATGTCGTCGCCTTCCACCTCGACGAATACATAGACCTCCCGCGCGGGCACGCCAACAGCTTCGAGGTTTACCTCAAGGCTCACCTGTTTGACGCCGTCAAGCCCGGCACCATCTTCTACATGGCCGATACCGAAGGCACACCCGAGGAGCGCTGCGCGCAGTACGATAAGCTCATCGAGGACCATGGCGGCATCGACATCGCCATCATCGGCATCGGTGAGAACGGCCACATCGCCTTCAACGAGCCGGGATCGAGCTTCTACACCGACAAGCTCAATGATCTTATTCAGATTGATGACAAGTCGGTGCAGCAGCAATACCGCGACTACAAGGACCACCCGAATCCCGAAGCCCGCTATGTGTCTCTTGACGACGTGCCCCGCAATGCTATCACGATGACGATACCGGCGATCTGCGCATCGCGTCAGATCTTCTGCATAGTCCCTGCCGAGCCGAAGGCCGAGGCAGTGAAGGTTGCTCTGGAGGGCCCCATCTCCGAGGCATGTCCGGCTACGGCTCTGCGCACACATCCGGCGACCATAGTCTACCTGGACGCCGATTCCTCCAGGCTGCTGACGGGGCGCATAGGCGGCTAGACCGAGGTCCGGTGTGCGGCTGTCCATCGTCATAGTGAGCTACAACACCCGCCAACTGCTTGCCGACTGCCTGCAGTCGCTGTATGACGACCCTGACCACGACCAGTGGCAGATCATCGTCGTGGACAACGCCTCCAGCGATGACAGCGTCACTATGGTGGCCAGGCAGTTCCCGCAGGCGACGCTAGTCACATTGGACAGCAACATCGGCTTCGCCAGGGCGAATAACCGTGGAGCCAGGATCGCCACCGGCCGTCATCTGCTGTTTCTCAACGCCGATACAGTGGCACCGGCAGGCGTGATTACGGCTCTCTGCGACTTCCTCGACCAGAGGGCCGACGCGGCGATCGTGGGCCCTCGGCTCGTGTATCCCGACGGTCGCCTGCAGTACAGCGCCCGCACCTTCCCCGGGCCGCTGAACACATTCCTCGAGTACTCCTTTGTCGACCGCCTGCTACCCAACGTGCGGCTATTTGGGCGACCGCGGCTGACATACATGGACCACAAGCAGGTGCAGCCAGTGGACTATGTCGCCGGCGCTTGCCTGATGATCTGCCGCGAGTACTTCGATAATGTGGGGGGCTGGTGTGAAGGCTACTTCTTCTACGCAGAGGACGCCGATCTCTGTGCGAAGGTCAAACGCGTCGGGGGTAAGACCTACTACTACGGACGCAGCCGCATTATCCACATCGGCGGGGCAAGCGCCGATCAGGTGGCGTTACCGGCAACTCTCGAGGCGCACCGCTCCGTGTTCCTGTTCGTACGCCGTAACGGCGGGCTGCTTGCGTTTTGGGCTACGCGTCTCATAACCGTCGTCGCCCTGCTGATCCGCAGCTTCTTCGGAGCGCTCGCATGGCCTGTGGCCGCGCTGCTGGGGAAAGGCGAATGGCTCACGGCGCAGTTGCACAAGTACGGGCGCGTCCTGGCGCTTTGTCTCAGCCGCAACATTCTGCCCAGCGGCCGTTTCCTGGAGTAGGCACGCCTCGCGGGCTTGACCGATAGCATCTTGCGGGCGTATAGTTCAGTCTGACTGTCGGCCTAGCGGCCGGCATTTCAGCGTGTCCACCCAGAGGAGGAACGCTTTTACGTTGCTAGAACTCGAAGTGATAGTCATAGTGGTGTGTGTCATCTTCGCGGCCAGGGTACTGGAGAGCATCATGGGCTTCGGCGGCACCGTGCTGGCCCTGCCGATACTGGCCATACTGACACCGATACTGGACATCAAGAGCACGCTGGTACCGGTGCTTGCACTCGGTAACATCGTCTGCTGCATCGGGATCGTCTGGGTGGGCCGCAAGGACTTGGTATGGAGCGAGTTGAAGGCCATTCTGGCATGGATGGCAATCGGGCTGCCGATCGGATTCCTGGTAGCCGGCTACGCCTCGGAAGTCTCGCTTCGCTTTGTCCTGGGCTTGTTCGTGTTGGCTGTAGCGGTGGCGTATCTGATCCGCAGGGAAAACGCTGAGGTACTGCAAGAACAGAGTGAGAGCCCCCTGGTCCGCGCCTACCGGCGGGTGATCCTGATACTTGCCGGAGTCGTTCATGGGATGTTCACTACCGGCGGCCCCCTGCTGGTGGTCTATGCCGCCAGAGCACTCAGGACCAAGGGCTTGTTCCGGGTCACGCTGGCGATGGTGTGGCTGATCCTTAACATAGTAATGGTCTCAGGGTGGATCGCGGACAGCCGTATCGCCGCCCAGGCGTGGCCGCTTGCGGGCATCACCATACCTTTTATCATCGGCGCGGTTGTTGTGGGAGACCACTTCCACCACCGCCTGCCGGAGGCCACCTTCCGCAAGGCAGCATACGTCCTGCTGCTAATCGCAGGCATATCACTGATCTGGAAGAGCTTGCCCGTTCTACTGGGGATTGCGCCGCTGGCATGACCATCGTGGTGTTTGTGGATGACCATCAGAGGGCAGCAGGCGCCGGTTGTTGAAGATTCATCCAGCAAGCCAGGCCGCGTGTGGAGGCCATTGGTTGGAGCGAGGCAAGCGGATTAGAAGCAACAGTCTCAACGACCTGCACTCAAAGGAATGGATCAGGTTCCAGAAGTCCTGGTTCGTTCACAGGCCATCCAGGCGCGAGCGCGACGTGCTTCTGCATCCTGCGAAGTTCCCCGAAGAGTTGGTCGCTGAGTTTATAACGTTTTTCACCAAGCGCGGACAGGCCGTGCTCGACCCGATGGCCGGCACAGGCAGCGCACTTGTGGCCGCCTTGCAGACGGGACGCCGCGCCTACGGGGTCGAGCTGCAGGCGAAGTATGCCGACATCGCCTGTAAGCGCCTGCAGGAGGTCTGGGCGCAACTTGAGGAGCCGCCCGAATTCCGCCTCGAAACCGGCAGTGCCATGGACATCGCCGATTTCGGGTTCCCGGAGATAGACTACTGCATCACGTCTCCTCCGTACTGGGATATGCTCCGTCGCAAAGGCTTTGAGACGCAGAAGAGGCGGCGGTCCGACGATGACCTGGACGTCTATTACTCCGACGATCCGAGCGACCTTGGCAATATCAAGGACTACCATGAGTTCCTGGAGACCTTGATCCTCATCTACCGACAGGTTGCCGGTCTACTTAGAGAATCCGCCTACATGACCGTTGTCGTGAAAAACGTCAAGAAGGGCGGCAAGCTGTACCCGCTCGCCTGGGACCTGGCTGGCCGGCTGTCGGAGTTCCTCGCACTGAAGGATGAGAAGATCTGGTGCCAGGATGACCTGCGTCTGGCACCCTATGGCATGGGGCGCGCCTGGGTGTCGAACACGATGCATCACTACTGCCTCAACTTCCGGAAGCAATAGACTGGCTTCAAGGAGGCGCTAACGGTGAGAGTGAGCGTGCGTAGCTGGAATCTCGGCCTGCCGATGTACGAGGCCATCGCTGCCGCCGGCGACATTGAGCGCGGGCTTATCTAGGCGTCAGTTGCACCGACGAAGATGCCTGTGGTACCTTGAGGCTAACGGATACGACCGGGCGGCGCAGGAGCTTCTGATTCCCCCGCCGTTCAAGCGCTTGGGCTTGGGGACATGAACGACAAAGGCGCCTCTCAATCCGACCCACAGCATCGCGACGCCGACGCACAGGACTTGCTCGGCATGTCCTTGCCGGCCCGTACGCGCCGCTTGCTCGATCTATATGACTTGCGCCCCAGAAAGTCCCTCAGCCAGAACTTCCTGGTCGATGCCGCGGCCGCCGATGCACTCGCGCAGGCCGTCGGCCAACATTGCGGCCCTGATGCCATGGTAGTCGAAATCGGTGCCGGCCTCGGCGCTTTGACTGTCCCTCTGGCTGAGTTGGGTAGGGCGGTGGCTGCGTTCGAGACCGACCCCCGCCTGATCCCGCCGCTGCAACTGCTCACGGCCCAGTTCCCGAACGTCCGGATCATACACGCGGACATCACCGAGCAGGACCTGGCGGGCTTCGCTGCGGGCCGACAGCTGGCCGCAGTCGGTAATCTCCCCTATCACCTGACCGGATTGCTCTTGCGCGCCTTAATGGAAGTCGGCTATTGTTGCGACGTGATAGTCGTCACGGTGCAGGCGGAGGTGGCGGACCGCGTGACGGCGGCACCGGGTGAGGAGCAGTACGGGATGCTCTCAGTTTTTGCACACTACTATCTGGAGCTCATCGAAACGCCACGCCGCCTGGGCCCGAGTGCGTTTGTGCCTCGACCTGATGTCGACTCGGTTGCCTTGATTCTCCATCCGCTACCCAATCCGGCCGAGAATGCAGGCGGCCTTAACCGGCGACAGGAACAAGCGCTCTTCAGCACAATCAAGGCCGCCTTCGCTCACCGGCGCAAGACGCTGCGCAACTCCCTGGCGGCTAGCGCCCATCTGGACATGGCTAAGGACGGGCTCGATGGGGCATTGGCGGCTGCAGGAATAGACGGAGGCCGACGTGGCGAGGAGTTGGGGATAGAGGACTTCGTGAGACTCGCACTCGCGGTGGACGAGGCTCAGCAAGGCAGAGCATGAGTGATGACGAGAGCGAACACGATCACGCTGAGAGCGTGTGCCAAGATCAATCTCTCCCTGCAGATACTCGGCAAGCGGCATGATGGCTACCACGAGCTAGTGACCGTTTTCCAGACCGTGGATCTCGCCGACAAGCTGACCGTAAGTGCCGGCGGGAGCGGATTGCGCATTGCCGCGACTGGTATTCCGGTGCCGGAGCACGAGGGCAACCTCTGTCTGCGTGCGGCCTGCCGGTACTTCGAGGCCGCCGCCCTCCAGCCGGCCGCGACAATCCAACTTGAGAAAAAGATTCCGGTGGGTGCAGGGCTGGGAGGTGGCAGCGCAGATGCAGCGGCGACCGTCTGCGCGCTGCATCGTCTCGTGGCTGCCGATGTGAACCTGGGGCAAATCGCAGCGGATGTGGGGAGTGATGTGGCCTTCTTTTTGCGCGGCGGTACGGCTCTGGGCGAGGGTCGCGGGGAGCGGATCACGCCCTGTCCGCAGCCGACTACCGGCTATGTACTGCTGACGAATCCTGACCTCCGTATCAGCACCCGGGCGGCGTATGGCCTGCTGACGGCGGCCAGCTACTCAGATGGAGCGCGGACTAGGGAGCTTTTCGACAGACTGCGGCAAGGCGCGTGTCTCCTGACGTGTACTGACCTGTTGGTCAACGATTTCGAGCCTGTCATTGAGGCGCACTATCCGCAGCTACGGCGCCTGAGAGAACGGTTGCTGAGCGCGGGAGCAGCCGCCGCGATGCTGTCCGGCAGCGGATCGTGCGTGTTCGGGCTCTTCGGCGATGAGGCCGTCGCCGACCGCTGTGCCAGGGCTCTGGGTGAAGATGGGTATTGGCATTACGCGGGAAAAATGGTACACTACGCCCCCTGTGAGCACTAGACATCGCGTGAGGGGGGTGTTGCAGCGTGTCTGAGAACTCACAGCCGACCTTCGCCGCTGCAATACTGGCCAGCGGCGGGCAGGACGCACTGGCCCGCGAGTGCGACGTGCCTCACAAGGCGCTTGTCCCGCTGAACGGCCGGAAACAGATTGAGTACGTGATTGATGCCCTTCGCGAGTGCCCGGCTATCGCGAAGCTTGTCATCGTTGCGCATGACGGTGGTGCTGCGCCCTATCTTAGGACCGACCTGCCGGTCATCCGACCGCGGGGCACCAACTTTGTAGAGGGCATCAAGGCCGCGGCAGAAGCGCTTGCCGGCTTCGACTACATGCTGATCTGCACGTGCGATGCCCCGATGCTGACATGCGAGGCGGTAACCCATTTTGTGCAGGCATGTCGCAACCGACCTACCGCTGACCTGGCATGTTCAGTCGTGAAGGCGTCGGTCGTGAAGTCTGCGTTTCCGGAGGCGCGTCGCACGATTGTGAGATTGGTGGAGGAGAGCTTTGTGAGTGGTTGTCTGACCGCCATGAGCAAGGCCTTCATTGCCAACAACCTGTCACGCGTCACGGAGTGCTTCGCGGCTCGCAAGAGCAAAACCGCGCTTGCGCGCTTGCTAGGTTGGCGATTTCTGGCTAAACTACTATTAAGACGTCTGTCATTGGTGGCAGTAATCAAGCGCGCCGAAGAGATACTCGGATGCGAGGCGCTGGTTGTCATCAGCCCGTATCCCGGCGTCGCCTTCGACGTGGACAAGCCGAGCGACCTTCAGACGGCACGGCAATGGGTTGCCGGTCGCTAAGTGCGGCTGTGGTTTCCGGCCCGCGAGGTGAGCAGTTGGGGCGTAGCCAAGTGGTAAGGCACGGGACTTTGGATCCCGTATGCGAAGGTTCGAATCCTTCCGCCCCAGCCAGCCTGCGCTGGTAGCCGGGCGCGTACTGATTGCCCTGCGCAGCCCGGCGTGTGATAGATATGTCTGCATGTTTGTCCAGCCCCCTGCGAGCTCCGAGGAGGCAATCTGTTTGGTATGGCACTCCGGCGCCCTCCCTGGCCGGAGGTCTCACGGACGACGAGATGGCGGCTCTGCCGGCGGTCTCTGGTGTTTGGGTAACGATCGCGGCGGTAGGCCGATTCCCAGGAGGTATGACCTAGAATGGAGCAGATCACCCTTTCCGCTGAGAAGAGAAGCGACACCGAGAGCGGCAGCGGCGTGGCGAAAAGGCTGCGGGCGGCCGGGAAGATCCCGGGTGTCATCTATGGCTTGGGCAAGGAGACGATAAAGTTCGCAGTGGACCGCCGCCACCTGTTCGAGGTGCTCGACCGTTCCAGCGGCGGCAACGTCATCATCACCCTTGATATGCCGGGGTTGAAGACCGAGGAGAATGTCGCCGCCCTCGTCAAGGAAGTGCAGTGGTCGCCAGTCCACAAGCAACCCCTCAACGTCGATCTCCAGTGGATTTCGCTGACTGAGCCTATCACAGTCAGCGTGCCGATTGTCACCGAGGGGGAAGCGCCCGGCGTCGAGGAGGGCGGGTCAGTCAACCAGATCCGCTACGAGGCTGAGATCGAGTGTCTGCCCACCAACATCCCCGACCATCTGGTCATTGACATGGGCGGGATGAACATCGGCGATACGCGACATGCCTCTGACATAAGCGTGCCGGACGGCGTGGTGTTGCTGCTGGAGCCTGAGGAGGGCGTCATTACCATCTCACGCCCGATCACCGAGCAGGACCTCGAGGTCCGCACTGAGGAGGAGCTCGTCGAGGGCCAACTGGAGGAACTCGAGCTGGCCGAAGGCGAAGTTGCGCCTGAAGAGATGGAAGAAGAGGCCGAAGTTGAGGAGGGCGCCCAGGGCGAAGAGGTGGAAGAAGGCGGCGCATCCGGCGACAAAGAGGCCGGGTAATCCGGGCGGGAACCCCCCATGCATTGCATCGTCGGTCTGGGCAACCCCGGACGGGAATACGGCAGTACCAGGCACAATATCGGCTTCTGGACGGTTGACGCCCTGGCTGAAGTCCACGGCATAGCGGTCCAGCGGCGCAGATTCCGGTCCCTTTTCGGGAAGGGCCGCATCGCCGATGAAGAAGTGCTCTTGGTCAAGCCTCAGATCTTCATGAATAACAGCGGGCAACCGGTTGATCTGGTTGCCCGCTTCTATCAACTGCGCCCATCCGACCTGCTTATCATCTACGACGACATCGCCCTGGAGCCCGGGCGGCTGCGGCTGCGACGCAAGGGCAGCGCCGGCGGCCACAAGGGCATGCAGAACATCATGGACTGCCTGGGCACGGACGAGATACCACGCCTGCGTCTGGGCATCGGCTCACCGCCCCCTGCCCAGGATGCCCGCCACTATGTACTCTCTCCCTTCACAACGGCCGAGCAGGAAGCCGCCGAGCAGCTCGTTGCGGAGGCGATCAAGTGTGTTGAGTTGGTCATCAAGGACGGCATAGAGGCGACCATGAACCGGTTTAACTGACAGTGGCCTGGCCCACTGCGCCTGGTGTCAATGGTGCCCGAAGCCTGGAACAGGAGCTGCCCTCGAAAATGCCTATCCCGGAAATGACATCCCGCGAACGCATCCTGGCCGCACTTAAGCGTGAACCGGTGGACTACGTCCCCTGCTCGCCTGCTTTCAACGCATTGCATGAGAAGCTGCGCATAGGCCGCAAGTACCAGTTCCCGTGGGGGCCGTCCGCGCGTGAGCAGATTGAGTACCTGGTTGGCGAACTCGGCATTGACCCCGTCGTCAACGTGGGGCTTGGCGGCTACCAGTCAGGGCCCGGCGTTTCGAGCCGAGTGTGGATGGAGGACAACATCATCCACAAGGTCTATTCCACGCCCGCCGGCGAGGTCGAGGCGGCGGTGAAGTATGACGAGCGCTGGCCGCTCGGCTTTGACGTCCCTTTCTACAGCGACTTCCTGCCGGCTCACGGCGTCAAGTTCTGGATAGAGGACGAACACGACCTGGAGTGCTTCCAACACATCATACAACCGCTGGATTATGAACCGCGCCGCGAGGCGATCCGCTTCGGGTTCAATGAGGCGAAGCAACTGGCCGACAAGTGGGGACTGGCCACTCGCGCCAGTGGAGGCCTGGGTCTGACCGGCGCTCTTCACCTGTTCGGCCCAACGCAGTTGTGCATGAAGACGCTGGAGAACCCGGAACTTGTTGACGCCTACCTGGAGATAGATTTTCGGGTCAATATGCGTAACCTGGAGATAGCCGCCGACCTGGGGGTGGACATGATCACCAGGAACGGCTTCTATGAGAGCTCTGACTTCTACAGTCCGGCGATGCTGGAGAGATTCCTCTTCGATCGCTTGCAGGCCGAGAACGCACTGGCCCACCAGGCGGGCATCCTGGTGACCTACACCGCCCACACCGGCGTCATGCCGATGCTGGATTACCTGCGCAAGCTCGATTTCGACTGCCTGGACTCGATAGGCCTGGGCTTTCACGGCGTTGACCTGGAGAGGATACGCGACTCACAGGAAGGCAAGAAGAGCTTCTGGATCGGCCCCGACAACACCCATCATACCAATGCGGATGATCCGGAGGTCGTCCGCGAGGTCGTGCGATATGTCTTCGAGGTACTCGGCGCCACCGGCCTGGTACTGGGCGCCTGCCCGTCGGTCCATGGGCCTAATCCTTGGGAGAACACGCTGGCCATGGTTGACGAGTGGAAGAAGCTGCGCGCAGGCTGAGCCCGGGGGTCTGTCGGACTTATCTTCACCCTCTACGTCACGATGAGCCGCAGGGCGAGGTTCTCGGCGGCAAGCCGCAGATTGGCGTTCTGCTGCAAATGACCGTGCATCCTGTGCAGGTGCTCGCAAGCCGCCTGACACCGTTTGGCATCGTACCGGCTCGCCAGGGCACGCAGCTGTTCCGCCCGGTCGGCATTGATGATTCCTTCAGCCCCCGGGTCTGAGGACAGCAGCAGCAGGTCGCGAAACCAGGTCGCCAGGATGTCGAGCATGTCGCGCGCGCTGGTGCGCAGAACTCGGTCGCGGCTGGCCTTTAGCGCTTTTTCGGCAATCTCCTCATCATTGGTGGCCAGCCACCATCTCTCCGCGGCGTCCAGCAGCAGTTCACCGCCGCGCAAACATTCCACCCATTCCGCGCTCCCCAGCCGAGCGCACAGGTCCAGGAGGTCGGCGCGTATTCGCAGCACCTCCGGACACTGCAGCAGTTTGATAGCCCAGCCGATGCGCCCCGCCGACATTGCCACTATGGATTGTATCTGCGCCGCCTCTGCTTCGGGGTACTGCGCCGTCAAGTAGTCGAGCGCTACGGTTGCGGGGACCGGATGGAAGTCAATGGTCTGACAGCGGGACACGATCGTGGGCAACAAATCACCGGGGTTGGCCGTCGTGAGCACGAATGTCGTGTCGGCCGGTGGCTCCTCCAACGTCTTAAGGAAAGCGTTGGCGGCTTCATCATTCATCGTCTCGGCCGAGGTGATGACGTAGATGCGCCGCCTCGCCTGAATCGTCTTGAACGAGGCATTCTGGATCACGTCGCGTATCTGGCTAACGCGAATGGTAGCGCCCTCTGTCTGGACCAGCTCATCCAGTTCGTCTGACTCGAGGTGTGCCGTCGGGTGCACCAGGTGGAAATCGGGGTGGGTCCCCTTCTGTATCCGCACACACGCGCTGCACTCGTCGCACGGCTCGACATCGTCCGGCGCTTCCGGCCCTGCCAGCCTCTCGCAATTGAGGGCTTTGGCGAACTCCACGGCTACGAGCGTCTTTCCCACATTGGGCGGCCCCACGAACAGGTATGCCTGCGGCACCCGGCCGGCCAGTATTGCCCTCCTGAGCACATGCAGAGGCCCCTGATGCCCTGCTATCTGCTTGAAGCTCATCGCCCCATTACCTCATCCACCATCCGCATTATCTCCTCATGCACGTCCTCGGCGGACCCGCTGCCGTCAACGACAACCGCCCGTTCGCCAAGAAGACGCGCATACTCGATGAATCCCTGGCGCACGTCGTCGTGGAACCGCTCGGAATACTGCTCTATGCGGTCGAGGCGGCCATGATGCATCCGCTCTCTGGCCGTCCTCAAATCAACGTCCAGGACGACCAGCAGGTCCGGCCGTAGCCCGCCGGTGGCAATGTCGTTCAGCTTCTGCACCAGCTCGAATCCCAGTCCGCCCGCAAATCCCTGGTACACTGCTGTCGAGGAGGCGAACCGGTCGCAGACGACGGTCTTCCCATCTTGTAGCGCCGGCATGATCAGGGTGTTGACATGCTGGGCGCGGTCGGCGCAGAATAGCAGTGCTTCGGTGAGAGGGTTGAGGTCGCCGGTGGCAGGGCTGAGCAGGACATCACGGATTCTCTCGCCCGCCGGCGTGCCTCCCGGCTCGTGGGTCAGTATTGCCTCGACACCACGCCGCTGCAAGGCCTCGGCAAGCAGCTTTGCTTGCGTCGTCTTGCCGCAGCCATCGGCTCCATCCAGAACTATGAAGCAGGCACCCATGCGCCACCTCGCTGACGGACCTGAAAGGGTGCCGCCATTATAGCACACCTGCGGCCCATGGAATGACACGAAAAGCACGGGCCGCAGCTATGGACGTCCGCCCACTGTGGCTCATACCCGCGGCCTACTTGGCGTGCCGTCAATCCGGGTATATCATCACGCGGCGGCGGGGTTCCTTGCCGACGCTGCCGGAGCGGAAATTGTGCTTCCCCGCTAGTTCGTGCTGCAGCCGCCGAATGTAGGCGTTCTGCGGCAGCAACTCCGCCGGCTCATTTGTCCGCGTGACCTGCTCCATGGCTTCCTCTACCTGGCGCAGCGCAAAGCCCTCCAGCGAGCCGTTCGGGGTGCCGAACACGTCCTTAAGCGCCTGGTAAATCTGGGCGTAGGTGTTGCTGCGCACAACTCTGACCTGCCGCTGCGGCGTGCTGAGCGCGGACATCGCGGCGGCGTGGTTCTGTGTGGCCAGGATGACGTCGGCTTCGGCGAGTTCGGCGACGAGCGTGATATCAGCGCGCAGTTCCCGCACGGCTCTCTCGACCTTGCTGCGGGTCAGTCCCTTGACGAAGAGCCTGCGGCGACCGACGGTGTTCTGGGCGTGCTGAATCTCCCGTCTCAGCCGCGCCAGTTGATGGTTGTTCGGATCTACCGGCACGGGATGCAGTTGCAGTTGTGCATCCCTGACGACTTCCACTTCCCCATCGGCGCCCCGTTGTCGAATCTCGGGAGCCACCAGCTCACCCAGCAGGATCCGGTCCACGGTTGTCGCCACGTCGTGATAGATGCCAAGACGGCGTAGGCCCTCAAGCTGCACGGCTATCTCGAAGGTCGGCGGCGCCCGGCGTTCGAGCACCACCTTCTGCGTCCCTCGCCTGCGGGCCTCATCATCACCAAGCGTTACGGCCTGGATGCCGCCCACCAAGTCAGCCAGCGTCGGGTTGGCCATCAGGTTCTCAAGCGCGTTACCGTGAGCGGTGGCGATGAGTTGGACCCCACGCTCGGCGATGGTGCGGGCCGCGGCGGCCTCGGCCTCGTTGCCGATCTCATCAATTACGATCACCTCAGGCATGTGGTTCTCCACTGCCTGAATCATGATGTCGTGCTGCTTGCAGCCGTTGGGTACCTGCATTCGCCGCGCGCGCCCGATCGCCGGATGCGGTATGTCGCCGTCGCCGGCTATCTCGTTGTTCGTGTCAACGATCACCACGCGCCTGTCGAACTCGCTGGCCAGCACTCTGGCGACCTCGCGCAGCTTGGTCGTCTTGCCGATCCCCGGCGGTCCCAGGAACAGAATGCTCTTGCCCGACTCGATGACATCGCTAACGATGTCTATGGTGCCATACACCGCGCGGCCAACTCGGCACGTCAGGCCGACTATGTCGTCCAGGCGATTGCGCATCGCCGAGATGCGGTGCAGAGTGCGCTCGATGCCAGCACGGTTGTCACGGTCGAATTCACCAACATCCTGCACTACACACTCGATGTCCTCGCGGGTGGTCTGCTCATCGCCGAGCAACTCAAAGCCACCCGGAAACCGCGCCTCGATGGGTCTGCCCAGGTCTATGACCACCTCGATCAGTTCACTCAAGCGGGGGTGCTTCTCGAGACCCTTGCGGGCCCGTTTGGGGAGGACTGCGAGGAGTTGCTCCATGTCGTCGGTAATGGTTTCTTCAGGAACCATTGCTGCCGCATCAATCCTTCCGCCGGCAGTATAGGGGCCGCATGGGTTGATGTCAAGTTGACGGATGCCGGCGGCATGAATGTGGACGAAGACGCCCGCTCGGCATTACGTATTCGCACCACGTGCCGTTATGCGCCAGACGTCGCGGACGTGGCCGTCCTCAACGACATACATGTAGTCATACAGGTTCAGGCACGTGCAGATCCGTGGCGGGTAAATCTCCACCTTATCCCCTATTGCCAGATCGCCCTGCAATCGCTTCCTGTCAATATGTCCGTGTTCATCGTTAATCAGGTATACGTTGCCGCCCTCATAGCCCTTGAGCCAGCCATAGCCCTCCGTCACATCGCTCACCGCCTGGTCCAGGGCTTTCGCGCCCGCATCGCAGATGATTCTGTCCTCGGCCGGGATGCTGATGACAGTGCTGAGGACCGTGGCGGCGATGTCATCTCGGGTGCAGGACCCGAGGTCAACCTGGTTGTGGTCATTGAGGCAGTAGGTGCCACAGCGCACTTCAGTCAGGCCACAGCCCTCGCGATAGCGGCCCGCAGTCGGGGTGCCGCCGCCTGAGACCACCGTGACAGCGACACCGGCGGCGCGCAGGGCATCGGCAACCGCGCCAAGTCTCCGGCCCTCCTCAGCCGCGCACTCGATGCGTTCCTCCTCGGTGCGGGTACCGTACATCAGCTTGCCGGCGTAACTCATGACCCCTTTCAGTTGCAGGGCCGGGAAGCGCTGGAGAGCTTGGGCGAATTCCACGGCCGCCTCAGGTCTCACGCCGGCACGCCGCGAGCCGATATCTACCTCGATCACCACCTCAAGCTTCATTCCGGCGGCGGCGAAGGCGTCATTCATCTGGCTTGCCGACTCGATGCTCTCGACCGCCACCGACAGGCGCGGAACCTGCCTGGCCAGCGCCACCAGCCGTGCCATCTTCGTCGCCCCGACCAGGCAGTAGGCGATGAAGAGGTCCTCGATGCCTGCCGCCGCCATCGCCTCCGCTTCACCCAGCTTGGCGCAGGTAAGGCCGATCGCTCCGGCCCGCATCTGCATGTGGGCAATCTGCGGGGTCTTGTGTGATTTCATGTGGGGGCGAACTGCAATCTCGGCGGCATCGCTGGCATCCTGGAGACGCTGAATGTTGCGTTGCAGTATGCCGTAGTCAACCAGCAGCGCCGGTGTATCTATACATGAAACTGGCATGCCCAACAGCGATTCCATTCCTGATCTACTCCCCGTTCTGTAGTGGTCCCGCCGACACAGCCTGGCATCATCATGGCAGGCCGGCAGGTCTTCTCCGCGCAACTGTCTCTGGCAACGCCCCACTCCCCACGAACGCTTACTCCAGGTGAGCACCGGATGATTCCAGAATGTATCCGGCCCGCTTCTACCAATCTGCCACAGACCCGTCGTCTGCGTGAAACCACACAGGGATGTCCCACGATTGGCGGGGCTTGTCCCGGATTGCCTCGTCGTCCAGTTCGACGCCCAGCCCCGGCCCGTCGGGGATGTCAGCATAGCCGTCGGTCACAGCTATGGGCTTCTTCAGGTATCCCTCGCCCAGGGCGACGAATTCCTGGATGAGGAAGTTGGGGATGCAAGCATCCACCTGCAGGGAGGCCGCCGTGGCCAACGGGCCGTAGGGATTGTGGGGTGCTACGGCAACATAGTATGCCTCAGCCATCGCTGCGATCTTCTTCAGTTCCATAATTCCGCCACAGGTCGTGACGTCCGGCTGCAGTATCGCGGCCGCCTGTTTCTCTAACACCTCGCGGAAGCCGAACTTGGTGAGTAACCGCTCGCCGGTGGCAATGGGCGTCCTGAGCGTCCGTGCGATGCGGGCCATCGCGTCAACATTCTCAGGCAGGCACGGCTCCTCCAGGAACATGGGGTCGTACTCCGCGAATCGCTCACCGAGGAGAATCGCCATGGCGGGAGAAAGCCGCCCGTGCATATCAATCAATATATCAACCTCAGCCCCGACGACTTCTCGTACAACGCGCAGTTGTTCTACGGCCTGATGGCGCATCTTGGGAGTGTCCACGGCTCTGGTGGCACGCAGAGGCGACCACTTCACAGCCGTGAAGCCTTGCCCCACGGCCGCAGCCGCGCTTTCTGCCAACTCCTCCAGGCTGCCTCCCCTGATCTGCGGGTACATGCGCACCCGGTCGCGGCACTTGCCGCCCAGCAGTTGGTAGATGGGCACCCCCAGCGCCTTTCCAAGAAGGTCCCACAGCGCAATCTCCACGCCACTAATCGCGGCATTGAGAATCGGCCCGCCTCGCCAGAAGCCCCCACGGTACATGGCTTGCCAGTGATGCTCGATTCGGAAGGGATCTTGGCCTGTCAGGTACCCGGCCAATTCGTCCACCGCTCCGGCCACCGCTCTTGCCTTGTCGCCCAAGCATTCCCCCAAGCCAAGCAGGCCCTCGTCGGTGTGAACCTTCACAAAGAGCCACCGCGGGGCAACGTGAAGAGTCTCCACATGGGTTATCTTCAAGGCAACTCAGCTCCTTGCCGGCCAGACAGTGCCGTCTGCTGCCGCCGTGCTCAAACGCCGCGTCGTGGGCACAGATCATAGACCACGCACTCGGCGCACTTGGGGCTGCGTGCGCTGCAGACGGCCCGCCCGTGCTCGATGAAAGTGAACGCCAGATCCCAATCCTCGCGCGGGTATACCTCCATCAATCGCTGCTCAATCTTGTCGGCGCTCTGCCACGTCATCGGCACCAGCCCCATGCGCTTCGCCAACCGCTGCACGTGCGTGTCCACCACCACCCCGTCATGCGGGCCGTCGCGCTTGACCGCCTCCTGGAGCACAACACTGGCCGTCTTGCGGGCGACGCCGCGCAGTCTGGTCAAGTCCTCCATGGTTTGCGGCATCCGGCCATCGAATTCATCCACGATCTGTTGGGCCGACTCGCGGATGGCACGCGCCTTGTTGCGGAAGAAGCCGGCCGGCCGTACCATCTCCTCCAACTCATTGATGTCAGCCTCTGCAAAGTCCCCTATCGTCGGATACTTCTCAAATAGCCGAGGGGTCACTTGATTGACACGCGCGTCCGTGCACTGCGCCGAGAGGATCGTCGCCACGAGAAGCTGCCAGGGGTCTGCATATCGCAAGGCTGTCCGCGCGTGCGGATACTCCTTGCGCAACACGGCAAGTATCTTCCGAGCGCGTTGGGCGATATCCTTCGCTGCCTCAAACGCCATGTTCGGGTCGTCACTCCTTCTTCCGCTGCACCACCGATCTGGTCTCTGTCACTAACGTGCGTCAAGGCTGACCGCAGTGTTGATGCGGAAGCTGTTCGGCCCCTCGGTGGTATTGCCGGGGAAATAGACGAACTGTGTCGTGCCGTCCTCGTTGATCTTGAACCCCGGATCATCGGCCAAATGCAGAAGACTATTGCTGCCTCTTGCCTCCACATGGCTGATTTCGTAGCCGTGTGTGGTGCCGTCGCCATGGGTGACAATTGCGAACTGCCCCGCGAGAGCATTCCCGGCTTGCAGTTCCTTATCCACCAGAAAGGCGTACTTGTTGCCTGCATCGTCTCGCTCGACCTTCACAATCTGGCCCGCCACAGCCTCAAAGAGAGCCTTGAGGCTGAATCCTCCATATTGGAGCAACGTCCCATCAGTCAAGTGTGCGGCTACGAGTTCGCCACCGCAGGTGCGGAGAAAGCCCAGCCGTGCTTTGCACACAAGCGTCTTGCCATTGACGGACAGGGACACCTCCCGGCCGCCCTCGACCGGCGAGGACACGATGTAATCGGTGCCCGTGTCATGGGCTATCTCCAGTACCACGGGAGACGCGGCATCCTGTGGATCGGCGGCGAGCAGCGACTTCACGGACCGCACGAAGCGTTTCTCCACGTAAGGTTCATGCACTGCGACGAACGTGGAAGTCAGTCCATCCTCGCCGCTGCGCCGGACGACGACGCCAGGCATGTAGTACTTGGCAAGCTCGGCGTCACTCTCATCAGCGCGGCGGATCGAGGGCGACATCACCTGATACACCTCGGTATTCGGCTGGCCGAACACAGTGGTGTGTAGGTGCACGTCCGAATCGTCGGTGAAGTCGAACGTGACCGACCAGTCGCCGGCGGTCGCAGCCCTGTGCAGATCCTTGATGAACGCATACGCCGGACTGCGGCCCTCGGGGAACTCGCCTCGACTGCTCTCGCTCGTCGGCAGTCGGAACACGGTGTCGGGACCCAGCATCGTCCCCGACACTGGTTCCGTCGGCAAACTGAAGCGTGCTGTCTGGTCATAGTTGGCGCTTCCGTGCATTATCCAGTCATGCCGCTTGCCCCCGAACACGCGGAAGATGTCCACTACATATGCGTCGGCCTGGGACACTCCAACCATGATGAGGCGACGCCGGTACTCGGTGACAACCTCGGGGTACGCCACCAGCGCCCGGGCCTCCACGACCTGCAAGTCATCAGACACCGGCGCGTAGAGCGTCAGATTGCCGCCGACACCTCTGGTCGTCTGGTCCTGCTCATTGACCGTCACGGTATTGTGTGCGGGCGTTTTGACAGTCCAGGTCCGCCATGCCGAGTGTGTGTACCCAATGTCCGATAGCAGCTCTCTGCCCTTCGCCCACAGGATCAGATTAAGGTTGTCGGCGTGCTGATGGCCGTATCCGCCGCTGAAGTGCAGGTGCGCCTGCATGGCCTGCGCGCCTTCCTTGCGGGCCAGACGGGCATGGCCCATTGCCGCCAGCAGCGCGGGGGTGTTCGTTTCGGTCCGTTGACGGCTGGATTTCGCCCAATCGTCATGAATCGCCACGATTCGCCCATTGGGGAATGCCAGCACTCGCACGGAATTCACGGCCTTCTGCACGAATGGCAGATCGCGTTGCATGTCCAGGTCATCGAAGCGCGTGCCGTCCGTCGGCCACGTGTAGCCGGGCGGGTCGGAGTATCCTTTTGCCACTGTGAAAACGCTGTTCAGTCCGCCTATGGTCTGCTGGTGGTAGCCGCCACTGCCCTCTTTCCAGAGCCCATCAAAGAAGAACTCGTGCCGCAGCAACCCCAGCGCGCGATTGATGCCGTCATGCACATAGTCAGGCTCGTTCAGAATGCGGCCATAGAGAATGAGACTCCTGTAGATTCCCGGCGACATGTTGGAGTAGTACTCCTTGTAAGTGCGCAGGAACTCGATTGAGGCGCGCAACATGTCATTCTCGATGGCCTGCTTGACGTCAACGCCCTTCTTGTGGCTCAAGCGCTCGAAAGCGCCGCTGCCGTACAGCCGGTCATAGGCATAGGCAACATTCGGGGGCGCGTCACCGTAGAACCAGCGGCACCAGATGCCACCCCAGTAATGATACGGCGGCTTGGCGTCAGGCATCGGGCCGTCTTTGCCCCCTTCGCCGTTGGTCTGGTCCAGCACGAAGCACCAGCCGGCATACCGTTGCGATATGTGATAGAGCAGCTCGGCTCCGGCGTCGGCATACTTGTCATCTCCGGTAGCAAGGTAGCAGTCAGCCAGTTGTTGCGCCAGGTTGGCGACATAGCTTTTCCGCTCGTACCGCGCCCGACCGGTGAAGAAGTGACGACAGCCGTTCGCGCTCTCCCAGTACTGCCACTCGACCTCTTCACCGCGCCGATTATTGAACTTCAGCACCTTGTCCATGGGATACTTGTCCGAGGGGTATTTCTGCCCGCAAAACTTGCAGTGCACGCCGTCAGGATCGTCAATGCCATTCCATTCTAGCTGCCCGTCCTGGACGCCCTGGTCGCAGTTGGGACAGTCGCAAAAGCGCACCCCGTTGGTCACCGGCACCAGGTCGAGTATGAAGTCCATGCCCCGCGCAAGCAGCGGATCAAGCTTGGCCTTGAGAGAACTTGCCGACGGATTCACGGGCGGCATGACCGGGTGCTTGACCTCGGCGGACTTCAACTCCGCCGAGGCAAATGGACTGTTGCATACTGCGGCAATAACCACTAACATAATCGGCTTCCATGAGCACATGCGGTGTGACACCTCCGTTGGGTCATTGGCACCTTCAGTCGGCTTCCTCCGTCTCGTCTTCCTCTTCGTCCCCGATGGTGTCACCTTCCCCGTTGGCCGGCGGCCCTGCTTCGACATCACCTTCCTCGTCGGTTGCTTCGCCACTGGCGTCCTCAAGGGAATCCTCGCGCAGCGAAGCCAGTAGTTCCACGCTCACCGCCTCCAACTTCGGGACGTGGGAGGCCACTTCACCGTCAACGATGACCGTCAGACCCCGCTCGACATCGTCGTACGCATTCTTCCCCCGTCGCGACTCATAGATGATGCTAATGTCGTGTCCCCGGTAGCGCAGGCCCTCCAGACGGAAATGAGACCATCCGACGCACAGTGGGTCCACGACGACATCCAGGTCGTCAGCGGGGATCAGACCGCACGTGAACCGCACCACCAAGTCGTTGAACGAGCTGTGAAAGTAGTCCGGGCACCCCCACCCCTCGCCGGTCTCGCCATCGTAGCACTCCCGCACGAGCGGGGCTCCAGGCTCACCGTTCTCGTGCATCATCCGAGCGAACTTGCCCGTGAACGCACACAGCACCTCGGCACTGACCAATTCCTGGGAGTGGTGGCGGATCAGGTTGCCCATTGCCTCGACCAGGATGCTGTTGGTATAGGGCCAGGTCGGGCCGTTCCACAGGCAGTGGCCGGGCCGCTTCTCTTCACCCCAGTAGGCGGGATGGGGCGAGAACGCCGGGCATTTCCGCGAGGCTGTAGCGAAAGGCCACGACGTCAGCAGTTCATCTTCGTCAAGCATACACTGTAGGGCGCGGTGGTATTCCGGATCGTCAGGTACCGCCATGAATGCGAAGGGAAACAGCCCGTTGGCCTCCCGGCACGGCGCGAATTCCCCGTCCTTCTCACGAATACTGTAAAAGTAGCCGTTCTGGGGGTCCCATAGCTTCTCGCAGATGGCCTCCGCGCACCGAGCCGCCAGGTTCGTGAACCACTCGGCCTCCTGGTCTCTTCCCAGCCTGGCGTGTGCTGCGGCCGTTGCACAAAGGCTCGCATAGAAGAAGGCCGAGTAGTCCGGCCTCTCAAGCTCGGTATAGGCGTACCAGTCAGCGTAGTCGTGGAAATGGGTGAAAGATGGGGCGTGTTCCTGGCCCATGTGGTGGCCGCCCGGGTTGAGCAGCAGATTGCCGTTCCTGTCACGAACCTTCCGCAGTCCTTCGACGTTGAGCACCATCGAGGCGGCCGCTTCCTCGAGCAACTGGCCGTGCGGGTGCACCAGTAGCGCCCCCCACATCGCTGCCGGAATGAACTCCTCGTAGCCGGGGTCTGGGTTCCCTTCTCGGCCGGGCGACAGGTCGCGTATCTGGTCCACCCATAGGTCCCGGTACAGGCCGTGCTGGGGCTGTGTGTTGACGTAGTTCCGTATCATCCCGTGGCAATACCTGGGGTCGCGCAGCCACCTGATTTCGTTGATGGCCAGTGGCGCGCTGAAGGTGATCCCCCGCGCGTACCCGTCGTGCTTGCCCTCGTAGAAGAATGGGTGCTGAATGTGGCCCATGCGCGGATCAACGAAGTTGTGTCTGACAACAAACCATCGGTACCACCACATGCGGGTGACCCATTCGTCGGAGCACTCAAAACGCGGGCAATTGTCGTCATACCATGCCTGGTACTGCCTGCGGTGCGCGAGCAGCGGGTCCTCGCACTTGGACCAGCGCTGCAGGGCTTCCTGGGCGCCAAGTTGCGTGTCCGCGACCGCCATGGCAGCCAGCATTGACGCGCTCTCTCCCGCGCCCAAGCGCAGCTCGGTGGTCAGCACGCGCGTGCTGCTGTCAGGCCGCGCCGGAGCCGCCAGGATCATCCGCAACGGCTGCCCGTATGTCCGCCAACCCCCGGCAAGACCGTCCTTCCCTACGCGTGACGCTTCGGGAAGCGCCCCGCTGCTTGTCTCGATTGTGACGGCGATCTCCGCATCGCCCTCATTGGTCAGCTCGATCTGATCGCACAGGACATCGTCTTCCGTGATGAACTTGTACTCCTGGATGCGCAGGTGGCGCTGCGTGGTGCGCCGATACAGGTGCGACGGGTACCAGTATGCGGCTGCCCGCTTCGTGGCGATGGGGTTGCCGTTGACCCTCACCTTGAGAATGATCGGGTCCTGAATCGCCTGACCGTCGGGTCGGTCATGGAGATAGCAGAACCGGCCACGCAGCCCGAGCAGGTTGTCCAGCCGGTCGCAATGCACGCGCTTGCCTGTCGGGCCGAGCGTGTGGTGACGCAGACCTCGCCGCGCTAGGATGGCATCTATCCAGAAGTCTTTCTGCCGTTCTCGAAGGTCAGTCAATGTTCCCCCTCAATTCCCACGCCGGCCTTACTCACTCAGCAAACGAGACATGAAGAAGTGCAGGAACGCCTCCACCTCGACTGTGCAGCATACCGCCATCCGGTGGCCGTCGTCAGCGACCCGCGTGGTGCCGTCAGCTCCCACTCGTACAGGCATCTGCTGTGTGCGGCAGAAGCGCGGCGACACCGCCATTCCCACCGCCAAGGGATCGTGCAGCAACGGGGTCTCGCCCGGCCAATACTTATACAGCTCGGTCAGAGCGGACGGCAGCGGCGCCGAGGTCTCCGCCAGGACTTGACGGCGTTGCTCCGACAGCGGTACTGACATGGTCACATCCAGCGGCACAAGCGTAATGTTGTCAGAACCGCCCAGCAGCCGCCTCGTGGCTTCGACGTCTATCTTGGCATTGTACTCGGGATAAGGCTCAGGGGTAGCGCCATCTGCCAGTCCGATACAGCCCCCCATGACGATGACCTGTCGGGCCTTCCGCGTCAGTTGTGGGTCAATGTCGAGCGCTTCCCCGAGGTTCGTAAACGGCCCCACGCAGATCAGACTGATCTCGCCGGGTTGGTCGTTGATTGTCTCGGCCAGGAACTCGGCCGCCGGCTGCGCCATCGTGTCGAGCAGATCGAAACCCTCGGCCCACGGTGCCTGGTTGACGTTCCACTCACTCTCCGTACCCACTGCCACCGGCACGTCGTTGCGCCCGGCGCGATGCAGCATCTTCAGTGCTATCCTCGCGCGCTGGCGGGTCGGCCCGTGCCCCACTGTCACCCCAACCAGATCCAGCTCCGGGCACTTCAGCAACAGAGCCAGAGCATAGGCGTCGTCTATGTCGCCGCCGATGTCCGTGTCAAGTATCACCCGCTCAGCCATTGCACGTTCTCCTGAATGTGGTGCGGCGTTCCAGTTGCTTGTACGCTTCCCTGCCGTCGAATCCGCTACCTGCCGCTTAGTATCCCATCGCCATGACCGCAAACCCCACAATCAACCCCACCACGGCAGTCAACACGGAGACGTACACCGCGTCGCGCACTGACGCGGAAAGCAGGGGGAGCAGCCCATGCCCATCCTGTACGAGGCTGATCGTGAGAAGCACCGAGAATGGGATGGCGCCCTCGGCGAAAAGCAGGACGAACACCAGATGAGCGCCGCTCTCAGGCAAAATCCCGATGCCTGCCGCGATGAACATCAATGCCACATGGCTGACCGGCAGCCCTGTCACGTCCATGTAGGGGGTCACCAGTCTGAGCACCACGAAGGCTCCCAGCAACCACAGGAACAGGCTCACTAGGTGCTGTCGAATGATGTGGTTGTAGATGTGGTCGCGAGCGAAATGCGAAATGGAGAACTTTGCGTCCGGGACATCCTCGTCGTGCACCTCGGGCCGGCATTCCTGGCAAAGCGTGACGTTGAGCCGGTCAATCAGCGCGTCTGCAGCAAACCCCGCTGCAACGCCGACTACTCCGCAAATGCCGAACAACAGGGGCGTCGTTGCCGGGATCTTGGCCAGCATGACAAAGGCGCCATCACCGGAGGTCGCCAGCAGCACCGCCACCAGTGCCCCGAAAGTGGTCAGGCCGCGCACGTATAGGCTGACGACGAAGAATGTCCCAACGCACCCCGGCACAACTCCCAGCGCCGAGGCCACCACGTACTGCACCCATCTGGGCCCTGTAAGACCGCCTCTCAACCTGCTGTAGTAGCGCAAGTGGAAATACTCGATGAACACCATCAGGGCGAATACGATGAGTGTGATCTTCACTGTGTCCGCTAGTATGCTGATGATTGCCTCTGCCATTGGCTTCTCGATCATACGCCAATCACTGACTCGACCATTACATACCATGGCCCCGGTTTGCTCCGCGTGGCGTCTTGCGCAGTGTTAGAAAACGGCAGGACCATGCTGACCTCACTGACCGCCTTCTCAAACCCGATGGCGCGATACAGACCGGCAAGCGGGTCGCTCTCATCAAATAGGCAGACCAGGCTCTCCCGGGGTGCCGCCGCCAACAGACTGACCAGTGCCTCCGCCCCGTCGCAGGCATCGCTCCGATAGGCGAAATCCGACACTGCCGCCACGGTCACGGTCTTTCCCTGTAGCAACAGCGGCACCTCCGCACAGGTGCACGTTGCCGCCGGCCCCTGCTCGGCTTCCGCGACGAGTATGAGCGGCGCCATCCCTTCCGGCCGGACGATCTTGTGCCAGGCCCACAACTCATCACCAAATGGCGCATATCCCTCGTAGGTGCCGTAGAACTCGTTCAGCATCTCCGCAACCATCTCGTGCTCGGCTGTCCGCGCAGCCCTCACGCTTAGTGATGCGTCTGACTTCGGCCTGCGCCCCTGGAGCATCCCACACATTGCGCGTGTCTGGTACCCGAGCCGCCCGTAGAACCGGTACGGGTGGTCCTCGGGGTTGGTGTACAGAACCGCGGCCCCAGCCCCGGCCGAGCGCATCTTCTCGTGCGCCATGTCCATCAGCCTGCGAGCGAGGCCCCGCCGGCGGTGATCCGGGTGTGTGGCCACCGAGTCGATGATCCCGCAGTCCAGTGTCTCGCCGCCAAGCTGCACTGGCTGAATCGCTACCAGTACCATGGAGACGAGCTTGTCGCCGTGCAGCGCGGCCGTGCACAGCTCGGGAGTGCACCCGGGGCGACGCAAATACCACTCGGTGAAGTCCTCGCCGAAGGTGGGCGCTCCCTCGTACTCCGCAAACGCGGCGATGTTGAGTTCGGTAACCTGGGCGACAAGATCGGGAACGTGGGTCTGGTCAACGAAAAGGTACTCCGCCATGCAAAGCTCCTTCACACTCGGGCCGGTTCCGTAGAGGACTTCGCTGGAACGGGGGGGAACACCTGTTTACGTCAGCTCAGGCGGACGCCAGACGAACTGGACGAGGTCCTGCGGCTGAGAGGCGTCTTCGTTCCAAGGGCCTATGGGAAGCTGCTGCGGATTCTGTTCCCTAAGCAACAGCCGGTTTACTACGCCTGCGCTCACTTCTGAGCCGCCGTGTCTATCCGGAAAACGGTCCCTGCCGCGCCGCCTTCAGCGACGACCGGAACCGGTCAGCCCAGCCCTCCGCCGGACTGCCGGATGCCCCGCTCCTGCTCTATCTTATGCTGGTATCCGCTTGCTAGATAGGCCGCCAGTGGGTCGGGTGCCAGGCCCATCTCCTCCCGCACGGCCATCAAAAGCGGCTCCACGTCGGCATTGTATGCGTCCTTCAGCGCTTGCTCGGCGCCTATGATATCGCCGTCTGCGCGCGCGGCTGCGAGTGCATTGCGGTCCACCAGCAACGCCTTTGCGTAGGTCTGCTGGATGTTCAGGCAACTCTGGATCATCCCCGCTATCTTCGGCTTCACATTGAAGTTCTGGTCAATCATGTATGCGATCTCCGCCGCCCTGGGCTTGCTTTCGGCCGCTGCAAGCTGGTCGAATATCAGGAAGTCCTGGTAGGGGTTCACCGAGCCGACAACGAGGTCGTCATCGGCGTACTTGGCATTGTTGAAATGGAAGCCCCCCAGCATGTTCTCATCCAGCAGCACGGCGACGATATGCTCGATGTTGGTCCCATGCAAATGATGGCCGAGGTCTATCAGGACCTTGGCCCGCTCTCCGCACTTCTTCGCGAGCAGATACGCCATCCCCCAGTCGGCGATGTCCGTATGGTAGAACGCCGGCTCGAAGGGCTTGTACTCAATCAGCATCTGCATCGTCTCAGGCATGGCCTCATAGACCGCCTGCAGGCTCTCCGCGACGCGGTGCTTGCGTTCGATGAAATCGTCCTGGCCAGGGTAATTGGTGCCGTCCGCGAACCACAGGCTCAGGTGCCGCGATCCTGCCTGTCGGCCGAGTTCGACCGACTCCAGCATGTGATCCACTGCCTTCTGGCGGATGCGGGGGTCGGGGTTGGCTATCGTCCCCATCATCCCCTCTTCGTCATTGAAGCACGTGGGGTTGATGGCGCCGATCCTCACGCCCTGGCTCGTGGCGAAGTCGCATATCGCGGGATCGAACCCGTCGGGGAAGTCCCATTTCACGTGCACGGCCACAGCCGGTGCGATGCCGGTGAACTTGTGCACCTGCGCGGCGTCGGCCATCTTCTCTTCAGCGGTAATGGCTGCGCCGGCCTGCGGGTATGTTCCGAATCTGGTTCCCGAGTCCGCATAGCCCCAGGAAGGCGTCTCAATCTGCTGTGCCCTGAGCTTCGCCTTGGCGCCGTCAAGGCTGATGCCCTTCTCCGCCATCCGGTCGGCAAGTAGTCGGTATTCCGTCATGTAATCACGCATCTTGGTCTTACCTCCCGATTTGTCGCTTGTCCCGGCGCACCGGACGTTGTCAGGGGGATTGCGGCGCCACGATGAGCCTGCGGGCCTCGTGCACCGCCACCACACCGGCATCGCGGCTGGCTTGTTCGTGCGCCCAGGCCATTGCCTCCATCGGGTCTGAGGTGGCCTGGACGAATGTCCCGTCCAGTTCCGCGACAAAGTGCTCTCCGACGAGGGCTATCACCCGGGCTTGCCGCTCAACTACCGGTCTGGCAAGTATCCTGGCACCGTGGGC
>CAZJVY010000018.1:0-22137 GCA_964549395.1 uncultured Armatimonadia bacterium | reverse complement strand
CGCTCGGAGAGCCTGCACCCCTCGCGATGTGCCTGATGGCGGTCGCCTGCCACTATTGCAATGTCCTCATCATCCGGTCCCACGACCGAGTAGAGAATGAAATCCAAAGGCAAGTCGCGGGCAAACTCATCCATGTCCTCACTAATCGGGTTGCCGTCAAGCACCCCGACGCGACATGCCGGATCTGTAATCAGATAGTGGTTCGCGTCTATCGCCTCATGCCAGGCCATGCCGGGCATGAGCATCTTGCGCGAGCCGGAGAAGCCGGCCAGGTAGGTTGGCTCGATGATCCCCACGGCGATCACAAGGTCATAGTCGAACACGGCCCGATTGACGCATATCGGCGTACCCCGGGAGGTGTGGCCCCGCTCCACGTGTAGGTCGGGATCGAACGCATCGTGCTGAATGACCTCATAGGTGGCGGTGATCTGCTCCCCGAGATGGTGCGCGATCTCCTCGCGTGTCATCTGGCGATGGTGCCCCAGAGCGATGGCTATGGTGGTGTCCACTGAGGCCGGATGTAGCACTTCGAGAACCGGCTCCAACAGCGGCCGGGGAGATGGCCGCGTGTAGTCAACAGTCAGCACCAGGGCCGTGTCGGCGGCAGCGGCCAATTCCGACAGGGGCGGGGCGCCAACCGGCTCGGCTAGTGCCCTGTGCACGGCGTCCTGCACCTGGTCCAATGCCCGGACGGCGCGCGGCCGAACGTGCCCCAGGAAGCAATCGTCGCGAATTTCGAACTCCGCCGTGCCTCGGCCGAATCTCAGTGCTACCGTTGCCATGATTGGCGACCTCGCATAGACGGCCCGATTTCAATCGGCGATCACCGTTGACAAGGGCACTCTTCGCCATTCCGGGCCTGGGTCCTGCCTGGACGTTTCGCGGTGGGTCGGCTGCTGGTCTGTCTGCAGGGATTCGGGCTCCCTGCGACGAAACAAGCCATCTAGCCGCATCTCATTGGCAAGCGGGCCAGGGCCATGAACAGGCACGAATTCGATGGTATCTGTCCCAACTGCGGCTTTCCGCTGCCACTGGCCAAACCGCGTGGCAAGGCCCCCTCCGGTGTGCCACAGAGCAGCACGTGTCCGCACTGCCGGTACGACTTCCGGACCGGTGCAGCGCCGCGGCCGAGGGCATATCTGACTTCTTTCGGCCACGGTGTCTGTGGCATGGTCGCCGGGGCGGGCATCGGGGCCGCGTGGGCGCTCGTCTTGCCTTATCCGTTGCAGCAGCCGATGATGGTGCTGCTGCCGCTTGCGTGCGGCCTGATGACCGCACTGGCGGCCGCATGGCTCGGCAGACACCTGGCCATCGAACACCACCGCGGCTACGAACTGTTGCTGCTGTCGGCCGATGCGGGGGGCATGGCGGCGGCCGGAGTGGCCCTTGCCGGCGTGTATGCGGGTGGCGTCTTGCTTGGGGTCGGGCTGGTCGTAGCGGCTGTAACCCGCCTGCTGCTGGCTCGCCTGCCACAGCTTGACAGAATGGACGATAGCACCCGTTTTGCCTGACCAGTATTGGTGCTGAAGGCGGTTGGCGAGGAGGGGATTGAGGCCTCGTGGAAGTGGCATACTGCGCGGCCACTGAGGACGTGCGGCCTAACGCTTCATCGCAGCAAATGCCCCAATAAACACCAAAGTCCCCGCCGTTGCCGGCGGGGACTTCAGCGTAACCCATAGGGTCAGGTTCTAGCTATGCGACGCGACCACGACGTTTTCGGCACGAGGGCCTTTGGCGTCCGAGACGATGTCGAACTCGACTTCGTCGTTCTCTTGTAGCGAGCGGTAGCCTTCACCGGCGATGGCCGAGAAATGCACAAACACATCCTCGGATCCCTCGGTCTCTATGAAACCGAAGCCCTTGTGGTCATTGAACCACTTGACTTTGCCTGTAGCCATAAAAAAACGCACCTCCTTCTTACTGTGAGCTAGTCATTGCCGCCTAGCTTGGGAAAGGGTGCGTCTCTGCATCAAGCCGTCAGCCGATTACTCTAGCTTCTCAATACGTCGCCTCGGCATGCATTCCACCACCGAAGCAAAATCACTATAGCATATTTCGATAGAGATTGTCAAGCAGTACTCCTGCGGACAGTGCTTTTTGGGCATCTGCAGCGCGTCCGAGTACACGCCCGGCACCGTCATCGCCGCCGGAATCGGGCATACTGCGCCGGATATGAAGGATTCTCGTTCTGTCTGCGGGAAAGACAATTCTGCTCACACGTCCTTGGACATAGCCACAGGAATACAGAGTCGGTGACAACAATGGACTCAGCTCTCAAGCTCAACGAACTGGTGGCTGCCGAGACACTGGAGCGACTGCGCGTGCTGTTCAAGTCAACCACGGGCGTGCCGATGGCCTTCACCGACGCCGACGGCACGCCCGTCACCAACGTCGAGGAACCGCTGCGTTATTGCGGCGCGCTACTGTGCGGCCACCCCGACACACTGTGCCTGCGCCGCCAGAAGTGGGATGTGCCGGAGCCAGAGCTTGAGCAGGCCCTTCGCGAGGGACATGGTGTAGGCAAGCCGATTCGCCATCGCTGCCGTGGCGGTTTCCGTGATGCTGCCGTATCAATCGAGGTCGAGGGCGAGACTGTCGGCTATGCGGTCTTCGCGCGCAGTCTGGATGCACCGCCGGACCTCGACAAGTTCCGTCGCCTTGCTTCAGAGGGCGGGATGGACCCGCAAGTCGGCGAGCAGGTGGCGCGTGTTGCTCTCGTGATGCCGGGCGAAAGGATCGAGGCAGTTGCGGAGTTCCTGCAGGTCATCGCCGGACTGGTGGCAAGCGCCGCCTATGACAGCATCCAGGCCCGCAGGATCATCGAGCTGGAGGCATTGCGCGATTCCCTCATCCACATGATCGTCCACGACCTGCGCACCCCGCTCACTGGCATCATCGGCGGCCTGGAGACGGTCATTCACACCCAATACGAGCGCGAGACCGCCGAGGAGTTCGTACACTTGTCGCTGATGAGCGCCGAGACCCTACTCGAAATGATCAACACACTGCTGGACATCAACAAGATGGAGAGCGGCCGGATGGAACTGGCACTCGAGCCGGTGGACTTTGCCGCCGTGAGTGAGAAGGCCGTGGCCCAGGTTCGGGGAATGACGAGGAAGCATGAGCAGCAATTCACTGCCGACATCGCCCCGGGCTGTTGCCAAATCGTCGCCGATGGGGATAAGCTGCGGCGTGTCCTCATCAACCTCCTAGGCAACGCCGTCAAGTTCACACCACAGGGCGGCCACATACGTCTGACGGCGCGGCCTGCGGATGATGGGATGATTCTCTCGGTATCGGATGACGGCCCTGGCATACCTGAGGAGGACCAGGCGCGCATCTTCGACAAGTTCGGCCAGGTGCAGACTCGTAACGAGGGTCGCATGCACTCCACCGGCCTTGGTCTGACGTTCTGCAAGATGGTAGCCGAGGCGCACGGGGGGCGCATCTGGGTGGAGAGTGAGCTCGGCAAAGGGAGCACCTTTTCTGTCTTCCTGCCCTCGCATCCCCCTACTTGAGCGCGCTGGTATCCAGGCTACCCCTCTCCGATGCCCGGCGCCCTCACCTGGAGTGCAGGATTCCGTCCCTCTGCGCCGAAACACGAGTAGTACTGATCCCGGAGGAGACCGCTGCCAGTCACCCCGTCGAACACCGATGTTAGGAGCGTCAGATATGGACATCAAGCAGGAGGTCTTGAGCAAAGCGATGGCTGCCAAGTGTGCGGCCGCAGTGCTGCGCACCAGCACTAACGACCTGCGCAACAACGCCCTGCTCGCAATGGTGAAGCGCATTCGTGCCGGTGCAGGCGGTGTCAAGGAAGCCAACTCCGAGGACATGAGGGCCGGCGAGGCAGCCGGGCTGTCATCCGCCATGTTGGATCGGCTGGAGTTGACCGACTCGCGCATAGAGGACATGGCTGTGGGTCTGGAGCAGGTCGCGACCTTCGAGGACCCGCTGGGGATCGTGCTGTCCGAGACGCTGCGGCCCAATGGCTTGAGCATCCGCAAGGTCAGCGTGCCGCTGGGTGTTATCGGCATCGTCTATGAGTCGCGGCCCAATGTAACGGTGGACGCCGCCGGCCTCTGCATCAAGTCAGGCAATGCGGCCCTGCTGCGCGGCGGCAAGGAAGCCGTCAACTCGAACATCGCGCTGGCGAAGCTGCTGTCGGAGGCCTGTGATGATGTGGGGCTGCCGCGCTCCTGTGTGGAGATTATCGAGTCCACAGACAGGCAGGGCGTGCAGGAGATGATCCGCATGGACGAATATGTGAACCTGATCGTCCCGCGCGGCGGGCACGGCCTGATCCGCGCCGTTGTCGAGAACGCCTCGGTGCCCGTGCTCAAGCATGACCGCGGTCTGTGCAACATCTACGTGGACGCCGAATGTGATATCCCGCGCGCGGTGGCCTGTGTCAACAATGCAAAGGTCCAGCGCCCGGGCGTATGCAACGCCGTGGAGAACCTGTGGGTACACAAGGACAACCTGGAGGCGCTCAGGGCCATCGTCGCCGATCTACAGGCCTCCGGCGTGGAGGTGCGTGGCACTCAGCCGGTCCAGGAGGCGTGCGGCAATATCGTCCCGGCCACGGAGGAGGACTTCGACACCGAGTACCTGGACTTGATTATCAGTGTGGACGTGGTAAACTCTGTGGACGAAGCGATTGCCAACATACAGAAGTTCTCTTCCGCGCACTCCGAGGCGATCTTCACCGAAGATGCGGAAAATGCCCGCCGCTTCATGGCACAGATCGACTCGGCGTGCCTGTATCACAATGCCTCGACCCGCTTCACCGACGGGGGGCAATTCGGGATGGGCGCGGAGATCGGCATCTCCACCAACCGCCTTCACGCCCGCGGACCGGTCGGTATTCGCGAGTTGACGACGTACAAGTACATCTGCAGCGGCGACTACCTGTCGAGACAGTGACAGGGCACAGAGACTGAGGCACATGCTGAACGGACCGATAACCGAGCGTGACCAGCTTGGGCGCTGCCGGCGCATCGTCATCAAGATCGGCACGCGGCTGATAACCGATGATGCCACGGGCCTCAACACCAGGTTCCTCGACAGCGTCGGCCAGCAGATGGCGGAGTTGCGTGAGCAGGGACACGAGTTTATCGTCGTGACCTCGGGTGCGATCTTCCTGGGGCGGCGGCTCCTGGCGCTGCGCCGCTCGGAGGACAGTCTGCCAGTGCGTCAGGCTGCTGCAGCCGCCGGACAGCCGGCTCTGATGCGTCACTGGTCCGAGGCCCTGCAGGCCCGCGGCCTCAAGTGCGCCCAGATGCTGCTGACCACGGACGACATGTCCGACCGCAGCCGCTATCTGAATGTGCGCAACACCATCGAGACCCTGCTGAGCAAGCAAGTGATCCCGGTCATAAACGAAAACGACAGCGTCTCCATCGAGGGCATCACGTTCCAGGAGAACGACAAGCTCGCGGCGATGGTTGCCGCCACCGCGCGCGCCGACCTGGCCATCTACCTCTCAGACCTGCCGGGCCTCTTCACCGCCGACCCGCGAGTTGACTGTAACGCGCAGCTTGTGTGCCGTGTCGCCCCCTGCGACGACTACACCGCCTCGGCCAAGGGCACAGGCGGCCCTGAATCGCGCGGGGGCATGGCGGCGAAACTTGCGGCCGCGAACATGCTGGCCGACTGCGGCATTGCGGTAGTCATGGCCAGCGGCCGCACGGAGCATGTCATCAACCGCATCGTGACCGGAGAGGAGATCGGGACATTCTTCCTGCCCGGCCAACCGGTGCACGGCCGCAAGCTCTGGATCGCGATGGCTGTCCACCCGGCAGGCGACATCATTGTTGACGACGGGGCACGCCGTGCACTGCTCGACCGCGATGGCTCGAGCCTGCTACCTGCGGGCATCACCAGCGCCGAGGGCAGCTTCACAGCCGGCGACCTGGTTCGCATTCTCGGCCCGGATGGGCACGAGATCGCCAAGGGTCTGACCAACTATTCGGCTGAGGAAGTCGAGCGAATTCGCGGGGCGCATACCTGCCAGATACCTGAGATCCTCGGCCACATCGGTCACGATGAAGTGGTTCATCGCGACAACATGGTCCTCTCCGACTAGCCCGCTGCAGGTCACAGCGGCGTCCCCCTCTCAGTAGCGCCCGTACTCACACAGCAGTTCGTGCGCGTAGGAGTATGTCGCGAAGCTGACCGTCGGCGGCACGGAATGGTCGGAATGGTAGATGTACCTGCCGCCGGGCATGGCCGCCTCCAGCTTGCTCAGAACCTCGTGACGAACGGCATCCAGATCGCCGGTGGCGTACACATCCATGTCCATGTTGCCGAATAGCGTGATCCGGTCGCCGTACAATGGCTTCAACTGCCTCACGTCATTACCGGCACGAGCCTCCAGGGGCTGAATGGCATCAAAGCCGGCGTCTATCAGGTGGGGTACGAGCTGCCGGACGTCGCCGCAGCAGTGGAGCAGCAGGAACATGTCATTGGCGTGGCACAGGTCGGCGAAGCGGCGATGGTACGGCAGCATCATGCTCCGATAGAGGGCCGGCGAAAAGAGCATCCCGTTCCGGTAGCACAGGTCGGAGAAGAACCAGACTCCGTCAGGCTTGGGGCCCTGTGCGATCATCATCCGGCAAAGCTCCAGCGACAGCTCGGTCTGGGCTGCGACCATCTCCTCAAACCACGCCGGGTCAGTCGCGAGGGTCACCAGCGCTCGCTCCATCCCCAGAGTGCGAAGGGTCCACCACACGGGCTCGCAGGGGTCGAGGGTGCAGAAGTGGCCCTCACTGTGGGCGCTGTCGAGCAGCTTGGTAGCATCTTGCGGGATGCGGTCAGCGGTCGGTTCCAGCCGATCTCGACAGCTCAGCCAGTCATCCCGCGATTTGATGAGATTATCAATTTCGCAGGGGGTGGCTGTTCTCGTTTTCCAGTGTTTGTGGACAGTACCGTTGCTGTCACGCTCGATCTTCCATTCGTCGCACTCCTCCAATACCTCCACTTCCAGGCGCAAGCTGCAGTCCAGGCCCGCAGTGGAAATGGCATCCAGACCGAAGTGCTCCGCCGGGCTTTCATCTTGTGGCAGGCCCTCCTGGTGCCAGCGTTCGACAGTCTCCGGCCAGAAGCATATGTCCACCATAGCAATGCGGTCAGGCAGGCGGCCCTCGAGTGTCCGGCGGATGCGCTCACGGGAAGTCAAACCCGTCACGGTCTCCCTTCTTCACGCGGCAGGTTCTCACGGCTGCGCAATGGGGTGATTGTTCGCTGCGGCGGGCGGCCCTTCCTCTGCACCCCGGCTGCAGGCGAAGCGCGGCGCACAGGAGAATCATTCGACAATGCAGAGACACAAATGGAGGAGACGAATCCGCATGACCTGGAGAGACGACAAGCGTTGGGTGTATTCCATCACGTATGATGAGGGGTGTCAGGCGCTGCTGGAGCACGCCCTGCCCATTCATCGCAGGTACGGCGTGCCCGGCCATGTCTGTATCGTCAGCCGCGAGGTAGGGATACCGCGATCCACCAAGGGTAGCAGCTACGAAGGAATGCTGATTCTCTCGCGCGACGAAATCCACATGCTGAGTGGCGAGGGCTGGGGTCTCTCCTGCCACAGCATGACCCACGCCGCCATCACGGACGAGAACGCCCACTATGAGGTCGTGGAAGCAAAGGCCGCGCTGGAGGAGGCGGCCGGGCTGCCCATTAGCATCTTCTGTGTGCCGGGCAACAACGACGGGTATCCACCCGCCCGGGCGGTGGCCGAGCAGGCGGGCTACCGGGCAATCATGACCATCTACGATGACATCAACCCGCCAGATTGCGACCTGATGCGGCTGTGCCGGGTGCCCCTGCACACCGAGTATCCGCCGCCCTTCTACTCCGCCTACGACCCCTACAAGCGGCTGCACCAGTGTGCTGATGCCGGTGGGTGGGTCATGGACTACGCCCATTGCCCCCTTCCCGACAAGCCGGTGCATCCCTGGAAAGACTGCACCACCGCGCAGCTTGAGCAGCGCTTCGAGACGGTACTGCGGGTGGGCGGCGGCGATGTGTGGCTGGCAGAGCCGAATGAGGTCGTCGAGTACATACTCGCTCAAAGGGGAAGCCTATAGCGGGCCAACCAGCGCCGGCTATATATGCTTACGCATTATGTCCATCGCGTCGGCAGCCTTCCGCTCCGCCTCCTCCACGGTATCCGCCTCGGCGATGATGCGCACGTCCGGCTCGGTGTTGCTGGGCCGCACGTGCAGCCAGGACCCGTCCGGCCAGAGCACCTTGACGCCCTCCCGCAAGTCCAACTCATCGTCCGCATACGTCTCCCGCAGTCCCATGAGCGCCGCATGTGCCCTGGATACCGGACATTCCATCTTGGTCTTGTATATCTCGGAGGGCCGCATGCTCTGCACCCAATCGGTCACGCTGCCGCCGCGCTTTGCCAGTCCTGAGAGGACCAGTGCCATGCCGGCTACACTGTCGCGGCAGTAGTGGACCTGCGGCCAGATGACGCCGCCATTGCCCTCGCCGCCGATACCGGCACCGTGTGCCTGCATCTCCTGGACGACGTTGATCTCCCCTACTCTGGCTCGCACCACGGTCTTGCCGTGGCGCCTCGCGACCTCGTCTATCATCCGCGAGCTGGACAGGTTCGTCACCAGCGGCCCGTCCACGCTGTCGGCGATGGCGTCGCAGGCGAATGCCAGCGTGAACTCCTCACCGATGGCAACACCCTTTTCCGACACGATCGCCAGCCGGTCGGCATCTGCGTCATGGGCGAAGCCGATGTCTGCATCGTGCTCCTTCACGGCCTCCTCGAGCGCCCACAGGTTCTCCGGGAGCGGCTCGGGAGCATGTGGAAAGATGCCGTTGGGGGTATCATTGATCAGCACTACGTCGCAGCCCAGGGCCGTGAGGAACTGTTTCGAGACCACCGCCGCGGCACCGTGCACGCAATCAACTGCCACCTTCAGCTCGGCTCTTGCTATCGCGTCAACATCGGTCAGCGAGAGCACCACATCCATATGCCGCCGGACCGCGCCGGCGTCGAATTCGACTGAACCGATCTCGTCATTGCCTACGAGTCGGAAGTTGCCCTGGTAATAGACACTCAACAGCTCTTCCACCTGATGCGGATACAGGGCAACGCCGTCGCCGCGGACGAACTTGAGGGCATTCCACTGCTGCGGGTTGTGACTGGCGCTGATGACTATGCCGCCACTGGCCGCCGCGTCTCTGGTCGCCATCTGCACGGTGGGTACGGGCGCGATGCCCACATCTATGACGTCACAGCCGGTCGCCAGCAGGCCGCCGATGACGGCCTTCTGGACCATCTCACCAGAGGGCCGCGTATCGCGTCCTATGACCACGGTCCCGCCCCTGACATACGTGCCAAACGCCTGCGCGAAGCCGATCAGGAGCTGCGGAGTAAGTGATTCGCCCACCACTCCGCGCACGCCGGATATTCCTGTCTTCAGTGTCCTGACGCTGCTCATGGCATTCCCTCTACATGCTCTGCTTGACTTCGTTCACATAGAAGCGACCGAGAGCCGCCGCCTGCTGCGGGTCCCGTGCCTCGCTGATTATGCGGATGATCGGCTCAGTCGCCGACACGCGGATGTGGACCCACTGGCTTGAGTTGCCGTACTTGACGCCGTCCTGCAAGTCCTCGTACGCGGCCCAGTCAGGGCGGCCCTGCCTGCGCATGTCCTCGAGCACGCTGTAGGCCCGATCCACGAAGCAGGGCACTGTCGCCTTTTGCATGTGGTATACGGGCACCTCGCTCACCAGAGCCGCCAGCGATTTGCCGGTCTCGCACATGAGTTGCAGGATGTGCGCCATTGCGGCGAGGCTGTCGTGAGCGTAGTTGATGCGGGGGAACACCACCCCTCCGCTGCCCTCGCCGGCGACTGCGGCGGCATGGTTGCGGGCCGCTTCGGCGATGTACGCCTGACCGATGTGGGTGCGTATCACCTCTCGCCCATGCTCTGCTGCAATGTCGTCCAGGGCCTGGGTCGTGGAGAGGTTTGTCACTACCGGGCCCGGGTCCCCCCGTCTCAGGATCATCATGGCAGCCAGGCAGAGCGTCATCTCCTCGCCCGGAACGGAGCCGTCATGACACACCACGCCGGCCCTGTCGCCGTCTGCGTCAAAGGCAAATCCCACATCAGCCTGCGAGGCACTGACCAGCGCCCTGAGTTGGTTCAGGTTGTCGCGTGCCGGCTCCGGTGCATGTGGGAACGGCAGGTCTGTCTCGACGTTCATTGCTACCACGTCTAGGCCGAGCATCTGCAGAAGCCGGGGCGCGTACAGCGAACAGGCGCCATTGACACAGTCCACAGCCGCGCGGAGGCCGCTGGCCCCGATGGTCTTGGCGTCAACCTGCTCGCAGATGGCAGCGATATGTCGGTCACCGGCCCTGTCATCTCTGGACGGGGGCCTCAATTGATCCCAGGTTGCCTTGAGGAACTCGCCCTGGTGGTATATGTCCAGCAGATCGGCGGCTTGGTCCGGGTTGAGGAACATCCCGTCATCGCGCATTGACTTCAGGGCATTCCACTGTCGTGGATTGTGGCCCGCAGTTACCGCCAGACCGCCGGCGGCATCCGAGTCCCGCACGGCAAGCTGCAGGGCGGCGGTCGGACATACTCCCAGCTCCACCACCTCGCAGCCGGCTGCTATGAGGCTGGCGAGGGCGCAACTGGTCACCATCTCACCGGAGCGGCGCGTGTCGCGGCTGATGAGTACCTTGCCACCCTCAAGATAGGTGGCCAGTGCGTGGCTGTAGCGCACGATCAGGTCGGGCGTGAGGCTCTCGCCCACGATTCCGCGCACGCCTCCAATGGTAATACGTAGCGAACTCATGGCAACTGCTCCCCGTCTCGTTTGGCCGGATGAACGAGACTGCTGTTCATTGCTCTTGTTTGCTCGCCTGTGCGCCCGCGCTGATGTCTACTATCCAGGCCTCGCCGCCGACACTCTCTATTGCCGACTTGACCTCTTGCTCCTTGCCGGGAGCATAGGCGAACATGCACCCACCACCGCCCGCGCCGTTGAGTTTGCCGCCCAGCGCGCCTGCTTCCATCGCCGCATCAATGAACTCGTCGAGCTTCGGATGGGAAACGCCCACGCCGTCCCTGAGCTGCACCTGGTGAGCGTGCAACATCTCCCCGAGCCGCTGGTGGTCGAGGTCATCCTGCGCGAGCAGCCTGCGGGCCTCCTGGCACAGGTCCCGGTTGATCAGGTTGGCTCGCACTCGCCTGGCCACATCCGGCTCCATCTCGCCGAAGTGTGGTTCGGCTTCATCAAACGGTGTGGTCCAGATATCGAAGCCGGGAATGCGCTGCCTCAGTATCTCCATCCCGGCGTTGGTTGCAGTCCTTGATTCGGCTATGATCCGATTGTTGTTCTTCCGGACGCCGGTATTGCCCAGCACGAGCCCTGCGAGCTTCCTGGGGATTCGCTCGACGGTAATCGGCTCGCGGCAGTCAATATAGACGAGGCCGCCCAGCGCCGAAGTGTAGTGATCCATCATCCCGCCCGGAGCGCTGAACTCAAGCACCTCGGCTTGATAGGCGAGACGGGCCACAGCTTCGGGATCGCTCCGCGCGTGGTGGTTTTGGGTTGTCAGCAGGAACTGTACCCAGGCTACCGTCAGGGCTGACGAGCTCGAAGTGCCGGCATTGATCGGGATGTTCCCGCTGATGGTACAGTCATAGCCGCACCGGATGTCGCACCCGATCCGCTTGACCACATTGGTCGCGGCGCGAATGAAGTCCAAATCGAAGCGGTACTCGACCTCCTGGGCGGCATCGAACAGGTCGCTTTCGCCGGTATTGGGCATGCGGATGTAGAACCAGGTGTCACGACGTGGAACACCGGCTACGGTGATGTACAGATCAATGGGGCAGGCGATGACTGCCAGACCCAGGAAGTCCTGATGTTCGCCGAACAGACATATCCGTCCTGGAGCCTTTGCTACGGTCTTTCCTTGCACGCTTGTACCTCCGCCGCCGGCTGAAACTCTCGACTAGTCTATGCTGCAAAGGCAAGCGTGTCAACATGCCCCGCAAATTGCGCTTACCCCTGTCAAACAACTTATGCGAATGGTATAATAGTATGTTTGGCCTTGCCCCGACGTCTCGATTCCGACGAGACGCATTCGGAAGCATCCGCAGCGGAACGATGGATGAACACAATGTCAGAGAATAGCATACGCATATACGGCGCTCGACAGCACAACTTGCAGGATGTCAGCCTGGAGTTGCCTCGCAACCGGCTGATCGTCTTCTGCGGTGTCAGCGGGTCCGGGAAGTCTTCATTAGCCTTCGACACCATCTACGCCGAGGGACAGCGTCGCTACGTCGAGTCGCTCTCGACCCATGCCCGGCATCTTCTCGGCGAGATGGACCGACCGGCGGTTGATCACATCGAGGGACTGTCACCGGCAATCGCCATAGACCAGCGGTCGGTGGCCGCCAACCCGCGCTCAACGGTGGCTACCGCGACCGATATCTACGACTTTTTGCGCGTGCTCTTCGCCAGAGTCGGCCAACCGCATTGCACCGAATGTGGCCGACCCATCCAGGCCTCCACGGTGCAGAACATCGTGGACGAAATCATGGCGATGCCGGAGGGTACCCGCCTCCTGATCCTGGCTCCCGTGCATCCCGAAGACGACGACTGGTATGGCGTGCTGCGTGATGCCCGCCGCAGCGGCTTCGCCCGCATCCGCATTGACGGGGAGGTCGTGGGGCTGGACCGGAAGATTGACCTGGACACGGAGCCACAGGCAGCGGAGATTGTGGTTGACCGGGTGATTATCAAGCCTGACATCCGGTCGCGGCTTGCCGATTCGCTGGAGACAGCCCTCGCCTACGGGGAGGACATGGTGATCGCCGCCGTGGCGGACGGCCGGGACCACGTCTTCAGCACCCGGTACGCCTGTGCAGAATGCGGGGTCAGCGTGCGGCCACTAACGACGCAGATGTTCTCCTTTAATAGCCCGCATGGCATGTGTCCCACGTGCGAGGGCATCGGCACGGTGAAGCAGGTCGAGCCATCGCTGTTGGTCGCCAACCCGGAGAAATCCATCCTCGACGGAGCATTGAAGCCGTATGGCAGCGTGAAGAGCGCCCATGTCGGGCACCTGCTGGAGGGCCTGGCACAGTACTACGGCTTTGAGCTCACCAAGCCCTGGAAGGCTCTGCCGGAGCAGGTCCGCGAGACGATTCTGTACGGTTCGGGTGACGAGGAGATCCAGTTCACCTATGAGGGCCGAGATGGCCGGCGCTTCGAGTACGCGCAGCCGTTTGAGGGTCTGGTCAACGCCAGTCGGCGCAGGCTGGAGAATGCCAACTCCGCGGCCCGGCGCAACTACTATGAGAGCTTTGTTGCCGATGTGACCTGCCCCGAATGTGGCGGCTATCGCCTGTGCAAGGAGAGCCTGGCGGTCACCGTCGGCGACCGCAGCATCGGCGACATTACGAGGATGAACATCGAAGAAGCCGAGCGTTTCTTCAGTGAGCTGTCCCTGGACGGCTCCCGGAGCATCATCGCCGCCGAGCTCATCAGTGAAATCACGGCACGCTTGCAGTTCATGCTCAAGGTCGGAGTGGGGTACCTCACACTCGACCGGACTGCCCCAAGTCTCTCGCGTGGTGAAGCACAGCGCATACGACTGGCTACCCAGATCGGCTCCGGCCTGGCAGGAGTCATGTACATCCTCGACGAGCCCAGCATCGGCCTACATCAGCGGGATCACAGGAACCTGCTGGACACGGTCATCAGCCTACGCGATCTGGGCAACAGCGTCATCGTCGTGGAACACGACGCCGACACCATACGGGCTGCTGACCACGTTGTCGAGTTCGGCCCTGGCGCAGGCGCCGATGGCGGCCGGATCGTGTATGCGGGTGACGTGAATGGGCTGCTCGACGATCCGCTCTCCAGGACCGGTGCGTATCTGTCCGGCCGCCTGTCCGTCTCCCCTCCCGTGCAGCGGCGCAAGCTGACCGGCAAGAGCATCCGCATCATCGGCGCCCGCGAGCACAATCTCAGAAACATTGACATACAGATTCCGCTCGGCGTGCTTACCTGCATCACCGGCGTATCGGGATCGGGGAAAAGCACGCTGGTGCATGATGTGCTGTACCATTCGCTGCGCAGAGACCTACACAATTCGTCTGACCAGCCGGGGGCTTACAAGGCGATCGAGGGAACCAAATACATTGACAAGGTCATCAACATTGACCAGAACCCGATCGGCCGCACCCCACGCTCCAATCCGGCGACGTATGCTGGGCTCTTCGGGCCGATCCGCGAGCTTTTCGCCCAAACGCCTGAGGCCCGCATGCGCGGCTACGACCAGGCACGCTTCAGTTTCAACATCCGAGGCGGGCGCTGCGAGGCATGTGAAGGGAAGGGGACGCGGCAGGTGGAGATGGACTTCCTGCCCGATGTGCACATCACGTGCGATGAGTGCAAGGGTGCCCGCTACAATCGCGAGACCTTGCAGGTGTGCTACAAAGGCAAGAGCATTGCGGATGTGCTGGAGCTGACGGTCGCCCAGGCCCTGCAGCTCTTTGAGAACGTCCCTAAGATCGCGCGGATCCTGCAGACACTCTGCGACGTGGGCCTCGAATACCTGCGGCTCGGCCAGCCTGCCACCACACTGTCAGCCGGTGAGGCCCAACGCATCAAGCTGGCACGGGAGCTGTCCAGACCCGGATCCGGCTCAACCCTTTACATCCTCGACGAACCCACCACCGGCCTGCACTTCGCCGACATCGAGAAACTGCTCAACATCATCAACCGCCTCATTGACCAAGGAAATACCGCCCTCATTATCGAACATAACCTCGATGTCATCCAAGCGGCGGACCATGTGATTGACCTGGGCCCAGAAGGTGGCGACGATGGCGGCCGTGTTGTCGCCACAGGAACGCCTCCGCAGATTGCGCAGTGTGCCGAGTCCTACACAGGGCAGTTCCTGGCCAGAATACTCTGATACGTGAGTGCCATGAAATGCAGCGTCCTGATACCCAGCTACCAGCGCGGCCGCGCGCTGCTGGCTTGCCTGCAGGCCGTCGTGACAGGCGCCTTGCTTCCGCACGAGGTCGTTGTGGTGCTGCGGGATACGGACACTGACAGCCACAAGATGCTTCGGGACTGGCTGGCAACGGCACCCCACGCAGAGCTGTTCCGTGTTGTCGAGGTCACTCAGCGCGGGCAGATCGCCGCGATGAACCGGGGGCTGGAGGCCGTAACGGGCGATGTGGTCGTCTTCACCGACGACGACGCGGTGCCGCGTGCGGATTGGCTTGAGCGGCTCCTGTCGCATTACGATGACCCGCAGGTCGGCGGGGCCGGCGGCCGCGATGTCGTTCACCACGGTGACCGCATCTCACAGTGCCATGCAGCATCAGTCGGGAAGATCACCTGGTACGGCAAGGTCATCGGCAACCACCATTGCGACTTCGACGGCGGCGCTGTTGCAGTGGATCACATCAAGGGCGTCAACATGTCATTTCGGCGGGAGCTGATCAAGCCGTTCGACTCGCGCATCTGGGGGCCCCACTTCAACGATACCGATCTGGCGCTCGCTGTGAGCCGTGCAGGCCACAAGCTGGTGTACGACCCACAGGCTATCATTGACCACTATCCCGCCGCGCGTGCCGACAATCCGGCCGGCCGGGACCTTGCCGACCCGCGACAGGTCTATCTTGACTCACACGACCACTGCCACCTGCTGATGAAGCACAGGCCCCATTGGCAGATGCTTTTCTGGCTGCCATACTTGGCGCTTGTCGGCAGCCGCCAGTGCCCGGGCCTTCTGCTCTTCCTGCTGGAACTGATTCGCTTTGAACGCGCAGCGGCCAAAAGATTCGCGGCTGTGCTCTCCGGAATGTGGGCGGCCCTGTTCAGACTGCCCCGCCCTGAGGGAATATGAGAATCGCCATCGTCATCGAAAAAGTGGACATGCGCGGTGGGCAGAACCGCGTCATCGCCGAGCTCTCGCGGCGCCTGGCCGTGCGCCATGACGTACACGTCTTCTGCTTTGAGGCGGCCGATGTGGACGCCGCCGTCAAGGTTCACATCATGCCTTGCCCCCTGCGGCGCCGGCCTATCATGCAGGAGATGTTCATCCCCACCGCCGCCCGTCTGTGCGTGAACCCTCGCGACTTCGACGTGGTGCTGGCCCAGGGCGGGAACTGCTTCATCGCCAATGCGACGCTGGTCCATACGTCGCAAGTTGAGCTGGCGGCGGTCAAGGAGCTGGTCTTCGCCGGTCAACCGACCATGCCCGCGTGGGAGCGTTTCATCCGCAACCGCTGGCAGCGAGCCGCGCAGCGCAACGAGGGCCGCGTTGTGACGAAGTGCCGGGGCGCTGTCATGGCCGTATCCGAGCAACTCCGTCGCAGCCTTATTCGCCAGTACGGCCTTCAGGAGCAGGACGTGGTCGCCACCCCCAATGGTGTTGACCACGAGCGCTTCAACGTGAATGTGCATGAGAAGCACCGTGAGCGCCTCAGGTCCCAGCTTGGCCTATCGGATAGCGATTTCGTGCTCCTATTCATGGCGGCGCATTACCTGGAGAAAGGCCTGGACCGGGTGCTGGCCGCACTCGGGCTGCTGGCACGGTCGGACGTGCACCTGCTTGTGGTCGGCGCAGGCCATCTGGAAGCCGTCGCACACCTGGTGCCTGAGGCGCACGCAGCACGCATCCGTTTCACCGGGGCGCAACAGCCCGAGCCATACTATGCGGCTGCCGACTGCTTTGTCCTCCCCACGCGCTGCGATGGCTTCGGCCTGGTGATGGCCGAGGCCGCAGCGTGTGGTCTGCCGCTCATTGTCACACCCGCTGGCGTGGGGCCGGAGCTTGTTGACCCGGGCGTTAGCGGCTATCTGGTGCAGCAGGCGGCTGATGCGGAGGCAGAGGCCGCCGTCGCCAGGGAGATTGCCGACCACATCGCGTTCCTGGCAGATAATCGCGACACGGTTTCCAAGATGGGGCTGGCGGCGCGGGAGAGGTCGCTGCAGTTTACCTGGGACCGACAGGCCGAACTGGTGGAACAGGTCCTGGGGCGATTCGCCCGATAACGGCGGTTGGGGCAGTACAGGTCGTCTCGTTCAGTACCCAATTCCTGGCATGGACCGGGCTGAGGAGGGAGCAGCGCCGCAATGACTGGCATTGACTACGGCGTAATAGGGCTGTACCTGCTGCTGGTTGCAGGCATCGGTGTCTTCGCGCGGACGAAGATAAAGGGTCTGACCGACTATTTCGCGGGGGGACACGACATCCCCTGGTGGCTGGCAGCCGTCTCACATCATATTTCCGGCTACAGTGCCTTCGCCTTCGTCGCCTACGCGGGCCTGGCCTACACAGTCGGATTTAATGTATGGACCCTTTTCGCCGTTCCCTGCTTCATAGCCATGACGATCGGGGCTTTCGTATGGGCTCCACGCTGGGCACGGCTCAATGTCATCACACCTGTCGAGTACCTGGACAGGCGCTTCAATCGCACGGTGCATCAGACCATCGCCTGGAGCGGAATCGCCATCAAATTCGTTGACGAGGGGATGAAGCTCTACTCGCTGGGCATCATCGTTGCCGCCTGCACGCAACTGCCGCTGGATGTGACCATCATCGGGTGTGGCATCGTGGCGATTCTGTACATTCTCATCGGCGGTCTGTGGGCGGAGATATTGACTGACTTTAGTCAGTTCATCGTCCAGTTCATCACCACGGTCATACTTGCGGTCGTCGTGTTGAGGCTGGTCGGCGGATGGAGCAGCATGTGGGCGCAGTTGCCGGCCGAGAGCCGTAACGTGTTCAGCGAGCAGTACAACCTGCCCTACATTCTGGTCTTCCTGGTCGTCATCACGCTGAGCTACAACGGCGGGACGTGGGGCCTGGCACAGCGGTTCTACTCGGTAGGGGACGCGTCCGGCGCCAGGAAAGCCGCCTTGCTCTCTGGCGCTATGTACCTGCTGTACCCGCTCATAATCTACATCCCGGTGTGGGCCTCGCCGATACTACTGGGGGAGGTAGTCAAGCCCGAGGAAACCTATGCACTCGTCGCGCAGCGTTACCTGCCCTCGGTCATGCCCGGGCTGCTGGGACTATTTGTGGCAGCCATGTTCGCAGCCACAATGTCAATGGTGGATTCGGACCTGAACTCTCTGGCGGCGGTCTTCACCAAAGATATCTATCATAAGACGTTCAACCCCAGCGCCTCTGAAAAGACACTGCTCAAGGTCGGGCTGCTGGCCACAGCGATTCTTGGCACCATCACGATCGTCAGCGGGCTGCTTGGGCAGAGGCTGGGCGGCGCGTTTGAGGCGATGGTGAATTGGTACGCGGCGCTCCTGGCTCCCGTTTCAGTGCCGCTGCTGCTGGGGATGCTGAATCGGCGCACCACGTGGCGCGGGGCGCTGGCCGCCTGGATCGGCGGTTTCGCAGCGTTCGTGCTGCTCAAGTACGGGCTTCCGGCCCTCGGAATCCCAACCTCATGGGTGGTCTTCACGGGCGGCGAACTGCTTGTGACCTTCGGCATCTTCCTTGCCGAGGGATACCTGCGCAAAATGCCCCCTGATGAAGCCGCCCGCGTGGATGAACTGTTCGAGGAGATCAGGCTGCACAAGTGAGGGGGCGCGGATGTCTCAGTAGGCCCTCTTCCAGACCCGTCGAGCAATGCCCGGGAAGAAGACGAAGATGAGGTAGGCCGCGGACAGGGCCAGAAAAGCGCAATGGTCCTGCACCCACCGGCTGACTGCCTGCCACCAGTAATCAAGCCCACGCCCGGCGACCGACCAGTTGCTGCGGTCGGGGTAGAACTGCACGTACATCCAGGCCGCCTGCTGTTGGAGATCCGGCTCCCCGGCGGCACACTCCCATGCCTTGGCTGCAGCCCTGCTGGCATTGCGTCTATCCCCTGCGTTGCCGTAGATGCGGCCCAGCAGCAGCCACGGCTCTGCCAGCTTGTTGGACTGCTCCAGTGCGCGCCGGGCGAAGTCGAGCGCGGCAGCGGGCTTGTCCTCGGTCAGAAACAGCTCGCCCAGTGCCGTGAGGATCTCTGGCCTCGGATTGTCAAGACCCAATAGCATCAGTTCGCGCTTGGCCTCGGTGGTCATGCCGACGGCGTAGCGGGCCCGCCATAACAATGCCGCGGCGGCTGTGTTGCGGTAGTCGGCGCGGTAGGCGCTTTCGGCAAAGGGCAATGCCGCATACGGCCGTTGCGCCGCAAGCAGAATGCGCGCCGCTATCGTTCTGGCGCGCACCACTTTGGCGAGAGCTGCTTCTTCTGCGGCTGGAGCCGCCCTGTATTTCGCCTGCAGCAACTCGCCGCGATGGACCTCAACCGCGCAGGCGTAGCAGGTAGCGCTCAACCCGGCCAGCCGCCATGAAAGAGCGGCCTCCCCCAAACGCTCGTAGAACGCGCCGGACTGCCAGTCGGCAGCATAGCCGAGGTATGCCAGCCAGATCGCCGGCAGCAGTATGGCCCCAAGTGCCGCATAGTGAAGTCTGACCATTGCTCTTACACGGACAACCTGCCCTCACGCGAGGCCTGGATGTACTTCATGCACCACTCATCGCGGCCTGCCAGCGCCTCGGCGGCGGCGATGGTGGCCATCATCTGTGCATCCAGCGGGTCAATAATCGCCGAGTCCAGGCCGACGGCTATGCCCTGAGCCACGAATACGCGGTTCAGCAGTTTGCGCTCCGGCAGCCCGAATGATATGTTGCTCAGGCCGCAGGTGATGTGCACGCCAGGCCGCTGGGCCCTGATGTTCCTGACCGCATCGAGCACCGCACAGCCACACGCGGCATCGGTGCCCAACGGGGATATCACCGGGTCAACGAAGATCTTGCCTGCGTCAACACCGGCGCCGGTCAGCGTGTCAATCAACCCCAGCGAGGTCTGGACCCGATCGTCGCCGCACGCAGGCATCCCGCTGTCACATAGCGCCAACGCCACTATGTTGGCCCCGCTTTGAGCCACGAAATCAAGCATTGAATCGATACGTTCCTGCTCCGCGGTGATGGAGTTTATCATCGGCGTGGCCTCGCCGGTGTACACGTCGAAGGCGGCCTGCAGCGCCTTAGTGTTGGGGGTGTCGAAGCTGATGGGCAGGTATGTTACGGCCTCCACCGTCTCTACCAGCCACTGGATGTCCTTGACCTCGTCTTCGCCTACAGTACCGGGGTTGCAGTCAATGAAATCAGCGCCCGCTTCGGCCTGCTTTGCCGCCAACCCGCTAATGTAGCCGACATCGCGTTCCGCGATTGCCCGTTTGACCCGCTTGCGGGTTCCGTTGATAAGTTCTCCAATGATAATCATGCCTGCCCGATGCCTTTCTGCGTCTCGGCGGCTTCTACCAGCCTGGTGATGGTCTCATTCAGGCAGGAGGATACGTCGTGTTGACGTCCTACCGCCGCGATACGGCCGTTGATCTGCTCGATCTCAGTGCGGCGGCCCGCCTGCAGGTCCTGCAGCATACTGCAACGGTTCTGCGCAGTCTGCGCCGCCACCTTCTCAGCAGTCGCGACCATGTCCTCGCTGATGACTATCCCGGCCGCGCTGGCGATCTGCTCGGCTTCTTGCGCCAAGCCCCGCAGCAGCGGACGCAGACCAGGTACCTCGAGCAAAATGCCATTGCGCACGCCCGCCAGAGCCGCCAGCGGATTGATGGCCGCATTGACTATCGCTTTGCGCCACAGCAGGGCTGCGGGATCGGGGCACACCTGTGCGGGAAGCCCTCCGCTAGCGAACATCTCACACACACCGGCTGCGATAGACCCGGCAGCATCTGCTCCGGCAATCTGGATATCGCCTACTGCGGCGATGAGCACCTCGCCGTCGGCGGTGCGGTAAGCACCTGAAGAGGTGGTTCCAGCCAGAACAGGGCGCCCGCCGGCGTAATCCATCAGCAATTCGTAGTTGCCAAGGCCGTTCTGGAGCGTCAGCAGACAGGTGTGCTCCGTCAGGGCGTCCTGTGCATGTCTCAGCGCCCCGGCGGTGCTGTAGGCTTTGACGAAAAACACTGCCAGGTCCGGAGGGGGAACCTCGGCCGCAACGGCCATCACGCGCACGGGAACGTGGAAATCCCCGGCTGCGCCGCGGACGGTGATGCCGGCTTCGTTGAAGTACGCGGCGCGCTCAGGACGGTAGTCGAGGACGGTCACAGACACGCCGGCACGCGCCAGGAGCCCGGCGTGCATCAGACCCATGGAGCCGGGACCGACTATCAGAACGTGGGGATGGCCCGGGTCGAACTGCCGCCCGACTGATCCAACTCCCTGCATGCGGCCAATCATCCTCCGCACCTGCTGCGCTATTCGCCGCGCTTCTGCTCCCAGCGCATGAGTTCGGAGACCTGCCCCAATGTCATGCCCTTCTCCATGATCTCGGCCTTTTCGCGCGCTTCCCGCTCGATGACATCCAGGGCGCGGTTGGCAACCTCCACTGCGCGCTCGGCCGGAACCACGACGACGCCGTCATCATCAGCGATCACCCAGTCGCCGGGACGAATATCCGTCTCCCCGATGTGCAGCGGGACCCCGATCATGCCCACACCCTTAGGATCGCCGGCCGCCGGACACTGCAGTGTGCAGAAGCAAGGGAGCCCCAATTCCGCGATCTCGCCGGTATCGCGGGCGGCCCCGTGAATGACAATGCCCGCAATGCCCTTGCGCGCACAGCTCTTGGAGGCCTCTTCTCCCCAGACCGCCGGACCCTTCCCGCCGACATCAACAAACAGCACGGCGCCAGGTTCCGCCTGGTCAATCGCAGAGACGGGCTTGTGCCAATCACCCGCGTATGTCCAGACTGTAAGAGCGGGCCCAACGCACTTCATGCCCGGCCGTATCGGCATCGGTCCGGGCACCCAACCCTTGCGGTGCATGGCATCCGACACGTTGGCGGCACTGACCTTCATGAAGGTCTCGCGAAGGTGTTCAGGTCCGAACCGCTTGTACTTCTCGGTCGCGACGGCCTCGCCGGACCGCATGGCCTCTAGAATGCCAGCAGCCGCCTTCCTGGCATCGGGGGCCTTGATGATCGCGCCGCCGACGATGACGATGCCGGCGCCATTCTGCACCGCCGGCGCCGCCGTTTCAGAGTTGATGCCGCCGGCCACAGCCACAGGTATCTCTACGGC
>CAZJVY010000017.1:0-55738 GCA_964549395.1 uncultured Armatimonadia bacterium | reverse complement strand
CCCCGAGCATCATCTGCTTGACATTGTTCAAGCAACTCGATTGACGGGCCTTCTCCCTGGCTCTGGCGAAGACCGGGAATAGAATGGCCGCCAGGATGGCGATGATGGCTATGACGACCAACAGTTCGATGAGAGTGAATCCACGCCTCATTTCGACACCTCCCCATGTGCTTGTACTGTGGCACTTTGCCACTATCAGTATAGTTCTCCCTTAGTACACTCTAAACCTGCTTTCTCTGAAATCCGAACAAGAAAAGGAGAAACCCCTCGGCTGTGAAAACCGAGGGGCGGGTTGCTCAGATGAGTTGCATGGGCGGTTAGGACGGCTTGTCGTGGTACCAACGGATGCGGTTGGCGGAATCGGTAGTGCTCAACATGTCCGACTTCTTTATCCATTTGGCGTGGCCGTCCACGAAGCCGAAATTGCCGCCGCCGTTGTGAATGTCGGTGAGGCGGTCCGTCAGCGTGGGATAGCAGACGGCGCAGTAGATCCAGTTGTAGCCCCTGGCTGTGTCGCCCAACATGATGACCTGCGCCGGGTACTTCACCATGGCAAGCTTGACGGCCCAGCTTGTGGTTGAAGCGTGGCCCATGTAGTATGGCATGTGAGAGTAGCTCCAGCCATAGCCACATTCGTTGGTGCGAGAGGGACAGATGGCGATCTGGTTGTTCTTGATGTAGGGCTCCAGCGGGCTGCGCAGGGTCGCGGTAGGATAGGCGAGATGAGAGAAGAGGTCCCACCACACGTCGGGTCCGCCCTGTCCATAGGGCAACTGCTCATCATTGTCCTGGGCGTACATGAGCACGCCGAGGGAGAGCTGCTTGACATTGCTCAAACAGCTCGACTGTCTTGCTTTCTCTCTGGCCCTGGCGAAGACCGGAAATAGTATCGCCGCCAGGATGGCGATGATGGCTATGACCACCAACAGCTCAATGAGGGTGAATCCACCACGTCGCATACACATGCACCTCCACGTTTCCAGTTCTGTTGACGCGAGCAAAAATGATTATGCCACATTTCCGGTATTCTCCGCAAGAGCCGAGCCCAAACCTCAAGGAGGACAGAGGCACACTCCACTGCAGCGCCGGCGTGCAGGAGGAGATAGGAATGGCGCGGAAATGTGGCCGCGAGACCCGAACTCACACGAAGGCCGGCAAGGCGCGAACTGATGGGATCCGAGGAAGGCGCAGTCAGCAAGGAAGGGTCCGGCCTGCGGAGATGGCTGGTGGCGGTGCTGTTTGTGCTGGCACTGCTGCTGCGGCTGTACGGCATCTTCGGCCGCGGCGTGCTACTGTGGGACGAGGGCTCGTACCTGATGGAGGGCCGCTTCATCGCCAGCGGCGTCAAGGCGGCGACCTGGCAGTTGGCAGGCAGGCTGCTGCCGTGGGTAGCCGAGCCGACCGCGGAGGACCTGCGGGACTTGGTTGCGGGCATCGCTCCCGGCATCATGGGCAAGCCTGGACACGCGGGACTTATCGCCCTCTTCATGTTGATATTCGGGGATGCGCCATTCGCGGCGGCGCTGCTCTCCATCGCCTGCAGCCTGGTCGTGATGTACCTGGTGTATCGCCTGGCCTTGAGCTACGGCGGCACTGCGGCGGCACTGACGGCGGCCTACGTGCTGGCGCTGTCGCCCTACATGCTGTTCTACAGCCGGGTCGGGCTTGCGGAGATGGACTTTGCGCTCGGCGGGCTGGTACTACTCTCCATGCTGTGGCGGCGTTTGCAGACCGAGGAGGCACTGACGCCGCGTGCTGTCCTGGGGCTGGGGTCGGTGGCGGGGCTGGCGTTCCTGGTCAATTACCGGGGTTATATCCTCTTCGCCCTGGTGGTCTTCTGGCTTGGAGTACTGCTGATCCGGCAGCGGGCGTCGGCGCTGCGCGTGCTGGCGGACATGGCCCTTGTCGGCGCCGGTTTCGTCCTGCCGCTGGTGCTGATGGAGGGCCTGTACCGGCTGGGGGCCGGCGTTGCCCATACCGTGCGGCCGGGGATGGAGCTGCGCACGTACTTCCAGCAGTTGCAATGGCTAGCCACGGCGCACGGAGGCGAGCCGCTCACGCCGGCGAATGTGGCGACCTATCCGTACCTGTTTGCGGCATGGGAATGGCCGGGGCTGTTGCTGCTGGTTGCGGGCACCGTCGTCGCCGCCAGGCGGAAGCGGATGGAGGATTTCCTGGTGCTGAGCTTCTTCTATCTGCCGATGCTGCAGTGGTCGCTGCGGGCCGACGGCTACGCGCGGCTGGCGGTGCTGAACCTGCCGGCATACGGGCTGCTGGTGGGGCTGGGTGCGGCGGCGATGTACAACGCGAACAGACGGCGCACTGCTGCCAGGGCGGCTGTGGTGGGCCTGCTGGCGCTCTTCGCAGTCTGGGGGCTGTGGCGGGACGTGCCCATCATGCGGGCCAGATCGCTGCATGAGCGCGCGCTGACCCTGACCGTGCAGGACGGTTCGAGGCAAGTGATAGACACAAATCCGGGCGTGGCAGTGGTGTACGAGGACCTCTACGGCCTGCACGATGTCATCCGTCTGCCGGAGCTGCCGCAGGACGCGTTATCGGCCCTGCGCTCGACGGAGCAACTTGGTGGCAAGTACGTGGTCACGGAGATGCAGAAGTTCGTGAGCGGGACGCAACTCATGAGCCTGCCCCGCTACCAGCGCAGCGCGTGCCACGCCATCGAGGCCAACTGCCAGCCGATCTGGCAAGCGCCACACATGCAAGGGCTGTTCTCCAGCTACTGCTTCGAGCACAACTGGGGGTTCGCGCAGACGCTGGAGCTGTACCGCACGTACCGCGATTCTGCAGAGATGCTGCGCATCTACCGGATACAGGACGCGATAGCGGCGCTGCAGCATACGGTCGAGGAAGGTAATTAGGGAGGATGTGCGAAACGAATAGGGCCGGGACCGATTCCGGCTGCTAGGAAGTTCTGTATCTGGAGGTCAGAAAATGAAACTGGGTTGTTCGACATTGCTTTTCGGCGGGTATGACCTGGATACCGCACTTGCGGGCATCGCCAGGGCGGGCTATGAGGCCATCGAGCTGGTGTGCATACCGGGCATGGGCATGCACTTCGAGCCGGGTAAGCCGCCTTCCTACTATGAGGAGATCAAGCAGAAGGTCGCCGACGCCGGGCTTGTCATCGAGTCCACGGGCGTGGGCGGAGCATTCACCAGTGACGGCTTCGAGGCGCTGGTTAAGGCGACGGCGCTGCTGGGGGCTCCCTACATCACCACCAGCAGCGGCGGGACATCCGGCGACGAAGACTACTGGGCCGAGATGATGAAGCGGATGAAGTTCGCCAGGGTCTGCGCTCGCGTCCACGGTGTGAAGCTCTCATTCAAGCCGCACGTGCGGGGCGCGGTGCACAATCTGGCAACGGCAAAGCGCTTCGCCATCGAGAATGACAGCCCGTGGGTGGGCCTCAACATTGACAACACGCACCTGCAGCGCGAGGGCAACGACCCAATCGCCTCGGTCAAAGAGCTGGCGCCGTGGATCTTCACTGTTCGCATCCGCGACTATAAGTCCGAGGATCTGGGCATCGGGCCGGTCGAGAACCAGATCCCCGGCAAGGGCATGAGCGACGTGAAGGGCTACTACGACGCGCTGTGCGAGGTGCCAGGGCTGGAGTACGCGACCGTCGAGATGGTCGGCTCGAAGGACTTCGAGCTTCCCGAGGTGCAGCGGGTCATCGAAGAGACCATCGCGGCGCTAAAGAGCTACTAGGTCAGAGCGGGCCGGTCGGGAGATATGTGGATGGGCGGAATACGCGGCGCTCTCGGCATGATTCTTGGGGAAGATCTGCGGGTGCCGAGAAAAGTAGCCGGGTATGCCAATTTGAGGACCATTCCCTTGCCGGCACTCTCAAGGTAACGGGGAGTGCCAGTGCCATCCATACCATCGCAATGGACGGTTACGCCCTCGGAGGAACGACTTGGCGGATGCGGAGCTTGTGTCGGCGCGGCAGACGATCGTCCACTCGCCCGATCATCCGTGGCGGCTGATAGTGAACGTAGATGAGGGCTGACGGGCTTCGGAACACTCCGGCTGCGGTTATTGAGCCGGTTGTAGACAGGCACTGTCGTTCAGGAGGAGTAATGAGATGCTCAAAGTTGGCGTAATCGGAATGCGCGGCATCGGCAATCAACATGCCGACTGCTATGTCAGCAGCGAACACGCCCAGGTGGTGGCGGTATGTGACCTCGTGCAGGAACGCGCGGACGAGGCGGCACAGCGGCTGGGTGCGAAGGCGTACTATGACATGAATGAGATGCTCGGCAGCGAAGAGCTGGACATTGTGGACGTGTCCACCGGCGGCAAGGAGAACGGCGGCGACCACTATGCGCCCGTCATGGCCGCTCTGGAAGCAGGCAAGCACGCGCTCTGCGAGAAGCCGATCAGCAATGACATCGGCGAGGCGCGCGAGATGGTTGCCTCGGCGCGGGAGAAGGGGCTGTGTTTCGGCGTCAACCTCAACCACCGCTTCACCCCGCCGACGTTCAAGGCCAGGGAATGGGTCGAGGAGGGGCGGCTGGGTGAGGTCAACTTCATCAACATGGCGCTGTGGATCGGCAACCCGAAAGACGACGAGTTCTTCCACCTGCGCGCTCTGCACCCGCACTCGATTGACGTGATGCGCTATTTCTGCGGCTCGGTGGAGTACGTGCAGGCGTTTCTCAAGCGCTCGACGGGGCGCACGTGCTGGTCCAACGCCTCCATCAACATGAAGTTCGCCAACGGGATCATCGGGCACTTGACTGGCAGCTATGACATGACCACCCGGCACCCGATGGAGCGCTGCGAGGTGGCCGGCACCAAGGGCCGCTTCGTGCTGGACAACGTGTACGAGGACCTGACGCTGTGGCTGCACGACTCGGAGGAAGTCGTCAATATCCACAACTCGATATTCGGCGGCCTGACCGGCTTCGGCGACACCTTCCGGATGCGCATTCACCGTTTTTGCGAGCAGGTCGCCGAGGGCGCGAAACCCGAGGAGATTGAGGCCTCGGGCGCTGACGCATTGCAGGCGCAGGAGGTCATCGAGGCGGCCATCAAGTCCCACCAGACCGGCGAAGTCGTGCAGCTCCAGGTGTGAGCATCAGACGGGACCACTGAGGCAAGGGTGAGCAGAGAGATGAAGGTCCTATATGCAGCTTGATGGCACTCACAGCCCTGCGGGAGTGCAAGCGCCTGCCTATGCTCATCGGACCGCGTATCTGTTAGCCCTTGCCACCGTCATCGTCCTCGGCTTGTGTGTCCGGAGCTGGCGATTGGGAAGCTGGCCCGCGCTGCACGGCGACGAGGCCATCCAGGGCGTCATCGCCGAGCGGGTCATTGACGGCGGTCTGAGCCGGTTGACCGCCGCACGCGTCTACTCCAGCCCTGTGATTCCGCTGATGCACATTCCCCTCGTCGCGGCATTGGGCAGAACAGCGTTTGCACTGCGGCTGTTGGCGCTACTTTCCGGACTAATCAGCATTGTCGCGTTGTATGGAGCCGCACGCAGGCTGCTGGGGCAGAGGGCGGCATACGTCGCCGCCGCGGCGACGGCCATCTTACCGCTGGGCGTGATTCTCGGGCGGCTGGGATGGGATGTGGCGATGGCACCTCCCACGACGGCGCTGGCAATGTACCTGGGCGTGTTGGCATGGCAGGAGCGGAGGGTGGATGCGGCCGTCGGAGCGGGGTTGTGCCTGGCGCTGGGCACATACGTGTACTCGGCGGCGGCACTGGCTCCCGTGGCAATGGCAGTCGGTGTGGGGGTATCAGGCCGCCTGCGCCGGCATCTGCGCGAGGCCTGCATCGTGCTGGTGATTGTGGTGGGCCTGTCATTTCCGACGGTCAGACTGGTGTCGGATTGGTTCTCGCATAGCGGCACCGGACTGGTCGCGGCGTGGCGATATGGTGCCACAATGGGGTCCACCGGCGAGTGGGCAAGCCCGCTGTCGGCGCGGCTGGCCGCCCTCAACATCGTTCACGTGCTCGACCACTGGACGGGAGCCACGACGCTCGAATTCCTCCTGGGCAAACCTGACGAGAGGTATGCCAGCCTGGTGAAGGCGGTGCGGTATGTGTGCCTGGCGGCCTGGCTTGTCTTGCTGTTCGTAGCTTCGCGGGCAGGTGCCAAAGGGCGGTTTCTGCTCGGCTACCTGGCTGCCGTGTTTCTCTTGGGGCACTTCGCCAACCCCGCGTTCGTAAACGTGCCGGCCAAGGGGCGATACCTCATAGCGACGCTCCCCGTGCTTGCGTTGCTGCTCGGCCTGGCGGCGAATTCATGCGGAAGAGGCGGCACTGCGGCGAAGGCGGGCGCGACGGTGCTTCTCGCATCCTGGGCCGGCATGGCCGTTCTGATGCTCAGCTTCATCGGGCGGAACATGGTCGGCAATATCGAGATGACGACGACGGCGGGCGGCGACCCCAACGCACTGGCCGCGGAGTACCTGCTGCAGCGCGTCAACCCGAAGGATGAACTGGTGCTGTGCAGCAGTTGGTGGACCTACTGGCCCATCGCGTACTACTCATCCGAGCGCCTGCCGATGTTTACTTCCGATCTGGTCCACGCGGAGAATGAGCAGGTGATCCTGCCGCGAGATAGGCGGAAGGTATGGTGGGTGCAACTGCCGTTCCACAATGCGCCGCCATTTCCCGCTGAATGCGTCATGGAATGGCCTGAGGTGGGAGGGCAGGCGCGGGGGCTATCCATCTGGATTGCCCGCGATCCCGCCGCCGCGATCCGGCTGACGGTGGAGGACTACCAGGCACGCAAGGCTGAGAAGCTCCGCGCCCTCAGCGAGCCGCCGTAGAAGATTAGACAGCCTCAACTCAGGGCTTCGGCCAGGGCATCAGCCCACGCATGGCGGATGTCGTCAAGGGCGATTTGCGCCTGCATATTCCCCGCATTGACCGTCAGGTTCGGCTGCTCAGTGACCTCGCCGAGGCATGTCAGTTCGAGCCCGTAGTCGCCCATGATGCGGGCCACCGCGTCCTCGTGACCGGCCTTGACCTCCATGACGAAGCCGCCGGTCTCCGAGAATAGCCATTTGTCCCAGCGCAAATCGGTTTCAACCCCGGACAGGTCCATGCTGACACCGAGGCGGCCCTTGGCATAGCTGCCCAGCATCATCTCGCAGAGCGCCACCAGCAGGCCGCCATCGGAGATGTCGGTGCAGGCCGCGATGTGGCCGGCCTGGATGGCGTCGGTGACGGCATAGATCATGTTACGGTGCAGCTCGAAGTCCACCACGGGCACGTTGGCGCCGAGACCCAGACCGAGAGCGCGGTAGTAGGCGCTGCCGCCGAGTTCGTCCTGGCGCGGTCCGAGCATGTACAGCCCGTCACCGGCGGACTTGAGCTGCATGGTCACCGCCATGGAGTAGTCGGGCATCGTCCCGACGCAGGCGATGATCGCCGATGGGGAGACCGAACTGCCGGTGGCCGATTCGTTGTAGAGGGAGACGTTTCCGGAGACGATCGGCACCGGCTGGTTCTCGTAGCCCTTCAGCCAGATGCCCCTGGCCGCGTCAGACAGCCCGCGAACCGCATCGTCGAACTCCCAGAAGGCGTTGGGGTTCTCCGGGTTTCCGAAATTGAGGCAGTCTGTGAGCGCCTGCGGGACCGCGCCGACGGAGGCGACATTGCGCATCGCCTCGGCCACCGCGTTGGCGCCTCCCCAGTAGGGGGAGATGTCGCCGTAGAAGGGATTGCCGTCCACGGCCAGCGCCATGGCGGCGTTGCAGTCGTCCAGCGGGGTCATGACGCCTGCGCCCGCCTCCCCGGGCCGGACGACGGCATGGCCTTGCACCTCGGAGTCGTAGGCGCGGAAGATGTAGGCCCGCGAGCAGATGTTGCTGTCCGAGAGCACCTTCAGGAGCGCCTCGCGCAGGTCCGGCATGTCGAACTGCGGCTCAGTGCCCGTGTATTCGTACGGCTCGGCAGCCCTGTCGTAGGAGATGCCGGCGGTGACCTGGTCAATGGGGCACTCAGCGACGATCTTGCCCTGGTACTTCAGGACATAGTCCTTCTCCCTGGTGATGCGGCCGATGACGCTTGCGCAAGCGCCCTCATAGACATTGGGCAGGTCCCAGTCCTCGTTGTAGATCCTCAGGACCGTATCGGCGAAATGCTCGGGAACGGTCAGCAGATAGCGCTCCTGAGTCTCGGCGCAGGTGATGGTCTCGGGCAGCATGTTCGGCAGGGCGACGTGCACCGCCTCGAGGTCAATCTCAACCCCGAAGCCGCCGGCCTGAGGCAGCTCAGAGCTACCGCAGGCAAGCCCGCCGCCACCGATGTCCTTAATGCCGATGGCAATGCCTTGCTCCTTGGCCACGTCGCGGACCGCCTCGTTGGCCTTGCGCATCGCCAACACATTTTTCAGGAAAGGGTCATCAACCTGGACAGCGCCACGGTCCTCGGCTTGCTCTTCCTCGCTGAGTATCTTTGAGGCGAAGGCACTACCCCCGAATCCGGAATCATCGGTGGGTTTGCCGACCAGTATCATCACGTAAGGCTCATCGGCGGCCTGCGCGGGCACGGCACTGTGAATGATGTCCTCCTCAGCCACCACGCCCAGGGCCACAACGTTGACCAGGCAGTTGTCGTCGAAGGTGTCGGAGAAGTACACATCGCCTGCCAGATTGGGCACGCCGAGAGCGTTGCCGTATTGCCAGATGCCCTCGACAACGCCGTCCACGATCCACTTGGTGCGCTCGGCGTGTCGGCCGTGGGGATTGCCGAAGCGCAGGGGGTCGGCGGTGGCAATCACACGGGCGCCCATGCAGTCCACGTCGCGGACGATACCCCCGATGCCGGTGGCCGCCCCTTCTCTGGGCAGAACCTGAGAGGGGTGGTTATGACTCTCGTGTGCCATGACGATGCCGTAGCGCTTGCCCGCGAACTCGGTGAAGAAGACGATTCCGGCATCTTCCTCGGGTCCCAGCATCACATTCGGGCCGGTGGTGTGCAGGTACTTACGCAGCACGGCCTTGGAGCTTTTGTAGGAGCAATGCTCGCTCCATTCGACATTGAAGATGTGCATCTCGGTGAAGGTCGGGTCCCTGCCCAGGAAGTCGGCGATCTTACGAGCTTCACCGACCGTCAGCCCGACGCCGTTGTCTTTCATGAATTGCCGCAGTTGCGCGTCATCCATCGTGGACACGGGAAGTCTTCTTTCATCAATCTGCATGGTACGTACCCCTTCTGCACTTACCTGTGCTCTGCTGCAGAAACCCGAGCGCAGTGATTGGCCTGTGTGAGACAATCATGACTGCGTGACTGGTATGGACGATTGTGATGAAGACCACCTCAGGGCGCTTTCTCCTGCGCTTTGGCGGTGGCTACGGTCATCAGCACGAATAGCGGCTCGCCGTTGAAGGCGCCGTACAGATAGCCGGAAAGCTCGCGGTTGGAGCCAAGCGCGGGATAGATCGTTATCGGCACGGAGACGCTCTTGCCCGCACCGAGATGCTCGATTATCACACGCGCCGGAGCCGCCCGCCATTCGGGAGGCAACCGCAGCCTCGCGACAGCCTGGTCGAGCGAGTACGGGGAATCGTTGTAGATACCCAGACGTGCCGAAACGGGCCGGTCGGGGGCCAGTTGCTCCTGCATGACAAGCTCGGCACGGACGCCCGCCAGCTCGGATGTCAGCGCGCTGAGCCGCTCAACCAGTTCATCACGCAGAGCGACAGCTTCACTGGAGATGCGGCGCGCCCGCAGGCCGGCCGCGATCTGAGAGACGATCCCCGGCGTGATAGCCTCGGGCTTCTGCGAGACCGCATTGGCCGCGTTCGCAATCCGTCGCAGGCCCGCATCGTAGCCGATGAGACGCATCTCCACCAGCCCCAGATCGGGAGGCAATTGCGGGATGTGGAGAGCCAATTCCCGCCATTCCTGTTGTGCGGTCTCGGTGTCGTCGGGGAAGTTGAGCTGTTGTACAAACGGCTCGCGTGCGGGCTGCTGAGTGATGGCCGGCAAGCGGCCCACTTCGGTCGTCTCGATGTCCTTCCCAATGGCAGTCAAGATCACCTCGGGCACACCCGTATCTGCCCATAGGCCGGCGTAGAGCAACTGGATGCATTGGATGCGGTGTCCGGCCGGGAATTGCAGTGTGATGGTGACGGGCTGGTCCGGGTCGGCGAATATGCCCTGGCCGGTGAGCAGCTTGTCAAAGAGCAGTTGCTGGGGTCGCTGCATCGGCTCGTTGCTCAGGTAGCGGACGGGGCCCTCGATCTCGCAGAGGACATCAACAGCCGGGTCCAGGCGGGCCATTGCCGCCACCTGCTGGCCGACTTGCGCCATTGTGTCGGACGGCGTCGGCTTTGGCGGAGCGGTGGCTGTGACACCATCCGGCCGGGCCGGCAACGCCGACGCGGCAGCGAGCACTGCCAGGCAACAGGGCAGTGTCAAGGCAAGCCAGGCTCGCATTCTCGGACCGGCTATCGCGGGCACCTCCGGTCAGGCTCCGTACGGCGGTGAGGCATGTGACGGGGAAGCATTTCGCAGCCACATGCGCCTAATCCTGCCTGTAGAAGTGACGCCGAGCAGCATAAAAGGCCCGCCGTCGGGGCGCGGGCCCTGTGCTGGTCGAAAGCAGAGCTCGGACTACATGACTGGCGGCGGGGCTACCGGCCCGGCAGGGACTTCGGCTCCGGGCGGCATCGGCATGCCACCGGGCAGTCCGCCGGGGCCTTCGGGGCCGGGCATTCCCTCGGGGCCTGCACCCGCACCGCCGGGCGTTCCAGCGCCGACGCCGGTCGCACCGATGTTGATTGACATGCTGCCGGCGGCCGACGCCCTGGCCTCAGCGATCGGGTCCTCAAGGCCGATGAGCTCGGCGCTGGCACTGTGCATCTGGGCCGCCACGTTGGACGGCAAGTTGAGGGTGAACAGATAGGACCAGCCCTTGGTGCCGTTGAGGTTGAGACGCCCGCCCTGGAACTTGAGGTCCTCCGGCGGCAGCAGGAGCCGCCATTTCGGGTTGTAGTACATCTGGGGCGGATCGAGAATGGAAGCGAGAATGCCGGGGCCCTGGCCGGCGGGCTGCTCGGCAGAGAATATCTCGTCACCGGCGCGGTTCTTGATGCTCAGGCGGACGATGTTCCTTGACCACAACAGCCCCCAGACCGCGCCGGCAACCGGCGTCAAGTTGAGCTTGTTGGGGCGGAAGTGGCCGCCCCTGGAAGTGTGAATTGTGAACGGGCTGGAGGTGGTCTGCAGGCTGCCGTCGGCAGTACTGCCGCGTCCCAGGCAGTCATATCTCTTGAGCCGGTCGTACACCTTCTGGCCGTAGCCGCGCTGCAGGCTCGGCCGCACCTGCATGATCACAAGGATGTTCATGGGGCCGATATCGGTTACCTGGGTCGCCCCCGAGTTGACGGTCACGCCGCCCATTACGGGATAGCTGACTTTGAAGGCAAAACCGTTAAGGCCCTCGCCGTAGAGTTTTCCCAGTTCCTTGACGACAGCGAGGGTGTAGGCGGCCCACTGGTTCGCCTCGCGCGTGAGACGGGAGCCGACTCTGCCCGGTTCCACTTCCGCGACCGCTACACCGGCGCCCGTGGCGTACACCCGCTGCAACTGCATCCAGGAGTTGAAGGTGGCCTTGAGGGGCTCGCCGTCCTTCATGGTGTAGCCATTCGGGACAGTCGCAGGCAGGCCGCTGCGGGCGGCGAATTCCTGGTAGGTCATCTGCTTCTCTTCGGGAGCGCTGTCATCAGCGCTCCACTCAAGACCCCCGCCGCCTCCCGCACCGGGTGCGCCACCAGGCGGCCCACCGGGCATGTCCATTTCGGGACCCCCGGGCGGCGGTGGTGGCGGTCCTCCTCCGGGCGCCTCAGCACCCTCGGGCGCCGGCGGCGGTGGCTGTGCCAGCGGGCCGTTCTGCAGGAGAAACAGCCCTGACAGCGCGACGAGCACGAAGGCAGAGGCTATCACAATCCACCTGCGGCGCCTCATCTACTCACCTTCCTACTGCAACCGGTATGAGTGCTATCTGGCACCATAACAGCCGCTCACAAGTGCCTGTGAACTGCCCGATAGGCCAAATTGCAGTATATACGGTGCGGTGAGGCAAGTCAAGCAACAGCGCCACAGGGGAACACCGGGCGGCACTCTGCGGCGGGCACCATCATTGCAGTAGCTAATGCGGCGCTCACCTTACCGGCAGGCTCAGGAGCAGGAGAGGACCCGATGCCAGAACTGCGCAAGGACCCGATGCTCGACCACTGGGTAATCATCGCCGCCGACCGGGGGCAACGCCCGAAGGACTTTGCGGTCGAAGAGGAGCCTGAGAAATCGAGCGGCTGCCCGTTCTGTGGCTGCAACGAACACATGACCCCGCCGGAGATCATGGCCGTCTGTCCCCTCGAACGGACGCCCAACACGCCGGGCTGGGACGTGCGCGTGGTGGCCAACAAGTTCGCGGCCCTGAGCACCGAAGGGGAGCTGAGACGCTCCGGCATCGGCCTGTTCGACCGGATTGCGGGCATCGGCGCACATGAGGTGGTCATTGAAAGCCCGGATCACTGGGCCGACATTGCGACGCTGCCGCCGGAGCACGTGGTCAAGATAATTGACACCTTCATTGCCCGCGTTGCGGCCTTGCGCGAGGATCGGCGGTTCCGGCACGTTGTGGTATTCCGCAACTACGGCGCGGCGGCCGGAGCCTCCCTGAGCCATCCACACTCCCAGATCATAGCCTTGCCCATCGTGCCCAAGCTGGTCGGGGAGAAGCTGACCGCCGCGCGGGACCACTACCTGCACAAGGAGCGGTGCATCTTCTGCGACCTGATCGAGCAGGAGTTGGCGATGCCCGAGCGGGTGGTAATGCGCAACGACCATTTCGTCGTGCTCTCGGTCTTCGCGGCCCGGTTCCCGTTCGAGGTCAACATCTTCCCGCTCGCCCACCAGCACGACTTCGTGCTGATGGACGCGGAGCAGAAGGGGGCGCTTGCGGAGATCCTGGCCCGCATCCTGTGCCGCTACCGGGATGTTCTCGGCGGCCCGGCGTACAACTTGATGATCCAGACGGCCCCCAGCCCCACGCCGCGGCCGGGCCATCCCGAGTACTGGGGGACCATCAAGTACGACTACCACTGGCACGTCGAGCTGATGCCGCGTTTGACCAAGACGGCTGGCTTCGAGTGGGCCACCGGCTTCTACATCAATCCGGTATCGCCGGAGCAGGCGGCGGAACTGCTGCGCCTGGATGCGCAAGAGACCATGCGGGCCGCAAGCTGATGGCGTAGGTCTGGACAGAGCATGGACGACACGAGTTGCATGGCACAGGAACCGGAGAGCGCCGTCGTCACCGATCCGGTGGAGGAAGCCGACCGCCGACGCATGCCGTATGAGAGCGTCGTGGCGGCGCTGCCAATCCGCCTGCTGGTCGTGGATGAGGACCTGAACGTAGTGCTTGCGAATGCGGCCTACTGCGACCAACGCGGGGTGTGCGCAGAGGACGTGGAGGGCAAGCGGCTCGCCGAGGTGTTCCCCGAAAGCCTGCTCAACGACGCGGGCCTGGAGGCGGCGATAAGGTCAACCCTGGAAACCGGCGAGCGGGTGCAGTGGTCGGGCTGTCGGTACGCGACCGCAGGCCACGGCGAGCGTGCCTTCAACATCCGTCTCGATCCGGTCTCGGGTGCCCTGGGGGAGCGGAACGTGTTGTTGACGCTGGAGGACGTGACGGAGCGCCACCGGCAGCTATACGAGCGCTCGGTGCTGCAGCAGGTCGCCCAGGCGATGCTGGGGATGCTGGAACTGCCACGCCTTCTGCACGCGATCCTGACCGGCATGACCGCCGGCGGCGCGGTGGGGCTTGGCTTCAATCGGGCGTTCCTGATGCTGGTTGATGACGCAAGCGAGACGCTCAAGGCAGAGATGGCGGTCGGGCCGACCGACCCGGACGAGGCCAGGAAGATATGGTCCTGCGTCAACGCCGATCATGCCACCATCGAGGATTTCCTGGCTGATTACGACGCTCTGCCGCCGCCGGAGGAGAATCATTTCTACGCGATTGTCAGGCGGTTGCAGATGCCGCTGGGCGACACCGCACACTTACCCGTATCGGTGCTGCACGAGGGGCAGACGGCGCATGTGGTTGACGCGGCGCACGATCCGCGCGTGCCCGATAGCTTCAGAGAATGCCTCATGGCCGATGAATTCGTGGTGGCTCCCCTGGTCGTCAAGGACCGTGCAATCGGTGTGGCGTATGCCGACAACTTCATAAGCCGCCAGCCGATCTCGCAGTCCGACGTGCAGCTCTTCACCTCGCTGGCGAACCATGCGGCACTCGCTATTGACAGCGCCGAAACCTACGAGGATGAGCAGCGCCGCGCGCGGGAGCTGGAGGAGGCCTACCGGCAGTTGAAGGCAGCTCAGGAGCGGTCTCTGCAGTCGGAGAGTCTGGCGGCGATTGGGGAGATGACCGCGATTGTGGCGCACGAAATCCGCAACCCGCTCAGTACCATCGGCGGCTTCGCCAGCCTAATGCTGCGGCAGAGCGGCGACAGGGACAAGACCCGGCGCAACGCCCGCATCATCCACGATGAACTGATGCGACTGGAGAAGATTCTGAACAGCCTGCTGGGCTTCTCGCGCCCCAGGCGGCCGCGCTTTGCGTGGTGTCCGGTACCCGAGATGCTGGAGGAGAGCGTTGCTGCCATCAACAGGCGGCTGGATACCTCGGGAGTAGAGATGGTGGTTCGGTGCGAGCCCGACTTGCCGGAAATATGCGTTGACGTCGGGCAGGTCCACCAGGTGCTGGACAATCTCGTGCGCAATGCCATAGAGGCGATGCCGAACGGCGGCAGGGTCACCATTACCGCATCTCCAGGGCCCGGCGACACAGTCATCATCGAGGTTTCCGATACTGGAACGGGTATTGCAGCGGCACATCGTGAGAAGGTGTTCGACACGTTCTTCACCACCAAGCCCGGCGGGATGGGGTTGGGGCTGGCGTTGAGCAAGAAGATAATGCACGACCATGGCGCGGAGATGCTGGTGGACAGCCAGCCGGGCCAGGGAACGACCTTCAGCCTGGTATTCCCGACAGACTCTCACCAACTGGAGACAGTCGGCGTCGCGCCGGTTGGGGACGCAGAGCACCGAGAAATGAACGAAAGCGCCGTCCGGGCTGCCCGGGGGCCACAAGGAGAGTGATCGCATGGCAACTGTGCTTATCACCGATGATGATCGGAATCAGCGGCTGTTGTACGAGGAGGAGCTCAGCTACGAGGGATACGAGGTGGTGCAGGCCGGCTCGGGGCAGGAGGCCATCGAGATGGTCACGGCGGGTGGGATTGACGTGGTGGTGCTGGACATCGCGATGCCGGGCATGGACGGCGTGGAGACACTCTGCAGGATTCTGAATGTTGACAACAAGATGCCGGTCGTGCTCAACACGGCCTACTCCAGCTACAAGGACGACTTCATGACCTGGGCCGCCGACGCCTATGTGGTGAAATCCTCGGACCTTTCCGGTTTGAAGAACCAGGTCGCCGAGGCGCTCAAGAAGCGCGGCATCGAGCCGCCGTGCGCCGCGAAGGAGAGCATAGCGGATCGCGTGTGACCGCCCAGCGTCGAGTGGGCGGGATCGGCGGCATGAGCATCGGCCATGGTCGGGAAGCCGCCGGCGGCCGCGTCGTGTTTGGCGAACATCGCCGCGTTGAGAGGTTGAGAAGATGAAGGTGCTGCTCGTCTCTGCGGAAGTGGACCCCTTTGCCAAGGTGGGAGGATTGGCGGACGTGGCAGGCAGCCTGCCCCGCGCGCTGGCAAAGCTCGGGACGGACATCAGAGTCATCATGCCCAAATACAGAACGGTTCGCCTGCGGGCCGGCGACATGCAACGGGTGGTGGAGTCGTTGCCGGTGCTGATGCCTGCGTGCGAGAGCGGGTGCGCCATTGACATGTCGTATCTGCCGGACAGCAATGTGCCCGTCTATTTCGTCGAACATAACGAGTACTTCGACCGCGAGGGCGTATACGGATCGCCGAGCGGGGTTTACGCGGACAACGCGCAGCGTCTGTGCTTCTTCTGCCGGGCCGCACTCGCCGCCGCTCCGGCGCTGGGTTTCGAACCCGATGTGATTCACCTGAATGACTGGCACACCGCGCTGATTGCCGCGTACTGCAAGCTACGGGGTCTGCATTATGCCACCGTGTTCACCGCCCACAACCTCGGCGGCGCATATCAGGGCACCTTCCCGCAGGACTACCTCGACGACGTGGGGCTGGACCTAGGCGAGCCGCGGGTGCATAGGCTGCTCCTTGGTGGCCCGCTGAACCTGGCAAGGGTGGGACTGGGGTTCGCCGATGTTATCAACACGGTGAGCGAGAAGTACGCTGAAGAGACTGCAAATGAAGCCACCGGCGAGGGCGTTGCCGACCTGATTGCACAACGCGGAAACGACATGTGGGGCGTCGTCAATGGCATTGACTATGATCTCTGGTCGCCGCGCAATGACGGGCACATCGCCGCGCAGTACGACGCCGATGACATCAGCGGCAAGGCCGCGTGTAAGGCCGACCTACAGGGCGAGTTCGGCCTGCCGCAGAACCCCGACATCCCCCTCATCAGCATGGTCACTCGACTGGATGCGCAGAAGGGGCTTGACCTGGTGGCTGAACTGCTGGACGACACGAGCCGCTTCCAGCTTGTGCTGCTGGGCACCGGGGACCCGCAGCTAGAGGCGCTGTTCTCAGAAGCCTCCCGGACGCATGAGAACATTGGGGCGCGGCTGGAGTTCTCGGACGCACTGGCGCGGAAGATCTATGCTGGAGCCGATATGTTCCTGATGCCGTCGCGGTATGAGCCGTGCGGCCTGGGACAGATGATCGCACTGGCCTACGGGACGGTGCCGATTGTGCGCAGCACCGGCGGGCTGGCGGACACCGTTCATGCAACCGGCGCGGCGACCAACGGCTTCAGCTTCGAGGAGTATTCGACGGAGGCGCTCCGGGGCGCTCTGAAGCAAGCTCTGGATGCATACAGGGATTCGCAGCGCTGGCGGCGGCTAATGGCGAACGCTTTCGCCTGTGACTACTCCTGGACCGCCTCGGCGAGGCGCTATCAGGAGCTATACCAGGCGGCCTGCCAGAAGGCCGCGGCCTAATGGTCCGGTCAGTTAGTGTCCCGCAGCCTGATCTCGCAGGTCCGTTGACCTGTTCTTCATGAACTCCCGGGCGCTGTACATGAATGCTTCAAGGCGGGTCAGTGCCGTGGACTGCTCCGCCCCGTCGTAAACCATGTTCAGTGTGGGAATGCCGCTCTTGTCATCCCTGACAAGCCGCATGACGGCGTGGGATATTGTGCCGGGCATGCACGTGAACGGCATTATCGAGACGACCCCGGACAGCCCCTTGTCGGCGAAGTCAATGGCCTTGCCGATGGTCATGACGGCCTCGCCCTCGAAGCTGTGGTGGACATAGGGGCCGGCCATCTCCAGGACATCCGCGCTGGACGGCTCAAGGGCGTTCCGCAGCAGGCGGGTGAATGGTGCGGCGAAGCGGTGTTCGTCCCTGCGCATGACCTTGTCCATGAGAGTATTCTTCAGCCTCAGCAGCCAGTTGCTGTCGAGTGTGGCGCGCATCCCGCGCCTGAAGTTGCGGTAAAGGAACCATTCGAAGGCGGGCGCGATCCAGACCTCACCGCCCAGCGCCTCGATTTGCTCGATGACATTCTGGTTGGAGAAGTCATTGAAGCGAACGTAGAACTCGCCGGTCACGCCGATGACGGGCTTCGGCTCGGAGCGGCCCAGTTCAATCTGCGAGAGCCGTTCGACGGCCTGCTCCAGCACGGGTATCGGATCCTTGCCGTTGGCGATGGCATCAACCAAGCTGTCGCGGGCCTCGAGAATGGCTTGCTCGGTCTCGCCCGCGTGAACCTCGTACGGCTTCAGCTCCAGCCGGGCCTTGTAGAGCATGTCCATGGCGACAATCCCCTGCCATCCGAGCAGGAGGAACTTCTTGCCGATGAGGCCCGTATCGCCGAAAAACTTGCCGGCCTGGTTGGGGGCGTAGATCGGCACGTCCTCATAGCCCAACTCATCGAGCACCATCCGTTGCAGGGCGTTGTACTGGCCGAAGCGACAGGGGCCGCCCGAGCCGCCCATGAAGAAGGCATACCTGTCGCGGTCGAAGTCCGGACGGCTGACGAATTTGACCATGTCGCCGGTAGTCACCACGCAGGGGAAACATTCCTTGCCGGATGTCCAGCGGCGGCCGTGAAGGAGGGTCTCCTCGTCGGGTTCGGGGAGGACTGCGGCTGGCACGCCACACGCCTCAAAAGCCGCCTTGAGAGCGTAGGCGTGGATGCTCATGTTGGGGATCAGCATCGTGCGCTGAGTGCTCTTGTCGAAGGTGAGCGGGCGGAGGTGGGGGCCGGGCTGGTAGCCGCCTCCGCGCGTGGCCTCGATGCTGTCGAGGAACGCCTCACAGCGGGTAATCATGCCCGCATCGGCGGAATGTTCGTCCACCTCGATGACGAGGCATGGCTTGGTGCCTAGTCGTTGCTGGAAAAACTGGGTTATGAACGAATCCGGACCGCAGCCGAAGTTGGTGATATACACGGGGTAGAGGCGGTCATCGGTGGCGATTATCTCTGCGGCGGACATGATGTGCTGGCCGTAGCGCCAGTACATGTTCCACCAGTCTTTCGGCAACTGGACTTCATCGAGCGGCAGGAAGTCCAAGGGTATCGGGAGCACGCCCATCTCACGCAGCTTCTTGGGGATCTCCAGATTGGCTCCCGGGTCACAGCCGTTATAGGAGCGGCTTACGATGACGAGGGCGTAGCTGTCAGGCGGCAGCTCTGCAAGAACCTGCTTGCCCCTCTCCTTGGTCCCTTCCTGGAACCGGTCCAGGGCTTCCTGAGCGGCCTTTAGTGCTCTGCTCAGGTCCGCTCGCGACTTGCCCAGCTTCCCAGCCATGTCGGCGAACGCCTTCATGCGGTGCCGGTGACCGTACTGGAAATAGACTTTCGGGTCGAGTACCTCCACCCCGTAGGCGTCGTAGTCCACGGCCGCTCGCGTCGTATAGGGCATGCTCTGGGAATACGGGCACACGAAGCTGTCCGTCATCCCCTCGGCTTTCTTGCGCAGGTTGATGACACTGGGCAGGAAGACGTAGTCAACTCCCTTGTCGCGGACGAGGTTGTAGATATGTCCTAGCGCGATCTTGACAGGGAAGCAAGTCTCTGCGACCGAACGCTCCGCGCCCTCGTGGATGATCTTCTTGTTAGTGCGGTCGGAGAGGACGATACTGCAGCCCAGCTCACTGAGTAGCGCATGCCAGAATGGGTACAGGTCGTGGTAAAGCAGAGCTCGCGGCACCCCCACCCTCGGCGCGTCCTCGGGGATATTCGGGCTGCCGGCGTACGAGTGCAGTAGCATCTTCTCTCGCTCGGTGAAGAGGTCAGGCAGATCGGACTTCCGCTGCTTGGTCTTATCCACATCATACTTGCCGCAGCGGCTGCCATAGAAAAGCGGGTCCCTGCCCTCGATGGTCACCTTGTTGATTTCACAATTGTTGGGGCAGTCCTTGCAGATGAATGTCTCGACCCGGTAGCCGCGCTCTGAAAGGTCAAAGCCGCCGAACTTGCTGCCCTGGCCGGTGTCGTTCTCCATGGCGATGATCGCGCAGCCGTAGGCTCCCAGCACTTCCTTGTGGGGCGGGACGATGATCGGCTTGCCGGTGACCTTCTCAAAGGCCGCTACCACGGCTTCGTTGAAGGCGGTGCCACCCTGGAAGAATATGCGGTTGCCGACCGGCTTCTTGGCGACCACCTGGTTGAGGTAGTTGGTGACAATGGAATACGCCAGGCCGCTGACCAACTCGCCGGTGGTCGTGCCGGCCTGCTGGTGCTTGACCATTTCGGTCTCCATGAAGACCGTGCAGCGCTCTCCCAGGTCGCGGGGAGTGGCGGCCTCCAGGGCCAGTCTGGCGAACTCCTTCTCGATGCTGATGCCCAGCTTCTCGGCCTGCTCTTCGAGGAATGAGCCGGTGCCGGCGGCACAGACCTTGTTCATGGTGAAGTCAACGACATGGCCGTTGCGCAGGCTGATATACTTGGAGTCCTGGCCGCCGATCTCGAAAATCGTGTCAACCTCCGGATCGGTAGCCAGGGCACCGCGCGCATGTGCCGTAATCTCATTTCGCACCACGTCCGCGCCGACGAAATCACCGGTCAGATAGCGGCCGGAGCCGGTGGTGCACGCGCCCCTGATGTCCACGATGTCGCCGACCTCGTCGCCCATCAGCTTCAGGCCTCTGCGCACCGCGTCAATCGGCTCGCCGGCGGTCATCAGATAGCACTTGGACAACATGCGGCCTTCGCGGTCAATGACGACGAGGTTGGTGGAAATCGAGCCTACGTCCACGCCCAGGTATGCGGGAATCCTCTCGCCAGGTGGGGGTGGATCGGGCCTGTGAATCTCGGAGGGCATGATGACAGACTGCTCGATGGCCAGAGGCTGGAGCGGCGCCTTCTCCCCGATCTCCTCGTATGCGGCCAATTCGGCGAGTTCGTTGAGACGCGGCATGGCGATGTCACGGGCCTCGGCGGCCTTGAATACCGCGCCGATAGCGCCCATGCAGCCGAAATGCCGAGGCACGACAAGCTGGCTCTGCTCAAGCTCGAGGACCTTGCGCATAGCCTTGATTATGCCCGGGTTGGCCGCGACGCCGCCCTGGAAGGAGATGGGAGGGAGCAGATCAGCAGCGGCGGCCACAGTGCTCTTGAAGTTGCGGACCAGCGCATGGCAGACGCCGGCGACGATCTCGCGCGTCGGCGTGCCCTTCTGCTGCAGGTGTATCATGTCGCTCTTGGCGAACACGCTGCAGCGGCCTGCAACGCGTGGCGGATCGTCCACCTGAGCACCCAACTCGCCGAACTGCTCGATAGTGAGGCCGAGCCGCGATGCCTGTTTGTCGAGGAAGCTGCCGGTTCCGGCAGCGCATAGCGTGTTCATCGCGAAGTCGGCGATTTCACGCTTGCCGTCCGCGCCCGGCGGCTTGAGGAAGATGAGCTTGGAGTCGTCTCCGCCGATTTCGATGACGGTATTGACTTCCGGGTACAGCCGCATCGTCGCTGCGGCCTGGGCAACCACCTCGTTGACGAAGGCGACACCGAGCACCCTGGCAACGACACGTCCGCCCGAGCCGGTTGCGACCATGCCTCGCAGGTTCTGGTCGCCGTACCGATTGACCATGTCGCCGATGGCGGCGGCAGCCACCTGCATCGGCCTGCCGTTGTGGCGCAGGTAGTCAGCCTGGACCACGTCGAGGGTCTCGACGTCAATGACTGCCATGTCCACACTTACCGAGGCAACGTCTATCCCCAGGTAATACGACCTGTCCATATACGGCTATCCTTCCTGAGTCCTGGCACGGATCGTCCGACCCGAGGTGTGCGCAGTCTGCTATTATAACCGAGGCTACCGCCTGTGCCAAGAAAAGGGTGCCAGCCGCGACAGGAGAACTATGCCATGGTGCAGAACTTGTTCCAGGATGCGGCGGAGTTGAGATGGCCGACGGGCATTGAACGGCTGCTCGATTGAGAGAAAGAGAAGATGGTTGATGACGTCCGGTTCATAATCTGCGTTGGGAACGGGGCCTTGGGCCCTGAGACCGGACGCGCGGCCCGCAACGACACCGCGCCGTCCCTCGAGGTCGGGGACATAACCCCTGTCAGTGCCCGTCTGCTCATGCAGGTCGGCAAGACGGAGGTGGACCTTGGGCTCAGGCCCCTGGACATGACGTTCGCGGCCCTGCTTGAGCAAACGCCGCTGCTGATGCCCGACGCGGCGGAGGACATCTTCACACAATGGCTGTGGGGAGACAATCGAGAGGCGGCGCGGCTGTATCGGAGCGGCCTGGAGGAATCGGCGTACCTGCCCCCGCGAGTGGTCTGGCGGATGGAGGGTGACGCGGCCATCAGGTTCCCGGACCTGCCGGTGGAGGCGCTGCTGGGTGAGTGCCGTAACGCGCCGGCTGTGTACCGTGAAGTGGACGCGTGCGAGGCCCCGCTATCTCGTTCGATGGGCAGATATCCGCCGCCGGTAGGTTCGTGGAGGGTGGCACCGGTCTCCCTCATTCCCCGCCACCTGCTGCCGGGGCAACGTGACGCCTCGCGGGAATACGATGCCATTGTTCGCCGTCAGTTGCCCACTCTCGAGGTGCTCGATACTGAGTATGCACTGACATCGGACCGTTTGGCGCAATTGCTTATCCGGCTGGGAGAGGCCAATGTGCAAGTGCTGCACCTCATCGCCGGCCGGTCTCAGGACGAGCTGCAACTGCCACTGCAGGACGGGCCGATTACGGCCTTGCGCTTTGCGGAGATGATGAGTGCCGGCGACTGGTCCGAACTGCAGTTGGTGGTGATGAGCGCCCAACAGCAGGAGGGAGGCAGTTGCGGGCTGGCGTGGTCGCTGATGAAGATGCTGCCGATACCGGCCACAATCTGCTTCCAGGGGATGGCGTCGCCTGACACCTGCGTGCTGCCATTCGTCGAGCAGTTCTATAGTGCTCTGGGTGTGGGTCGGGGCGTTGATGAGGCGGTCCGCCACGCCCGCGTGGCGATGTGCGAGAGTGGCGAAGCAGGGACCGCTGATGTGCTGTCTCCCGCGCTGTATCTGCGCAAGGACGAGGACGTTCCGAGAATCAGGCCCGGAGATCCCGGCGTCGAGGGAATACTGGCTGCGGCTGACGCCATCGCCGTCGCGCGTGGCATTTTCGAGGACCCGGCGGTGTTCCAGCTTGCAGAGAACATCCCTGCTGCGGTAGCGGGAATCCACAGCCGCCTGACCAGCATCGGCCGGCAGCACATCGCGCGCCTGCGACAGAACAGGGACAAGCAGCAGCGACTGGTACGCCATGCCAGAGACCGGACACTGCAAACGTACACGGCCTCTGCAGCAGTGGCGGATCAGTTGAAGACAGTGCTCGACATGGCGCCTGCGCCTGCCGGAGGGGAGGCAGGCATGCCACCGGCAGCGCCGCCAGGGCTGGACTGGGTGTGGGTGCTGCGGCAGACACAGGATACTGGGACGATCACGCCGGCGCCTTCGCGCGGCCGCCTGCTCCACGCCCCGCGCGCCGAGCCGCTGTGGGTGACCATTGAGCAGCAGCAAGCCACAGCACGCGTCCGGCTTGCCCTGTGCAGAGCCGTGGAGCCGATTGCGTTCGAGGACCGGGGCGTCTGCAGCGCGGTATTCAACATCAGCCAATGGCCGCCCCGGCTGGCGGCGGTGCAGTGCATTGCCGAGGAGGATGGCGCCCACCTGACGCAGTTGGAGCGGGACCTGGCTTCGGCGTCGGCCGCGGCGGTGCGCCGGATATTGCGGTTCCACTTTCGACAGTTGCTGACCGAGTCGCAGGCCATGGCGTCGTTCCCCGGAGGGCTGGATTGCGCCGAGCTGTTGCGCGGAGGGCTGCGCTCTCTCGGAATTCGGGCGCAGGACCTGCCACTGCCTGACGAATGTAGCGCCGACTGGCCCCAAGGCGTGCATCTGCTGGAGGACCTCGACGAGCACAAGTGCTTCCTGGTGGCATTGCGCCCAATACCCGGAGGCGACATGGCGGAGAACGGCGACTGGGAGAGGGTGCGGCGATGCTGGAGAGCAATCTGCGAGGAGCGGGGGACGGGTAGCGTGGTTTACCTCGACACGTGGCCGACTGCCGAAGCCGCCTTCTGGGAGCCTGCTCAGATCATCGAGCCCTCGGGCACGACTTCCTGGGTTTGGGACCAACTTGCGCGTGCCGTAGGTGAATACCGCCAGTTGCTGATGCAGAGGCTATGGGAGTGGTGGATCGGAGCACTGCCGCCGGAGAATGATAATGTCTGAAGACAATGTCTACCCAATCGGCTACCCCCTCGAAACGATTACAAGGCTCATGGGAAGCGCCGTGAACGCCGACGAGACCGTCGCCCTGCGGGCGCTGCTGAGGAACGCCTCAAACGCCAACGTGCGGCGCGCTGAAGTAGCGGCCAAGCAGGGCATCAGCCCGTCCGAGCTGGCCCTCGGCATTGAGATCGCCGTTGATCTGCAGCAGCGGATGCTCGTGGTCAAAGACGATGGCGTGGGGTTCACGGAGGAGGAACTGCACAAGTACTTCGGCCACATCGCCGAGATCGTGGCACAGGAAACGCCTCGCTTGCAGAGGCAACGAGAACCCGGAACCGACGACGAGTACATGCGCCTGTTCGTCATCATGCTTCTGCACGCGTTGCCGTTCGCGGATGATGTGGTGATCGAGACGCTTTCTCACAAGCCGGGCAGCACTCCCTGTCGGCTGCACTACTATGGCGGAGACCACTACAGGCTGGACAAGGGGGAAGTCGGCACGCCCGGCACCTCGGTTCGCATACGGCTGAAGCCGGAGCATGCGCACCTGTGCGATCCTGAAAGGGTGCCGCAACTGGCGCAGCTCTACGGCGATTACCTGCAGTTCCCGATATTCTGGCAGGGCCGCCAGATTAACACGATGTCGTCGCCGTGGTACCAGGACGGCGCCCCTGTGGCCGACTATGCCGCCTTCCTGCGCAGTCGCCGGCCGCACATGCCGACGCCCCTGCTGGTGATTCCCCTGCACATACAGCGTCCCGAGGTGGAGATACGCGGCGTGCTGTGGGTGCCCGGGCGGCCGCTGGCGCTGCTTGACGAGCACCTGGGGTGCGTGGACGTTTACTGGCGGCGCATGTTGGCGGTTCAGCAGCAAGGCGGACTGCTGCCACGTTGGGCCAGATTCGTCCTCGGCATCATGGATAGCAACGTTCCTGTGGAGCGGCTCTGTAGCGAGACCGACGACCGCGCCGGCGGCTTTTACCTGCCGACGGTGCTGGAGGAAGTGCTGCTTGACGCATTCAGACAGATCCTCACCGAACACCCCGAGCGCTTCACCGCAGTGGCCCAGCGCCACGACCATCTGCTCAAGCTGGCAGCGCTGGAGAATGACGACCTGTTCGAGCTCGTCGCCGACCATCTGCTTTTCACAACCACCTCAGGCCGCCAGACTCTTGCCGAATACCTCTCAGAGGTCACGCAGGCAACCGGGGAGGCCAGGATTCGCTACCAGTCGGTGCCGCTGGAGTCGGCGTGGACCGTGTTCCGCGAGCACCGCTTGCCTATCATTGATGCCAGCGAAGGTCTGGATGAGGCCATTCTGGAGAAGTACGTGCGCCTGAACCCGACCGTGGAGCTTGCTGGCATGGAGGAAACAGAAGCGCGTTTCCTGGAGGACATCTCGGATGCCAAGTACCAGCCGCTGGTGGAGCTGTTCAGCGACTTAGCCGCGCCGATGACCGTCCACACCGCGCGCTTTGAGCCTTCGTCAATGGCGGTGATCGTCTCGCCCGCGCGCAATGACCCGATGAAGCCGGAACTGGAGCAGCTGTTCCTGCTCAGCCAGATTACAGGCGCCATGCCCGCCGAGGCCCGGTCGGCGATGCAGCGGGCAGTGTCGGCACGATCCACCACCACGCAGTCGCGCATCATCCACCTGAATGTTGACTGCCCGGCCATCAAGGCGATCCTGCACGGCCTGCACACAGGCAGGCGGGAACTTGCCGGGAAGGCGGCACAGATGGCGCTGATGCAGGGCCTGGTGCGGGCCGGCAGTCCGACGGACTCCGCCCGGATACGCGAACTGGGCAATGCCCTGCAGTGCAGTCTGCTGGGGTATGAGGACGACGAAACGCCGGTTTGAGACCACACCGACGCGCGCTAGAGCACATCCTCCCAGCGCCCGGTTTGCCAACTGCGGTAAGCAGCCGCGATGACGGCCGTGGCAAACATGCCGTCATGGCCGTCGAAGCCAGGTGCGCGCCCCTCGGCGATGGCCTCGGAGAAGTCCTCGATGAGAGCTTGGTGCCTGATCCCCTCCGGCGGCGGGACCTCAAGCTCCTCGATCTTCTCGTAGCGGTCCAGCAGCAGAACCGGGCCGGCATCGAAGGGAGTCGCCATCAGCGAACCTTCGCTGCCTCGGATCTCGAACTCATCCAGCGGCCGTGGCAGGTTCCAGTACGTTTCACACACCAGGTGCGCGCCGTTGGCAAACCGGCAGATGAGCGTCTCTGTGTCGGCGACCTCATAGTCCATTGTCAGCGTGTCGGCCATGCCAGCCACGCGGCGCGGTTCGCCGAGCAGGTAGCACATCAAGTCGAGCCGGTGACTGCCCACGTCCTGCAGCGCTCCACCGCCGCCTTCGGCCAGCCGCACGCGCCAGTGCTTGGGGTCTTGTGGCGAGGGATCATATAGGCCGCCCAGGCGGATGCGGGCACTCACCGGCCGCCCGATGCTGCCGTCGCGAATGAGCCTCTTCATCCTGCGAGCCTTCGGCCAGAAGCGGCGGAAATAGGCCACCGCCAGATGCACACCATTGCTCCGGGCCGCCTGGATCATCCGGCGGCAGTCATCGGCGGACAGCGCCATCGGCTTCTCGCACAGCACGTGCTTGCCGGCTTCGGCTGCGGCCACCGCCTCCGGACAATGCCGGTGCACCGGCGAAGACAGGTAGACGGCCTCGATGCGGTCGTCATTGAGTAAGGCGTCGAGGTCGTCATAGGCGGCTTCTACGCCGAAGCGGTCGCGCATCTCCTCGGCACGCTCCAGGCTGTGCGAGAAGAACGCCACCAGCTTGCTATGCTCGTCGGCGACCAGCGCCGGCGCAATGGATTTGTTGGCGATGTCGCCGCATCCGACGATTCCCCACTTCAAGGTCGCCATGCTATGCGTCTCCCTGGCATGTCAAAGCCTCATCACCATTTCGCTTTCCGGGGCCGCCAGACCTTGCAGTGAAACAGCCATCTCGCCCAATCGGCGGATTGCGGATATAATGGGCACCACCGGGGAAGTCACCAACTGGAGTTGGACCTAACGCAACGGGACACGAACCGGCAAGAGGTGAGGTGCCATGCAAACCAGGATCATCCTCGTTCGCCACGGCCAGACGGCATGGAACAGGGAGGAGGTCTTTCGCGGCCGGACTGACATGCCCCTGGACGCAGTCGGTCTGCAACAGGCCGAGGCGGCGGCCGCGGCCCTCGAGCAGGAGCCGATCTCACGAGTCGTTACCAGCCCGCTGGCGCGAGCGCTCATGACTGCTCAAACCGTTGCAGAGCGTCACGCCCTGCCCGCCATCGAGGAGCCGGCCTTCATTGACATTGACTTCGGCCGGTGGCAGGGGCTACAGGTTGCGGAGGCGCAGGCACGATATCCCGAGCTCTTCGCCACCTGGCAGTCAGCCCCGGACGCTGTCTTTTTCCCGGAGGGAGAAGACCTTGACACTGTCGCCGACCGCGCATTCGCCGCACTCGAACAACTGGTCAGCGACTGCGCGGGACAGACAATCGCCGTCATCGCTCACCGGGTCGTCAATAAGGTGCTGGTCTGCCGCACGCTGGGACTGGGCACCTCGCGTTTCTGGCAGATCAAGCAGGACACGGCCTGCATCAATCGCCTCAGCTTCGGCGCCGGAATCTGGGTGCTGGAATGCCTCAATGACACATGCCACATGCGCCACTTGAGCCCCGCAACGGGTGATTTCTAGGCGCTGCGGCAGGCAATGGGGCCGACGAGCGAGGGACCCTAGAAGGTGCGGGCCAGCTTCTCGTGCCACAACGTATCTTCCGAGATGTTGATGTGCGGGGCGCGGCCCAAGGCGACGCTGTATCGATCGCTTCCGCGAACCGGACGCGCCGAAGAGCCGTACTTGCTGCTCAGATAGAGCGTCTTCGTCATCGGGTCATAGGTGGCGTCCGCGCCGCAGTAGTCCATCAATATCCACAGAGGCACCATGCTGTAGCCCTTGTAGAGGACGGGCGGGACGGCCATCCAGACCTCCTCGGACCCAAGCTGCATCATGCTGCGGTTCAGGTCCATCTCCAGGCTCAATGTGGGAGCACCAATGTGCAGGTGCTGGGCCGACTTGTCGTAGCGGACTGTGCAGCCGAGCATGTCGAGGGGCGGGCGCGCGGGGAGTAGCAACTGTCCCTCGATCTCCACAGGCGTAATCGGCAGTTCGGCGCGCCGGCCATTGATCATGACCGTCAGCCGCTTGTCGCCGGGCGTCAGTTTCAGGTCTCCGGTTTCGGTGTGGATGATGAACTCGCCCGCCCACGGCTCGGCGGTGCCGTGCAGTTCCGACAGGGTGACGAGTTGATAGCCTCTGGCCTGCAGGTCGGGGACCAGCCGCTTCACCGCCGCCGCTGTCTGGTCGCGGGGCCCGCCGCCGTCATGCATCAGGATGTTGGCTCCATCGCGCGCCGCAGCCATCGCGCGGCTGTAGATGGCGTTGGACCCCGGCCGCCGCCAGTCGTTCGTGTCGCCGGACCACAGCACTACCGAATAGCCCATGCCGTTCACGACTTGCCGCACGCGAGCATTGACTGCACCATAGGGCGGCCGGAAGTAGCGCACCTGGCCGCCGACGAGCGGGTTGACCACCGCCTCCCAGCGTCGCACTTGGCCGCGAAGCGCATCGGCAGACAAGTTAGTACAGTTGGGGTGCGACCAGGTGTGACAGCCGACCTCGTTGCCGCCGGCCACGATGTCCTTTACTAGCTGCGGGTACTTCGCGGCCCAGCAGCCCAGCACGAAGAATGTCGCCCGCGCCTTGTGCTCGGCGAGAATCTTGAGTATCTGGGGCGTGTAGTGGGCGCTGGGCCCGTCGTCAAAGGTCAAAGCCACCCGCTTGGGTCTGCCGGCAATACCACCGTGCGCGGGTGTCACGGCCGCCAGTTGCACTGCCTGCACCTTGCCGCTGATTTCGCCGCGATAGACATACTTGATGCCGCCGACGCCCGTCTCCGTGAGCCACGGCATCGGTTTCGGGCCTTTGGTGGTTACAGCGACGGGTGTGATGAAGCGGGCCGTCTGCTGGACGGGCTCGGTGAGGTCGCCGGCCGGGGCGATCTCGACGATGTCGCCGCAATGCACGCGTTGGTCTGCGGAGGCGAGCGCATTGTTGACGCGAAAAACCGGCGGCCTGCCACCGCCCGTCTGCAGCACCGCTCCTGAAACGTCAACAAGGTCCCCCGGCTGCAGAGGAACGTCGAGGCGTCTGGCGCAGTCGGTCACGGTGAGGCGGCCCAACATCGGCACGCCCTGGCCGTTGACTGTGACGCGCCGGCTGTGAGCAGCCGCTAGAAGCACAATGGTCACAGCAACGGCCGCACACAACAGCGCCGCTGTGAGACGCCGGGCACGATGGGTAGCGCTCGGGTCGGCATACAAGCGCCGTAGGTACCCGAGATCAGCGGCTTCGACGGTATCGGGTCTGCCATGTGCCATCGGGATGGTTGGCCCCGTGCTTGATGCTGGAATGGGAAATCCCCTCGCCACCCGGAAGTGGCGCTTCCGGCAGGCCAGGGGACTTCTGCTATGGTCGAGGGGCTCTTTCCTGCGTCGCAATGCTGGTCATGTCGGCCCCACTAGATGTGTTGTGTATGGCTATTGGGCGAAGCTGACCAGTGCCCGGTTCTCGATCCTGTTCCAGTCAACGCCGATGCCGAAGAGCTGGCACATCCGTCGCAGGGGCACATAGGTCCGGTTCTCCATGCGGATGGCCGACCGGCCCAGGCTCTGCCTCCTGCCGTCAACGTAGATTCGCGAACTGCCGGGGATCACCCTGACAACCATGTCGTTGCGATGGACCTCTATGTAATTCTCGCTCGGCCCCCAAATGATACCGCCGCCGATGTGCCGCATCAGGTCGGTGAGGGTGATGTACACGCGCCGGTTGCTGATGAAGCCGTGCTTCTCAAGGTCAGCTTCGCGCTCGTTGAACCACACGATCTCGTGGAGCAATACCTTGCGCTGGACCTTGAAGAAATTGGGGCTGCCGAGGCCGATCTGCCTGAAAACCGCCTGGTGAGTGGTGTTATAGATGTGCAGGGGTATCGCGCCAGTTGACGCCAGCAGTACTTGACCATCGGTGTAGTCAATGCGCACCTCGTGGACGCCGTCATCAAGGGCGGTCGTGTCGAGGGCATACTGGGGCATCCGGATGTCGGTCATCAACTTGACGGCGTCGTCAATGACGAAGTTGGTGAGGGGCGCCTCGACGGAGTCAGACGGCTGCAGCACGATTCGGCCGCGAACGGCGGCGGAAGAGCCGACCCGCACCACCGGGTCAGTTGCATCTATGGTGATGCCGAACTCGGTGCCTGCCGAAACCTGCACCGTATCCGCGCTGACGCTTACACACACGGCAATAAGTGCTATAATGGCCCCGCACGCCATCAATCTCTGCATCGGCACGAGCACCTCTTTCAGACCCATATGCCGGCTGTCCTGGCGCTGCAGCTCGCCGGAACCACTATAGCACAGGGGTTTCCGGCAAGTCAACGAAGCTGCAGCCCCCTCCGGAACCGGGAACGGTGGACGCCCCGGAGCCGTTGTAGTGAGGAGAGAGACGGCAGACAGCCGGGGAGAATCCCCTGTGAGCAGACGATGATACCACTGCGCGACAACATCAAGTCCCGATCCGTGCCGTATGTCAACATCGGCATCATCAGCGTCTGCGCGATGGTGTACATTCTGCAGCTCAGCACCGCCGACCAGTTGATGGATTGGGCGTTCGTGCCCGCGCATCTGATTAGCCCCGCTGCCTGGTCCCAATATGGAATTCAGACGATATTGCTTTCGGGCTTCACGGCGATGTTCATGCACGGCGGGCTGCTTCACCTGGTGTTCAACATGCTGTTCCTGTGGGTCTTCGGTGATAACGTGGAGGACCGCATGGGGCACGGCCGTTACCTGGTCTTCTACTTGCTATGCGGCATTGTCGCCACACTCGCTCACAGCATCTGGGTGCTCTTCGGCGACATACCGATGGTGGGGGCCAGCGGAGCGATAGCGGGGGTGCTGGGCGCCTACTTCGTGATGTTCAAGGGCGCCTCGATCCGCGCGCTGGTGCCGATATTCATCATCTTCACAATCGTGGACCTACCGGCGACGCTGTTCATCGGCATCTGGTTCATTTTTCAACTGCTATCGGCCGTCGGCTCCATCGGCGGAGGGGCCGGCATTGCGTTCATGGCCCACGTCGGCGGCTTCCTGGCCGGGTACAAGCTGGCGCAGCCGTTTATTCGCCGACGCCAAATCCCGCCGCCGCGCGTGGTGGACTTCCGCATTGAGTAACGAGCCGAGGTAGCGTCTATGCAGCCGGATTATGGCGGCCGGTCGTTTCCCTCCTCCAGCTCCCCGCGCACCTGCTCATACAGGTCGCGGTAGTGGGCATTGTCGGGATACTGCTTCACCGCGCGGGCGTAGTCGGCAGCCGCTTCGGTCAGTCTGCCCAGAGCCCGATACGCCGCCCCCCGCAACGCATAGACATTGCGCACGCCCGGACTCAGCCGGTCAGCCCTGTCGAAGTCGGCGATGGCTTGATCGTGGGAGCCCTTCTTCATGAAGACGGTGCCCCGGGCCATGTAAGCCTCGACGCAATCGGGATCGCGGCCGACGGCGAGGCTGAAGCTGGCGATTGCCGGGTCGAACTGGTTCATGTCCATCTGATCCAGCCCGCGCTGATATGCCTCCTGCGCTCCGGCCCTGTCCATCATTGTCCCTCCGGCTCCGGCTGCTTGATGCGGGTCGGACACGTCGGGCACAGCATCTGGGCGAGGTGGAAAGCGCCGCCGACGACATCCGCGGCGCGCATCAGGTGGATAGCGGCGTCACCGATCCTGTCGTCCTTGATGAGGCCGCGAGCGCGCATGTGGCCCTCGAGCGCGTCCCACTCTATCAGACAGGGGCCGCCGCGCCAGAAGCCGCTCGACACCTCAACCACACGTCCCCAGGGGTCAATGATTCTCCGCATCTGCCCCCACGGCGTCAGGCAGTGACATTTGGCCATCACCTCTCCCAGGTGTGCGGCGGTGTTGGAGTTCATGCCGGCACCCAGCAGCAGCACGTACCCTCCCCATATTGCCAGCTTGCCCAAAGGCGATTCATGGCTGAATGTGCCGGCTTCCAGGTGCCCGCTGACGAGCTGGTCGGCCAGGTATCCGATCGCGCCATAGGGATGAGTCGGGTGCATGCTGCGCCGTGCCTCGGGGCGCTTCCGTACTGCCTCGGTAACCGCGCCGTTTTTCGAGGGCGTGGTCTTGATGTCGTAGATGTCGGCGCTTCCGTGGTTGAAGGTCGGCACCATCAGCGTACCCTCCGGTCCCAGGACCTCCAGCAGCGCATCAACTACCGTGTCGGCTCCGCCCTCGACGTATCCGAATGCCGACAGCGAACTATGCACCTGTACCAGGTCCCCCGCCTGAATACCGATGCGCCGCAGGCCGTCCACGATATCTTGCCTGGTCACAACCGTCTTGCCGGTCGAGTCGTACATGCAATCACCTCTTGCTGTGCTCTGTCGCCTAGTGTTTCGTAGCGCGAACGGACAAACCTGCCGCCGTCGCGGGCCTGTGCGGCACAGATGCGGGGCACCTGCGGAAAGAGGTGCGTCGCGGCCTGCAGGGAAGCCTCCAACCAACACCTTCAACCTGCGCATGGGTTCGCGTGTGGAAGTGATGGCCATGGGCAAGTGGATCTCGCGTCCGGATGACATTGACGCCCTGGTCCGGCAATGGGCCGAGCAGTTCCCAGAGTATGTCAGGGCCGAGTCGAAGCCCCAGTACGGCGGCCGGCCGGTCTGGGCCTTGACGGTGACCGACCGGAATCAGGCGGTTGAGAGCAAGCCCGCCGCGATGTTCTTCAAGCCGCACGCGCACGAGCCGGCACCCGTCTCCGCGCAGATGAACTTCGTCAGCCAACTGCTCACCGGTTGCGACCTGGAGGGGACGGCGACGCGCCTGCCGCGCGAGGAGATACTGGCGCGCACGGAGCTATGCTTCATGCCGGACGCCAATCCGGCTGGCACCGCCACAGCCCCGGTTGATGCCTGGGATGGCACCCAGTACACCAACGAGGAACTCTGGGCCTGGATGCAGGGGATTGACCCGGAAAACGGCAAGATGTGGAAGCGTGTTGACCTGTGGGATGACACGGTAGAGCACCCGCTGCCATTGCGCTACGGCATCGTGTACGAGCAGATAACGGAGCACGAGTACGTTGAGCCGAACCGACATCATGGCTCGACGCTGTTCAAGTGGATATTCGAGCTGCGCGGCCGCCGCAAGTGGGACCGCATGTTGAGCCTGCACCAGACCGAGTTCGTCGGCATGGTGCACAACTGCATGGCCATCCTGCCGTGCCTGTACGAGAAACAGCCACCCGAAGTGCAATATTGCGAGTTGGCATGGGCGCAGCGGATCGTCGAGGCCTGGGCGGCAATGCCCGGAGGCAAGCCGCTGCCGGAAATCAAGCCGCTGGGCTACACCGGCCGGCAGCGGCAGTACTTCGTTGAGCGTTGGGGTGATATCTACAAGGACGGCACCGTCGTCATCTCCGAAATCTGCACCAATTCGCTGCTGTGCCCGCCTGAATTGCAGCAGGCGCTGAATGAGAAGGCGATAGAGGTGACGGTTCTGGGTCTTCTGGACTGACGCCATGTTGGCGCCGAACGAATACCGAGAGGGGTTACCATGTACGAGCAGATGCAGAAGGCGAGAGATGTGGCTCTGGACGTTCTGAAACCGAGCCAGAGCGAGATCGAGCACGGTATGGAGCTACACGCGAACAGCATCGTCTTCGATGCGTACGGATTTGCGCCGCGTGCAGCCATGGATGGTGATGCGCTGAGAGCGGCGATTGAGGCGGGAGCCTCCGACGCCGAGCTACAGGACATGCGCGAGGACATGGGCATGACGCGCTACGTGAGCAATCCTACCGAGCGTGCGGAGTTCGAAGCCGCGTGGGAAGCGGCTGGGGTTACGTGCATCTTCCAGAATGCCGGCGAGGAGGGGCAGTCGCAAAAGACAATGATCAAGCGATTGGCGCGTTTCACCTATGCCACGGATATGATGCCGGAGCTGATGCGCAAGGCAGTGACGCCGGATGACATAGTGGCCGCCAAGCAGGAAGGCAGGCGGGCACTGTACTTCTCCTGCAACGGCGTGCCGCTGTCGGAGGAATGGGTTACCGTGGAGGAAGAGCTCCGCTACGTGCGCATCTTCTTCCATCTTGGCGCGCGGATGATGCACCTGACCTATAACCGGCGCAACATGATCGGCGATGGGTGCGCCGAGCCGGCCAACGCAGGGCTGAGCGATTTCGGGCGGTCGGCGATCGCGGAGATGAACCGGGTGGGTGTCATCGTGGATTGCGCGCACTCGGGCTGGCAGACCAGCCTCGAGGCGGCGCAGACTTCCCAGAAGCCGATGGTGGCGAGCCATTCGGTCTGCTGCGCAGTCAATACCCACGCTCGGGGCAAGCCGGACGGGGTCATCCGCGCCATCTGCGACACCGGCGGCTACATCGGGATCTGCGCCATTCCGGCGTTCCTGGGAGGCAGCGGCGACATCAACGCATTCCTGGACCACATTGACTATGCGGTCAAGACGTTTGGCGCGGACCACGTCGCCATTGGGACCGATGTGGCCCACAGTTCATCGGCGAGCGAGGCCGAGCAGCGCAAGGTGCCGCCGTGCGGCCCCGCGCGGACGCCCTGGCGGTCATTCTGGCCGCCGAACGACGCGTTGCTGGACCCACAATGGAGAGATGCGACCAAGGTGCTGAGTCTGGCATGGACGAACTGGCCGGCCTTCACAATCGGACTGGTGCAACGCGGCCATTCGGACGAAGACATACAGAAGATCATCGGCGGCAACGTCATGCGAGTGGCGCGCGCGGCGCTGTCCGGGTCGTGCAGATAACACCGCACCGTGTCCATGTCCACCCCAACTCGTCTGCCATGGTCTGTTCGTCATCAATTCGCTCTCGCACCAACCGGAGAATTGCGTCTTCCGGCCTTTGGATCTCATTCACCTCGATCTTCACTTTAGCACCTTCACGACCAGTGCAAGACCCAATGCAATCACGGCCAGCCCTACCAGCGGACGTAGGACGTCTAGCGGCAGCCTCTGTACTATGTAGGCGGCCAGCGTGACTGAGCAAAGCGCCCCGAAGGACAGGACCAACGTGAGTGACCAGTTGAACCCACCCAACCCGACGCAGAGAGCGGTCGTGACCAAACCAGCCAGCGATGTGATGCCTTCAGCGAGGGAGGTAATCGCCATCGCGCGTCTAGTCAGACCAGCCGCCGCCAGAGCGCCTGTTACCAGGGGGCCGAACCCGCCGCCGGACACGCCCTTGTTCGCGCCAGCCCAGAACCCCAGCGCTGCGAGCTTCCACGTCTGCACATGACCGGCTTCACCGACGCGCCGGAAATGCTTCACAATCAGGTAGATGCCAATCCCAACTATCAGCAGACCGATGTAGCCGTTGAGGAGCCGCTTGTCAATCTCAAGGGCACACACAACGCTGACGACCGAACCGAGCGCCGCCAGTACGCCGATGATTACGGCGGCCCTGGTCTCAAGCGTAGTCGGCCTGAACTCGGCATTGCCCAAGCGGTGGTGCTCACGGGCGGCGAGAAAGCCCGTCAGCGTCTCCGAGAACAGGATCGCGGCAACGGCCTCGGCACGGGGGTAACCGGCCAGCAACAGTATCGGGACGATGATGGTTCCGTACCCGCCACCGAGGGCGGAGTCCAGCAGCTCACAGCAGAAAGCCAACACTACCAACGCGAAGTATTGGGTCATGTCAAAGTGTCCTTTGCAGGTCGACCATCCTCATTATGCTCATACCCAGCAGGCACGTCGCCCACACGGTAATCAGGCATGCACAGGTCGGTGCTACGCAGATTTGCCTCACATGGGTCGCTGTATCTCAGGTTGCTGTACTGCAGCTTCCTGTCGCGCAGGTGGGCTCCGCTCAAGTTGCTGCTGCACAGTTGGGTTCCGTACAGGTCGCTTCAACTCGAGCATAGCCGGGGAGGCCGCCGCTATTGCTCCGCCTTGGCCTTTATGGCGGCCAGCATGCTGTCGCAGTTCTGCTGCATCTTCTTCAACAGCAAGCCCTTGATCAGATTGCCGATCAGCGGGATATCATATTCATAGTTGACAGTCAGCACGACCTCAGTGTCGCCCTCAAGCTCGCCGAACTCCCAGGTGCCGCCATACCGGGTATAGTCACCTTCAGTCTGCTCGAAGCGGCACGTGTGGTCAGCGTCGTTCCAGAAATCCTCTTCGGTCCATTCGATGGTGCGTTTGAACTCCTTCACCACGCCTACCCAGCGACTGACCTGCCGGTCCGCCGTCCGCTCAAGTACCTTCACATCTTCGACATCGGCCATGAATTCAGGGAAGCGCTCGATGTCTCGGGCCAGCGCATACACTTCATCCAGCGGTGCGGCGACGGTGACTCTGCTTTCTACTGTGGGCATGAGGGCAATCCTTCCCGCGTTAGTTGTCCGGAGGTGGCAGTATCTCTTTGATACGGCGCTGGAACTTCTGCCTGGGCACGCTCACGATGCGGCCGCAGGTCGTGCAGCGGGCCTTGATGTCAATTCCCCCCCGCATTATCTCCCATTGGTGGCCGCCGCAGGGATGTGGCTTCTTGAGGCGGACAACCATGCCCGGCTCGAGCTTGATGACCTTACTCATTGCGGCTTTCCCGGTCCTGCCCCCTGTAAGCGGGGAGGGTGAAATGGAAGGTACTGCCCTCGCCTTCAGTGCTCTCCACCCAGATGCTGCCGCCCTGCGCCTCGACCAAATGCTTGCATACGAACAGGCCGAGGCCCGTGCCCGGGATGCGCATGACAGTGCTGCCAACGCGCTGGAAGCGCTTGAACAGGTTCTGCAGGTCGCTCTGCGCGATGCCGACGCCCTCATCCCGCACGGAGAATTGTACGAAGCCGTCCTTGGCCCGGCCGGCAACTGCAACCGTTCCGCCGTTGGGTGAGAACTTTATCGCATTGCCAACGAGATTGGCCAGGATCTCTTCCACCTTGGTGCGGTCGGCCCACAGGGCCGGCACCGGATCGGGCAGGTCCACCTCGAAGCGGTGGCTGGCGCGCCCGTACCCCTCAAGTGCTACGATATCACTGACCAGCTTGTCCACGTCATCGAGCTTCTGCATATTCATGGCGAGTGCGCGGTCCGCCTCGATGCGGGACAGGTTCAGAAAGTCCTCGACCATGTGCTGCATGCGTATGGCTTGCCGGCTGACCACCTGCACCAAGTCAAGCGTCATCTCATCGCGTTCCCTGAAGCGGTCCTGCAATAATTCAGTGTAAAGGCCGATATTGGTCAGCGGTGTCTTCAACTCGTGCGAGACAAAGCCGATGAGGTCGGTCTTGAGTTGGTCAATCTGCTTGAACTCGGTTACGTCGGTGAGAATCATGCACTTGCCGGCGATCTGTGTATCGCTGCCGACGAGGGCCACCGTTACGTGGAGTGACAGCGGCTTCTCATCCGACATTTCGATGTCCTCGGTGTAGATGCCGCCGTGGGGCGACAGCGGCATTGCCCACAGCCTGACTAGGTCGGGCTGGCGGACCGAAGCGAGTACCGGCTCCCCGATCACCTGGCGAGCCAGCAGGCCCAGCATCCGCTCTGCCGCCCGGTTAATGAGCACTATGCGGTCCGCCTCGTCGGTGGCGACGACCCCATCAACCATCTCCTGCACCATCGTCTCGACTTTGGCCTTCTCGGAGGCCAGCCTCTGGTTGGCCGCTCGCAGCTCGGCATTCGCATAATCGACTCGGCTCTGCAGGATCGCGTAGAGGCGCGCCGTCTCCAGGAACAGGGCGGCTTGCTGGGCGATAACGGTGAGCAGATGCGCATCGTACTCCGCGAAATCCATGTTGTGCTGCTTGTTCATTATCTCGATGACCCCTACCACCTCACCGTGCAGGAGCATCGGGACGCACAACACGTTCCTGAGCGGATAGTCAATGGCCTTCGGAATGTCGCGATGGCAGCGGGGGTCGCGCGCGGCACTGTTGATCAGGATCGGCTCGGCGGTCTGGGCCACGGTTCCGGCAATGCCCTCGCCGAGAGCCAGAGTGAAGTCCTTGACCGCGTCGCCCTTCTCACCCAGCGCCACCTCAAAGCTCAGCCGCTTTGTCTGCTTGTCCAGCAGCAACATGGAGGTGGCCTCCACCTCCAGTTCGGCCTCGACCCAGTGCATGATCTCGTTGAGCAGGTCTGCACGTTCCAGGCTGGAATCGATGAGTCGTCCCACGCCGCTAATCGCCTGCATGCGCGATTGCAGCCGGATATTGGCTTCAGTGCGCAGCCGGTCGGCCATCGCCGCCGACCTGGTAACCAGCGTGACGCCGATGATGCCTCCGCACAGCAGCGGCCCGGCCATCGGGAGCCAGACATTGTGCGTGAAGCGCCAGAAGATGAGGGCGAAGCAGCCGGCGAAGACGATGATTGTGATGGCGGCGCCACGGAAGACGCCGGCCGCCGGCAGCGTCAGCCCCAGCAGCATCGTCAGGGCTACCATCAGGACGATCACGGCCCAGCTCGGCACTTCCCGCATCACGGAATCGCCGAGCAGATTGCCGATGGCGTTGGCATTGAGCTCAACCCCTGGAAGCCGGGCGTCGGTCGGGGTAAGCAGGAACTGCGCGGTGAGGCCCGACACCGGGCCTACCAGCACCAGCTTGTCGGCGACGCGCTCGTGCAGATCAGTAGGCTTCTCGTCAAGCACTTCGCGGTAGGAGAGCGTCTCGAAGTGTTCGTACCCGCCGAAGTAGTTGACCAGGTACTCTCCGGACGGCAGGGCCGCAAAGGTCTGGTCCCCCACCGAAACGCTGCGTGGCCGCAGCTTGAGCGCCTCCCGCGACACGCCGCGATACTGGCGGTAGCTCTCCAACGCCAGAGAGGGGAACAGCACGTTCTCGTAGGAGACCATCAGCGGCATTGAGCGGAGCACCGAGTCGCTGTCCAGGTAAACGTTGATGCCGCCGAGACCCCTGCAGCTCCGTTCGAGCACCGCGCTGGGAGTAGCCAATCGGCCGGGCATCAGGCTGACGGGCCGGGGCAACTGACCGTCGCCGGTCGAGTGCCTCCGCAACTGCGCCAGGTCCGCAGACACGTCCACCTCGGTGCCGCGCGCGATGAGGAACGGCAGGACGGTTCCGCACTTGGCGGCGGCCAAGGCAGCGGCGAATTCCTCCACGCCGCCGACCTCTGCCTGCGCTCGGGAAAGCTGGACCAGGTCGCTGATGTCGAAGGCCACAACGCGCGCCTTCGCGGCGTCGAGCTTCTTGAGCAGGGCTGCGTGCATCCGGAACATGTCGGCGCCGAGCGCATCAATGCTGTCGGAATCGATGCCGACGATTACTATCTCCCGGGGTGCGGGCCGATAGCCGCGGAGCTTGAAGCAGAGGCTGTACATCCAGTTATCTATCCCCTGCAGGCCCCCGGCCAACATTACGGCGAGCAGGCTCACCAGCACCACGCCGGAAATCAGTAGCCCCAGACGCAACTCCCTTGCGACGTCCAGCTTTAACGACCCCTTCCAATCATCCGGCCTGGCGCGAGCAAGCCGGTACCGTCTCGCACACGATTATAGGGCAAGTATGCTGCATTATCAAATGCTCAACGTGGGGGCGGCGGTGGCTCTCCGATCTCCCCGAAGTCTTTGTCAGCCTCCTGCCATCCCGACGAACTGAGCACTCGCCATGTCCAACCCTCCCGTTGCCACGTGAGGGTCAGCTCGTAGGTGACTTGATCTGACATGACATCGGCGGGCCACACGGTGACCTTCAAGTCGGACCTGGCAGTATCTGCCTCCACTGTGATTGACTTGAGCTCGGTGCTGACCTCCCACCGCTCTCGGCCACGCAAGGCCGACACCACAAGTCGCGCAATGTCCTTCTTCCCGTTGTCCGCCGTGTCCATGTAGTCATTGGACACTACCTTCATCAGCCCCGTCACACTGCTCAGCTCCACGGCTTCCTCCGCGCGGGTAATCTGCAGCATGACGCGATTCTCCGGCGTAGGTGGCGGACCGAACGCCAGGATCCTCACGGCGAGGACAATCATCGCCGCGAACACAACCAGGGCCAGCACTTTCAATACGCGGATGGCCATCTTCGGGCACCCCGACTCCCGCACGCGGACCGACATCACAAGCGCATGGCTCATTATAACTCACTACGCTGAGTGATGCTCAACTTTCAGCAGGTTATCGCTGCGGCAACAGACAAGTATGATTCGGCAAACGTTGTCCCACATGCTACCGGACATACCAGGAGGCGAGACAGGTGCACAGTCTCACTACTACGCTGGTCGGGATTCTTCTTTGCAGTATCTGCACATTGGCGGCGGCCCAGGACGAAGCCAAGGTGCCGGTCGTTACGGCCATCAGAGCCGAGCAGGGCATCAACGTGGACGGCAAGCTGGATGATGCGGCCTGGCAGGGGGGGAAGTGGTACGGGGACTTCACCTTGCTGGGCAGGCCGGACCTGAAAGCCGCCGCCCAGAGCCGGTTCAGGATCGCCTTCGATGATGAGAACATCTACGTCGGTGCCGTGCTGGATGAGCCGAACATGGATCAACTCAAGGCGACCGTCACCGAGCGGGACGGCAAGGTACACCGCGACGACTGCCTGGAGTTCATGATAGACCCGCAGAATGAGCGCACGGAGTACTTTCACTTCACGTGCAATTCCCTGGGGGCCTTGTATGACTCCGAAGTGCGACAGGGCGGCCACGTCATGACCAGGGAATGGGACTGCCCGTGGGAGGCCAGGATCACGAAGCAGGCATCCTCGTGGACCGTGGAGGCACGCGTGCCGGTGGTTTATCTGGGCCTGACGGGCGCTTCGCGCGGCGATTGGGCGCTGAATGTCACTCGCGAGCGTCAGGCCGGACAGCAGGAGCTATCCTCGTTCACCGACGCACTGGGAGGCTTCCATCAGCCGTCCCGGTATGCCCTTCTGCAGCTCCCGGGAGCGGATTTCGGCCGCTACCTGTGGGAGATTAGGTCGCCCTTCGAAGTCACCGTCCTGCCGGAGGGGGACCAGCTCGTCTACAGGGCCAAGACCCACATCACCAACGAAACCGGCCGCTTCTGGTTCGCGAGCGTCGCGGCAGGGCTGCAGGCCGAGACCGCGCACGAGAGCGGACCGCGCGTACACGAGGGATGGGATAGCGGCCAGGGGCAAGAAGTCTCGTTCTCGGTGCCGCTGCCGGCGCAGGGCAAGCAGATACTGGAGGTGCGCCTGCTCGACCGCCGCAATCCGCAGCGGATACTGGCCGTAAGAACGCTACCTGTGGAACTCAACCACAGCCCGATCACGATAGACGTGACACAGCCCTGCTACCGCCAGACAATCTACGCCACCCAGGAGATCAGGGAGATCAAGGCGGATGTGCTGCTGGCGATGAGTGCCGACCAAATGGATGGCGCCGAAGTGAGGGCCGCCTTGCTGCAGGGGAACGAGACCATCAGCGAGGGGCCGGCCGTGAAAGCCCAGCCGACAACCGGCATCGCCGTGCCTGTGGGCGAACTGGCGGACGGCCGGTACGAACTCGCGGTCAGCGTCTCCAAGGGCGGCAATGTGTTGCATGAGGCGAAGACCGCCATCTATAGGATCCCGCCGCCGGCGAACGGCCACGAGTGGCGGATGAACGAGAACAACGTGCTGCTGCATAACGGGAAGCCGTACCTGATTTACGGGTGGTTCAGCGGGGCCGCCGAAGACCTGGCCGATGGGCGCCTGCCCTATACCGCCACTCAGAACTACTCCGTCCAGTGGTACGATAGCGAGAAGGTGCGTCAGGACGTGCTCGACCCGGTAGCCGCAGCGGGCGGCTTCATCACCATCTACCCGTATCCCAACACCGTCCCGCGCCGCATGATGGGCTCCGAGGACTGGCAGCGGCCGCTGAATGATGAGGAGAAGTCCGCTCTGCGGCAGCGCATCGCGGAGATCAAAGACCATGCCGCGATCTGGGCGTGGTACCTGGCCGACGAGCCGGAGCTGACTCCCGCGCTCCCGCAGCGGATGCGAGAGATCTACGAGATCATACGTGACGAGGACCCCTACCACCCGCAGGTACTGCTCAACGACACCATCGCCGGCATCCACAAGTATGCGGGCTGCTCGGACATCTTCATGCCCGATCCCTACCCCCTGTTCATCGAGGGCGGCGACGCGGCGGCCCCGATTAAGAAGACATCCGAGTTCATGCGGGCCTGCTACGAGGCGGGCGGCGGCCGCAAGTGCATCATGATCACGCCTCAAGCCTTCAACTACGGCGATTACGGCCGTCTGGGGAACCGCGCGCCGAACTTCACCGAGGTGCGCAACCAAGCATACCAGGCGATCGCGAACCGCGCCACCGGCATCCTGTGGTACACGAACAGATTCAGGTACAACTATCCGGAGGTCGCGGTCGCCGTGGACTTCATCGGGTACGAGCTGATGGACATGCAGGAAGCCGTCTTCGCGCCGCCGGTCGAAGGCCTGGAGATAGACGCAGACCAGCCTGAGGAAGTACAGGCGTCGCTGCGCGAGGCCAACGGCAATCTGTACCTGATCGTGGTCAACACCGCCACGGCCGCGCAGACCATCACGGTTAAGGCGCCGGGCGAGATCGGCGAGAAGCTCTGGGTGGTGTCGGAGAACCGCACAGTACCCGTGAAGGACAATGCGGTATCGGACACATTTGAGAAGTACGCAGCCCACATCTACACGAACGTCGAGGCTCTGGGCAAGCGGGCGCAACTTGCCGATGCCCTGGCCCATGCCTCTGCTGCTGAGGCGGCGCTGAAGAAGCCCGGCAATCTGGCGTACCGCGACAGCGGGGTCGTCGTCGAAGCATCAAGCTCGCGTGACGGGCATGAGATGAAGGCCGTGGACGGGGCACTCAAAGGCCTGGCGTGGTCAGATGACACCTACGGCAAGCTCCCCGATTGGCTGAGCCTGACGTGGCCGCAGCCGCAGACCATCGGACGAGTAGTCATCTACACGGGCAGCATCGCCGACCTGCAACTGCAGGTGCCCGACGAGCAAGCCGAGGGCGGCTGGCGCACAATCGCCGAAACCCACGCCCTTCAGGAGCCGAGCATGGAGTTCAAGTTCGACCCAATGCCGATCAAGACTCTCCGCATCTTCAGCACGAAGCTGCGCGAGAATGCCAAGTTCTCGATCATTGCGGAGGTGGAAGCATATGAGAAGTAGGGCTTCGTCATGCGTCATCCTGCTGATGGTGCTGCTCGCATCGCTTGCCGCAACAGCGCTGGCGCAGACGCCGGCCGGTCTGCTGGCGCACTGGAAGATGGACGAAGTCGCAGACGGCAAGGTGGCCGATGTCACCGGCAAGGGCCATGATGCCGTGCTGGGGCCGGAGGGCGCAAAGCTCGCAGTGGTTGACAGCCCCTGCGGGAAGGGCCTGCGCTTCGACGGCCAAGAGCAAGCCGCCTACCTGCAGATCGAGAACTGGCAGGACCTGAACAGCTTGGAGCAGCTCACCGTCATGGCGTGGATCAAGCCGGCGGAACGGAGCGTCTCGTGCGAGATTCTGTGCGGCAAGGGAGATAAGTCCGGGGATCCGCCCTGGCCCGGCTGGCGCCTGAGATACGGTTGGGCCATGCTCATTTTCGAGTATGGTGACGCAGCGGGAGAGCACGTGCGGCTTACCAGCCCCGCATTCTCGGTACCGGTCGGGTTCTTCAGCCACGTAGCGGCGACCTGTGACGGGAAGACGGTGCGGCTATACGTGAACTGCGTGCAGGTGGCGGAGGCCGAGGCCATCGGCCCCGTCGCTCCCGGCAAGCGGCCGTATATCATCGGGAACTATGTCGGCCGCAAGGACGCCTACGCGATGAGCGGGGTTCTGGACGAGATCAAGGTATTCGACCGAGCGCTGACCGAGGAGGAGCTGTTTGCGCAGGCGAGCGCGGACATGCCGTGACGCCGGGGGCGACAGGGGGATTGCCGCTTTCCGGCGGGTTTCACATGAAGCGCTTGACGAGGCCCAGGATGCCCTGCTTCCAGGCGACGCGGTGAGTGACGCCTTCCGCTCCTGCGATCTCGTGCTTGTGCTCCAAGTACCACTGGTAAGAGCGTATCAGGGCCTGCGCGTTACTGTACCTCGGCTCCCAGCCCAGCACCTGCCGCGCCTTCTCGATTGATACGAAAGAGTCCCTGTCAGCGGTGCCATAGACCCACTTGTAGAGCGGCGAGACGCGCAGCAGCCAGGCCAGCTCCAGGGCCGGTTTGACCAGCCAGGAGGGCGTCGCTATTACGCGCGCGCCGGTGCCGGCATAGGCACACATCGCCCCGACGTCCTCGCGCACCGTGCCGAACTCCCCGGCACCAACATTGAACACGTCATTGGCCTTGTCGGCCGGAGCCGTCAGACCCAGATAGATGGCCCTGACCAGGTCCTCGACCTCCAGCAGTTGGTAGCGATTGCTGCCATTGCCGATAATCGGTATCTTCTTGCCGCTTTCGACCCAGTCGTAGAGTATCTGGAAAACGCCCAGGCGAGCCGTGCCGATGAACGTCTTCGGCCGGATGGTGCAGATGCACAAGCCCTTCTCGCGGTATTCGTCGCATACTTCCTCGGCCTCTATCTTGCTCTCACCATAGGGGCCGACACCGACCAGGGGGTCATCCTCGATGATCGGGTGCTTTATCGGGACGCCGTACACGGCGGTGGACGATATCTCGACGATGCGGCCGATGTCATTGTCCAGCGCCGCCTGCATGACACTGCGCGTGCCCCCCACGTTGGTGCTGACAATGTCCTTGGCTTTCCACAGAGGCAGCGCGGCAGCGGCGTGAACCAGCATGTCGCAGCCGGCCAGCGCGTCCTTCATGGCTCCGACATCGCGCACATCCCCCTGGACATAGGACACGTTGCCGGGATACTCATCGGCCGGCAGGGGCGCGACATCAATGACCCGGACCTCATCGAACTTGTCCGCCAGTTCGTTACAGCAATGGAGCCCGAGAAACCCGGCCCCTCCCGTGACGGCGAGTCTCATCTGACGTTCCTCCGCGTGAAGGCATTTCGGTGCAATGGATGCGGCCGCGAGCATTATAGCCCAAAAGCCGCACCGAAATCACCTGAGCGGGCGTTGCAGGTTCAGTAGCGCCCGAACTGCTCCACGACCTCGTGAAGAACCAGCAGGTTCTCCGGAGGCACATGCGGGGCGACCGAACAGGCGCTGCTGAGGATGTAGCCGCCGCCTGCCTTGGCCGCCTCCAGCTTCTCAATGGCGTTCTTGCGGACGGCGTCCACGGTTCCGTTCAGCAGCACGTTGACCGGGTCCATGTTGCCCTTGAGGAATAGCCGGTCACCGACTCGCTGCTTGGCCTCGGCCAGGTCGGTATTGCCCAGCGGCGGCGGGTCCATCGTGTCAATCCCGTCTATGCCGGTGGCCGCCATCAACTCCAGACGGTCGCCGATCGCCCCGCAGGTGTGCGTGTACACCTTCGCCGGGGTCTCCTTGACCGATGCAGCCACCTGGCGCTCGTAGGGGAGCACGAACTGCTCATACATTGCCTTCGAGATGAAGCCGCCGCCGGCGAAAGCGCTGGAAATCAGCACAGCATCAACGCCACGCGCCGCCTGCTTCCTCGCCAGCGCGCAGGTGCCCTCGGCATACGCCTGCAGGATGGCGTGGCACTTGTCGGGCGCCTGAATCAGCCCGACGAGGCCGCCCTCGTAGCCGGCCCGCTCCAGCAGTTGCGTAAAGGGAGAGAAGACCTCACTGTGCACGCTCAGCCGCTCGCCTACGGCCTCCAGGACGCCGTCAATGATGGCGAACATGTGCTCCGGGAACAGCCCCTCGCCGCTCCAGTCGTACGGCTGCAGATCATAGTAGAACGGCGGGGTCTTCAAGCCGCCCAGCGTGTGCGGGTCCTCATAGAAGAGTAGCTCCGGCGCAATGTCCGCAATGTCCATCTTCGGACCCTCAACATGGGTCGCCAGATCGTCGAGCGGACACACGCACTTGCCGCCGTCCCGGTAGTGGATTATCTCGGCCTCGTCGGTCTTCTCGATGCGGGCGATGTGCGCGGCGGCGTTCGGGTCGCGCCCCGGCAGATTCACCAGAATGCCGTCGAATCGGTAGCGGTCTGCCAGTTGCACGAAGGCGTCCACGATCAGGTCATTGTGGGTCCAGTACTCGGCCGGCGACATGTCCAGGTTCACCAGGTAATGCCCCATGCTCAACTGGCACATCACGGGCACGCGGTCCGGCTCCTGCAGGTTCATCGCAGCAACGACGCGTTCGCGACCGGTCATCTTGGTCTCCTTGTTAACCGCCTCCCGGCACACATGAGAGGTCTGGGCGCCTCGCGCAGCCACACGATTTCCGCTTCCGCATCGGGACAGTGAAGTCCTCTGCAGCCCAAATCCGCCCTGCAATGATGAAAGATTCTGTAGCACCGCCGGCGAATGCTAGAACGGCTGCCGGCAGCAGACGGCGCAACCGTAGCGACAAGGAGGCATGCAGTGGAAGATTCCGGCAATATCACATCCATCGCGGAGCTGGAGCGGGTAGTCGCCGAGGTGGTCGCCCAGACGCCCGTGACCGACCTGCACACACACGTGTACGATGCCCGCTTCGGGGACCTTCTGCTCTGGGGCGTGGATGAGCTTATCACTTACCACTATCTCATCGCTGAAGTGATGCGCGCCGAGCGTGGCCGCACCACTCCCGAGCAATTCTACGCCATGCCGAAGCGCCAGCAAGCCGATCTCGTCTGGCAGCGGCTGTTCACTGACAGCAGCCCGATTTCCGAGGCGTGTCGAGGCCCCATCACGGTCCTCAATGCACTGGGGCTTGATGTTGCGCGTCGGGATCTGGATGAGATGCGGCGGTATTTCGCCGACAAGACCGCCGAGCAGTACATTGACGAAGTCATGACTCTGGCGAATGTCAGAGATGTCGTCATGACCAATGATCCTTTTGATGAGCAGGAGGCCTCGGTCTGGGAAGGCGGCGGCGAGCGGGACCCGCGCTTCCACGCGGCGTTGCGGCTTGACGGGCTGATCGTGCGTTGGGAGGAGAACCGGCCCAGGCTGGCGGCACAGGGCTACGACGTCGCCGCCGACCTCTCGGACAACACGTGCGACGAAATCATGCGCTTCCTGTCTAATTGGCGTGCGAAGATGGATCCTGTTTACATGGCGGTTTCGCTGTCGGACGACTTCACATTTCCCGCCGACAACATGCAGGCGAGAGTCATCAAGAACGCCGTACTGCCCTTTGCGGCCAGGGAAAACCTGCCGTTCGCCATGATGATCGGGGTCAAGCGCCTGATCAATCCCGCGCTGAAGCTGGCCGGCGACGGCGTGGGCAAGGCCGACATCAATGCGGTAGAGCATCTGTGCGCCAACTACGGCGACGTGAAGTTCCTGGTCACGATGCTCTCGCGGGAGAATCAGCACGAGCTGTGCGTGGCGGCCCGCAAGTTCCCCAACCTGATGCCGTTCGGCTGCTGGTGGTTCCTCAACGACCCAAGTCTCATTGACGAGACAACGCGCATGCGCATTGAGCTGTTGGGCCTCAGCTTCGTGCCACAACATTCCGATGCGCGCATACTCGACCAACTCATCTACAAGTGGTCGCACTTCCGGACAATTCTGGCGAAGATCCTCACCGAGAAGTATGCCGACCTGATGCGTTCGGGTTGGATCCCGACGAGACAGGAGATACAGCGCGATGTCTCGGGCCTGTACAGCGACAACTTCTGGAACTTCGTGAATTGACCGTCGGGGGCATGAGCCATGGACACGCCGCGCATACCGTCCACGCCGCGCGCTGCCGAGAAGCGGGCCGCCGAGCTGCGCGAGCAGATCAACCATCACAATTACCGCTACTACGTGCTGGATGATCCGGTCATCTCGGATGCCGAATACGACCGCCTGCTTGTCGAGCTTCAGGAGATCGAAGCCGCCTATTCTGAGCTTGTGACCCCGGATTCTCCCACGCAGCGGATCGGCGCTCCTCCGAAGGACGAGCTGGGGACGATCACTCACCGGCTGCCGATGATGAGCCTGCAGAGCGCCTTCGACGAGGACGCCGTGCGCAGCTTCGTGAGAACGTGTGAGGAGAACGCGGAGGCAGAGATTGACTTTGTGGCAGACCCCAAGTTCGACGGTCTGGCCGTCGAGCTTGTGTATGAGAACGGGGTGCTGACAATCGCCTCCACTCGTGGCGACGGGATTGCCGGCGAGGATGTTACAGAAAACGTCCGCACCATCAGCGCGGTGCCGTTGCGCCTGATGGCGGAGAATGTTGCGGCTCCGCCACTGCTTGAGGTGCGTGGCGAGGTGTACATGCGTATCTCGGAATTCGAGAAGCTCAATCGCCGCCGGGATGAAGATGGGGAGCCGCTTTTCGCCAATCCGCGCAACGCGGCCGCCGGCTCGCTGAGGCAGTTGGACTCGAAGATCACCGCGCAGCGCAAGCTGGCGTTCTTCGCCTACGATGTGGGTACTGTCGAGGGCCGCGAGTTTTCCACCCACTGGGAGTTGCTACAGACGCTGCCGGAATGGGGCTTTGTGGTCAATGGGCACATCCGGCTCTGCCGCACCGTGGATGACCTGTTGCAGTACCATTCCGACATGGAAAGGGCGCGCGACGGCCTGGATTACGAGATAGATGGAATTGTCGTGAAACTCAACCAGCGTGCGGCGCGGGAAAGGCTTGGCGCGAGATCGCGCAACCCCCGCTGGGCGCTGGCCTACAAGTTTGCTCCCCGGCAGGAGACCACGCGCGTTGCGGACATCGAGGCCAGCGTGGGACGCCTGGGTGCCGTGACGCCCATCGCAATTGTCGAGCCGACACGCATCGGCGGCGTGACGGTGCGCAATGTCAGCCTGCACAACCAGGATGAGATTGACCGGCATGATGTGCGGATAGGGGATAGGGTCATCATCGAGCGTGCCGGCGACGTGATTCCGCACCTGGTCAAGGTCATCAAGGAGGCGCGCACGGGCGACGAGGTGCCATACAAACTGCCCGAGAGCTGCCCTCGGTGCGGCTCGCATACCGTCCGTTACGAGGGCGACGCAATCGTGCGCTGCCCGAACTTCAACTGCCCGGCGCAGATCGAGGGGCGGCTGGAGCACTTCGCTTCGAAGGGCGCAATGGACATTGACGGGATGGGGGAGAAGCTCGCGCACCTGTTCATGCGCGAAGGCCTCGTGAAGCGGCTGCCGGAGCTCTACCATCTGGACAAGCAGCAACTGCTGGAACTGGAAGGCTTTGCCGACAAGTCCGCCGAAAACCTGCTTGCAGCCATTGAGAGCAGCAAGCAAACGACGCTGGCCCGCTTCATCTACGCGATGAGCATTGCCAACGTCGGCGAGCATGTTGCCGACGTGCTGGCCTCAGCTTTCGGAACTCTCGACGCCCTGCGCGCCGCATCGGTAGAAGACCTCCAGGCGGTCAATGAGATCGGCCCCGAGATCGCACAGAGCGTCGTGGATTTCTTCGCCAACGAGGAGAATGGGCGGACCGTTGACGAACTACTGCAAGCAGGTGTGAGCATCGCCGTTCCTGAACAGAAGGGCGACGCGCTGCAGGGCCTCACGTTCGTTTTCACCGGGGCGCTTGAGGACTATACGCGCGATGGGGCGCAAGAGGCGGTTGAGGCGCTGGGCGCTCGTGCGGCCGGTTCGGTGAGCAAAAGCACGGACTATGTTGTGGCCGGCGAGGCGAGCGGCTCCAAGTACGAGAAGGCCCGGCAACTGGGCATCAAGATACTTTCCGAAACGGAGTTCTCCGAGCTTCTAGACCGATCACGCAGGGAGTGAATGTGATGAAAGCCGTGACGAGCCTATCAATAGCCGTAACGATTCTGTTCAGCGCCACGCTGGCGTGGGCGGCGAGCGTGGATGTCGCAGTGCTGGACATCGAGAAGGTGGAAGGCAAGGCGTTCGGCGAGAGGGGGATATTCCAGCTTCTCAGCAAGCATCCGGACTTCAAGGCGCAGTGGATTGCCGACCTGCAGTCGGAGACGCTGGGCAAGTTCCAGGTGGTGATGCTGGCCGACGTTCACGATGTCGGCAAGCTGGCAGAGGGATGGGAGCAGGCGTTGCGGGCCTATGTCGAGGGCGGCGGGGGCGTTGTGATGACCCACGACTGCGCCGGAATGAAACCGGAGGTGCTCTTCCCTGATGTAGATGCGGGCTGGGACCGCCATATCGGCCAGCGTATTTCCTCATTCACCAACCATCCCCTGACCTTCGGCCTCAATGCGTTCGATACGGCCTTCGGCGACCACCGCGACCTGAAGCCGGGGCCCGCCGGGCAGGTCGTCATCAAGTGCATCGCCGACAAGCCCGTGGCTGTAGTAGGCAACGTGGGGCATGGCCGGGTTGTGCACCTAGGTTCCTGTATCGGCCTAAGTGCCGTCTCCGATGAAGATGCGCCGCAGGGCATGGAGGCCAGACTCATTCTGAACGCCTTGGCCTGGGCCGCAGGTGTCAACCCGTGGCACCTGTCCGACTACGGGGAGATTACCGTCGGCATACAGCCTACGCAGGCTGCGGTCGAGCAGCCGGCGCCGATCACAGCCGCGGTCACGGTGAGTGTCAGGAAGGCGGAGATCGCCCTGCCGCTCAAGATCGCGCTTTACGACGAAGCCGGTAAGGAGGTCTCCAGCACCGCCGTAATCGTGCAGGGGCGGAAGCAGCCGGGCCGCGACATCTATCTGCGCACGGAGGCAGAGGTGAAGCTGGCCACGGAGGGGCTGCCGGACGGTACCTACGTGCTTGCCGCCGAGGGCGAGGATGTGCAGCCTGGAGAGGTGCAGGTTGCACTGCGCGGCCAGTTGATGGACGCGGACCGCAAGCGCACCGTTCTCGCCAGGCAAGCCTTGCAGAACACCGTATCCAAGTTCGTCTTCAACCAAGGCTACGAGTTCGACTATGACCGGAAAGCAACGGCCCCGGTTTTCTACCCGGAGAAGCTTGAAGCGTACATGCAACGTATCAAGGAGACCGGCTTCAACACCTACGACTACTTCCACGGCATGATCTGGAATGAGGAGGCCTTCGGCTGCCTGGAAAAAGTGCTGGCAAGCGCCCAGCGGCACGGCCTCAAGGTATGGGCGACGCTCGGTCCCCCCAGCGGCCACGAGGAGATCGCCAGGTGGCCCAGGGAGAAGAGGCAGGATTACTACTTCACCACCGTCGAGCGCTTCGCTCAGCTTTCTCTGAAATACCCGAACTTCATCGCCTTCACGTGCGATGACTTCGACTACAACTACGGTTTCTTCTCCCCGGAAATGATGGCGGAGATGGCGCGCCGCTGGCAAAGCATCAACCCCAACCTCTTCTTCCTGCCACTGATCTACTACGGCGGCATCAGCGAGGAATTCATGCGCACCCGCGGACCCTACATAGACGGCGTGGTGTTCCATTTCCGGGCCGGCAGCTACCCGCCCAACTACATTGACAACTACGACCCCAAGAGCTTCGAGATGTACGGCGATGTCCAGCGCTATGAATTCAAGCGTATTCGCCACATCGTGGGCGACAAGCCGCTCATCGCCGGACTGTACATCTGGTACTACCAGGGCGGCTGGGGGGTATTGACGCCTGACGAGAAGAACCCGACGGAGGAGCACATTGTCAGGGATGCGGTGCAGAAGTTCGAGATTGCGCACGACTATGCCATCGGCACCCGGATATACGGCGTGGGGATAGACCACCCGGCCTATGCGGGCATGGGCAAGCTGCAACTGGAGTGGGAGAAGGCCGGCAAGGACTGGGGCAAGGCCGACATCTCGGACCCGCAAAAGGAAGTCCGCAAGTACCGGGCAGCCCTGGACAATCCCCCCTACTATGCAACATTGCTCAATCGCAACACCGCCCTGTCGGAGTACCTGCGCCGCGATTTCGGCGTCCCGCAGATGGACCTGTGCTGGCGGCTGACTGAGGGCAAGTTCGATCCGGAGAAGGCGGTGAAGGATTTTTTTGCATCCAGGTCTCCCGCGGCGGAATGATGCGCGAATGGGGAGACCTGCTGCAGAAGTATACCGAACTGGGCGGCACATTGATCCTGGAGGAGGTTCCGGCCTGGGTCATTGACCTGACGGACGGCGGCGGCCTGCGCGAATGGGAGAAGCCGGTGGGCAACACTTCGCCGGGGACCGTTCAGTTCGGCGCGCTATCCGGTGTGCGGTTCCGCTACGACCCGCGCGGCGCGGTGACGAAGATCAGGATCCTGCAGGCTCATGCGCTCGCAGAGGGTCTGGGACAGCCGAACGAGTGGATGGAGATTTCGTACAAGGAAGGCGACAGCAACTACGGCTACCTGGCCTATCCGGCTGCCGCGCAGGACGCGACCGTGCTCATCGAGGCCGAGCATGAGGCCTGCCCGTATGACGGTGTGGCCTATATGCGCAGGGGCAAGATCAACGGCGTGTACCCGCTGGTGACGGTCAACCAGTTCGGCAAGGGGGTCGTGATCCGTCATTACGCCCATGTTTCATTGCCTACGACGCTGGGTGAGGAGCGCTTCCAGACGTTGGCGGCGAATCTGGCGCAATACGTCAGGAAGCTGTACAATGAGCACGCCAAGCCCTGATGCGAATGGTTGAAAGGTGACAGGAATGGACAGTGACGCTCCCCGCGTAGCCTTGATTCAATTCCCAGGGTCCAACTGCGAATGGGAGACCAAGCGCGCCGCAGAAGCCGCCGGCATCCAGTGTGATGTGTTCCGCTGGAATCGGCCGGCCGGGGCGCTGTCTGAATACGACGGCTACATCATTGGCGGCGGCTTCTCCTATCAGGACCGCGTCCGCTCGGGCGTTGTCGCGGCGAAGGAGCCGATAGTCAATACCGTGTTCGCGGAAGTCACGGACCACGGCAAGCCGATCATCGGCATCTGCAACGGTGCGCAGGTGATGGTCGAGTCGGGACTCGTGCCCGGTCTTGAAGTGGGGCGAGTGCAGATGGCTCTGGCACCGAATGCCCCCGACCCCACAGGCCGAATAGCACAGTTCTGCTGCCGGTGGGTCTATCTGAAGCTGGCCTGTTCCCCCAAGCGATGTGTGTTCACGGGCGACTACGCTCCTGGCGACGTGATTCCCATCCCCATCGCCCACGGTGAGGGTCGCTTCACCACCAGGGACACCGGGGTGCTGGAAGCCATCAAGGAGAACAATCAGATCGTGTTCCAGTACTGCGACGCCGACGGCAATGTGGACGCAAGCCGCGAGGTGTGTCCGAACGGCGCAATGGCCAACATCGCCGCACTGTGCAATCCCGCAGGTAATGCCATGGCCATCATGCCGCATCCGGAGCGGGCCAGCTTCCTGCGCCAGCTCCCCTACGAGACCGCCGGCCTCTGGGGGCAGCGAAAGCGGGCAGCGCACGGTGAGGTTGCCGCACAGAACGGCCCCGGGCCGGGTCTGGCAGTGTTCACGGCAATGGCCGCAGCCCTGAAAGCACGCATATTCGCATGACAAGGGGCAACCCACGCGACGGAGAGTGAAGACAGTGCCCCAGCCCCGTGCCGGCATCCCCTGGTCCATCGCCTTCTCGCCGGAGGCCTACTGCCACTACTGCGGTGTGGGGGTGGACCGCTACCATGCCGACCCCGAGACGATGATGCAGGTGCAGCTCGAAGGCGCACGCATTGTGCATGAGAGGTTCGGCCTGCCCCTGCGGCGCGGCGTGGCTCCCGATTGCACCAGCTACTGCGGCGTTTCCGTCTTCGGCCTGCAGGTGAGCTACCAGCCCGACCAGCCCCCCTCTCCCATCGGCCACCCGATCAAGAGCGCAGAAGAAGCCGCCGAATTGCAGATACCGGAGGACCTGACCCGAGCCGGCATGATCCCGCGGATGCTGGAGTATTATGAGTACATGAAGGCACACGCGCCCGAGGACGTGCACGTGGGCTTCGGGACCGGCGGCCAGGGGCCTTTCACCGCCGCCGTGGTGCTGCGGGGCAATGGCATATTCCTGGACATCTATGAGAAGCCGCACCTGGTGCATCGGTTCCTGGAGGTCCTCACCGAGACCGACATCCGCCTGCGTGAGTTCAACCACAGGATAAACGGCACCGCCCCCGGCGATGGCATCGGCTACGCCGACGACTACTCGGGCCTGCTGTCGCCCGAGCACTACAGAGAGTTCGCCTTGAAGTACCTGCTGCAGATTGCCGAACACTTCGGGGCCACCCGCAAGAGCATCCACACGGAGTTGGTGCGACGCGAGCACCTGAAGATATTGCAGGACGCCGGGTTCACCTCGATAGATGTGGGTGCTGATCCATACCTGACGGTCAGGGACTGCGCCGAGGTGCTGGACGTGGACTTCACGATGTATTTCTACACCTGCCCCGAGCACCTACTCTCCAACCCGCAACAGATTCGGCAGGTATACGGGCAGATGGTCGCCGACGGGGCGCGGCGGATGTGCGGCGATGTGTGCCCGGGCGTACCCGACGAAAACGTCCTCGCCTTCATCGAGGTCGCCAAGGAATACGAATAGCCTTGACTGCAAGACTGGCCCGATTGACGACGGAATCCGGAGGTATCCCACGTGACTGACCAGCGCAACGGAATTCCCTGGGCGATAGCCGTTCCGCCCGAAGTGTACTGTGAATACTGCGACGTGAGAATGTATGAGTACCACGCTGACCCGCAGGTGATGATGGATGTGCAGCTTGCAGGGCCGCGCATCCTGCATGAGAAGTACGGGCTGCCGCTGCGCCGCGGCGTATCGCCTGATTTCAGCACCTATGCCACCGGCTCCACGCTCGGCCTCGAAGTGGACTTCTCGCAGGATCACCCTCCCTCGCCGATCGGCCATCCGATAAAGAGCATAGAGCAGGCGGCGGCGCTGGAGGTCCCCGCCGACATCACTCGCGCCGGTCTCATCCCCCGAGCGCTGGAGTTCTATGAATACATGAAGGCCCACGCGCCGGAAGATGTCAACGTCAGCTTCAGCGTGGGCAGCCAGGGGCCCTTCACCACGGCGGTGCTGCTGCGGGGGCACGACATCTTCCTCGACATCTACGATGCGCCGGAGCTGGTCCACAGGTTCATGCAGACCATCACGGACAACTCGATACGAGAGCGGGAGCTAACTCACCAGATCAACGGCACCACACCGGGCGACGGCATCGGCTACGCCGACGACTACGGCGGCATGTTGCCCCCTGACCTGTACGTCGAATTCGACGTGAAGTACCTCTTGCAGATCGCCGACCACTTCGGCGCCAGCAACAAGAGCATTCACACCGAACTGCTGCGCCGACCGCACCTGGCGATACTGCAGGATCGCGGCTGGACATCCATTGACGTCGGCACGGACCCGTATCTGACGGTAAAAGATTGCGCCGAAATCCTGCACATTGATTGGCTGGTGCAGATGAAGACCTCCGACGAGATCCTGCTCGCTACACCGGAGCAGATCAAGGCGACCTATCGCCAGATGGTAGCGGACGGGGCGCAGCGCATGGTGGCGGAGATCTGTCCGGGCATCCCCGAGGAGAACATCCGGGCGCTCATTGAGGTGGCCAAGGAGTACGAGTAACGGCTGGCCCTGAGTTTATCGGACCTCTCTCCGATTCATCCGGTTCTGCCGCTGTCGCGTCCCCGGGATTCATCCTGATCGCTCTCGGCTCTCATGAAGCGGAGGGCCACAAAGCCCGCGTCGCTGACTATGCCGTCGCGGGGCGGCTGCAGGGGGTCAACCGGCAGGTCCGGCGGGGTGAAGAGGCAACTCCTGGCCGCCTGCAGATGCAGCCCGACGGCACCGGCCAGCTCGATGACTTGGGGAGCGGTATAGAAGGTGGCCAGCGAGTAGAAGGGATGGCCATCCTGCGCCTGCATGGCATAC
>CAZJVY010000016.1:0-58049 GCA_964549395.1 uncultured Armatimonadia bacterium | reverse complement strand
GCTGCCATTCCGGCCTACGGGGGTCCTCCGGCATGATGCCGCAGTGGCCCTGCCAGATGTCGTTCTCCAGGTCTGCGGCCAGGTCCATGATCCGCTTTCCCCACTCGATGTTCTCGTGCCAGTTCTCTTCCTCGCCCAGGTCAACCTGGCCGCCCCAGCCTGACACGGCTGATATCTCCAGCCCCAGAGATGCGATGTGACGCACGAGCTGCTTTCTGGCGGCGGCGTCCAGGTTCTCCGGCTTCAACTGTCCGCTGGTCACTGACACGTGGATCCCCGGCACGCCCATCTCCGCAACTACCTTCATGCCCTCGTACTCATCCATACGCAGGTTGCTTAGCATGACGGCGATTTTCAAACCGGCCATCGAAGGCCCTCCGATCTGGTGATTGTGCATGTCTGCTGCGCGGGGATTTCCCCGTAGGGGCGGAATTTCCTCCTCAGCGGGGACTTGTGCCCGAGCGGGAGGCGGCAGACGGCAGGCCCAGTGGGAGCCGTCGGCAATTGCCACAGCACGCCTGAGTAGGCTATAATTGGGCGTAGTGTCGCGGCGTCTTGCATGGACTGCAGCGATCGGGTGGCATTCTCTCAGCAGGGGGTATGCAGGTGGTGCAGGGCAGGTCTATCGTTGGCAATGTGACGGCGGCAGTGCTGGTCTATCTGGCCGCGTCGCCGGCGGCCGCTCAACCTGAAACGCCGCGTGCTCTGAGTGCCGAGAAGACTCAGACAATCGAGACCGGCGTCGTATACATCCACGCCGAGTGGAAGGATACTGACGGCGCAATCCAGGATTCGTGGGGCAGCGGCTTTTTCATCAACGAGAATGAGATACTGACCAATCATCATGTGGTGGCAGAAGCGATGAGTCGGCCGGGGACGCGAATAACCTTCCGCGCGCACTCGGGCACCCCCGAAACCAAGCGGTATGAGGCATACGTGGAGGCAGTGGACAAGGAGCACGATCTCGCGCTTCTCACGGTGCGCCACGGTCCGCCGCAGGTGCAGCATCTGCAGATAAGCGGCGAGGAGCCGCTCAAGAACGCCATGGTGCTGGGCTTCGGGTTTCCGATGGGCTCCATTTTCGACCCGAACCCCAACGGACCGGGCGTGGCCTTGCGGCGGGGCTACGTGAGCCGCTTGACCCACGACGGCGGCATCATTGAGGCGGACATGAACATAGACCATGGCATGAGCGGCGGCCCGGCAACCAACCGCGAGGGCATGGTCGTGGGCATGGTCAGCTCGATGGGCGGATCATCGGACAACCCCACTGCCTTTGCCTTCCTGATATCGGCCAAGACTATCATGCAGTTTCTGCAAGGCGCAGGCAGCAGCGTGGTCGCCGTCGTCCCCGGAGGGGACGCTCCCGCAGCCGATAGTGCCGCTGCAGGCCCGGCGCCCGGGGAAAAGCGTTTGCGCTCGTTCTTCTCTCTAGGCGCGGCGCTGCGCGTTGACACCCTCATCACCAGCCTGCTCAAGGAACGCGCCGACACTCCTGACCCGGCGCTGCTACAGACAGCCCAGCGCAGCGCCGACAACGCCCTCGCCTATTTGCGCGAGTTGAAGTCGCCCGGCAGCCTGGTCGCCAAGGCAGAGGCCATCAAGCAGGTTCTCGACGCTGCTACGGACCTGACAAAGGCGGCAACACTTTCAGGGGAGCTTGAGCGGGAGTGTGATGAGTGGGCCAATTCAGGTGTCGCCGATAGCCTGGAGAAGCTCAACTACGACTTCGGCGCCTGGCTCATCGAGATGAAGCTCGGCTTGATAGACGCTGCCAAGGACCGGGAGACATGCCGCAGGTTCTTCACCGCCGCCGAACTGCAGAAAGCGCCCGAGGCGGTGCGTACGCTGCTGAAAGGGATAGAAACCACGCTGATCGAGATATACGAACAGCGCTCGGTAACCGGCAAGGAAGCCATCTCCAAGAGCGCCGACAGCCTGATGGCGGTGGGCTTTCTGGGTTCGGCCAGCAGCGGCACGGCAACCAGCACCGGCAAAGCCGTTGAGGGCACTACCGAGCAGGGCAAACCGGGCGCAAACCGTATCAGAGTGCCCGTGCCCTGAACACCAAGCAGTGATTCGACAGCCGTCCTCACCCGAACCGGCAGCCTACATATGTTGTCAGCGGAGATAGAAATGCGCTTCAACCAGATAGAGAAGCCCTTACGCGACTCGAGAATCCCCCTCTACGTGCAGATCATTGACAACCTCTCCGATGCCATCCGCAAGGGAATTCTCAAGTCAGGTGACCGGCTGCCGCCACAGGCTGAGCTTGCCCAGTACCTGGGAGTGAGCCTGGCGCCGGTCAAGCAGGCGCTCGGCGAGCTGGAGAAGCAAGGTATCATCACCCGCCGACAGGGCCTCGGCACATTCATCAGGGACATCACTCCGGTGCGTGAGGAGCGGATACAGTACAGCCGCATCCCCTGGTTCCACCGTGAAATGGCCGAGCGCGGCCTCAAACCCTCCGCCGTCGTGCTGATGCTTGAGCAGATGCCGGCAGGTTCCGACAAGCAGGTACAGGATGAACTGAGGCTTCAGGCCACAGATCAGGTCGTGTTGCTCAAACGCGTGCGACTGGCGGACGGCATGCCACTGGCCATCCAGTCTGCCTACTTCGTCGCAGACAAGGTGCCCGGCCTTGCTGAGCGCAACATCGGCGTGGAGGCCTCGATTACCGAAATCCTGCGCGACGAGTACGGCCTGGTCATTGCCGCAGCTCAGCAACGCATCACCGGCGACAGCGCCACCACGGAGGATACCAGGTACCTCAATGTCTCGGAGGGGAGCCCCCTTCTGCTTATCGAGCGCACCTCGTATCTGGAGAATGGTGAGCCGCTGGAGTTCCTGCGCGACCGCAGACATCCGTCCTGGACCTTCACCGTGTGGCTCACCCGCCAGGAAGGCGCCTGAGCCGCTGCGCGCGATGCCGTAGCGTGTCCCAGAAACAACAGGCCCGCCAGACGGCGGGCTTGTGAGTTCCCGCTATTGGCACAGATGCAGGCGCGGGACGGGTTATCTCTTACACAGCGTGCGGGACACGTCCAGAGGCACAGGCCTTGACCAGCCCCGCCAGGAGCAACAGGATGCACACGGACAGGAGCGGCCAGTCGCCCAGCCTGTGGTATGTAGACAGCCCGTGGCGGGCGTAGACGTCGGCTATGGCCACGCCCTTGGTGTATGCAGGCACATCGGATAACGGCCGGCCGTACGGGTCATAAACCGCCGATATGCCGGTAGAAGCGGCTCTGACCAGACAGCGGCGGGCCTCGACGGCTCGCAGCGGTGCCGTATAGCTGTTATGCAGTACCTCCGCAGTGCCTTCAGCCCAGGCGTCGGAGTTGAGGATGACGATGACATCCGCCCCCAGACGGCTCACCTCCCGCGTCGGGCCCGGGAATATCGCCTCGAAGCAGATCAGCGGGCCGAGCGACAGCCCCGATACGTCCATGACAACGCGCCGGGTGCCGGCGGAGAAATCCTGGCCGCGTATGGGGTAGCGATCCAGGAACTTCCAGCGGCCGCGCATCGGTACGTACTCACCGAACATGACCAGGTTCATCTTGCGGTACGTGCCGCGCACGTTGCCGCGTGAGGACAGGAAGTAAGCCGAGTTGTATAGACACCCGTTGCTGACCTCCAGAGCGCCGATCAGCATTTGCGCGCCAATGGTTCTGGCAAGCAGCCTCAGCCTCTGCGCAACGGAACGGTCGGCTCCGGGGTCCAGGCCGACCGCTGTCTCCGGCCACACCACCAGGCCCAGGTCTCCCGGCAGGTCCTGCGACATCTCGATATAGGCGTCAATGGCCTCCTGTACCTCTTCCCACTGCGCAGGGGTGCTCAATGAGACATTGGCCTGCACGGCCGCGACCCGCAACCTCGCGGTGTCGGGCGCCGGCTTCGGGACGGCATGGATCACCAGCGCACCCCACACATAGGTGACGAAGAGCAGCACGTACACGCCCAGCATGGTGCGGCCCGCGTCTCTGATGAAGTAGGTACGCTCAGATGGGCGATACCAGGTGTCCGGCAGGAAAGCCAACAGCAGCGTACCCAGGGCGGCATTGACCAAGGCAATGAAGAAGCCGACACCATAGGCGCCGGCGAGGCTCGCAAGCTGCAGGATCGGCAACATATCGTGTTGAGTGTAGGCGATGTGGCCGAAAGTGTACGCGATGGGACCGGCGCTACCTCGCGCCATTTCGGTAAGCGTCCAGGCGGCTGCGATCCCGGCCACGCGCAGAGGCAGGATCTTGAGCGGGCCAAGCGCCGCGACGGCCAGGCCGAAGATGCCGTAGAAGAGCCCGAAGGCAAGCGCCGCTGCTGCCAGCGGGAGCGAGCCGAACATGCCCATGAAGCTGTTTATGCCCGCCATCAATACGACGCCGAAGCCCCAGCCGACCAGGAAGCCTTGTGCCGGGCGCAGTTGGCTGAGTGCCAGGGCCAGAGGCACCAACCCTACCCACGCCAACCAACAGATGTCGGCCGGCGGGAATGCCAAAAATGTGAGCAGACCCGACATGAGCGCCAGGGCGGCGACGATAAGAAGGGGCTGTGTGCCCCTGAGGCGACGGGGGGCGGCTTGCGGGCTGTCAGCGGGCCCAGTCATATTCAGGAGAGCCTCCGCAATCAAGAAGCCGGCGCGCCCAGAAGGGCCGCCGGCTTGCTGATGCTCGTTGTATTGCTGCGCGTTGATATGACATGCCGCGGTTCGGGTTCAGCGTATCAGAAGCGCTTGCTGCGGCCGCTTGACTTCTTTTTGCGACGCGTCCTGCGTGCCTCCCGCTTCTCTTCGCGTGCCCTGGCTTCGGCTTGCCGAATCGTGTCGCGGGCACTGACCTTCTTCTCCTCCACTTCCTCGACCTGCTCTTCTTCGTCCACCGGTTCGGCTTCCTCACTCTGCTCGACTGCGGGCCGGACGGCTCGCACAGGACGAGCTGGCCTCGCAGGCTGCCTGCCCGTCGAGCGTCGGTACCACAGAGACACGATCGGGCTCGCGGTGAACACCGATGAGTAGGCGCCGGTTGAGATGCCCACAATCAACGCAAGGGCGAACCCCTTGATGGTCTCACCGCCCCAGCCGTAGAGCGCGACAAGGGTAAATAGGGTAGTACCTGTCGTATTGATGGAGCGCGACATCGTTTGTAGGAGCGACGCATTGACCGTGTCGCTGAAGTCCGCACCCCGGTGCAGTCTCCGGTTCTCGCGGATGCGGTCGAAGATGACCACCGTGTCGTTAATCGAGTAGCCGATGACGGTGAGGATAGCGGCCACGAATGACGTATCCAGTTCCACCTGCAGCAGCGCCATGACCCCGACGACCAACAGCACATCGTGGACCAGTGACGCGATGCCTGCGACGGCAAAGCGGAACTCGTAGCGGATGCTGATGTAGATAAGAATGAGCACACAGCCCAGAATCAACGCCAGAATTGCGTTCTCGCGGAGCTGTTTACCGACCACAGGCCCGACATTCTCCCGGCCGATGACAGTAACCTTGCCGTACTTGTCGCCGAGCAGGTCATTGAGGTCGGCGTGGAGCTTGCCTTCGAGTCGGTGGCTTGCGTCCGCCTCACCGGCCTCGCCACCCTTGAGCTCCGGTACGCGGATGAGTAGCTGATCGTTACCGGATACCTGCAACTGGCTCTTACCCAGCCTATCGCGCTTGAGCACGTCACGCACCTGTCTGAGTAGCTCAGCCTCTTCGCCCCGGCCGCCGCTGAGGGGTTGCTCGACCTGATAGCGCAGTAGGACGCCGCCGGTGAAGTCAATGCCGAGGTTGAGGCCGTGGGTTGCCCACCAGACCATCCCCAGTGTGATTATGACAGCCGAAATGCCCAGCCAGAGCCACGCTTTCCCGACTATGTCCCAATTCTGTCTGCGGAAAAAGTCCACCGAAGAACCTCCTTGGATATGACGGCAAACACTTCCCCTGTCCTCGCACGATGTCTCCGCACTAGCCGCGGCGGTCCGTGCTGTCACCAAACAGTGCCCGATTCTCCCCGATGCGTGTAGCGCCGACCATCGTGATCAGCCATCTTGTCAGGGTAACCGCAGTGAACAATGAGCAGCACACGCCGACAAACAAGGTGACGGCGAAGCTCTTGATGAGACTCGTGCCGAGGAAGTACAGGACGGCCGCGATCATGAGTGTCGTGACGTTGGCGTCCAGAATTGCCGTCCAGGCCCGGTCGAAGCCCGCCTCAATAGCGGTGCGAATCACCTTTCCGGACCACAACTCCTCCTTCAGTCGCTCGAATATGATGACGTTGGCGTCCACGGCCATGCCGATTGACAGGATGAACGCGGCCACGCCGGGCAGTGTCATGGTGGCGTTGGCCAGCGTCAGCACGGCTAGTAGTAGCAGCACATAGATGCAGAGGGCCAGGGTGGCCAGTAAGCCCGGCAGGCGGTAGTACAGGATCATGAATACAAGCACCAGCAGAAATCCAATTACGCCCGCGCGGAAGCTGCGAATGATAGAGTAAGTGCCAAGAGTTGGACTGATCGTCCTGTTGGTGTCAATCTCCAGCGGCACCGGCAACGCGCCGGCGTTGAGCAGCAGCTTCAGGTCGCGGGCCTCCTGCGTGCTGAAGCCGCCCTCGATGATACCCTTGCCGGGAATTGGGCTACGGATGTTCGGCGCCATCTGGCAGTCGTCGTCCAACACAATCGCCATCAGGCGGCCTACGTTGCGACGCGTGAAATCCAGGAATTCCCGCTTCTTGTCAGCCTTCAGCTCGAACTGCACGACCCATTGCCCGGTATCGTCGGTTGTGACCTCTGCATTGCTTTGCAGGTCGCGCCCGCTGAAAGCCGGCTCCGATTCGGCCAGCACTTGCTCCCACGGTACGGTCTGGTTCGTGCGAGCATCCTGCCATTCACTGTAGTCGTTCTCCTCGGCGCCGGGAGCACTGTAACGGGCCGGAATCAGGCGGAACTCCAACATGGCAGTACTCTTCAAGATGTCCAGCACGCGGTCGGGGTCCTTCACTCCCGGCAACTCGACGATGATCTTGTCGTCGCCCTGCTTCTGTACTATCGGCTCGCGGATATCACTCATCGCGTAGAGACGGCGGTCAATGATGTTCTTGACCTTATCTGCAGTCCCCGGTGTCACATACAGCGACTCCATCTTGCCGACAGTCAGTTCCAGATTGGGGAAGGTCCGTTCGAGGAATGTCTGGGCAGTCTGGAGTTGTACCTTCGACTCCCGCTCATCGCGGGCCTCGGTCTTCACGACCAGGCGGCTGTCGCCGGCCATCGTGACCTGCAGACCGGTCTCGGGAACGCCCTGGGATATGAGGTACTCACGGACCAGCTTCACAAGCTGGTCGTGGGTGTAGCTGGGGTAAAGGATCTTGTGACCTTCCGAAGTGCTCTGGGGCCGCTCGTTCTCGGGCCTCTTCATCATCTCGGCGGAGATCGCCATCGGCTGGTAGTTGGGAGTGAAGAACGGGATCTTCGTCTCCGGGAGGCAGCGGAGAAGCACATGGGCGCCGCCCTGCAGGTCCAGCCCGAGACGTATCTGCGGCCTGGGCCGGTAGACTGAGAACACCTTGCCGAGCGAGAACACCGGTTTCTCCGCAGCCTGCTCGGACTGGGGTTCTGCCACTCGCTCGACGTCCGGGAAACTGCCCTGAAGCGTCTTGAGAATGGCAGCGGCGTGTTCGTCGGCGCTTTCCTGGGTAAGGGATACAGTGGCGACCTCCAAGAGCTTGGGGTCAATGAACTTGACATAGTCGAGCTCGATGCCAGCCTTCACCAACATGGCGCGTATCTCTTCGGACTTGGCGCTCAGGCCTTCTGCGCCCTCCGCCATTGCTTGCGGGAAGCTATAGCAGGTCGTGCTTTCGACATCGAAGCCGACCTCTTCTGGCACCGGACGTAATGGAGCAAATGCGATGAGGAAGGAAGAGACGATGATGAGCAGGATCAGCCCGATCCACATCTTGTTGCGCGACTGCATTCCGTGATACTCCTTACCCGTAGTGAAAGAGCAAGCCATCCGCCTCCCCCCGACTTGTCAACGGCACACACTCACGAGCCGTTTGAAGGAGAGGAACTACGGCCTGCCCACCGTTCACAACACGGCAAACTGTCTCTAATCAGCTACAGAGAGTATATGATATTCGCCTGTGAGTGTCAATTCGCCCTGCCGTCGTTCGCGGGGGCGGCACGTTCGACGCAAAAGGGGGCCGAAACCGAGGTCGGCCCCCTGCACACGAACCGGCGAGCCCGGAGCTAGTCTTTCTCCGGCGTAAAATCACCGGGAACAGCACGCGGTATCGTCTTGACGTGTCCGTCAAAGTAGCTAACATTGATCATGTGGCCGGGATGTCGGTGCAGTTCTTCCAGGATCACGCTGTTCACGTAGAGTGAACCGGCCGGCAGTTCGTCGTTGACCCACATGGACATCATGTACGCAGTGGCCCGTTCGATATTGAACATAGCGGCATTGTACGCCCAGGCATTGCCGCCGACGCGCTTATCCCTGTTGCTGAACCACCAGCCGTCCATCACCGTGATGGTGCCGCCGGGGTCCCTCACACTGGCTTCCCTGATTCCTTCGATATATGGTTGATTGTACAAATACGATGTATTTGCAGGTTCACGTGGCGTCCTGTAGGGAGGGAAGTCGTCCAGGTCAAACGGCTCTACCGGACACGCCGGGCAAGAGTAGACCTCCCCGGTAGTGGAATAGACGAGTGTCGCATCCACCCACCGGTAGTAAACGCCGTTGCCGGCCAACAGGAACATGTATGGCATTCGGCCATCGAAATCGGTCCGGTACATCTGAAATGCAGTGCTTATCTGCTTGAGGTTGCTGGTACACCCCGATTGGTAGGCCTTCTCCCTGGCACGCGCAAAGACGGGGAACAAGATGGCCGCCAGGATTGCGATAATGGCTATCGCAACCAACAACTCGATCAACGTGAAGCCACGTCCACTCTTGGTCATCTGTGCACACGCTCCCTGTGCTGAACAGTATGGCTACAGAATGCCTCGTACCAGTGATGCGGGCGCCGATCTACTTTTCAAGATTATAGGCAGTCTCCCATGCCAAAGTCAAGCCGAGCTTGGACTGCACCGCTCCATCACGGTTCGGCTTGTCTTGTCACACTTTTACGGTACGATGAAGCTCTGTGTCCACTCAGGATGGGCCGGCGCTTGTCCCGCCTTGAGCATCTCCAGCCATTTCTCATCGGTGAGGCGGTCGCTGACCGGCCAGCGGAACTCATAGTAGGAGAAGACTCCACCCTTCGCGATCTGCAAGCCCCCGCGCGGGTGCGGCACGACCACATAGATGCGGTAGCCGTAGCCGACCGCCTCCTCCAGCGCCTCCTGGAACGAAGTATGCACATCGGTCACGGTGGCGACGTTGCGGTCGGTCTCACTGGTAATCTCATACCATGACGTTGTGCCGCCCCATTCGGCGGTGCTGTCTTTGACGACTGAAAGCTGCAAACGCTCCAGTTCGCCGCCGAAACATTGGATACGGTCGTAAGCCTCGCGCGACAGCGTCTTGCCAGCCAGCTCTTTCTCCGAGCAGTCCTTGAGGAAGGCAAGCATGTTGCCGAAATCGGCGAATGCCTCTGCCATTGCTGAACTAAGCAGGCCGCGGTCGCGCAAGCCGTCGCGTGAGAGCCGCGCCAGGTAAGCCAGGCGCCCCCAGGCCTCGGGGACCGGCTCCACATAGCCGCAGACCGCAGGTGGCTCCTCGCCCCCGAACTCCGCCCCCGACGGCTTGGCGTAGAGCACGGTGTCATGCCGCAACTGCGCCCAGCTTCCGAGCGTCGTGGCAAGCTCCTTGTCAAGCCAGGCGTCGGTTTGCATGAAGGGCGGATAGCCGGTGCCCCAGCTCTCCAGCAGGGCTGCGAGGCTGTATAGCCAACCCCAGTACAGGTTCGACCACCACTTCCCCTCGGGATACGAGAAGAACTCCTGGCGCAGGTTCGCCATCTGCTCCTTGTACTGCGGGTAACGGCCCTGGTCGTAGAGCTGCAAGAGGTGCCCATACGCACGTGCTGAGCCTAGCACCGCCATCACATCAAGACCGAATGGCATGTCGCGGGCATCCGTCGGATTGTCGGGAACGGGCTTCACCTTTGGCGATACCAGATTCTGCAGCATGTAGGAGTCGGGTATGAAGCGCTGGCCCATGAAGCGGAACTGTCGGCCCTGGACGGCCAGTGTATCGGGTTGCAGATTGCCCGCAGCATCGGCGCCCATGAAGAACGGCGCGATCTTTGGTTCCGGCATGATCCTGCGTGCTGCGACAAGGAAATCATCCAGCTTGGCGGCCTCGGCCAGATCGGCAAGCTGCATGGTATCGCCGAAGATCTGCCTGGCCAGGGGGACATACTGCCGGTAGCCGATGTCGTCGCTGCCCCCGACGAAGAATTCAGTCGGTTCATAGATCTTGGCCCACAGCGCTCGGGCCGAATCGTCACCGGCCAGGACTTTGGTCATCAGCAGAGCCTGCAACTGGTGCCTGCGGACCAGCTCCGGCGGGTTGCCGGCATTCAGCTCGAAGCCGATGGTTCCGTACCACATCATTGCCCTGAAGTAGCGCTTCAGGTCCTCGCTGCGGGTATAGTGCCCCCGGGGTCTGAACTGGTCATAGTGCACGGTCGTGCCCATCAGCGGAGACTTACTGCGGCCGGCCATGGCACCGATGCGGCCCATCTCATCTCTGAACAGAGCCATCTCATCCGGCTGCAGGAATTGCGTCATCTCTTGCGCAGCCGCCAGGCTCCAGGCGATCGAGAAGTAGACGGTGTTGGCGCGTGCTGCATCCTTCAGCGGGCCGGACGCCAGCTTCTTGGAGAACTTGTCATTTTGGAAAGCGCACAGCTTGCTCAACTGTGTGCAGGCGGCCACCAGGTAATCAGTCTCTACCCGCCGCAGGCTGAAATCGAAGAACAGGTGATATGCATGGAGTATGGAGTCAACGGTGATGAAATTCGGGGTGGGCGGCTTGTCTGTCTCAAAATCGGGGTAGTCCTCATACAGATAGAACATCTGTATCGCCGTATCCGGTATGACGACGAAGCCGTTCTGTACCAACCGCGCCGTTTGCTGCGCGCTGAGTTGATCAATAGACGCCGGGTTGCTGACGTCCGCGGCATTGACGGGCAACGCATGCTGCGGGGCAGAGGGGCTGCCAGTGTAGCGGTAACTGTCAGGTCGCTCCGTGGTCGCCTGCGCGGACATACAGGCCGGCGGAAGCACGATGAGCGCAATCCACAAGCAGAGGGCATTTGTTCTCACACGAACTACCTCCTCATACGGACAGGTCAAAATAGGAGCCAGAGTCAAGACGTCTGGGGAGGTAGTTCGCGGCGGGGTGCAACCAGTCCTGCTTGGGGTCGCCTACTTGTCGCCGTTGAGGCCCAGCAGATCGTCCAGCAGGCTGTCATGATCGTTATTGGTCTTGGTGTTGCCGTTCCCGTTGAGCTTGCGGCCGTTTCTGCCGTTGCCCGGACGCGGCGGCTCCGGCTCATCAGGAGGCGGGGCTGCCTCGGGCTCTTCGGGTTCCTCAGGCTCTCTTGTCGCAGGCTCGGTCGGTTCACCGAACAGATCATCGCTGAGAACGTCCGGGGCGTAGGTGTCCGGCTCTTCGGGCCGTTCTGGCGCTTTCGGTTCCTCCGAAGCTTCCGGCTCTTCGAACCCAACGGGCTCGGCAGGGGTCTCCGGCTCACCGAACAGGTCTGCGGTGATGTCGCCTGCGGTGCCCGGCTCTTCCTCGCTTTCCACCGCACCGGGTAGCGGCGTCTCCCTGCCGTAGTCGTAGTAGTAGTAGTAATAGTAGTAGTAGTCGGCGGTTGTCAGTCGTAGCTTGTTGAGCACCGTGCCCAGGATTTCGCCGCGAGCGTGTCTGATGAGGCGGATCATTTCCAGGAAGGCGGTGCGGCTCACGTGCTCGCATTCGGCGATGAGTATTGTCCTGTCCACCTTGGATGACAGCAATACGGCATCGGTGAGCACTATTGCGGGCGGAGAATCGAAGAAGACTATGTCCGCGAAACGCGCGGCCTCGCGGATGATGTCAGTCATGCGCTCGGAGTCGACCAGATCGGCAGGCTTGGGAGGCAGCGGCCCTGTCGGCACGATGAACAGGCCCGGGACTTGCTCCACCTCGATCATGACATCCTCCAGCGCACTCTCACCGATCAGGACGTTTGTGAGGCCGTGTTCGCGGTCAACTTTGAAGAGGCGCTGCAATGAGGGCCGTCGCAGGTCGGAGTCGATAAGCAGTACCCTCTGGCCTGCCTGGGCGAAGACTACAGCCAGGTTGGCGACCGTCAAGCTCTTGCCCTCACCGGCCCCCGCGCTGGTCACCAGGAAGGTATGAGCGGGGTTGTCAACTTGGGCGAAGTGGATGTTCGAGCGCAATGCGCGGTATGCTTCAGCCGGAGGACTCTTCGGCGCCGAGATGGTCACCAAGTCGTCGCCCTCCGCCTCCAGCATCGGCACCATGCCGAGGAACGGCACGTCAGTATAGTACGTGATGTCCTCGGGACTGTGGAAGGTATCATCCAGCGCCTCGAGCAGCAATGCGAACATGAGACCGCAGAACAGACCCAGAGCGAAGGCGAATATCAGCATACGACCGAATCGCGGCTTGATCTCCTCCGCATCCACGGCACGGTCTATCACGCTGGCGCCGCTCTGCTTGATCGCTTCTCTCAGCTTGCTCTGCTCGAGCTGAATGAGGAAGCTCTGATACGTACTGCGGGCCAGCTCGATCTGGCCTTGCAGGCGCGATATGGTTGCCAGTTGCAGCGGCAGGTCTGCCGTGTCATTCTGCAGTTGTGTGACGATGGCTTCGAGGCGCGATATGCGCTGGCGGGCCTCTGCGACGGCCAGCTCTGTCGCGTTTATTTCATTCTTGATGACCTCGACCGCCGGGTTGATATCAAACCGCTTGACATCCCGCGACTCGGGCACCAGGGCCAGACGCGCCTCGAGGGCTTCGATCCTGCGCTTGGCGGAAACCACACTGGGATGGTTCTCCTTGTACCTGGCGAGCAGTGTCGCGAGGTTGACCCGCTCCTGGCGTAGCTGCGCCTCGATGATCTCGCGCTCGGGGTTAGCCTCCTTCATGTCCACCTCAACCAGCGGTTTGGAGCGGGCCAACTGGCGCTGCAAGGTGGACCTGCGGACGTTGAGAGTGTCAAGGTCGATGCGGGCGTTATTGAGCTCCCTGCGGTACGCCTGGAGCTCACTAATCTCCGCACTTGCCTCGACTTCGGGGACAACGACGCCGACGCGGTGCTGATAGCCAGCCAGCTCTTCCTCCAGCCGATCCAGCCTACCAGATACGCCCTCCAGTTGCTGCTCGAGGAATGCTCGCGCGGCAGCGACGTCGGAGCGGCGCAGCTCGGCACTCATGGTCACAAACGTCTCTGCCGACTCGTTGGCAAAGGCGAGCGCCTTGTCGCGTTCGCTGTTGGTGGCTTGGACAAGCAGGCGGTCAGGTTCCTGGGGCAGTGCTTCCAGTGATTCCTTGATCTCTCTGGGGTCGGTGACAACCTTCGTGCCCGACTCCCGCGCGCTAAGCTTCTTGGCGGTGCGCACAGCGGCATCGTAGCTGGTAGCGATGCGCGCCTGAGTCTCTAGGGTGAGCTCCTCGCGCTTTTCCTCCGGCCCAATGGCTTCTTCTTCAGTGAATCTGATGCGCTCGACGGGTTGCCTGCGGATGAGGACGATGGCTTGAGCGCGGTAGGTGGGGTGGTAGCCGATGCTATACAGGCCACCAATAATGGTTGCTGCCAGTGTGACAAGCAGCACAAACCACTTCCGCTTCGTGAAGATGCGGACGTAGTCCTTGACCTCAAAAGCGCGGGCACCTGTCTCCATAGACTATCGTTCTCTAGTGACTGCTGTGATTCTTGCTATGGTTCAAGCCCTGAAAAGTGCCGTATCTATGCTGCGTCCAGTCACGTTGCCCGTATGTCTTAGAGGCTCAATGTAGATTATAACACCCCGTTCCCACGCACGTCAACACTCTTAACACATATCTACACCCCGTTAGATGTGACATGATGCCCTAAAGTTTCCGGGCACCGCCACCGATAACTATGTTGAAAATGGCGTATTGGCGGCACATTGTCTCCCGCGGTTCCACACTTCAGCAATTGTCACAGCACCGAATCCCAGCCATACAAGGAGAAATCGCATGGCCAGAGGACTGCGGCTCCAATGTTGCATCTGCAAAGCAGTATGCCTGAGTGCGGAGCCCGGCAGGAAGCGGTCAGTGTGGGTGCCGTGTAACAGAACACTTGTTGCGTCGCACGGGATCTGCCCGAACTGCCTGCCTCGCGAACTCGCCAAAGCTCGGCGCGCTGCTAAACGCGAAAGCGATGTCGCCCTCACCCCCTGAAGGCATCTTCGCGCAGCCGCCGATCAGGTGGGGATGGAGGTGCCCGGAGCCTTCATCCCCACTACCTCCATACCACTGCCTACCCGGCGCCAGGCGGTATTTACCGCCCTGTGCCGGTATGTTATAGTGCCTGACCGTGAATGGTCGAATCTCAGTCGAAGTTGCTTTCAGTCTGCGCAGCGCGATCGTGTGCGCCGTACTGCAGATCGGTCTCATCTGTCGGCTCTGCCTCCCGCCACTGGACGCCGCACAGGTAGTGGCGCTGCCGGCCGGCATCGCTGACTCAGTCGCCGCCGTGGCCACCTGGGATAACGGCCACGGCCTCCGCATCCTGCACTACGACGGCGCGCAACGCCGGTTCCAGTTCACAGGACATGCCAGAGCGGAGGCGCTGGTGTGGTGTGCTGGTTGCGGCATTGTGATGCTGGGCGATGGGGACATCGCCGCTCTGTCATTTGCCGGCTGCACGCCGGAGCGCACTTCCCTGGGCATTGGACCGCGTGCCGTTCGTGCCGCGGTGACTGTCTCGGAGAGCCGGCTTGCCGTCATCGCAGGAGGCAGATACGCCGGCAATATGTTGCAGGACGCGAGGCCGGCGTTGTGGGAGATTACCCCCAAATGCCGGAAGCTGTGGAACGCCGGCAGCTCACACATCAACTCCCAGTTCGTTGCCTCTGGGCGGCTGAATGGCGCCGAGTCCCTACTCGTGGGTGTCCACCGCAGTGCCGTGTTCGACCCACAGCCGCGACTACGGCCCTGGATCTACCGACTGCAGGGCGCAGGCCTGGTCCCGCTGTGGAAGGGCACGACTTTCTCGCGGCCATACATCACAGCGGCATTTGCCGATGTTTGCCCGGAGAGCGTGGACGATGAAGTCTGCGTTCTGGAACTGACACGCGCGGGACAGCGTCAAATCAGCGTGTACGCGTGGCACGGCTTCGTGATGGAGGGCATCGCGCGTAGCAGCCCTGCGCCCTACGGCGATACGCTCAGATCTAGGCGCGGCCCCAGTCCGGGGAGTGACGCCGTATACGTGTGGAAGGGTGCTGAATACGGGTGGATAGTCGGCCTGGGAGCGCCGGACTGCACGCATGGCCGGGAGACAATGCTGCAGGTGCTGCACGCCAGCCGCCGGATTGAGCGGCCGCTGGCATGGGATGTGGGGCAGCGGGAGGCCGAGCCAGTTGCCTTCGTGCTTACGCGGCATGGCGAGCTGGTCTGCGTGCCGCTGGCGACCTGCGCTGCAAAAGAACTTGCAGGAATCGGCCGGTCGCGGCTATAATCTTGGAGTAAGAGAAGGCGCACAGAGGAGAAATCGGTCATGTTCATACGATATATCTGCGTCTGCGCAATACTCCTATCGCTGTGCATTCTGCTGGTCGGGTGTGGCGGTGGGGGCTCAGACGGGTCATCTCAAGGCTCAACCGGCGGCACCGATCCCGACCAATACAACCCGCCGGGAGGCGGTGGCAGTACCGGAGACGGTTCCAGTGGCGGGAGCAGCGGAGGCAGTTCCGGGGGCTCCAGCGGCGGCAGTTCCGGAGGCAGTTCCGGAGGCGGCACGCCGTATGGCGACATCACCCCTCCCGCTCCGCCACCGATATAGGCCGCAACCGGCGCGTCGTTGCGGGCGCCGAACCTGAATGCATATACACTCAGAGGGCCGGTCAACACCGGCCTTCTGTGGTCTTGCTGCTACCTGAGCTTCAGTAACCGGCGGCCGCGAGGGCCTGCACCAGGTCGGCTCCCGGCTCATACGCGAATCCCGGCCCGGTCCATAGCGACCCGGCGGCAACCTCGCTCCCGTCAACTGTAGTGCCGAGAAGCTGATCGGCCCGCAGGTCCTCAGTCAACTGCAGCGTCCGGCCCAGCGCCTGCAACTCGACAGAGTGCTTGAGCAGGTAGCGGTACTTGATATCCTTCTTGGGCTTCGGGTCGGGGATGATCCCCTCGTTGATCGAGCGCCTGGCGTGCTCGCCTTCTTCGTCTATCCTCTGCTTGATCGCCTCGACTTCCTGCTTGACGCGGGACCTGGCGAACTCCGCACCGAATTCGGCCAGCGACGGATACTGGGACTGCGGCACCACGCCGACCCCCAACACCACCCTGACATCCTGCAGGGGGGCCTGCAGAGCGTAATCCTGCTGGCGGCCGTACACCGTCAGCACCAGACGGCTGAGAGGGCCTTCGCCCGCCCAGTGCAAGTCTCCGGGCTTGACGCGTCGCTCGATGGCGGCTTCGGCGGGGCCGCACCGACCGATGATGAGGCCCACATAACAGCCGCGCGTTTCCACGGCGATGGCCTCCAGTTGGCCGACGCCTGTTGGCTGATGGTTCCACTCCCCGCCCCGCAGATAGACTGCCTCCACCTCGGATGGGCTGCCCAGAATCAGCTTGACGTATGCCTGGCGCCGACTCGCCTGGCCCACATCGTCGAAGTCGAAGCTGCACAGCGCAAGACCGCCGCTCTGCACGGCGCTGACATGCGCGGTGGCCGGGTAGCTTTGGGAATAGATTGTGGGGGTGGCATCCGGCTCTGCCAGGCAGATCAGGATGGGCACAGACGAGTCCTGAATGGTTCCACTCATGGTACCCAGCGAGAACTCCGCTGCCACATACGTTGACGTAGCCTCCACCTTGGCCGTCCCTGTGGCGCGGGTGTCCACTTGGTAGGGAAGGGCCGGTGCGGGCGGAGGCATCGGCAGGTCCCCAGCAGGCAGCAGGAAGTACATTGCGAACGGTTCGACGCCCTCTATGGTGCCGATGCCGAAATAGCGCGAGAGCACGTAGGCGACGACCCCCGGGCTGCGCAGGTAGTCGGACGGATAGCTGCGATAGATGGCTCCGGCCAGCTTCCTGGCGGGCATCCACAGCCTCATGCAGGCATCAGCGCGCATCAGGCGCCACGCCTCGGTCACCTCAGGTGAGGGGGCCTGTAGAGAGCTCTGAACCCACAGCAGGGCGGCCATGCGGATCGAGTCGAAAGTGGGCGAATGTCCCTGGGGCAGCCCCTGGGACTTGACCAGACTCAGCCATGACCGCACCTGCGACTGAGCGCCGGCGACCCATCCGGGTTGGTCGAGGGCCGCTCCCGCTGATGCCTGCGCCGCCGCCTGCAGCATCAGATAGGCCTCGCTCTCCGGCCCGACGAGGTGCCGCTGAATCGCCACTACAGCCTGATTAAGGGCTTTGGCGAGCACTTCGGCGTCGTCACCGAGTTGCTGCCGATAGTTGCGCAGTGACCATGCCAGCGGCGGTACGACGTACAACGTAGCATCGTACGAGAAAGGCTGATCCTCGCTGCCGTACCAGCGGAAGCAGCCCTTGGTTTCTGAGCCTGCCCTCGTGTCCTGGTTGGCCAGTATGGCCGTCAGCAGGTCGTGCGCCTGGGCGGCGTGGCCTCCCTGGATCAGCAAAGCGGCATAGTAGCCGCAGGAGCTTTCCGCGAGATTGACGTCACCGATGGAGTCTTTGACCAAACCGGTCGCCTGATTGAGGTTGTGCTCTCCATAGGCGACCACTGCTGCGACAACCTCCGCCTCCACGCTCGCAGCATGGGCGCTGCTTGCGCCCGCCATTGCCGCCAGCGTTGCCGCCATAGCGATGCTCACGAATGAAACGGCCCGTATGCTCAACATGGCTTCGCGATCAGGGCCCCTTTCCCGAGGTCGGGTTTGGTCCCGACCTGGCAGAAGTGCGTCACCTTCCATTCTACCACAAAAAGCCAAGATTCGCCCGCGCTGCAACCAGCTTCCGGTTCCCTCCGTTTGACACTGGGCGGGGGAGAACGGTTCCACGTGCCCTGTCGTGTCGTGCAGTGCACAGAGTAGCCCCCCTGCTCGGAGCCGGAATTGGCGACTTCTGCCGTTCCCGGATGGAGGACAGAGCAGCACATCGGGCGAACTAGACGGTGGGTGATCGCCGAGCACGGGAGGACTGCCCATGGACACCGAGCGCGAGATGCAGAGGCTCAGCGACGAGGTGCGGCTGCTCTGTGAAGCCGTGTCTGCACTGGCGGGCGTACGCAGGACCCAACCTGCTTCACAATTGACGCTGGCCGGCGTCATCGCGGATGTGGCCGAGCGCACCGCAGTGCAGATGGGCGAGCCGGCCGAATTGGATCGCGTCGAGGAGCAGTTGAGCAGGCTCTTGCCCGCAGGCGAGGGGATAGGGGTGCTGGTCGGTGGCATCATGCACGAGCAGGCAACCACGCGCTGGCACAAGATCGCTGCGTGGCAGAACTTCGCAGAGCTACCGGACGGCGCTATGGTGAAGTTCCTGGAGCCGTTGGGCAACCCGCACCGTGTCGAACTTGTCAGGCAGTTGGCGATGGGGCTCTGCACGACGGGCGAGTTGCAGAGAGCGACTGACATGAGCGGAGGGCAGTTCTACCACCATCTGTCGAAGCTGGCGGAGGCCGGCTATGTTGCGCGCATGAGCCAGGGACACTTCGCGCTGTCCACGCGCGGGAAAGTGGCGCTGGCCTGTTTGGCCGCTCTGTGCTCGCTGCTCGCGGAGTGGCCGGAAGACATCGGGGAGCGTCGCGCTCGTGAGAAGCTCGTCGGGCACGACAGCGAGGCGGCCGGGACCGAGGTGCCCACTGACGAGCCCGATGATGAGCCTGAGCCCTCTGAGAGGGGCGAGGACAGCGACACGGCCGCTGTAGGAGATGAGCATCATCAGGCCGAGTCCCCGCCTACCTGAACGCCCCGGCAGTCAGGCCCCTGACGACGTGGCGCTGGAAGACGAAGTAGAGCACCAGCACCGGGATGATGGCCATCGCCACCCCGGCCATCACTATCGCCCAGTTTGTCGAGTGCTCCCCCTGGAAGGTCAGCAGCCCCACCGGTAGGGTCATGTGCGGCTTGTGAACGATGAACACGAGGGCGAACAGCAGCTCGTTCCACACCCACGCGGCCTGGAAGATGGCGACCGTTGCCATGGCAGGGCGCGCGATGGGGACGAAGACCGACCACAGGATGCGCAGATGCCCGGCGCCGTCAATCAGCGCCGCATCCATCAGGTCTTGAGGCACGCTTGCGAAGTACGCGCGCAGCAGCAGTAACGATAGCGGGATGCAGAACGCGATGTATGGACCGAGGATCGCCGCATAGTCAGTAATGCCCAGGGCGCTGTTCAACTGGTAGAGGGGCAGCAGCGCGGCGTGAACCGGCACCAGGAGGCCACCGAGTATGAGGCCGAAGACGAGCGCGCCACCCCGCAGCCGCAGCCGCGCCAGTGCATAAGCCGCCGGTGTCGCCAACACTAGCATCACCACAACGGCCACCGTCGTGACCGCAATGCTGTTGAGGAAGAACAGCCCGACCCCGCTCTTCCACGCTTCGGTGAAGTTCTCCCACGCCCAGTGCTGTGGGAGCGCCCACGGCCTCAGTAGCAGCTCGTTATGTGGTTTGAGTGCGCTCAGCAGCGACCACATGATGGGCAGGAAGAAGCAGGCCGCGAGCACGAGCATGACGATATCTCGGAGTCTGGTCACAAGGCGTCGCGGGAGGTGGTTCTCGATAAGGTCGCTCACGCGTCCCGCGACGAGCCAGAAAACTGCCAACACCAGCCCCAACGCGACCAGATAGAGCGCATACGTACCTGCTGCGACCCAGGCGCGGTAGTATCCGATTATCGTGAGGATTAACACGGCGGCAAGCAGTGCCGGCAGGGCGTAGCGGCGCTGTGGTGTGGGCGGCTCTTGGCCGTCCTCGCGGTTGGTGAGGCGGATATAGGCAACGGTAAGCAGGAGAGTCAGCACTAACATGACCACTGCAATCGCCGCCGAATAGCCCATGCGGTCGAATGTGAAGGCCGATTTGTACATGAAGGTGGCTAGCACATCGGAGGCATAGCCCGGCCCGCCGGCGGTCATCACCTGTACCAGGTCGAAGATCTTGACCGATCCGACGGTGACCAGCAAAGCGTCCACCATCACTATGCGTCGCAGGGACGGAAGCGTGATGTGCACGAACTGCTGCCAGCCGCCGGCCCCATCAATCCGCGCAGCCTCGTAAAGCTCGTCGGGGACGGTCTGCAGCCCTGCCAGCATAATCATCATGTGGAAGCCGGTATATCGCCAGCAGGAGACGGCGATGATGGCAAAGATGGCTACCTCCGGCGCGCCCAGCCAGCCGACGGCCAACCGCTGCAGGCCGACGGCCCGCAGCAGTGCGTTGAGTGCCCCGAAGTTCGGCTCGTAGATGAGTTGCCACACCAGGCCCACGGCGACGACCGGGACGACGAAAGGCGCGAAGAAGACGGTGCGGAGAACGTGGTGGCGGCGTAAGGTGGAATTCAGCCCTACAGCCAGCAGCAGGGCAAGCGGCATCTGCACCGCCAGCGAAAGGACAATGAAATACGCGTTATTGCGCACCGCCGTGCCGAAATTGGGATCGTGCAGGAGTTCGGTGAAGTTGCCGAGGCCACGGTACACCTTGACCGGGTTGACGGGGCTCCAGGAGTAGGCGCTGAGTGCAAGAGTATGCAGCAGCGGATAGGCCACGTACGCTGCGAACACCAGCAGCGCGGGCAGCACAAACAGATATCCGACCAGGTGCGTGCGCTTCATGTTCGAGAGAGCGGGTGAGCGGTCCCGCCCTGCTTTCTAATCGCCAGCTTCGCTTCCGCTGTGGCCGGTCGCCAGGATCTCCTGCTTGGCCTTTGCCTGGCGCGCCCGCACGTTCTGCATTACCTGCTGCGGCGTGACAGTGCCTTCGAGCAGGGCCTGCACGCCGTTCATGTACTCCTCCGCCACGGTGCGGTCCATCATGGTATCCATCCACGCCGCGATCTCGCCTGCCTGCTCGACAACCTGGGCGTACTTGCGCAGCCGCGGGCCGGCGTTGTCCTCGGTGACCGCGCCCCTGACCTGCACCAACTCCTGGCAGGCCTTGACGAAGGCCTGCGCCTGCTGCTGCGATGTCATGAACTGGAGGAACTCCGCCGCCTCGGCGACATGCGGGCTGGCTGCGCTGACTACGTAGCCGTCCGGTGAGCCGGCCAGCCCGTGCTGGTCGCCCTTGCCGCCGGCCACAGAGGGGAAATCGAAGAAGTCCCACTTGTCCCAGAACTCTTCAGGCGCCTCGCCGCTTTCGGAGAAACGTGAGAAGTCCCACGTGCCGGTGTAGAACATCGCCGCCTTGCCCGAATAGAACAGCGTGCGGGCATTCTCGCGAGTGGTGCCGTTGGGGCTGTCGTTGAAGAGGCCCTGCTTCGCGAAGTCAGCGAACATCTGCAGCGCGCGGACGAACTCAGGCGCGGCGTAATCGCCCGGCCCGAGCGGGTCGAACTGCGCCTCACAGGCTGCCTTCCCCAGCAGCCGCTGAGACAGCACGAAGGGGAAGTGGTGTGCCGGCCACTTTTGCACATTGCCCAGCGCGACAGGCACGACGCCGGCAGCCTTGATCTTGCGGCAGAGATCTATCAGTTGGTCGTAGGTCTCGGGCACTTTCCAGCCGTTCTTCTCGAACATGTGCGTGTTGTAGAAGAAGAACGTGCACTGCAGAAGATATGGCACACCGCGAACGCGTCCATCGAATATGTAGGGCTGCAGCGAGGGCGCTATGATCTGCCGGCGCCATTTGCCGCCGTCGGCGTCCATGTACTGCGTAATGTCGGCCACATTGCCACCGCGCACGAAGTTGTGGAGCATCTTCTCGCCGGACCACACGAAATAGATGTCCGGAGGGTTGCCGGCCCCGAGTGCCACTCTAATGCGTGTCTTGTAGGCGTCAGGCTCCAGGTTCGTAATCTCGATGTCAGTGCCGGGATGCTCTGCCTCGAAGGCACTCACTATGGCTTCCAGAGCCGACTTGCGCGGCTCGGCGTTCCAGATGGTCCACAGATTGAGCTTCACGCCTCGAGTTTGAGGCCGGGAGGGCTCGGCGACCGGCTCCGGCGACCTGGGACATCCGGCCACGAGGCCTACTGCGGCACACAGCCCCAGCACCAGGAGGGTTCGATTGGTTCTTAGCATGGTTTTCACGTTCCCATTGGGTTGGCGGGACGCCTGCACGGCAGCTATTTCATCGCAGCATTTCGCCATACCTGCCGCCGGCCGACGAAGGGGTCGCGCCCCCTCGCGGGGAATAGCTACAAGCGAGACAGACGGGAGAGACGCCGACAGAGAGGGAGTGACTGCTATGGCTGCGAGCGGGGATATGAATCAGGTGCTTGCCGGTCTGGGCGGTGTGGCGATGATCGTGTGGCTGCTGCTGGCCACGGCACTTGGACTTGTGTGGCTCATCGTGGCGATCTGGGTGGGTTTCGATGCCGCCGGCAAGCGCCAACCCGGCTTCCCCTGGTTCCTGCTCACCTTCATGTTCTTTCCGCTAGGTCTGACTGCGTGGCTGGTCGTCAGGGGCTTTCTACCGCCGGCGTCCGGCTAGGACGCACTGCGAGATGGTGCCCTGCGCCAACGGGCCGGAACCATTTGCGGCCCGAGGGCGTCCAATCAGTATCGCGTGTCCTATCCGCCCTGAGCCATCAGCCGCGGGACATGCTTTACGCCCGCACATTCATCGCCTGACACGCCGCGCATGTCGGGCTTCTAGCGTGACAGCGTCACGTTTGGCCGGGAGTACCAGCAATTAGATGAAGCAGCCCACCCATCGGCAGCAGTCCGGCAGCGCCGGCATCCTACTGGTTTCAGCCCTGCTCGTAGGCCTGTCAGTCGGCCAGACGGGCATGGTGCGCGCCGATGTGTTGAGGAAGATACAGGATTCGTTCAAGCGTTGGGGTTTCTTCCAGGACGTACAGATCAACGGACAGAACCAATTCACCTTCCAGGAGCACTCCGTTGATGGGTCCGAGACCGCCTATGAGAACCAGCGCTGGGATACGGGCAGTCTTGTACGCCAGACCAGCCTCCACCTCAGCGGCCCTATCTGGAAGGAGTTTGCCTTTCAGGCCGACCTGTCATCCAGTGGCTACGGGCCGACATACTCGCGCTGGATCGCCGGATACGCCGGCCACGACACTTCGGTATTCTTCGGCGACCTGAGCATCAACCTATCCGGCAACGAATTCGTCTCGTTCAGTAAGTCGCTAAAGGGCTACCAGCTTGACCATTCCCTTCCCGATGGCGGTCTCCTACGCGCCTTCTATTCGGAGGAGAAGGGCCTCACCCGCAATGAGACGATCTCCGGCAACAACACGTCGGGGCCATATTTCCTGACTTACACCCCCATCGTTGACGGCTCTGAGGTGGTAAAGGTCAACGAGGAGGTGCAGAAGTTCGGAACGGACTACATTCTGGACTACCAGAGCGGGCAACTGCGCTTTGAGCCATCCGACAGGCCGGCCCAGATCATCCCCGATACCGCCATCATCTCGGTCAGCTATCAGTCTTACGGCTACGGGTCGAACCCGGGCAGTATCTCAGGCTTCCGCGCCGAGATGCCACTGATGGACAACCGGCTCCTTATCGGTGTCTCTCACGTGCGCCAAGAGCGCGACACGGCTAGGTCCGACACCGTGGGCTACCAGGAAGACGTGTACCAGGGCTCCGGCTCCACCGGCCCCTTCGACACCATCTTCCACCCGATCATCAACAACGGCACGCAGGTTATATATAAGGGCGAGACCAAGATCATCGAGCAGGCACTAGTGGTGTTGGTGGACAATGTGGAACAGGCCGAGAATGTGGACTATGACTCGTATCGCCAGATCGGTCGCATCATCTTCCGCCGCGCCGTACCACCGACCGCGCTGGTGCTCATCCGCTACTACTACGATCTGACAACCGACTACACCCTCGGCGATCAGTCCGTGACCGGCATTGACCTCAACTACAAGCTCAATAAGGATTTGTCCCTGCGAGCCGACTACGGGCGCAGCACAGGGGGCACAGACAGCGCCGATGGTGCGGCCAAGCAGGTCAACGTCAACTACTCACGTGACCGCTTGAGCGCTGTGCTGTCATGGCGCGACATCGAGCCGGACTTCACCTATCTCAACTCGGTCGGCTTCTACACCAAGGAGAAGGGCGCCGACATCGGGATCAAGTGGCAGCCGCACGACCATATCCGGCTCTACACACGCTTTTCCGACCTCGACAGCTCGCAGGGATACTCCTTCGGATACAGTGGAGTTAGCTCATATAACAGCAGCTCATACTATGGCGGCTACACCTATGCGTACGGTGTCAACACGGCTGATTCCACCACGTCCAGCTCCAGCCTGGATGTCGCCACGAAGCGCCGCGAATACCAGATGAACCTGGACTTCCCCGGCTGGCCGACCGCGCAGTTGTCTCGGCAGGTGATGGGCAACAGGGGCGGCAGCAGCGGTGATAGCGAGATGACCAGCGACCAGGTCCGGCTGGAGTATGCGCCTCGGGGAGCGCGATACTCGCTCTCTTCCAGCATCAACAAGACCGTGCAGGACTACCTGGGGACGACAGATGATGACGAGCCGCGCGGTAGCATGACCGAACGCTTCGACCTGTCCGGCCGATACCAGGTAGGCCCATCGCTCTCCTTTACAGCCAGCCTCGGACAGAACAAATCCAGCTCAACTTACGATGCCAACACCTCTTCATCGGACACCATGCAACTCGCACTCAACTGGGCGGCCCGTGACAACCTGGACATCAGCCTCGACCACAGAGTCAGCGAATCCATGGGACGAGTGAGCTACTACAGCAGTTACACCTATGACGACTCTGGATCCGATGGAATCGGCGGCGGAAGCGGCAGCTACGACCCGTCTGACGACGATGATGAGGACGAAGACACAACCGACAAGTACCAGGACATAAGTTCGCAACTCCACGTATCATACCGGGCCAGCGAGAGGACCAGTCTGGACCTGCTTCTGGGCAGGCGGAAGTACACCAGCGGCGGTAGCGTCGGCTACCTGGCCGACAGCGACCAGACGACGAGAAACCTGTCAGTGATGCACCGAGTTAGCGATGAGTGGGGCCTCAACATGACGTACGGCACTGATACGATGGACTTCTTGCAGGAGGACCGTGGCTCTGTCAGCAATGACATGCTCTCCCTTGGCACCAGCTACCAGCCCCGTGACAAGCCCTACAGCGCCGGGCTGAACCTCAATCTCCAAACCGGCTCCAGCCCCACATACGTCGGCTTTGGCTCGGCGCAGAAGATGTTCATGGTGGACAATGATCTCTTCGATATCCAGTCCTACGTGAACTACCGTCTCGACGAGACGTCGAGCATCGTTGTGCAGATGGGGTTGTCCGACTTCGTGGGGGGCTATTCGGATTTCCAGAAGAACAACGTCGAGTTGCAGTACCAGCGGAGGCTGAGCGGTTTGGCAACCGTTTCCGCCGGCTACCGCTACATCCGCAACGTGTCGCGGCTGCCGCAGGACCCGCGCCTGGGCTATACCAGTCTCACACCGCCCAGCCAGAACTACGTGGCAAACACCTTCATGGTCACGCTCAACACCAGTTTTCACAGTGGGCTGGGTGGCAGCCCTCAGCAGCTCTACACCGGCTATGCCGGCTCCACCGGCTATGGGCTCGGCAGCTTCGGCGGCTACCGGACGACCACGCAGTTCTCCGACAGCAGCTATGGGAGCAGCTACGGCACCGGCTACAGTGCATTCCAGAACCTGCGGTACGACTCGTCGGTCAGTGATAGCCGGCGTCTGCCGGGCTACGGCATCTTCGAGGGCGTGAGCGGCTCGGGTGGTACAACCGGGTATGAAGACGGCTGGGGCACAGGGACGACAACACCGGGACGCCCGACCCAGAGAGGTATTGGCGAAGGCAAGGGCGAGTTCCAGGCCGACAAGATGCGGCAGAGCCTGGAGCGGCCGGAGTTCGACCAGTCAACAGAACAGCCGCCGATGAACGACCTGCCGACGTGGCTGTTACCCGAGGATCTGTGGGAATACTGGCCCTACTACATGTGGGACATGGAATTCTGAACGGCATCGGAGCGTCCGGATGAGCTCACATCACAGCCGAACAAGACTATCGCTGCTCGTCACGGTCGCGACGAGCCTGGTGTGCGCAGTCGGCTTTGCAGCCAACTCGTTTCGTAACATCTCCGACGTTCCGTTTGCCAGCGTCGCTAACGGCCCGCAAGGCGCCATCGTGATTGCCCAGCCGCCAGCAGGAACCGTAAGCAGCGCGACAGTCCATTCGGCTGTGGCTACCCAGCACGCACTGTCCTACCTACAGCGCGCGCAAACGACGCTGGCACTCATGAAGCGCCATGGGCTGGTCAGGCAGGATGCGGAGGTTCGCTTCCCTCGAACGATCGTCCATACGGAGGGTAACCGGCTGGTGCTGCCCGATCTTGGAACCGCGATGGTGCACGGCCAACAACTGGGTAATGCTACCAACAGCCTCACATTCGTGTTCCAGGGCTTCTCCAGCCAGGACGAGGCCGAATTGCGCAGCTATCTGGATGTCGCCGTGCCGAAGGCCAGGCTCATCTACGGCGCGCCGGCCTTCAGCATCACGGTGAAGATCATCCAGGACGGCACATTGGATAACCTCCAGGGCGGCACGTATGATGTTACCACCAACGAGATACGGATCCCGCCGCTGTCGGGCAATTTCCCCGAAGACACGTACGTTCTGCTCATGCTCGTGCTGAATGCCTTCCACGATGACGCGATGCTGTTCTATGACGCATGGGAGCAGGGATTCATCGGCGCCGCGGCTTATGCAATCCAGACTACCCCGGGCGTCTTACCCGGCTACGACCCGATTGACCCGGGTCCTTTCTACTGTCTCTCCATATATGAGGCCGAGAACCACCCGGAACTGGCGAATTCCACGTACTACCCGGCCTCCGGTGCGACAAACATGCTGGTCTGGCGCATCGCAATGGCCCGAGCGGCGTGGCTGAAATGCTATATCGAAGACGATCGCTTTTTCGCAAACTTCAACCGGGCCTACTATGATAACTTCGGCGAAGGCCTCCCCGGCAATGTCCCGGCCCTGAAGATGTTGGCGGCCGGTGTGCTGCCACAAGTTGAGGGCCAGAGCTTCTTCGACTGGTTCAACGGGCAATACGTTCTGGACACAAGCGTTCACCTTGGCCCCAAGCTGTATGTGTGGAACATACCTCTGGAGATATCCGTCGCTCTGATCGCCGAGCTGTACAATACGTTGCCCGGCGGCGACGAACAACCCTTCGGCGGCACGGCTCGCACGACCTACTGGAGCTACGATTTCGCCGTCAAGCTCTACGCCGAAGAAGGCAACATCATGGATATCCCCTCAGGCGGCACCTCAGTAGGCGAAGGCTTCCTATTGCCCACTTTCTTTAATATCGGCGGGGCGCAGCGGATAACGGTTGACGTCGAGACCGGAGATATGTTCCGCCAGTACCCGTATCCCTACCAGGAGCGCGGTTTTGGGGCCGGTGAGAACAACCTTTACGGCGCAATCATCGGGAGCGCGGAGGGAACCATAGACGTCATCGGCGGCAACGGCCTGAGCGGGGTGGGAGTCAGGCGGGGCGTATGGGGCGACAGGATCACCTCCTCGTCGCTCAGCCCACAGCAACTGGAAATCAGCTTCCAGAACAAGCTCGGACAGACCGTGACCCGCAAGTACAATGTGGGTTGGGACTCCTACATCACGTTCATTAACGGCGCCGACCAGACTCGCGTTACACACACGTTTCTCAAGGGCACGACCGGCTTGCAGATGATATCTCTGCCGGTGACCCCCATCATAAACAGCGCCCCGGATATCCTTGGGATAGATTCGAGCCGACTACTGATGGCCGAGTGGGACGCAACGCTGGAGGGGGCCGACAAGTACCGGATATGGCCGAATGTGCGCCCGTTCACCCCCGGTCGCGGATTCTGGCTCAAGCTTTTCGAGGACGTTAGCATACAGGTTTTCGGCATTCTTCCCAACGCCGACGAACGGACGCGCGTGTACCTGCCCATAGGGTGGAACATCATTGGCAGCCCACGGCTCAGTGCGATCAACACCTCGGAGATACGAGTGCAGTTCGGCGAGCAAGATTCCGTGCCGTTCGCAGACGCCGTGAACAACGGCTGGGTGCAGCAGGGGATCTTCGAGTACGACCAGCAGGCCGGTTACGACACTGTTGAGCAGATGCAGCCGTTTGCCGGGCACTGGATGCGCGTGCTGCGCTCCCCGGGCGTGTACGTGGATTTCCCGGTCGCGACGACGCAATCTGTCTCGACCACGGCTTCGCGCAAAGACCCACTTACCTGGAAGCTGCCGTTGACGGTCCGCGCGGGCGGGCTTGCCAGTTGCGCGGCGTATCTGGGCGTTGCGCCGGAGGCGACGGGGGGACCCGACCCGGCCTTTGACATCAGCGTACCACCTGACTTCGGGCCCTACGTGAAGGTGCGTTTCACCCAGCCGAGAGATGCGGCCGCCGGTGCATCGTATCTGACCGATGTGCGGCCCGAGGTATGGCCCCAGCGGTGGAACCTGCAGGTATCGAGTTCGCTGCCTGACACGGAAGTAGCGCTGAGTTGGCCCGACTTGAGCGGCTTGCCGCTGGATGTACGCCCCATACTGGTGGACCGCGATACGGGTCGCACTCAGTATATGCGCACCACCGCGGAATTCAGCTTCCGCACCGGCCCCGACGGCGGACTGCGCAGGCTCGCCGTCGAGATTGCCGGCAACTCGGCAGACCTGTTGACCGTCAGTTCGTTGAGCGCCGCCCAGACCGGCGGTGGCGTCGCCATAGCCTATACACTGAGTCGGCCGGCAGGCGTGAGCATCCGCGTGATGAACATCGCCGGCCGTACCGTTGCCGTCGTGGCAAGCGACCAGGCATCCACCACGGGCACCAACAACGCCGTGTGGAACATGCGGAACTCGGCGGGCGCGCCGGTGCCGGCGGGAACGTACCTGCTGCAGATTACCGCCTGCGCCGAGGATGGGCAACAGGTCCGCAGGCTGCAGCCTGTTCAACTGCAACGCTAGAAACGGAACTGGAATGACGATCAGGCAAACAGCTACCGCCGTTACCGTCGCCTGGGTGGCACTGTGCTCGGGGCTTATCGGTGGATGCGGCGGCGTGGAGGACGTGCCAGCCGAGCCGACAGCGGCCATCGTAGTGGTCGGTGTCATTGACAAGAACACGCAGGATTTTCTCGACGTGCCCGCCACAGTCATCGTCGGCGGCGTGCGGGGCACCGCCACTGTTAAGGAGGGCAGTGTCGTTCTGCGTGATGTCCCGTTCGGCACCGGAGCGCCGCCCACTCAGCCCATGGCCGTGACCGCTCGTGGCTACAAGACCGAGGCATATCCCGTACAGATATCCGTGACCACCGCCACGTTCGTCACTGCCGAGATGACGAAGGTTGACCTAGAGACGACCGGCATCGTCGCCGGTCGTGTCACTGAAGAGAGCACCGGGGCGCCCGTCGTGTCCGCGGCGGTCTCGTTCGAATCCGAGCAGATCGGCGGGGAGGCAGTTGTCGTGAACGGCTATACCGACCGCGACGGCTACTACATTGTCGGCGGCATACCGATTGGTCGCGTCGTGGCTGGGGCCGCGGCGACCGGATACGTGGCCACCTCAATGGTGACCAACATCGAGCAGGCGGAGGGCAGCGAGGAGCCGCAGACGCTCGACTTCGTCCTCGTCGGCGGGGACACGCGCGTGGCGGTCACAGGTCGCACCGTTGATGTCTTCACCCAACAGCCGATATCAGGCGCGGCGGTAACGATAGACGATATGCCAAGCGTCCAGACCGACGCCAATGGCGCGTTCTCGATCCGTGACGTGTTCGTGGGCCAGCGCATGTTGGTTGTCAAGGCGAGCGGGTACGACGATTACCGCGAGAACATCGAGGTCGTCCCCGGCATGGGCTCCGTATTGGTGCAGATGAATGAGGCGGCCGACCAGCCGCCGGGCGGTCCTTACACCATCAGCGGGACGGTCATGCTGATCGGGGCGGCTGGCAATGCCGGCGCAGAGGTCGAGGTCTTCGATGTCCTGAACGCCTTCGTTGCCGCTGAGACGGTGACGGACGCTGCCGGCGGATACGGGGTTCTCGTGTTGCCGGGCACGTATGAGATCACGGTTCGTTACCTGGATCGCTCGATCAGCCGCACCGTAGCGCTGCCCGGCGGCGGGCAGAAGCTGACGGGCATTGACTTCACTCTCACCGTCAACTGAGATGACGGTGCCCAAGCATCCTGGCGCGGTCGGCGAGCGTCGTCGCTATTGAGAAAAAGCCTCGCTTTGTGGTAAACTGGCCGCAACGCACAACGACGCTCAGGGAGGCCGGACTGTGCACACCTACCTGAAAGACGTAGCTCATATCGCGGCCGCGACCGCCGTGTTTGCTGTTGTGCTCGCCGTCGCGGGATGTAGCTCCAACCAATCGGCTCCTGCAATCATCACGGGTGCTGTTCTGCATGATGGCAATCATGGCCCCCTCAAGGACGCGGAGGCACAGGTAACTGCCAACAGGAAGATTGTCACGCCGGCCCGTGACGGGACCTTCGAGCTAGTGCTGTCGAATACTGACGCAACGACCGTCTATGCCATCGCCGACGGCTATGAGGTCGGGGAGAAATTGGCTCCGGCCGGCGCCGGATATAAGGACATTGGCGCCTTCTACATGAAACCTGTCATCATCGCCGGCTACGGCAAGGTAACCGGCATCGTTACCGATCCGGGCACTGGCGCCGTCGAGGGCGCGCTGGTGTGGGTCGGAGGCAATACTGCCGTCACCGATGCCGACGGCCGTTACGTGCTCTACAATGTGGCGGCCGGCCGGCACACGGTCACAGCTTCGACGGGCACTAAGTACGGCACTGCCTCCGTGAACGTCATCACGCTGCGCGAATCGACCGCAGACATCGGGCTGACATCCAACCCGCCCATTGGGCCGTTCGCGTACTGATACGGCGTTCGCACAGTCGCCGCCCCGACCGACCGCACCATGGTCTGACCGGCCCGCCTCCTGCTCAAGCTGCGGCAGGCCCGGCGCTCTCATCTCGCGCAATAGAGGTTAGGTAGCAGGCACGTGAGCAGACATCTCCGCCTGAGTTTGGCAATAGCACTGGTCCTGCTGGCAGCGTTCCTGGGCTACTACCTGACCAGGTCACACACAGGTCGAAACGTCCGGGAAGCCACTCAGCCGCCGGCTGCGGAGAAGGCGTCGCCGGGGGCTACGGCCATAGGCGAATCAACCATCAGGCACAGCCCGGGCGGCAGGACAGCCTGGCAGGTGAAGCTGGATGACCTCCAGCTCGAGAGTGGCGGAGGCAGTGTCGCAGCCAAGAGGGTGAGAGAAGCTCTCATCTACAACGAGTCCGGCAAGCCGATGGTGCGCCTTACCGCCCAGCGTGTCAGCGGCAACACACGGAGCCGCAATCTCGAGGTAGCCGGCAGCGTGCGAGCGGTATCGCCGGAGGGCGCCGTGTTCGACTCGGAGCTGGTCAGATGGGTCCAGGACCAGCAAAAGCTCGTGTGTCCCGGCCGCGTCACCATGCGCAACAAGGACACCGTGATCGGCGCCAATTCGTGTGACTTCTTCGTGACCCAGGACCTGGTCAAATGCCCGACGAAGGTGCAGATGGTAGTGGGGAACAATACGCTGGTCGGTTTCGGTCTAAACTATAACATCAAGTCAGAGGATTTCTCCCTGCAGCGCGTGCAGGCCATCTTCAGCCCTGAAGCGGCACGCAAGGCTATCGGGCGCTGATCGCCTGCAACACTCCAGACACTGGTCCCCGACCAGGGAGATGAAGTTCGATGAAGCGGCAACACATACTGCTGATGCTCCTGCTTGCGGCCGGTACGTTCGGCATCATCGCCTTGGGATGGCCCCAACAGGTGGAGACCAAGCCCACCAACGAGGCCGAGAAGACGACGGGCGACAATGCCAAGACCGATGCCGAGAAAGACAAGGCGGCCGACCGGAAGGATACCAAGGAAGAGCGCGTCAAATTGATAAACGCCGACAGCCTCTTCCGCGACAAGGCTGCGGGCGTCTACTACTGCAAAGGCAACGTCGTGTTCAGCCACAAGGAGATCATGCTCTACTGCGACGAGGCCGAGTATTACGACAAGACCGACACAGCGAAGGCATTCGGCCATCTCAAGATTGTGGACCCCGAAGCCACCATCACCGGAGACCTGATGGAGGCGAACTTCGAGGACAAGATCACGGTTGTTACCGGCAATGTGCGTATCCTGGCCCAGAAGAAGAACGAAGAAGACGAGAACGGCGGCAAGGAGGAGCAGCCGGGAAGTACGACCCCCGCTGCGGCCAGCACAACCAGCGAGGAAGGGAAGGAGCCGGAACGCCTCGAGGACTATGCCAAGAAACTGACGACCATCACCTGCGACAAGGTTGATTATTACTACGACGAAGACGTGAAGAAGGCAATCGCCACCGGCAACGTGAAAGCCGTGCAGGAAGACAAGACCGCCTGGGCAGAGCAGGCGATCTACGAGCAGATTCCCGACCAAGTTACGCTCATTGGGAACGTCCGTTTGGAGACGGACGACGGCGACGAGTTCCAGACCCCCAAAGCAGTCATCTCGATCGCGGATGACTGGATCCGCGCCGAGAACGTGACCGGTATCACCCTCCGGCGGGAAGAGAAGAACGAGGGCGAGTAGGCTCTCGTCTCAGTCTGTCGTACCAATGTCCACGCCGCAAGCCTGGCGGACGCGCTGCATCGTCTGGCGTGCAACGGCCCGCGCCTTGGTCGCTCCCTGCTTCAGAACGTCCACCACGTACCCCATGTCGCCGGCCAGCTCTTCACGTCGTTTCCTGGCCTCGCCGAACTGCTCCATGAATGCCTCGAGAAGCGCCTTCTTCGCATCCCCATAGCCCATGCCGCCGGCCCGATAGCGGTCCGACATCTGCTGCCGCTGGTTCTGGTCGGCGAACAGGCTGTAGAGCGCAAATACCGAGCACGTCTCGGGGTCCTTGGGGTCCTCCAATGGCGTGGAGTCGGTGACAATGCCCATGATCCGCTTGCGCGTCTCCTTCTCCGAGTCGAAAATGCAGATGGTGTTGTCATAACTCTTCGACATCTTGCGCCCGTCAACACCCAGCACGGTCGCGGTGTCTTCCAGGATATATGGCTCGGGAACTACCAGCGCCTCGCCATATGTGGAATTGAAGCGCATGGCGATATCCCTGGTTACTTCCACGTGCTGTTTCTGGTCCTGGCCGACGGGCACCAGGTTGGAGTCGTAGATGAGAATATCGGCGGCCATCAACACCGGATAGGCGAACAGACCGTGATCCGCCGGAATGCCCTGCGCGATCTTGTCCTTGTATGCGTGACATCGCTCCAACAGTCCCATCGGCGTGACCGTGGAGAGCACCCAGGTCAACTCGGTGACCTCCGGCACATCTGATTGAGCAAATATCGTCGCCTTCTGCGGGTCCAGTCCCAGCGCGATATAGTCCGCCGCCAGGTCGAGCGTCTGCTGCCTCATTTCGGCAGCGTTGCGGATCGTGGTCAGAGCGTGGTAGTTGGCGATGAAAAAGAAGCCTTCATGCTCCTCCTGGAGTTGCACGTATTGCCGGATAGCACCAAAATAGTTGCCTATGTGGATCTTGCCGGATGGCTGTACGCCCGATAGTGCTCGCATGTTGCATCTCTCCGTTACCCGAGCCACAGGCTCGTGGTGTATGCAGGATATGGCAGACCGTGGCGGCGACGTCAAGTGTGGGGTGCCGCTCTAGCCGCCATCTGGTTCTGTCGCAGCAGCTCCCCGACAAAGCGAATAGACCGTGGCCTCCTATGTGCCGGCCACGGTCCTTGTTCGTACAAAGCTCAACTGCCAGGCAGGCAGAGATGGCCGGCGCCTAGTGCGGCCGTCGCCAAGCCCAGACGACATCCACCATCCTCCGTCTCAGGGTCCGGGTTCCCACAACCATCGCACACCTCAGCCGGCTTGCAGGGGCAGCCGTTCCATGTGCCGAAGCACTAGCCGCATCACGGCATCTTGCTGCGGCACTGGCATTAGTTTAGGAATTGTCCGGAGGGCTGTCAAGCGGCTTTGCAAAGTTGGTGGTTTTGCTGCATAATAGTCGCGACCGGCCCACTGCGGTACGCCGGAGGGCCGGCAGTTCCCAGATGAGGGGCCAGGCGCGGCACATACCGACATGAAGATTGCCCAACTCGTAGAAATCCGGGAGATAGCGCGGACACTTGATCTGGCGAATCTGCGGCAGATACGCGCCAACCTCGATGCCGAGGGCGGGGCCCCCAGCGTTCTAACCAACAACGCCCTCAATGAGACGCTTGCCGAGTATCTGCCACTCGCAGAGCCGGATCGTGAGCCACTCTACAACTTGCTTTCCCACCTCGTTTCCGACCTCACCACCGGCGGGGGCTTCATCGTTCAGCAGCCCACCGGCTCGGGCAAGACACATCTGCTCTGTGTGGCGGCCCTGCTTCTGGAGTACCAGCCGCTGCGTGCGCTGTTCGCCCAGTCCCATCCGGCCTATGCCGATGTCCTACATCGCGTGGACCGCAAACACGCGCCGCTGGTGGTGCCTGTCTCTCTGCAGGAGCATCGCGCCGAGGATGAACACCTGGAAGATGTCATATTCGACTCGGTTGAGGAGGAATTGCGGCGGCCTTGCTACAACCTGCAGGTCCCGCTTTCCGAGCAGTCCTATGCCCTGGATCTCATCAACCGCCACATTCTGCCGCGCTATCGAGAACAGCTCGACCAGCATGTGGATGAGCGTTACGGCGGCTATGACTCGTGGGAGGACCTGGCACAGCGCGACCGCGCGGCGGCTGTCAGCGCGGCACAGAGCTTCGCCCAGGGCATCGGCTACCCGCTGGACTTCCGGCAGAGCCGCGTCGAGCGCATCGCGCGGCTGTCGGAGGTCATGCAAAGCCGCCGCTTCTCCGGGATTGTCTGGTTGATTGACGATCTGTGGCAGTTCCTCGCCGCTGCCGGCCAGAAGGCGGTGCGCAACGACCTCGCCTTCCTCGAATTCCTGGGCCAGCGTGCCAAGCTGGAGCCCCTGTACTTGCTGGTGACCATGCGCGCCGGGCTCGAGGAGCTCAGCGGCATCGAGCCGTACATACTTGCAGGCATCCGCGACAGCTACGAGATGACCTATCGTCTGGACCCATCTCGCATGCGGCAAGTCGCCCACGCGCGAGCGGTGAGGGTCCTTGATGAGGCAGGTTTCGAGGACAGCATCAGGCAGGTGTATCAGGCATACCGCGAGGCGTTCGGGCAGCTCTCTTTCAGCGAAGCCGACCTCACGTCATCCTATCCGCTGCACCCGGCCGTTGAGCCGATTCTGGAGAGCATTTATCAGAAGTACTTCGCCGAGGGCGATGCCCTGGTTGACTTTCTGCAGACACTGCGCCGGGCCAACGGCGCTGTTGGTCTGGAGCGGGATTTCCGGCGTTTGATATCGCTCCCTGACATCTTCGACCTGCTCAGTTCGCGCCTGGCCGCTCACCCGCGTGCCACCGACCACGTTCGAGAGGTCTATGACTACTTCGAGAAGAACGCCGCCCGCATCGCCCCCGAGCACGATGACGCCGTGCTGGGCCTCACAAAGGCGCTGATAGTACGTAGTCTGGCCAACATGCCGACGTCAGCGGCCGGCATCATCGAGCTGACGGGCCTGGACGAGCAGGCGGCCCCGCTGCTCAGCGCGAGCATGGCGGCCGAGCTTCTGGAGCAGATGCGGTTGCGCGGCAACTATGTGGATTCGCGCAGCGGCATCGAGCAGGACACTTACATCGTTGACGTGCATACCAACCTCAGTGAGCTGGCCCGCAACCGGCTGATGACCGCCCGCAGCGGCCTGCCGGAATCCGATCCGCGTCTGGGGCGTGCCGCCAAGTCCGCCGCCTCCGGGCCGGACTTCCCGCTGGCCCACTTTGATGAGGCGAAGGTGCTCGAAGTCACGTGGCAGAATACCGCCCGCTTCGTGTCGGTCGAAACCGTGAGCCTTTCCACCGTGACCGCACAGGACCTTAAGGACCAGGTCGCTACGCTGGGCGGAATGGAGAGCGAATACGACTGCCGCATACTCATCGCCGAAGTGCTGAGCCCGGAGGCGCAACTGGAGGTCTTCCAGCAAGCGTCAGGTGCAGTGAAGGGGGAGCGTTTCGCCGATGGCCTGATCGCATGGGTTCCACGGCCACTGACTGAGGGCGAAGTGGACAAGCTGCGGCAGTTGGCCGCCTGCCGGCAGATCATGCGGGAGCCGTCGGCGGCCCATGACCAGCCCGAAGTCGCCGACCGCATCGCCGAGGAGGCCGCGACTCTGGAGCCCGAGGTCGCACGCATCGTAGTCAGAGCCTATGAGGACGGGCGGATAGTCACTGCCGCGGGCAATGAGGAGAAGCTAGATGTCACCTCGCAGGCAGCCACATGGCCGGACCTGCTTTCCGGTGTGGTTGGGAAGCCGCTGTCCCGCATATTCCCCGAATTCGCGCAGATCGCGCCACGCCGGTTGCTGTCCGGGCCGCGCATGGTGGACCGGCTGGTTGAGGGGCTGATCGTAGGCGGAAGCCTGGCGGTTGAGGCCGATCCGGACCTGGCTGCAATGGCCGAGGATGTGATGGGCCCCCTGAGCCTGCTGGATCGGCAAGATGACGTGCTTGTCGTTGACGTTACGAGAAGCCCTGTAGCGCTGGAGGTCATGAATCGCGTCCGACAGCGCGACAGAACGCCCGAGACCGAACGCGGCCGGCCCGTATCGTACCACGATCTCGGGGTGCATCTGGCCAAATCGCCGGCCGGTCTCACCCCGGAGATATTCGAACTCATCGTTGCCTGTCTGATCAAGACCGGCTGGCTGGTGGGGATCGGCACGGACGAAGCATCGCTGCCCATGGATGTGTTGCTGGGGCCGGTCAGGCATCACGTGGAGCAGGTGGCTCGGGCGCCGCTGCTCAGCATCGGTGAATGGCGCAGCCTCACGCGCATCAACAAGATGGTGCTCAACAGCTCGGCGCCGCGCCCGGACCATGCGACGCAGACCGCCATCTACACTGGCCTGTTGAAGGCCCGCGAGCTGAGCCTTGAGCGCATCTCGGCAATGAAGACGCAGTTGGCGCAGCTCGAGGAAGCCCTGGACCAGGGCCCGTCTCAGTGGCAGCAGGCGCACGCGGCTCTTGACGAACTCACCGAGTTCTTCGAGCTGGTGGAGCCAGGTCTCATGCCGGCGGAGGGGCTGAAAGCAGTTATCAATAGGGGGCAGAGCTTCCTGCAGCAGGAAGGCGGTCCCAGCCGGTTGGCCCACCTCTTGCGCGAGGTAGACGCCGTCTGGGAGTTCCTGCGCGGTCCGGCTGCCGCGGTCGTGTCCGTCCGCAACTACCTTACCAGTGACGCGTTGCGGCTGGACGATGACCCCGACTTGCAGACCAGACGACAGCGCCTGCTCTCCCTGATAACGACCGGCGAGCAGATCATTGCCGACAGCGCCACCTTCGCGCGGCTGGGGCAGATCTTCCTGGCCACGTACAAGCGCCGCTATGTCAACTGGCACAGCCGCTGCAATCGGCCCGCCGTGTTCGAACGCTACCGTATGCTGCAGGCCTCCCCCGAACTGCGCGCCCTGGCCCAATTGCAGCGCCTCGACTTCCAGTTGCAGCAAGACGAGGGCCGCGCCTTCGAGGTTCTCGAAGCACAACTGCAGCGGCGGTGCGACTATCCGGAGGTGGCCGCCGCCCTTGACACAACCCCTGTCTGCCCCAATTGCCGCCTCCGCCTCGATGCCGAGCCGGACGCGGTGCCGCCGGAGGAGATACTGAAGATAGCCAACACCGGCATCAGAGCATACGTTCAGGCCATGAAGAGCCCTGCATTCAATCGCCTTCTCAGCCAGTATGCGGCGGGGCTCCCTAACCGCGGGGAATTGGCGGCGCGGCTGGACCGCGTTCTGCATCTGGATGACGAGCCCAACGCCCGCCAAATCCTCACCTTGTTCAACGACGAGGTGATTGCACATCTGAACAGGATGGCAAGCGGGAAGAAGCTGAGAAGCAGGGAGTTCGCACGCCTGCGCGAGCTACTGTCGGGCCGCACCATGGCCAGAGATGAAGTCCAACAGATCTTTGAGCGCTGGCTGCGAGGCGAGGATTCTGAGGATGACGGAGAACTGATTCACATTGAGCCCTGAGGCGAATAGCGTCACGAGGAGGCCCAGGGGCTGAACCAGAGGTCGGCAGCTACGCCTTCTTCACTGTCCGTATCTGCCCGATGATTGCAGCCTTGTCGTCGAGCGCCTCATGCAGTTGCTGAGGAGTCACCGTGGCGCAGCCCACGTGGCGGACCACTTCCCCGCCGGCAGTGTTGGCGATGACTGCCGCCTCCAGCAGTGATGCCCCGCACGACAGACACGCGCACAGTACGCTGATAGCCGTATCGCCGGCTCCCGTTACGTCGAACACCTCGGTCGGCACGGCGGGGATGAGATGCGCCACACCGCCGGCTTCATAGACGCACACACCCTTGCCGCCACGTGTGATGACCGCCGCCTTCAGCTCCGCATCCTCCTGCAGCTTGCGCGCCGCGGCGATTACGCTGTCATCATCCGTTATCTTCACCCCTGTCGCACTGGCCGCCTCCGCCTCGTTGGGTGAGATGAGCGTCGCTCCGGTATACCTGGCGATGTGCTCGGGCTTCGGGTCAACGCAGACGGTCAAGTCCATCTCCCTGGCGCGCTTGAGGACCTCACGGGTGAGTTCCTCGCTGAGAGTGCCCTTTGAGTAGTCGGAGAAGATTGCAGCATCCGCCTGTTCGAGCGCCTCGGCAGTGCGGTTGACCAGTTCCTCGTACAGCGCGCCGGCGGGCTCGGTGGCGTAGTCGTAATCCACCCGCACCACCTGCTGGTTATTGGCGATGATGCGGGTCTTGCTGGTGGTCTGGCGCATGTCAGCCTGGACTAGCGGGGCGAGTTCGGCGCCCAGCTCCGCCAGTAGCGAAACCAGCGTTGCGCCCGACTCATCCCGGCCGATTACGCCGCACACCAGCGGCACCAGCCCAAGGTCCGCCAGGTTTCGCACCACGTTACCCGCGCCGCCGGGGACAACGTTCTCGCGCTCAACCTCGACCACGGGCACGGGCGCCTCGGGTGAAATCCGCGACACCTTGCCCCAGATGTAGCGGTCCAGCATGTAATCGCCGAGCACGGCGATCTTCCGCCCACTCAGCCTCTCTACCACTTCGTGCAGTTGCTCAAGCATCTCTTCGCTCATTTCCGCTGCCTTACTCACCGCCCCAGGTCGGTCTTCTCAACTCGCCGCATGGGAGGCCCGTCGCATCGGCTCGCCACCTGCCACGGCCGTATTATATCACCTCACTATCCGGTCAACAACACGACGGGCAGGTGCTTGCATTGCGGGACGCGAATCTGCAATGATAATCGCACGCTACGGCCAGAACGGAGGGTGAGCCCCATCATCGGCACATTGCCCCACATTGCCGCCTTCTGGGATAACACCTGCGGGAAGCTGCCCAATGCCCCGGCTTGCGTCTATCGGGGCCGGACTTGGGGCTTCCGCGAGGCAGATGCCGTCATAGCCGGCCTCGCGGGATACCTGCACGAGCAGGTGGGAGTGCAGAGGGGAGACCGGGTGGCCATCGCCATGCCCAACTGCGGGGCCTACTTCGCCGCGTATTGGGCTGCTGTACGCCTGGGAGCGGTTGTCGTTCCGGTCAACATTCGGCTGCGTTCCGAAGAGCTGCAGTACGTGATGGCAAATGCCGAGCCGAAGGCGGTTTTCGTCCACCAGCAGGTGGCTCAGGCAGTGGATTCGTCCCTGGCCGCTGCAGGCGTTGCCCCCCACATCATCAGCCTGACGGCGGATGACGACGGCCTTGAGTTCTCGTATGCGGCCGGCTCAAGCAATCAGGCCACGACCTGCACCGACCTGTGCGGGGAGGACATCGCGATCATCCTGTACACTTCCGGCACCACGGGCCGCCCCAAGGGCGCTGTCATGCGGCATAAGGACCTAGTTTTCAACGTCCGCAACGCCATCCTGGCGCACTCGTTCCGGCATGAGGACGTTCACCTGCTGGCGATCCCGTTCTCGGCACCCACCGCGAGCTATAGCCTGCTGGCCAGTTGCGCCTACCTGGGCAGCGCGGTCGTCATCGCCCCGCAACCGCACCCGGGCGAGTTGTTCGAGTTGATAGATGCCCATCGCTGTACGACCTTCTTCGGTGTGCCGACGCTTTTCCATCTCGTGACGCAAGACCCCCGCCTGCAGGATGCGGACCTCTCTTCACTGAGGCTGATCGCCTATTCCGGCTCACCGATGCCTGCCCGCACCATCGCGAACCTAAGGGAGAGGTTCCCGAATGTCACCTTGCACAACTTCTTCGGCCTGACGGAGACCGTTTCGATGACCCACGTCCTACCGAGTGCCGACGCAGTGACCAGGGCCGATTCCATCGGGAAGACGCTGCCGGAGATCCACACCAGGATTGTGGACGACGCCGGCGCTGATGTGCCTGCAGGGGAAATCGGCGAGCTGTGCTTCCGCCGCGACAACATCATTGCCGGCTACTGGCGACAGGAGGGGAAGCTGGAGGAAGCAATTCGCGACGGATGGTTCCATACCGGCGATTTCGCCTGGTGCGACGAAGACGGCTACTTCTACGTGCAAGGGCGCAAGAAGGACATGATCATCGTCGCCGGCCAGAACGTCTACGCTCTGGAGGTCGAGAAGGTCATTTTGCGGTGCCAGGAGGTGCGGGAGGTGGCTGTGGTCGGCATCGAGGCGACCGGCGCCCGCGCCGCTCTGGGCGAACTGGTAAAGGCCGTTGTCGTGCCGCAGCCCGGGGCGCAATTGACCGAACTGGACATCAAGCGGCACTGCTCACAGCACTTGCCCAGCTATAAGGTGCCGCAGGTAATCACGTTCTGCGAGGAGCTGCCCAAGAACGCCGCCGGGAAGGTGCTCAAGCGCGAATTCAAGTAGGCAGCCCGTGATTGGAGCAAGCCCGCATGGCCAGGCAAGTTAGACGCCCGATGACGCCCGAGCAACGCCGCCAGCGCGTGGTATGGTGGATAGCGGGCATTGTCGGCGGTCTGGCAGTGCTTGTCCTGGTTGCGGGCCTGGTTCAGTACCTGCGAGCCACCGGCGAGCCGCCGCTGCCCGACGATGCCATTGCCGGCATAGGCGACGGGAGCGGCGGGCGGCAGGCAAACGAACAGCTTGCCCGCGTGCTGTATGCGATCCACCAGGGCCGACGCGAGAGAGTGAACCTGGAGCTGAGCAACACCGACATCAGCAATCTCATCGGGCACATGGGCGGAGGCGGCGGCAATGTGCGGGAGTTGCAGGTGTACCTGGGAAGCGGACGTGTCATCGGCAGAGGGAGAGCTACGTACCAGGGCCACGATTTCAATGTACAGGTGGCGCTTAGACTCGCCGCCGAGAACGGCGGGTTGCAGGCCCAAATTGACGAGATGTGGATTGGCGGCCTGAAGGGATCTGACAGCATGAAGAGGCAGTTACAGGGCAGGTTGAGTGCCGAACTGGCCCGACAGACGCCTGCAAAGATTGGGGTATACGTTGAGACCATCGGCATCGAGCCGGGGCGCGCCACGATTACCGGATACACGATGGGGCGTTGATGACAGGCCATGACACCAAGAAAACGAGTCCTGACTGCTTGCCGCCACCAGGAACCCGATCGCGTTCCAATCCAGGCGTATCTTACACCGGAGATACACGAGCGGCTGGCAGAGCATTTCGGCGGCCGGGACGTGCTCGATGCTCTGGGGGTGGACTTCCGAGATGTCGGGGCGCCCTATACGGGGAGCCTGGGGCCGGGGCCCGGCATGCCCGGTAAGGCCGATTGCTATGACGTTTGGGGCATAGGCTATACATACAAGCAACATGAGTCGGGTGGGTCCTACCCGGAGGCCTCCGAGCTGGCCCTCGCCGAACTCAATACCATGGAGGACGTTGAGGCCTATCCGTGGCCTTCTGCAGATGACTATGACTATTCGGTTTTGCCGGCGGCTTGCGATGCGCTGGGAGAGTATGCGGTCTGCTTCGGCGGCGCCGGCATTCCTGACATCCTCAACGGGGTCAGCCGCGGTCGCGGCATGGCACAGGTCATGACAGACATCGCCCTTCAGGACCCCGTCGGGATCGCCATCGTGGACCGACGCGTAGAGCACTATTACGAGTACTGCCGCCACGGTCTGGCGGCTGCCGGCGGCAAGATTGACATCCTGTGCCTGGGTGAGGACTGCGGCAGCCAGATGGGCAGGATGTTCTCGCCTGCCTGCTTCGACAGTTTTTTCGTGCCTCGTCTGAAGAAGTTCATTGATCTGGCTCACGAATACGGCGCGCTGGCCATGCTCCATTCCTGCGGCGACACGCACGAAATCCAACCCACGTTCATCGAGATGGGGCTGGACATTCTCGACGCCATGCAGCCGGAGCCTCCCGGAATGGACTTGCCGGAAATCAAGCGTCTCTACGGAGACAGGCTCACTTTCTGCGGTCTGATCAGCACCCAGCGGACGTTGCCCCACGGCACGGCGGAGGATGTTCGTGCCGAGGTTCGACAGCGCATTGAGGTTATGGGGAAGGGTGGGGGCTACATCTGCGCCCCTGCTCACTGCATCCAGCCGGACACCTCCCTCGAGAACGTACTGGCCCTCTTCGCGGAGGCCCAGGGGCTCGCTTCATTGGACTGATAGTGGACCACGACTCCGACGACATCCAGCATTACTTCACCACCGAGCCGGATGTGGCTTCCAAGCCGGTGCTCGTGACGGCCACCGTGCGCGGCTTCAGGCTGCGGCTGTGGACCGACCACGGTGTGTTCTCATACGGCAAGGTGGACGCCGGGTCCAGGCTGCTGGCTGCTAGCTTCGAGATTGGTGAGCGGGACCGCGTGCTGGACTGGGGCGCAGGCTACGGCGTGCTGGGGATCGTCGCCGCAAAGCTGCAACCCGCCGCCACTGTGACGATGGTGGAGGTAAACACACGCGCCGCCGAACTGGCACGGCGCAACATCGCCGCCAACGATGTTCCCAACGCTCGCGTGATAGGGGGAGTTGCGCCGGATGCACTCGGCGATCTGCAGTTCGACACGATAGTCTCCAATCCCCCTGTCAGCAGGGGACGGCGGCTCGTCGAGGAAATGATAGCCGACGCCCACGCAAGACTCAGCCCGGGCGGATGCCTGTGGCTGGTCATTCACACCAAGAAGGGCGCCAAGCGCTATCTGCAGTACATGAAGCAGCTTTTCGAGACTGCCGATACCGCAACGATCACCGGCGGCTACCGCGTTCTGGTCGGCCGCAAGTAGGCGTATCAGAGGAACGGTGGAACCTATGACGTCCCGAGAGAGAGTGAACCTCGCGCTGCAGCACAAGGAAGCCGACCGCATAGCCAGGTCGGACGCGCCCTGGGCGACCACCATTGCGCGCTGGCACGAGGAAGGCCTGCCTGAAGACACCTCGCCGACCGAGTATTTCGGGTACGAACTGCGCGGCGCAGGGGCTGATCTGAGCTTTAGGTTCGAACACGAAGTGCTGGAGGAGGCAGACGAATACGTCATTGACCGCAACTCCAACGGCGCGATCCGCAAGAACTGGCGACACATGACCTCCACGCCGGAGTGCATAGACTTCACCATCAGAGACCGTGCTGCATGGGACAAGCACAAGCACCGCCTGCAGGTCACCGGAGACCGCGTCAACTGGGACAGCCTCGAGCAGTTCAACAAGGCGAAGGCAGCCGGCTACTGGTGCTCCTTCAACGCGGCATTCGGCTACGACAAGACCCAGGGCATCGTCGGCTCGGAGAACCTGCTGATCTCAATGGTGGCCGACCCGGACTGGGTCCATGAGATGTTCATGACCAGCGCCGAGATGATCTGCGATGCCGCCCGGATCATGATGGACGGCGGCTTCGACTTCGACGGCGCCTTCTTCTATGACGACATGGGTTACCGGAATGCCTCGCTTTTCTCGCCGGACATGTACCGGCGCCTGCTCAAGCCGGCTCACGCACTCGCCTGCAGCTTCTTCCACGACCGCGGCCTCAAGATCATCCTGCACACGTGCGGCTGTGTCAACGAGCTGGTCCCGGACATCATCGAGGCGGGCATTGACTGCCTGCAGCCCCTTGAGGTCAAGGCGGGGATGGATGTGGTACATCTGAAGCGGGAGTACGGGAACGAGCTTGCCTTCATGGGCGGCATTGACGTGCGCGCGATGGCTCACCCGGATCCGACCGTCATCGAGGAAGAGATGCGCACGAAGATTCCTGTCGCCAAGGAGAACGGCGGCTACATCTACCACTCCGACCACTCTGTGCCCGATAATGTCAGCTTCCAGCAGTACGAGCACGTGATGGCGCTGGTCGAGGAACTGGGAGCATACTAGGGCCGCAGATGCCCAATTCGGACACCTTCAGCGGCGTTCTGCAGGTTTGACACTGCCGCTTCTCTGCTGCTATAATGCCTTACTGAATGCAGGGCACGATGTGCCCTGTTTACGGCAAATGTGACAGCCGCGGTCGTCGGTTGACAGTGGCGGTGCTTGCCCCTTCGCTTCGGCCCCCTGACATCGCAGACGGGCTGGTCGTTGCAGATGGCGGGCGTCGCAAGCCGACAAGACACGAAGCCGACACGCTGCAGTAGCCATGACAGCACCGACCATACACCACAGTGAGGCAAAGATAGAGTGTACCTGAAGAAGCTGGAGATGCGTGGCTTCAAGAGCTTCGCCGACGCCACCGAGCTGGAGTTCGGCTCGGGAATCACGGCCATCGTCGGCCCCAATGGCGTGGGCAAGAGCAATATCAGCGACGCCATCCTCTGGGTACTCGGCGAGCAGAGCTACAAGGCCCTCCGCACGGAAACATCGCAGGACGTCATCTTTGCCGGTACGGAGACCCGCCGCCAGCTCTCGATGGCCGAGGTCTCGCTCACCTTTGACAACAGCGACGGCCGTCTCCCCACGGATTTCTCCGAAGTGAACATCTCCAGACGCCTTTTCCGCACCGGTGAGAGCCAGTACCTGACGAACAAGTCGGTTTGCCGCCTGCGTGATGTGAGGGACTTGTTGCTGGGTACCGGCGCCGGCCCGGACGCCTATTCGGTGATAGGCCAGGGCGAGATAGATGCGATTCTCAGCATCCGCTCGGAGGACCGACGTGAGCTGTTGGAGGAGGTGGCTGGCATCCGCAAGTACCGGATTCGCCGGGATGAGGCCACTCGCAAACTGGAGCGCACAGAGGCCAATCTCACCCGCATCTCCGATATCGTTTATGAGCTGGCCAATCAGCGTGGGCCCCTGGAGCGGGAGGCCGAGGTGGCCCGGCAGTACAAGGAACTCGATGAGCGCCTACGCACTCTGGAGCTCCAATTGCTGTCTCGCGACTACCAGCAGGTGAACCAGCGTCGCGCGCAGGCGGTCAATGATGCCGCCATCGCGAAGGCTGACATGACCTCCACCCGCGGCAGGCTCTCCGAGATGGATGCCGAGCACGCCAAGCTCAAGGCGGCTCTGGATGAGAGGGATACTGCGCTGGAGAAGCTGCACCTGACCACCGCGCGGGCTCGCCAGGCGGCTGCCGATGCCCGCCAGAAGCGCGCAGTCAATGAGGAGCGCCTGCGAGCGGTGCAGGTACGGTCGTCCACTGTCGAAGAGCATCTCAAGTCTCAGCAGCAGCGTCTTGCCACGCTGCAGCAGCAGTTGAAGGAGTCGGAAGACGCATGTGAGGAGCTTGGCAGCAGCCTCTCTGCCGCCGAGGCCGCTCTGGAGAAGCAGAAGGAGGTCTGCGCTGAGGCTGAGTTGAGCCAGGAAGAGCGCGAGCAGGCCATAGGTGAGCTGGTTGAGAAGCGCAACGAGGCCCTGCGGCGGGTGGCTGCACTGGAGAACGAGGCCGCCGCTCTAGAGGCTTTGCAGGCCGATCTCGAAGAACGGGCTCAGCGGCTCCAGAACCAGCAGGGCGCACTCCAGCAGCGGATCGAGGGCTTTGCGGCGGCGATAAGCAAGACCGAACAGGAGCGAGAGCAGATCAACGCGGCGCTGCAGGATGCCACTGCAGCCAGGGCTGCCCAAGAAGCGGCCATGGCGGACGGCCTCACGCTGCTGAGAGACCACCGCGCCAAACGCGAACAGCTTGCCGCCGCCATCAGCCGCCTTGAGGAGCGTCGCAAGGTGCTCACCGAGTTGCGTACCGCCTATGAAGGCTACCCGGAGGGTTTACGTGCGGTTATCGCCGCCGGCAAGCGCGGCAAGCTATCCGGCATCCGCGGCGTAGTCGGCGACCTGCTGGACGTGCCCGCCAGGTTCGAGACCGCTGTTCAGGCCGGCTTAGGCGACCGCCTCGGCTGGATTATCACCACCTCGCAGAGCGAGGCCCTGGCCGCCGTCGAATACCTGCGCGCAACCGGTCTCGGCCGCGCGGTGTTCTTTCCGATGTCGGCCAGCGTAGCACATACCACCGGCCCCCGCCTCTCGGGCGCGAGCGGCAAGGTCCTCGGCATGGCCGACCAACTCGTCAAGTACCCGAAGGAATTCGGCAAGGTCTTCGGGATTCTGCTTGGCGATCTGGTAATCTGCGCCGACATCGAGAGCGCGGTGGAGGGGCTTCAGCGGTTCGCCGGACGGTACCGGATGGTGACGCTCAACGGCGAGGTCGTTGAGAGAAACGGCGCGATCCGCAGCGGCCCCACCGATGTTCCGGGCACGCAGTCGTTCGGCCGGAAGCGCGAACTGGAGACCATCGAGACGCAGCTTGGCGGATTACGCACCTGCCTGGCCGAGCTCTGGGAGAAAGAGGAGGGTCTGGATACTGACGTCCAGCGGCAGCGGGCTCTGGCGCAAGACGCCGACGACCAGCTTGCCGCCTTGAACACCTCCGCCGCCCAGGCAGAGAAGGAAATCGGCCACCTTGACAGCACCCACCAGGCGGCTGCCAATGCCCTGGAGGAGAACGAGCAGGACATCCAGCGCCTGCAGAGCCAGATCGAGAGAACCAGCGGGCGCTACCAGGAGGTCACAGCCGAGTGCGACCGGCGCGGGGATGAAGCCCGGGCGGCCGAAGACGACATAGACCGGCTCCGTGCTTCGACCGGCCCGCAAGCCTCCGTGGACCAGATGCGTTCGGAACTGACCGACCGGCAAGTCAAGGTCGCAGAGATCCGCGAGCGGCTCAACTCAGCCCAGGACGTACTGCAGCGCACCGCCGATGAGCTGCAGCGCATCACGGCCGAGCACGAACGCGCCCTGGCTGAGCAGCAGCGCTTGACGGAGGAGCAAGCTCAACTCCAGGAGGCCCTCGACGGCGAGGATGATGACAGCAAGGAGCTTGAGGCACAGGTTGCAGAGCTTGAGGAGCAGATGCGCGCGCAGATCGAGACTGCAGCTCAACTCCGCGAGCAGGTGGCCGCACTCGAAGTCAGTATGCGTAGGCTCTCCGAGGTGGCCATGCAGCAGAACGAACGCATCCACGAGGCCGAGATCACGCTAACCCGCGAAGAGGGCAGGATACAGAGCATCGTCGAGCGCCTCGCCGACACCTACGACCTGACCCCGGACCAGGCCCTTGAAGTGCGCGATGACGAGATGGACGAAGTCGCGGCTCGGAGGGACGCCCGAACGCTACGCTCTGAAATCCGCCGGCTCGGACACGTCAATCTGAGCGCCATAGCCGAGTACGAGCGACTCAGTGCTCGCGAGGAGTTCCTGAGAAGTCAGGAAACAGATTTGCGCCAAGCCCGCGACGACCTGCTCAAAGTCATCGCCGACATTGATGCAGCCGCTGAAGCGGCGTTCATGGAAGTCTTCAGGGCCGTCCAGGTGGCGTTTGACGAGATGTTCCAGCGGCTCTTCGACGGTGGCAAGACCGAGCTGGTCATTACAGACGAGGAGCATCCGCTGCAGGCAGGGGTGGACATCATCGTCCAATTGCCAGGCAAGAGGGCGCAGAATCTGCTGCTCCTTTCCGGAGGCGAGAGGGCCAAGGTCGCCATCGCTCTGCTTTTTGCGATGCTTAAGGTCAACCCCTCGCCATTCTGCCTGCTGGACGAGATTGATGCTGCGCTCGATGACGCCAACACCGAGCGCTTCGGCGATGTCCTGCAGGATTTCGCCAAGAACACGCAGTTCATCATCATCACCCACAACCCGCACACCATGGAGCGGGTGGACAAACTCCACGGCATTACCATGCAGGAGCCGGGCACGTCCAAGGTCATCAGCGTCAAGCTGGAGGAAGCGCAGAAGCAGGCTCAGCAGCAAGCACGCGAGCAGCGCAATGCCGTGCCCGCCGAATAGCCGTTGCCAACGGCTTCGCTCCGCAGACAGCCACCACCTCGGAAGGACGACACCTAGTGCTGAGAGGGCTTTTCGGTAAGGTTGCCAACCTGGTTCGCGGCAGAGCCAACATTGATGAGCAGCTCATGGAGGAGCTTGAGGAAGCGCTCATCGAGGCCGATGTTCCGGTCAGCGTCGCCGTGAAGCTGGTCGAAGAGGCCCGCGACAGGGCTGAACGGGACCACGTCACAGACGGCGACGGACTGCTGCAGCTCCTGCGGAACATCATCCGCCGCATGCTCACGCCCTACGAGGCGTCGCTGCAGGAAGGCTCCACTCCCCCGACAGTAATTCTCATGCTCGGCGTCAATGGGACGGGCAAGACGACCACCATCGCCAAGCTGGCGCATTTCTACAGGCAGGCCGGCAAGCAGGTACTGATAGTGGCTGCAGATACGTTCCGCGCTGCCGCCATCGAGCAACTGGAGATTTGGGCGGACCGCGTCGGCTGCGAGATCATACGGCAGGAGATCGGTTCCGACCCCGGAGCGGTTGTGTATGACTCCTTGCAGGCGGCAAAGGCACGTGGCACGGATGTCGTCATCGTGGATACGGCAGGCCGGTTGCACACCAAACACAACCTCATGGCGGAGCTGGCGAAGATCGGGAAGATTATCGAGCGCGAACTAGGCCGCCCCGCCGATGAAAAGCTGCTGGTCCTCGATGCCACCACCGGTCAGAACGCGATCAGCCAGGGGCGCGAATTCCACAACACCATCGGCCTCACGGGACTGGTGATAACCAAGCTGGACGGCACAGCCAAGGGGGGCGTGGCGTTGAGCGTGGTAAGTGACCTGCAGGTGCCTATCAAGCTCGTCGGGACGGGGGAGAAGATCGGGGACCTAGCCCCATTCTCCGCCGTGGAGTTCGCCGATGCACTGCTTCAGCAGTGACAGCCGACAGGCCACATGTCGGCGAAATCATGCGCGTCCAGCGGACTCATTGACCGGCCTGTACCAGCCCGCGACGCACTGTCACCCAGTCGCGCAGGTCCTCATAGCCGCGGATCGCCGCAATTCTCGATCCCAGCGCCAGCACCGGCGCGCGGTTGTCGGCATAGCGGTACACCTCGCTCAACTCTCGGCGAACCAGGACAACGGGGACCAGCTTCTTGCGGCAGAGGCTCTCTATGCCGTCGGCGGCCACGGCACTGCTGGGGGCAATCGTCAGCGCGTGCGCGAAGTGCGCCAGAGCCCCCTCGGCATCGTCGAGTTGAGCGGCCGCCTGTCCCGCAATCTCCGCCGCCTGCTGGTTATCCGTCGCACTGTCAGAGAACGTCGTTTCGGCCGTCTGCATCGCCGCGACGAAGTTGCCTGCGGCCAGATAGCACTCCGCCAGCAATAGTCCCACCTGCGGCTTGACCAGATCAATCGCGGGTAGCTGCTGAAGCTGAATGACCGCACCCGTGTAATCGCCCGACTTGTATAGTATCCATGCCTCGCCTGCGCGTGCCTGAGCGACGCCCTGCTCGCTGGCCAGGAATTCGAACAGCCCCGCGCCCTCGAGAGGCACGTCCGTGCCGGCATACAGCTTGCCCGCCGTTAGATAGAAATCCACACTCTCCGGTTCGGCGCCAAGCAGCCTCATGCTCGCGTCCAATGGTACGCTCTTGATGAGATTGATGAACTGCCGGCGGCCCGCCCTGATAGGCAGGTTCTCTATCACCACGGTCTGTGCTTCCGCGTAGAGGCCGCTTTTCGCATAGCAGCTTGCCGCGCCATACGCCGCGCTGCGGCCGTACTCAGCAATGAGGTTTCTGTATGATTGAGCAGCCTGCGTCCACCTTCCGGCGCTCTCCAACGCCCGCGCTGCACTGTATTGCAGGGGAGCGGATTGGGGATAGCGGCGCAGCAGCTTGACCATCTCATCGGCGGCCGTCTGCACGCCATTGGCCCGCTCGTATGCGACCCGCACGAAATCCGCGGCGGCCGGATTCGTCTTGTCGCATGCCAGCACCTCGCCTATCAGCGCTGCCGCTACCTCCAGCCGACCGAACCCGGCGCACGCCTCGATCAGCGTCGAGTAGAGCTCGGGCTTCTGCGGATTGGCGGCGATGCTTTGCCTGCACGCCTCAATCGCCTGGGGGTATCTCTTGGCCTTCAGCAGCCACTGGGCATACACGGCGCTCAGGTCTGCGTCCTGCGGGCACTGGCGCCACAGCTTGCCCATGCTATCCAGGTCCTCTGCCGCCCCGTACTCCATCAGCAAATCTGCCGCCGCAGCACGGGACTGTGCAGGCGCGTGTTGCTTCGACAGGAGCAGCCTCGCCGCACGTACTGCGGTTTTCTCGTCGGCAAGCACCTTGGCAAGTTGCGCCGCGTTGGCTAGCTGTGCGGGGTGCAGGTCTTCCAGCACCACCTCCCGCAACCGATCGAGTGCCCAGGTGCCGTAACCGGCACTGGCGCCCAGTCGTGCCATTGCCAGGCGGCTTTCGCTGGAGTTGGGCTGTGAGACACCTGCGGCCACATACCACTGGGTGAGCGCCTCCCGCAGGTCACCGGCCTGCTCGGCCGTATCTGCGATGAGCGCCCGGTACTGGTACTCGTCGGGTGCCGTTGCCGCCAGCCGGGCCAGGAGGTTGACTGCCGCATCCGTATCCCCCGAGCGCAGGGCCGCATCGGCTGCCGCCACCAAGAGGTCGGCATCTGTCTCGGTCCGGAGCAAGTCCCTGTAGGCTGCATAGGCCTCCTGGTACCTGCCCGCGACACTGTAGGCGTTGGCGAGCGTCCGGCGCCGATTTGTGGTAGGGGAGAGGGCGACGGCTTTCTGCATTGCGCTCACCGCATCGTCCCAGCGCCCCAGGTGCATGTAAGCCTCCCCGCCGACGGCGTGCAACTCGGCCTCAGCAGTTCCGGCCATCTTCTCGTATTGAGTCGCCGCCGCCGCCCAGTCGCCCTGCCGCATGTAGGTTTGCAGCAGCCGAAGCCGCTCGCCCGGGAGCAGCGCTCCCAACTGCTCAAGCCTCAAATACACGCCCTGCGCCTCAGCCGCAAGTCCCAGCTTCTCATAGACCTCGCCGAGCTTACGCCATGCTTCGACATCATCCAGGTAAGTCCCGAGGTGCGATTTGAGGGCGCTTTCGGCGCGCAAGTAGTCGCCGGCAGCCATCAGCGTGTCAATCATCTCAAAGAGGAGCCTGGTGTCGGCTGGTCGTAGAGCGGCCGCCTTGCGGTACCAGTAAGCGGCCTCGGACGTGTTGCCCAGCCGCGCCTGGATTTGCGCGAGGGCAACAGCGATCGGCGCATCCTGCGTGTACTTGAGGGCTGCGTCATGGAGGACATCGCGGGCTCTGGGTAATTGGCCCGTCTGCGCATATGCCAGGCCAAGACGGTAGCGGGTTAGGGCATCGTCACTGCCGTGGTTTTTCGCGTACGTCAGCAGCGAGATGGCCTGGGAGTAGTGATTCTCCGCGAAACGGACGTAGCCAAGCAGTTGGGCCGCCTCGGAGCTGTCGGGACGCAGGCTTCGCGCGGTCTTGAGGCTGGCGGCAGCCAGCGACAGCTTGGCCTGTTTGTAGCGGGCCTTCCCGAGCAGCAGGTGCGTCCGGAAATCCTGGGGATTGGCAGCAGCGATCTGCGCGAGAACTTGCTCGGCCTCAACCCACTTGCCTGCTGCAATCAGCCTCTCGGCATCAGCCAGGCCGGCGGCAAACGCTGCGCTCGTGAGCAGCGCCAAGCCGGCCGCGAGCAACACCGCTGCACGATAGGCCGCCCCCGATACCTTCACAGCGGCTGCCAGCCCTTCCTTCTGCCCCACAGCGCTTCACTTGCCGTATGTCGCATCAGGATCGAACACCCGCTCATCGGCCATTGCCCATTCACCGTCGCGATACTCGCGGAAGAAGCACGAGAAGTAGCCCATGTGGCACGCCGCAACGTGTTGCCTCACCCCGAGCAGCAGGGCGTCACCGTCGCAGTCCACGCGCACCCACTGTAGCTCCTGTGTGTGGCCCGAGCTCTCGCCCTTCACCCAGAACTGCCGGCGCGAGCGGCTCCAGTAAGTGGCAACGCCGGTCTCCAGGGTGCGCTGCACTGCCTCCGCGTTCATGTAACCGACCATCAGGACCCGGTTGGCCTCAACATCGAAGGCGATCGCCGGGATCAGGCCGTTCTCATCGAATTTCAGTTCGCTCAGATCCATAGTCCATTCGCTCTCCGTTCACGTCTGCCGCACGCGAGCGGCCATCAGAGTACTTCATCCCGAGGCTGCAGCGACAGCCTCGGGCAGCGCGATGGTGCCCTCGTACAACGCGCGGCCGATGATCATGCCGGTCACGCCCACCTCGGCCAGCTCACATATCGCCCGCACATCAGCAATGTTAGTTACGCCGCCGGAGGCGATGACGGGTGTCCTCACGGCCTCGGCCAAGGCCCGGGTGCCGGCGACATTCGGGCCCTGCAACATGCCGTCAGTGGCAATGTCGGTAAACACGATCTTCGCTGGGCTGAGCCTGTCTATCTCTACAGCCAATTCCGCCGCACTGACTCGGCTCTTCTCAACCCAGCCGGCCACGGCGACATATCCGTGCCTGGCGTCAATGCCGACTATGACGCAATCAGGGAACCGCTCCACTGCCGCCTGCACCGAGTCCCTGTTCTCCAACGCTGAGGTGCCCATGATAGCCCATCGCACCCCCAGGTCAAGCACGCGCCCTGCGTCGTCGGCAGTGCGCAGGCCGCCGCCGAGCTCAACGGGTATCTGGATGGCTTCCACGATTGCCTCCACCGTCGCCAGATTCTGCGGCGAGCCGGCCATAGCCCCGTCGAGGTCCACTACGTGCACGATCTGCGCGCCTTCGCCCTCCCAGCGCAAGGCAAACTCCACGGGGTTGTCGCCGTACACGGTCTTTTGCGCCATATCTCCGCGCCTCAGGCGCACGCATTTGCCCTCGGAGAGATCAATTGCAGGGATCACGTCCATGACGCTTCTCCTCATCCAGAGCGCGCAGTCACAGCGGCCCATCGAGTACCGGGCGCCGGTCGGCAGGCTCTCCGTTCGAGACGCTCTACAGAGTGCCCTTGGTGGAGGGCAGGTCGCCTGCTCTGCGGGGGTCAATCCTGGTGGCCTCGTCGAGGGCACGGCCGAACGCCTTGAACGCCGCCTCAATGATGTGGTGCGCATTCCGGCCGTACTGCTGCCACACGTGTAGCGTCATGGCTGCGTTGGCGGCCACCGCGCGGAAGAACTCAAGCGCCAGCTCAGTATCGAACTCCCCCACTTGAGCAGGCCCGAGCTTCAGATCGAAGTTGAGATAGCTGCGGCCCGACAGGTCCAATGCTACGCCGACCAGGGCCTCGTCCATCGGACAAAGCGCCCAGCCGTAGCGCACGATGCCGGCCTTGTCGCCGACCGCCTGCGCAATGGCCCGCCCCAGCACGATGCCCACATCCTCGACCACGTGGTGGGCATCCACCTCCAGGTCCCCCTTGGCCCGCACCTTCAGGTCCAACATGCCGTGCTTGGCGATATGGGTCAACATGTGGTCGAAGAAGCCCACACCGGTAGCGATCTCGGAGCTGCCAGTGCCGTCAATGCTCAGTTCCAGGCGTATCTGTGTCTCGTTCGTGTCACGTGTCACGGACGCGCTGCGGTCTGACATGGTCACTCCCCGCTTTCATCCATCTGCAGCCGCATCTCGACGGAACGGGCGTGCGCGTGCAAGCCCTCCGCTTCGGCCAGTCTGCACACATCGGGCGCCAGCCGCTGCAGGCCGCGCCGTGTCGCGTAGATGAGCGACGACTTCTTCACGAAGTCATCGGTGCTCAGCGGCGACGAGAAGCGTGCCGTGCCATTGGTAGGCAGCACGTGGCTGGGCCCGGCCGCGTAGTCTCCCAGGGGCACCGGTGTCAGCGGCCCCAGGCAGATACATCCGGCATTCTCAATCTGCTCCAGCAGCGCCAATGGCTCCTCCACCAGCAGTTGCAGGTGTTCTGGGGCGATCTCGTTGGATATGCCGACAGCCGCCTCCAGGTCCGACACGACGACTATCGCCCCGTAGTCGGCCAGCGACTGGGCGGTCAAGCCCTGTCTGGGCAATGCCACCACCTGCTGGTAGGCCTCATCGCGCACCTCGTAGGCGAAATCCTCGCTGTTGGTGATCATGACGACCGTATTGTCGCCGGTGTGTTCCGCCTGTGACAGCAGGTCTGCCGCAGCCAGCCGCGCAGATACCGACGCATCGGTGATGATGACCGCCTCGCTGGGACCGGGCAGGGCCTCGATGCCGACGCGGCCGAAGACCTGCTTCTTGGCCAAGATGACATAGGGGTTTCCCGGGCCGACAATCTTCTCGACCGGCTCTACGGTCTGCGTGCCGTATGCCATCGCGGCGACGGCCTGAGCTCCGCCCATCCTGTACAGCTCATCAACGCCGCACTCACCGGCGGCCACGGCAATGGTCGGCTCGACGCTGCCGTCCTTCCCCGGCGGCGTCGCCACAACAACTCTGGGCACACCTGCGGCGCGTGCCGGCATTACGGTCATGCACACCGTGGAGGGCAGTGGCGCCGCCCCCGCTGGAATGTAGGCGCCCGCCGAAGCTAACGGCCTGATCCTCTGGCCCAGGAACACCCCGTCGAAGTCCTGCAGCCACGACTTCTCAACCAGCTTTTCGTGATACCTCAGCACGTTCTCGCGGGCCCGGCGAAAGGCCCCCACCCAGTCGGTCGGTACCCGGTCGTACGCAGCCTCAATCTCCTCCGGCGCCACCACGATTTGCTCCGCCGTGAAGTTCGGGCAGTCGAACCGGCGAGTGTACTCCACCAGCGCCTCGTCGCCGTATTCGCGCACTCGGTTCACGATCTCCCGGGTGCGTTCCTCCAGCTCGGGCGGCACGTCGGCCAAAGAGCGCCGGCAGAGCACCTCCAATTCGGGAGTTCTACCGCGCACGGCGTCAATTATCGGCATGCGTTCGGACATCACGTCGCGCCTCGGAACAGATTTGGTGTTGCGGGCCTGAGAAGCGCCCGTGCGCCGCCATGAACCATGCATAAGTATAGGTGGGGAAACAACTGTTTGGCAAGTGCCGCCTGTAAGGGGGCTTGCGCGACGGGGGACTGGCTCACACCCAGATTGCCGTGACCGCCTCGATCTGCCGGCTTTGGGCTGTCAGCTTGTGGTCGCAGGTTACGCGGTGGGCGCTGCCGAGCCTCACGCGCCGGCAAGCGCCGTTCTCCTTGAACTCCAATATTACCGGCTGGTTCCCGGAGCAGCTATGGATGACGTCGTAGAGGCGCAGAAGGGTATCGCCTGTCGTCAGGCAGAGGTCCAGGTCTATGTGGACCTCGGGCAACCGGCGTGCCTGCGCTTTGGCTGCCTGCAGCTCTCGCTGTCTCTGCTTGGCCTCCTCAGCCTTGCGGCGGCGCTCCTCTGACAGCGGACGGGCGCTGCGAAGCGGTCGCAGTTTCTTGGCCAGTAGCTTCACGTCCACAACCTCGTCGCCGTCTCCGACAATCCTGCCGCGCCTCTGAACCTGCCCCTCGACCACGAGTATGTCGCCATTGATCGCCAGTTCCTTGTACTTCTCGTAGGTATTCGGGAACAGCGTTACCTCCACCGACTTGTCCAAGCCCTCCAGCGTCATGAACATCATCGCCGCCCCGTTGGTGGTAGTGTGGCTCTTGGTCTCACCCACCATGCCTCCGACCAGCACCGTCTCGTTATCGGGGAATTGGGGCAGGTCTTCAATGAAGCACGTACAGCATTTGGTGAGCTTCTCCGTGGCCCGAATCAGCGGATGGTCCGAGATATACAGCCCGAGGAACTCCTTCTCCATGGCGAGCTTGTCGTCACCACTCATCGCCGGAACCGTCGGCAGTTGCTCACCCGTGGCATCGCCGCCATCTGCCTCGACGGTGTCGAAGAGCGAGTTTTGGCCGATGCTCTGATCATCCTGGTACTTCTGTCCGGCGGCAAACGCGGCCTCGTGCGCTGCGAGGACGGCATTGCGGTCTCCGAATTCGTCAAATGCGCCCGCTTGGGCTAGCAGCTTCAGATTCGCCTTCGTCACGTAGCGGCCGGGCACGCGGCGACAGAAGCCGAATAGCCCAGTGAACGGTCCGCCTGCGGCCCGCTCCTCTGCTATCGCCTCGGCAGAGGAACGGCCGAAGTTCTTAATCGCCGCCAGGCCGAAGACAACTGCGCCGTCCTGGACCGCGAACTCCGGTTCTGAGAGGTTTACCGACGGCGGCCGCACTGCCACGCCCATGCGGCGGCACTCCATCACGTACTTGGCGATCTCCTCAGTGCTGTCCATCACCGTACTCAGTTGTGCCGCCAGGAACTCCGCCGGGTAGTTGGCCTTGAGATATGCCGTCCAGTAGGCCACCAGGGCATAGGCAGTGCTGTGGGACTTGTTAAATCCGTAGTCGGAGAAGGTTTCCATACGCCCGTAAAGGCTTTGCGCCACCTCCGGCTCCAGCCCGCTGGCGATGCACCCCTCGATGAATAGGGGCTCCATCCTGGACATCTTCTCGTGGTCTTTTTTTGCCATCGCCCGCATGATAATCTCGGCCTGCGGCATTGAGAAGCCGGCGAGATCGGAGGCGATCTTCATTACCTGTTCCTGGTAGAGGATGACACCGTAGGTTTCCTTGAGGATGGGTTCCAGCAGCGGATGCAGGTACTGGATCTGGGCTCCGTGGCGCCCTTCACAGAAGGCAGGTGCCTGCCCCATCGGTCCAGGCCGATACAGCGCCACAAGCGCGATGATGTGTTCGAAGCAGTTCGGCTGAAGCTGCCGCAGCAGCCCCTGCATGCCCTCGCTTTCAAGCTGGAACACCGCGGCGGTGTTGGCATTGCAGAGCAGCTCATAGGTCTTCAGGTCATCCAGCGGCAACTCGTGCACCGAGATGTCAATGCCGTGGTTGGCAGCCACGGTCTCAATGGTCTTTTGAATGACGGTCAGTGTCTTGAGGCCCAGGAAGTCAATTTTCACCAGGCCGCACGCCGTCACGTCGTCCATCGGGTACTGCGTCGTTACGGCACCCCTGTTGCCACCGCCGTAGAGTGGCACGATGTCCGTGATGGGGCGATCGGCGATGACCACGGCCGCCGCATGCACTGACACATGCCGCACCAAGCCCTCGATGCCCTGGGCATACTCGATGATCTCCCCAACCTGCGAGTCGGTCTCCACCAGCCCCGCCAACTCGGCGGATGTTTCGAGGCCCTGCTGGATGGTGGCTTTCGGGCCGCTGGGGACAAGCTTGCACAACTGGTTGATCCGGTCCAGAGGCACGTCCAGAGCCCGGCCGACATCGCGGATCGAGGCTTTCGGACCCATGCGGCTGAATGTGATTACCTGCGCGACATGGTCCTCACCGTACTTCTCCTTCACGTAGTTGATGATGTCTTCACGGCGGTCATCGGGGAAATCGAGGTCAATGTCGGGCGGGCT
>CAZJVY010000015.1:39475-58162 GCA_964549395.1 uncultured Armatimonadia bacterium | reverse complement strand
CCTGATTTCACCAGGTCCTGCACTACCTCCTTCGTGCGACGCCGGGCCTGGCACTGTCGCGGGGCAATTTCGCCTTGAACTGGGCTGCAGGCGGGTGTATGATTGCGTCGTGGTAGCCGCTTCGGCCACCGACCATGTTCCTGAATATCAGAGGCCGCAGTGTCCTTGCTGCGGCTTATCCGTTGTCAGTCCGGAAGGTCGTACTGCGTATGAACGTCATCGTCATCTGTCTGGACACCGTACGCACTGACAAGGTCGGCGCCTACGGTCCCACGGTCGTGCAGACGCCCAACCTCGACCGCTTTGCTGCACAGGGCTGCCTGCTCACCCGCGCCTATGCCGAGTGTCCCAACACCATTCCCGCGCGCACAGCGATGGTGGCGGGCATTCACACCTTCACCAACCGCCCGTGGGAGGCCCTGCACTGCGACGACCTGCACATCGCAGAGCTGTTCGGCGATGCGGGCTACCTGACCGCCGCCTTCTCAGATAGCCCGTTCAACTCCGGCTCCCACATGCACCGCGGCTTCCAGCACTTCCGCCACTACCCGATGGGCAAGTGCTTGCCGCCGATGGACGGCCGCGAGCCGGTGGATGCGTCCGAAGCGTTCTTCCCGCCCGGTTTCCCCGAGAAGGAGTATCTCTTCTATCCCAACACGAAGACCAATCGCATCATCAGCCAGGAGCAATACGGCAAATACCTGCCGCAGATGATGGTTGAGGAGGTGGCGGCGTGGCTGGCCGACCACCGCAATGACACTTTCTTCCTGTGGGTGGACAGCTTCGCCCCGCACGAAACCTGGGATGCCCCGGAGCCGTTCGCGAGCATGTACGAGCCGCACCGGGGCTTCGAGGGCCGCTACATACCGATGCCGATGGGGCCGGACATGAGCTGGGTCAGGCCCGGTGATCTGGAGCACGTCCATGCGCTGTACAATGCCTGCATAACCGAGACCGATTACTGGTTCGGCAAGCTGCTGGATGAGATTGACGAGCTCGGCCTGACGGAGAACAGCCTTGTAGCCATCATCTCCGACCACGGCATGCCGCTGGGCGAGCATGGCACCATACGCAAGTTCGGGTATCCGCTTTACGACGAGCTGTCGCATATAGTGTGGATGATGCGCTGGCCTGAGCGCATAGCGGCCGGCAGCACATACGATGCTCTTGCCGGCAATGTGGACCTTCCCGAGACGCTGCTCGACGCGGCGGGCCTGGGGATACCGGAGCAGATGGAGGGCCGCAGTCTGCTGCCGGGACTTACGGGCGCAGGGTCTGAGCCGCCGGAGCATCTCTGTCTGGGCGCTTACAACTATCGGGCGGGCGTGGTCACCGCAGCCGGCCATAAGTTCATTGACAATCGCGGCGAGAAGCCGAACGAGCTGTATTTCCTGCCCGATGATGCCTGTGAGAGAGACAATCTGTTGCAGGCGCAGCCGGATCTGGCCGCCGAGCTGCACCGCAAGCTGTGGGACTTTCACGAGCCCTGGCGTGCAAAGCTGTCCCGCCGCCACCAGAACTGACCTGCAGGCGACTCGGCCGCTGCCCTGCAGACGGGAACCACTCTGCCTTGCAGGTATTCCGGATACCCCAGAGAATAGCCCAAGGGCGAAGCATTCAGCCGCGCCGGAGGCGACCGTGACAGGCTCCAACCGACAGCCCATCGTGCGACACCGTGATGATGTGACGCCGGTTCCCTGCCCGTGCGGGCAGAGCACGCGCATCATCACCGGCGCCGACGGAGCCGCGATGAGCCTGCACGTAACGCACATTCGCGACGCCGAGCCGCACTTCCACGAGATCGCTGATGAGATGTACTACGTGATCGAGGGTGAGGGCTGCCTCAAGTTGGATGGCGAAGTTCACGAGGTGCGGGCGGGCACGGCCGTCTATGTCCCGGCCGGTGTCACCCACTGCGGCCGGGGGGATTTCGTGGCGGTAATCGTGGTCAACCCGCCCTTCGATCCCGATGACGAGATAGTGGTCGGGGCCTGAGCGCGGACACCGACAGTCGCACTCATTTGCGCAGGCAAGCACCAGGCGGACAATCCAGGAGGGTTAACAGATGGCCAAGAAGCTGAAAGTAGGTTTTGTCGGAATTGGCGGCATTGCACAGGGCTGTCACGTCCCCGGCTGGCAGAAGCTGGAGGACGTTGAGATGGTGGCGGCGGCCGATGTCAACAAGAAGGTCCTGGCGGCCGGCGGCGAGCTGGCCGGTATCCCCACCAACCGGCTCTACACCGACTACAGGAAGATGCTGGCCGAGGTTGACATGGACATCGTGGACGTGTGCACCCCCAACTGCGTGCACAAGGACCCGACCATCGCCGCCTTCAAGAAGGGCCGCCATGTCATCGTCGAAAAGCCGATTACGACTTCCGTAGCCAATGCCAAGCAGATGATCGCGGCGGGCAAGCAGGCCCGCAAGCTGCTGATGGTCGCCCAGAGCATGCGTTTCGGCGACGATGCGCTGGCGATGAAACGTTGGGTTGACGAGGGCCTCGTCGGCGACATCTACTGGGGCCGCGCCTCCTATCTGCGCCCTCGTGGCGTGCCGGCCTGGGGCAGTTTCATCTCCAAGGAGCTTTCCGCCGGCGGCCCGGCCTACGACCTGGCAGTTCACATCCTCGACCTGTGCATGTGGCTAATGGGCCATCCCGAGCCGGTGAGCGTGTCGGCAAACATCTACCTGGAAATATCCAACAAGCCGTCACTGATGAAGCACAATCCCAGGAACTTCACCGTCCCCGACGAGCTGGCGGTCGGTTTCATCCGCTTCGCCAACGGCGCTTCCCTGTCGTTGGAGACCTCCTGGGCGATCAACTCGACTCAGCCCAACAATGGTATCTTCCTGGCCGGCACCAAGGGCGGAATCCAGAACAATCCACCGACGCTGGTGCGCGAGGAAGTCGGTATGCTCACCGACACCACCGTGCAGGTCAATCCCGACCGGGGGATTGCTTCCCATCACGAGGAGATCAGGCAGTTCGTCGAGGCGATACGCAAGGGGAAACCGTCGCCGGTGCCGGGCGAGCAGGCGCTGCTCACACAGCGAATCCTGGATGGCATCTACAAGTCGGCAAAGCTCGGCAAAGAGGTGAAGGTCTGAGGCACACCGGCGTCAGCTTCCGGTGTTGTTCTCAATGCTTCCAGCCGTACCAGAAGCCGGCCCCGAAGCCGCCGGTGAACGGCAGGTTATACGTCAGAATCTTCCACAGCACCGAGAAGCCCGACTTCGCCGCCTCGGACGCAGGCCCGGTGGCATGTTGCAGCGCGTCCCAGTGCCATTCGGCGAAGCCGTAGTAGGCCAGCAGTTGCATCAGGATGAACACGATCCCGATGATGCAACCGACCAACTTGGTGACGGTCTTAAGAAATGTCGCAGCGCCGTAGCCCAGCACTCCGCCGAGGCCCAGGACGCCGACAAATGGTAACAGGAAGTTCATCGCAACACAGCCTCCGGTCGGTGAGCCTATCTTAGCGCCGCTGCTTGCATGATGTCAACCGGGGGGAACAGGTGGATGCTCACGGCACGCCTCCTTGTATGCGACTTCGACACTGATTGGCGAGTGCGCTTCGCCGAGGTCTGCACGGCGCACGGCCTCTGCGTGGCGGATGAGCCGCCCGCTGACGTGGCGGTGCTGCAGGTTGATACCGGAGCCGATATTGCGCGTGCTCTGGCCGACCTTGGCGCCCGCCCCGGCCTGCAGCACCTCCCCACGATTATCGCAGGCGGTCCCGATGAGCCGGCCTCCTATCGCGCTGCCGCCGCCGCGGGCGCTCAAACCTACGTCCCCGGACTGGACCCGGAACGCATCGCCGCGGCCGTGGCGATGGTGCTGGACACCGTGCACGTTTTCGCGGCGGTCAATCCCCTCACCGGCTTGCCTGGAAGTCCAGCCCTGGAACGGGAGATCGCCGCGCGGCTGCCGGACCGAGGCAACCTGGCCGTGGTGCAATTCGACCTGGACAATTTCAAGCCCTATAACGACGTGTACGGTTACCAGCAGGGCGACCGCATGATACTGTGGCTGAAGGACCTGATCCAGGACGCGGTGGCGCGCCATCAGCCTGCTCACTGGTTCATCGCGCATCTTGGCGGCGACGACTTCTTCTTGACTACTACCGTACCGTCGGCTAAAATTCTGGGAGCCGAGGTGGTGGACGCTTTCGAGGCGGGCAGGGTTCGCCTGTTCACTGCGCAGCATCAACAGGATGGGCACTTCCACGCCCGCAATCGCGCAGGAGAAGAGAATATCTTCCCACTGACCACGCTGACGGCTGTGGTGGTGACCAACGAGGCGGACGACATCACCCATCCCGGGCACATCGCTGCGGTCCTGGCTGAGCTAAAGACTCACGCCAAGACGATGGACGGCAGCAATTTCGTGTGTGACCGCCGCTCACACCACTGGACCGCGCAGGATGGGCCGGATTCCTCGGCAATTCCAGAAGGGAAGGGATTTGGCGACGCGGGGAAGAAATAGTATAGTCAGGCTGCCTAGTTAGCAGGAGCAGCCAACCATATCCTGCGCGATGGTCCGACACGACATTCGATTCTGTGGCCCTCAACCTGATCCCGGCAACGCTAAGGTGAACTGGTATGGCATATTCGATTCTGTTTGTGGATGACGAAAGAGACCTGGTCAGGTCGGCCGAGATCTATCTGACCGAATCGGGCTATGACTTCCATTCGGCCCATGATGGCATGGAGGCGCTGGAAAAGCTCGATGAGATGACGCCCGATCTGATGATACTGGATATCTCGATGCCACGCCTCAACGGCTGGGACGTGCTGCGCATGATGCAGCAGGACCCCAAGAAAGCCGGCATTCCCGTGCTTGTCCTTACCGCACACGACCGTGACGCCGAGATGGCTCGCGGGTGGGAGCTTGGCGCCACCTGGTACCAGCCCAAGCCGTTTAACTTCGATGAGCTGCTCCTGATAATAGACCGGATTCTGGCTGCAAACAGCCCGACCATAGAATAGCAGTAGTGACTGACCGAGCCGGTTCCAACGGGCCGCCCTGCGACCATCGCGAGCGGCCCGTCTTCATCACCGTCACAGGAGGCGCTGCGATGAAGCTGGCGATTGACGGCGGTACCCCACTGCGCACGGAGCCTTTTCCCTACCGCAAAGACATCGGTGCGGAGGAGCTCGCGCTGGTCACCGAGGTCATCAATTCCGGGCAGCTCTGCCTCCATGGCGGCGAGAAGGTCCCGCAGTTCGAAGCGCGGTTCGCCCAGCACTACGGCGTCAAGCACTGCACGGCGACCACCTCAGGCACGGCCGCTCTCCACGTCGCCGTCGGCGGCATCAACCCCAATCCCGGAGACGAGTTCATCACCGCACCGATCACCGATATGGGCACCATCATCGCCATCCTGGGCCAGAACTGCATCCCGGTGTTCGCCGACATTGATCCCGCTACCTACAACGTGTCGCCCGCCTCGATCGAAGAGCGCATCACCGACCGCACCGTCGGCATTATTCCGGTCCACCTCTTCGGCAATCCCTGCGACATGGACGCCATCATGGACATCGCGACCAGACACGATCTGTACGTCATCGAGGACAGCTCGCAGGCCTACGGCACCATGTACGCGGGCCGCCGCTGCGGCACCATCGGCCATGTGGGCGCCTTCTCCCTGCAGCAGAGCAAGCACATCACCACGGGTGATGGCGGGCTCACCATCACCGACGACAACGAGCTGGGGGAGCGCATCCACCTGTTCGGCAACAAGGGCTGGCCGAACTACTCGGCCAAGGGCGCCCGTGAGTACGTGCAGTTCGGCTTCTGCTACCGCATGACCGAGCTGACCGCGGCGGTGGGCCTGGCGCAGTTGCGCAAGCTGGACCGCATCACCGCGGCGTACAACTGGGCAGGCGACCTGCTCGCCCGCAAGCTCCAGGACATCGCCGGCATCACGCCTCCGGCGACCCAGCCTGACGGCCTGCACACCTACTGGCTGTTTGCGCTGCGCATTGACGAGAAAGTGCTGGGCATGACGAAGGAGCGCTTTGCGGAGGCTGTCACGGCCGAGGGCGCGCCGTGTTCGGCCGGCTACATCGGCTACCCTATCTTCCTCTACAAGGCCCTGCGAGAAAAGCGCATCTACGGCGACACCTTGTTCCCCTTCGACTCCGGAGAGTACGGCAGCGGCCATGAGGTGCCTTACGAGCCCGGCTACTGCCCTGAGGCGGAGAAGGCGCTCGATGAGATGGTGTGCCTGCGGGTGAATCAGTGCTTCACCGAGGAAGACGTCCGGGACATGGCCGACATCGTCCGCAAGGTGGCAGAGAGCGGGTCGGCGACATAGGGGCCGCCGGCGCCCGGTGCTGCCTGTATCCCCTCATGGCGTCCAGAGGTTGACGGGCGCGATGGTTTGGCGGGCACGCAACCACTTGGTGTGGCCGTCCACGAAGCTGTAGTTGCTCCCCTCGCGGTGCAGGGCCGCCACCGCCGAGATCCCGTCATCCCCGTACGATGCCCCCAGCCGCCGCAACGCACTGTTGATCTCGAAGAACAGGATGACCCGCGGCTCCTCCGCTATCTCGGCCCGGCGGATCGAGGAATTGCTGTAACCGCCGACCATGGCGAGGTCGTAGTTGATTCCGTAGCTGCTCTTGACGTTGTTGACCCCCAAAGCGACTGTGGGAGCGGGATCGGCGGGGCACACGAGGATCGCTTCGTTGCGCACATAGGGCTGCAGCAGCAGACCCCATCCGGTGTAAGGGTAGCCTGGCGGCCCTCCGGTCACCTGCGCGGGCACGATTCTATCGTCGTAGTCGTCGGCGTACAGGCTCGCCGCGACCCCGAGATGGTGCAGATTGCTGAGGCAGGATGTGGCTTCAGCCTGCTTGGTCGCTACCTCGTAAACGGGCAAGAGCATCGCCGCCAGCAGCATGATGATGGCGACGACCACAAGCATCTCCACCAGGGTGAATCCACGAGACAGTCTCAGCAACCGCGCGCCCCCCGGCTGCGAGAAGATGCCCGTTCGACGAGCCCGCAGCATCGCCCTCCGGCAGGCGCAACGTGCCAATACCTACGATGCTACCCGGGCACAATGCCCATTCGCCTACGGATAGATCCCCCGCAGCATTACGGCCTTGGCCACTCGCCCCACCGCTACGTTGAACGCGGCATCGCGCATGTTCCAGTTGCCTCGTTTCGCCTCCGCGACCACCTCATTGTACGAGCGCACCATGATCGCCTCGAGACGGCTGTTGACCTCGTCCTCACTCCAGAAGAACATCTGTCCGCCCTGGACCCACTCGAAGTAGGACACCGTCACTCCGCCGGCGTTGGCGAGGATGTCGGGCACGACGAAGACGCCCTTGTCGTCGAGTATCGCCTGCGCCTCGGGCGTGGTCGGGCCGTTGGCCGCCTCGGCGATGATCTTCGCCCTGACGGCGGCGGCATTGGCCTCAGTAATGGTATTCTCCAGAGCCGCCGGCACCAGAACATCGCACTCAAGCGCCAGCAGTTCCTCGTTGGTAATCTCGTCACACGCGTCAAAGCCCACCACCGTTCCGGTCTCCGCTTTGTGCTTGGTGACGGCCTCGACGTGCAGTCCGCTGCCGCAATGGATGCCGCCGCGCGAGTCCGAGGCCGCAATGATCGTGGCACCCATTGACTCGAGCACCTTCGCCGTTACCGAACCTGCATTCCCGAAGCCCTGAACGGCTACCGTAGCGCCGTTAACGTCTATGCCCTGGGTGCTCAGCGCCTCGCGCGCCACGATGGCACATCCCCGTCCGGTCGCCTCGTTGCGGCCCAGCGATCCACCGACCTCCACCGGCTTGCCGGTTACAACGGCCGGAATCAAGTGCCCCTTGTTCATACTGTAGGTGTCAACGATCCAGGCCATGACCTGCGGGTTGGTGTACACATCGGGCGCGGGAATGTCAATCTGCGGGCCGATGAAATCTATCAACTCGGAGGTGAACCGTCGCGTCATCCGTTCCAGTTCGCTCAGGGACATCTCTTTCGGGTTGCAGACCACGCCGCCCTTGGCACCGCCGTAGGGGATGTTTACGACCGCGCACTTCCACGTCATCCACATCGCCAGGGCGATGACCTCGTCCATGGTCACCTGCGGGTGATAGCGGATGCCGCCCTTGGCCGGCCCACGGTCCATGTTGTGCTGGACGCGATAGCCGGTGAACACCTTCAGGCTTCCATCGTCCATTCTGGTGGGAATGCTCACCTGCATGATGCGCTTGGGGTGCTTCAGCTTTTCCACTACCGCCTCCGGCACGTCAATGCGGCTCGCGGCGTTCGCCAACTGCTCTACGGCCACTTCTCTGGGATTGTAGGACTCAGCGTCTGCCATCAAATTGCACCTCCGAATTGGTCTGCCAGACAGCCTGGCTTATTCCCTTCGTCCTGACTTCAGCAGGTCGAACTGCAGCTTCTGATTCATGTAGCCGGCCTCAACGTCCGCCAGCGGGCCGGCCGCTCCCCCCCGTACGGCCTCAACAAACCGACTCAGCGACACGTACATCAAATCATCGCTCTTTGCTTCTTCGCCTTCGATGCTCAGATACGTGCAGAACACCCCGTTCTCATCGTTGCGGCCCGCGTAGTCAACCAGAATGTCATTGATGCCGAACCTGCGCACCAGCGCGTCGGTTCGCCACGCACGCACGACGATCTCGGCCTCGCAGGTGGGGCCTGCGGAGGGATGGTACAAGAAACGCGCCCTCACTTCCTTCTCGGCCACGATCACGTCCTCCGTCGCCGGCACGATGCTCCCCTTACCACAAAATGCCATCAACATGCTGAGGGGATGACTGGCAATGTCCACCCACACGCGGTCATATCGCTTGTTGGTATGGCGGGAGTCTAGCTGCATGAAGAACTTCTCCGGCGGGCCCGCAGCGGCTCCCACCTGCTCGCAGAGCGCATAGTAGGCCGGCAGCGCCGCCACGTACTGCGTGTTCACCGCGTACACCACGTTGCTCCCGTCGTACTCAGCCATTTCGCGAGCTTCGAACAGAAGCTGGTCGAGAGTCTTCTGCTCGTCCCAGGTCAGCGGCTTCTCACACATTATGTGGCACCCGCGGTCCGCCGCCATCATGAAGTAGCGGTGGTGGAACGCAGGCGGACAGCAGATGTTGACGATGGCCGGCCGGACCTCATCCAGCATGTCGCCAACGTCCGCATACCCGGCCGCCTCGATCCCGAACTCCGCCTCCAGCGCATCAGCGGTGGCCTTGACGGAGTCGGGAGTGGTACCGGCAAAGGCGGCCACCTCGCACCCCAGGTTGTTGAGCCACTTGGCGTGATGCTTGCCGATCCCGGATGCCCCGATTACCGCCGCCTTCAGCTTTTCTGCCATCGCATGCACCCCCAGCCGTGCGCGACCCGCAAGATCTCAATTGCGCTTAACGAGGGACAGAAGACCCGTCGGCGATGGTCGCCGACAGGCATATTCGCCGCACGTCACTGCGAACCTCCTGGCCTGATATCAGTCCGTTACGGCCGGAGGTCGGCGCGGCTTTACTTCTCCACTTCTTTTGCTATGACCTCCACGCTGTGTACGCGGCTGTGGCTCGTTACCGTAATCGAGAAATTGCGTTGCTCGCCGGGCTTGATGTTCTGCAGAACCACGTTGTTTGTGCCGCGCTTGTCCCCATCGGCGCTCAACAGAACGGCCTCCATCTTCACTACTCTGACGATGCCCTCGCCCGCGTTCTCGACCTGTGCAAATACACGCACGACGCCCTTGTCCTTGTCTATGTTGTAGCGCTTGTTGCTGATGAACAAGTCCTCAATGCTCCCAGGGCGGTGACGCGAACCGCAGCCGGTTACGCACAGGATGCCGACTGTCAGTATGGCAGCCGCCCCAAAGCGCCACACGTAGCCATCCACAGCATACCTCGAGGTCATCACGCGAAGTATACCACACGCCCAGGCATAGAACAAGACAGGCAGGCGGACCGTCAGAACGTGGCGAACCATACTGTTGCACCATATCCGGCAAGCAAAGGAAGAACTCACATTGCGGGGCTGGCACATCGGTAGCGTCGCAGGCATCGCTATCGAGATAAACATCTCGTGGCTGATCATATTCGGCCTTTTCCTGGCGGCGCTGGGCGGGAGCCATTTCCCGGAGAAGTTCCCCGAGGCCCCCGCCTGGCAGCACTGGACGGCCGGGCTGCTCGCCACGCTCTTTCTCGTCCTCTCGGTCGTGCTTCACGAGGTCGCTCATTCCCTGATGGCGCGCCATTACGGCGTGCGAGTCTCCAGGATAACCCTGTTCGTCTTCGGCGGAGTGGCCCAGACCGAGGGCGAGCCCAAGACGGCGCTCTCCGAGCTGTGGATCGCCATCGTCGGGCCTCTGACCAGTGTGTTGATCGGCGCCGCCTCCTACGGCATCTGGTGGCTTGGGAGGCAAGTGCCCGCTGCGGCCATCTGGGGCGCTGTATTCCAGTTCAACGGCAGCCTCAACCTCGGCCTGGCCCTCTTCAACATGCTTCCCGCGTTCCCGCTCGATGGCGGGCGCGTGCTGCGTGCATCCATCTGGTATCTCTCGGACGATCTGCTCAACAGCACCCGCATAGCCGCCTTTCTCGGCAAGGCGTTCGGCTATCTGCTCATGGCCGGTGGCCTGTATATGCTGCTCTCCTCGGGCAGCGTGTACGGCCTCTACATCCTCGGCCTCGGCTGGCTGTTGGCGACTGCCGCCGCCGGCGCATTTGAGACCGTGAAGGTCCAGGCGATGCTGCAGGGAATTACAGTGGGCCAGTTGATGCGCCCGGCAACGCTGTTTGCGGACCCGAACTGGCCGGTGCAGTATGTCGTTGATCATTACTTCAGACCCCACCGCCTCTCCGCAGTGCCGGTTGTGTACAATGGCGAGGTGGTGGGCACGCTGGCGGCGAGTAGTGTGCAGAGGGTGGACCCGGGAAACTGGCCCTATCTGCCGGTGCACCAAGTCATGAGTCGATTGGACCCGGAAAACGACCTCATCAGCAACAGCGCCGGCGCTATTGATGCTCTGCACCTGATGCTGCGCACGCAAAAGGACAATCTTCTGGTCACCGACCCGCAAGGGTTGGTAGGAACCATCAGCGAAGCCGACCTGGCCGCGGTCGTACAGCGCCGCTGAATCCGCCGTGACGCACCCGGGGAGATCCCTATGACCAGGCACCAGAGAGATTTCATCGTAGTCATACTGATACTCGGTCTGTTCCCGGCCCTGTGGCTGGCCTATGTCCGCGTGGTCGGGGAGAGCGACAACCCCCGGGTGGCTTTGTGCCTGGACTACGCCGAGGTGGCTCGCCTGGCGGCACTGACGGACCGCAGCCCGGAGGCGCTGCTCGCGGAGCTGAAGAAGGCGGGTGCCACGCACATCGCTCTGGCGGAGACCACGCTCGCCGACTTGATGCTCTCCGACCGCATCAGCGTCACACACAGCTTCGGCCGCACCTCCATATTCGGGTTGGGGCGCACCGGCTACGCCGACGCACTTCGGGCCAAGTTGCCCGGAATGGCGGAGCACCGGCAGCCGGCCGGCCCCGGAGCTGTGGCCGCCCCGGAGATCTTCGGGGGCAGTGCGGGGTTCTTCGACGGCGATGTGACGATCTTCTCGCCCATCGGTGTCGGCTACGATCCGATCGCCCTTTACACAATCAAGGGATCCGGTCTTCAACTCGTCGCCCGGCCCGTCCCTGACTACTGCCTCACCAAGCAGGCCGTTGACTACTCCCTCAAGGCCGCCGCCGACGCCGGCGCGCGAACCGTGGTCTTCAACGGCACTAAGGTCCTCGGTACGCGCGGGTTGCTGGATTACACAGCCGAGAGCCTGACCCGGAACGGCTTGACGTTCGGCATGATCGAGCTGGTCCCGCAGGACGGCGAGTACACGCTGGCAAGCGCGCTGGACGGTCACGTTGTGCGCTGTCACAGCGTGTCCGCCGAGGAGATGGACCAGCTCTCGCCGCAGCGGGCCTTCGACCGCTTCCTGCTGGCCGTCACCGAGCGCAAGGTGCGGCTCTGCTACGTCCGCCTGTTCTTCACGGGTTCCGATGACCTCGGCGAGAGCAACATCGGCTACGTGCGCGATATCGCCACCAGGCTGCAGGAGTTGGGCTATGCCCTGGGCGAGCCGCAGAACTTCGACGATGTTGCGCCTCCGTCTGCGCTCTTGATCCTGATCGCGCTGGGCGTGTTGGGCGGGCTGCTGTGGATGATGCAGAGCCTCAAGGAGCTACCGGCGCGCATCTTCTGGTTTGTCGCCGGCGTCGGCCTGCTGCTGGCGCTGGTGGTGCCCGTGGCGGCTTCCGGCCTGGCCCGGCCGCTGATAGCTCTCGCGGCCGCACTGGTCTTTCCCGTCCTGGCCGTATCGCTCATCGCGCCGGGCTATCCCGAACCCGACCCGACCAGACGCGGCGTCAAGGCGCTGCGAGGCGCCGGCCTGGTCGCCCGCACCTCTCTCATCACCGCCGTCGGAGGCCTGCTCTGTGCTGCGGCCCTCACACAGACGACATACCTGATGAGCATCGAGCAGTTCCGTGGCGTCAAGCTGGCCCAAATCCTGCCAGTAATCGCCATCTTCCTGATTGCCGCCGCGCGTGCCACCGACAGCTACCGCAAGACCGCCGAATCCCGCCCGCGGTGGCAGGCACTCAAGGCCGGCCTCGCGGAAGTCGGTGCCGCCGTCGTCAAGTACTGGCACGTGGCGGTAATCGTGCTGGTCTTCGGCGCTCTGGGCTACATGCTGATGCGGTCGGGCAATGAGCCGGCTGTCGGCGCCACCGACCTGGAGATGCGCGTGCGGGCGGTGTTGGACCGACTGCTTGTCGTGCGGCCGCGCACGAAGGAGATATTCCTCGGCTACCCGGCCCTCTTCGTCGGCATCATGCTGCTGCTCCAGCGCCGCCGCAAGCTCGCCTGGCCGTTCCTGGCTATCGGCGCCGTATCACAGGTATCACTCTTAAATACCTTCTGCCACATGCACACCCCGCTGGTGGTGTCGCTGGTTCGCGTCTTCCACGGCCTGTGGCTGGGTGTTCTCATGGGCGCAGTGTGGTGGGCCGTCAAGCGCCTGGCCGACGCCTATTGGGCGTGGGTCAACAGCCTGGAGGCAGAGGGCTGAGCCGCGTGCATTCTCATGTAACACAGGAGGACTTGACTGATGGTCATTGACGCACATCATCATCTTCCCAGGGACTGGCAGCCGTACGTGGACAGGCTCCGCCAGGTCTGCGCCGAAATCGGTGTTGACCGCGTGGCCGTATGCTCGTCCGGGCCGCCCGGACAGGCAGACAACGATACCCTCGCCACAGCGCAGCAGGCCAACCCCGATTTCCTCATCTGCCTCGGCTACATGCGTCTGGGCGAGGAGACGCCGAGGGCCGTGGATCGCATCAAGGACCTCGGCCTGAAGGGCATCAAGGTGATCCGCCCGCTCGACGATTACGACGCCGATCAGTACATGCCCATCTACGCCCGCGCCGCCAGCCTCGGCCTGCCGATGCTCTTCCATCTCGGCATCGTGGCGCGCGGCCCGCGCGACCGCTTCCTGGATGTCTCGATGGCCCGCATGAGGCCTGTCCATCTCGACCGCATCGCCCGCCACTTCCCCGAGCTGACCATCATCGGCGCCCATCTCGGCAATCCCTGGTACGACGAAGCCGGCGAGGTCGCCCGCATGCATCCCAATGTCTGTTTCGACCTCACCGGCTCCACCATGAAGAAGAAGCCGCCGCAGTTCCTGGACGAGGTCCTCTGGTGGCACCGCAACCAGCAGTACGGCAAGATGGGCGACAACCACCCGTATCAGAAGATCGTTTTCGGCACCGATGTAGGGCCGGACATGATGGAGGACGTGAAGAACGACTACCAGGCCTTCATGGACTACGTGGACATGTCGCAGGAGTTCCGCGACCTCATCTGGGGCGGCACCGCCGCGAGGATATTCGGCATCAAGGAGTAGCGACCGCCTTCGCCGAAGAGCCGGCCACGCCTGGCCGTGTCGTTGCCATTCAGCCACGCACCAGTTCGCGAAGCGATCAAACATCATCGGGAGGTTCACTTATCATGGTCATTGACGCCCATCATCATCTTTGGCAGCCCTGGGAGCAGTACATGGACCGGCTGCTCGAGCACGCGCAACGCCTCGGCATTGACCGCGTGGTCATCACCGGCTGGCCCCCCGGACACATTGACAATGACACGATGGCAAAGGCGCAGGCCGCCCATCCGGATTTCCTGCTCTGTCTGGGCTTCATCCGCCTTGGCGAAGACGGCCCACGCGAGGTTGACCGCATCAAGGACCTCGGCCTCAAGGGCCTCAAGATCATCCAACCCCTGGACCGCTACGACGCCGACCAGTACATGCCCATCTACGCGCGAGCGGCATCCCTCAACCTGCCGATTCTGTTCCACCTCGGCATCGTGGCCCGCCAGCCCACAATGGACCGCTTCTGGGATGTCTCCATGGCCCGCATGAGGCCGGTTTACCTGGACCGCATCGCCCGCAGCTTCCCCGAACTGAGCATCATCGGCGCGCATCTGGGCAACCCCTGGTATGACGAGGCCGGCGAGTTGGCCCGCATGCACCCCAATGTCTACTTCGACATCACCGGCTCGACGTTCAAGAAGAAGAGCCCGGAGTTCGTCTCCGAGGTTTTCTGGTGGGCGAAGAACGAGCAGTACGGCAAGATGGGCGACAAGCACCCATACGAGAAGATCGTCTTCGGCACCGACGTTGATCCGGAGATGATGGAGGACGTGAAGAACGACTACCAGCGCTTCCTGGACCATGTGAACATGGACCAGCAATACCGCGACATGGTCTGGGGCGGCACTGCGGCGCAGATCTTCGGCCTGCAGTGACAGTGCGCCGCTATCGGCTGAGTATGACAGGAATCACAAGCCCCCGTCCTAGAACGGGGGTTTTTCGTGTCCGGTGGTGGTCGCCGCCTGCTGTTACTGCAGGAACCATCCGTACTTCTGCACGGCGGCCAGGGCATTCTCCAACTCCGCTCCCGCCGGGCTGGCCACAGCATCAATGGACTGCCACAGCCGCTGCAGCAGCCCCTCGTCCGGCCTCGATTTGCGCAACTGCGTCCGGAGCGCCTCGATATCGCAGATGATGTCCGCCTTGGCGGTGTCATCCAGCCGCTCGCAGGCGTGGACCGCCACCGCCAGGTCGTCGAGCGCCGTATGGACCTCCGGCTGGCTGCGTTGCAGCTTCACGGCGGCTATGCCGTAGCCGGTAAGATGGAACAGGCCGGCACTAGCGCCGTCTTGCACGAAGTTCCTGGAGCGCAGATATTCATAGGCCGTCCCCGCTCGGTCGTCGGCAACCTGCGCCATCTGCGCCACGGCGGAGAGGCTCAGCTCCATCTCGGTGTCGGCGGCCGCCGCATCGTAGGCCGCCTGAAGCATCCTGTCGGCGATCGTGTCTAGTGTCATCGCTACCTCCGACGTATTGTGTTGGCTCATGGTTCCTGCCCGCTATCTCCCCGCGCCGGCCGTCCCGGAGAGCACTATCACACCCCACATGATGAGGAAGAAGAGGCCGATGATCACGGCGGCGATGGCGCGTCCCCTCGCGGGATGGTTCGAGAACGCTCCGATCTGCCCGCCCTGGCCCAGCACCGCAAGTCCCATGAAGAACCCGATCATCGCGGGCAGGAAGCACAGGATCCCCAGCAACGACAGCACCAGCGCGTTAGTGGCTCTCGCGTTGAGCTCTCCTACCTGGAGCTGGGCGAACGTGGTCTCCACCCGGCGCTGCACGTCCGGGCTGAGCGGTTGCGGCTGCGGCCATGGTCCGCCGGACGTCTGCGACGGCAGCGGTCCGCCTCGTGTCAGCGTCTGGGCGGCCGGTGTCCCGCCCGTGCAGCCGTACGTCGTGCAGCCCTGGTTCTCGCGCCAGCAGTCGAAGTGGTGGGGCACCCCGCACTGGGGGCATACCATGATCTCCTCGCCGGGCTTGATCGGGAAGCGGCAGTATGGGCAGATCTTGCCGACGTATCGTTCATCGGCGGCTTGCACCTGGCCTGTTCCCCCGCCGACAGGCGCCAGCCCATCCTCGAAGTCAATGTCCACACTGACGCTGTCGGGTGGCGGCGCGGGTCGCGACGGGGCCGGCGGACCGACGGGCCGCGATGGCTCGCCGCTCGGCTGCGCCGACGGCGGCGCAGAGGGTGCCTGCTCGCCCGCCTGATGCCCCGGGCGTTCCACGGGCAGGCCGAATATCTGCTCCCCGCATTTCGGGCAGAAGCGCCCTTGAATCCTGATGTTCTGTTTGCAGAAAGGGCAGCGCATATTCGCCAAGAAGCCTGCCGGCGGCAGGGCTGTGAGTGAGATGCGTCAACGGTGCTCAGGACGCGAGAATGCACCTATTAAACCACATTTCCGGCTGAGGTACAATTGCCCTGCTCGTTCGGCACACCGGGGACAGCGGCGGCGGAATGTGCGCCCGCCCAGTCAGCCGCCGTACATTACGGTGAACACGATGAAGGCCACAGCCACTACGCCCAGCGCTATGAATGCCAGGTACAGCACCCGATCGCGCAGCGCCAGCTCCTCACGTTCCGCGTACCGCTTGTACGCCGTTGCGGCAATCAGCATGGTTACGCAGACGCCCGCCGCCAGCAGCCACCCGTGCCGGAACAGCAGCGATGCCAGCAGGAACGCCGGGGAAAGCAGCGCCAGTGAGAGGATCATCCATGCCACCGGGTCCGCCGGTCGGCCCTGCGGTCGCCCGAACCCCGGCACGTCATGCCTGCTGCGGTATTCCGGCGGGAGCACCGCCGCCAGCCTGTCCGCCACGCCCTTGCAGCCGTAGGTCGTGCAGCGGCCGTTCTCGTACCAGCAGCTCTGGTGATGCGGAATCCCGCACACCGTGCACACGGTGACACGATCGCCGCGCATGATGGGGAAGCGGCAATAGGGGCAGATCTTGCCTATGTGCTCGCCGCCGTCGGGTGCACCGGCCACCGTTGAGCCGCAGCGGGGACAGCGGTCCTCCTGGCCGGTAATCTGTGCATTGCACGAGGAGCAACGCATGTCCGTCTCCGATCGGGGACTGAAGGCGATGGCAACAACCGACCGCCACTTGCCGAAGCGAGAGGCCTACAGAAGCTCGATGCCCAGGTCGTCTTCCTCTTCCCCGCCGCCTTGCTCGTCACCGCCCAGCAGGTCTATCTCCACCTCGGGCTGGTACAGGTCGCGATCATCAATGGGAAACAGATGCTTGTTCTGCTCCGCCCACTGCGCGGCAACTGCGTTGAGCGGGCTCTTGGGATTGTAGCTCTGGTACTGGATCATCTCGCCGATCTGGATGATTACGTCCACCAGTGTCTCGCCGGCCGCCCAGTGATCGCCGATGCAGATGTAAGAGCCGAAGTTGGGGTGGAAGATGGGTGTCTCCATGTTGCACTTCGGCTTCTCTCGCGGGTAGCTCTGGGTCAGGTAGATCTTCGCCTTGTGGTAGTTGCGCTCCAGCGGCCGGCCTGCGCGCTCATCAAGCTCCAGACCCTTGATGTGATAGACGACCTCATAGGCCTCCGGCGGATCGCCTACCAGTGGTGTCACGTCTATCAGCGGATGGCCCGCAAACTCGTCCCGCACCGTCTGATAGTCGGCATACAGCCTGCGCAATCGTGCATTCATGCCTTACTGCTCCGGTCTCTGTTCGGGTGTGTGCTGCGGCGCCGGCAGCTTCGGTATCAGCAGCTTCATGCCGGCCTTCAACTGGTCGCCTTCATGAAATCCGTTAACGGCGGCGATGAGCCGCGCATTGTCCGGCGTCCCATGGAACTTCTCGCTTACCGAGGCCAGCGTATCCCCCGGCTGCACCTCGTACATCTCGTACGGCAGGCTTGCGGCTGGTGGTGCTGCGATGTCAGTCCCGGCGTCGGGTTCCTCGCTCGCCTTCTCTCCGACGCTCCGCTGCAGGCCCGCGATGTCGCTACGCACTGCAGTGGCGCTCTCATCTACACGCTCCCTCAGGCGCATCACCTCACCGACGGTGAACACCTGCATGACAATCGCCATCCCCACCAGAACCGACAGAATCAGCAGCGCCCATTTCTGACCGGTCTGCATGTCAATCACCTCAGGCGAATGCGCGTCGGCGGCCGCCGTGAAAGAGCCCGGCAGCTTCGGCGTGTCGGTTCCCTCCACCTGCGCATAGTCGGCCATGCTCATGTACAGCTTCATGTCCGGCACGCGCACCAGCTCTCCGCCTTCCCACACAAAGCACCCCTCGTCGCCCCGCACCGGGTCCACCACGTACGCAATCTGCCACTCGGCGGAGAAGAAATTCCGGTGGATGAAGGTGTCGTAGCTGGACAGGAAGACGCCGAAATCGGGATGGCTGTGGTACCAGCCGACGATGCTCTGGTCCGGGTAGGTGCTGTCCAACGTCGCATTAATCTGGCTCCACGTGTCATGGGTGAAGGTGACGTTGCCGCGCGAAGACTCCGTGTGCTCGGCCACGATGGAGGCATGAACGATGACCGTGTTGCGCTCGCGGTTCACCTCGCCGACCAGTACGCCGGCGATTTCCCGGCTGGTGTCCGAACGGGCGTGCCGCTTCATCTCCGCCACGACTTCCTCGGCGAAGTACACAACCGGCAGCCGGTCAATGCGCCCTGCCCCACTGGCGGACTGCTGCGGCTGCTGCAGGTCTATCTCCGGCTCCTCATCATGCTGT
>CAZJVY010000015.1:18675-39375 GCA_964549395.1 uncultured Armatimonadia bacterium | reverse complement strand
TCCGGACATTCCGCCTGCTTGACCGTCAGCTTGCCCAGCGAGGTGAAGCAGTCGCGGTGCACGTCACACTTCGGGCAATACAGCCGCGTGCACAGCTCGCGATGAAATTCGGCGACTGCCTTGGGCGATACCTCCGACCGCACCATCTCCAGCAACTCGCCGCCGGTCAGCTCCGTGCTCTTGCGATCCAGCTTCCGGATATCCTCCAGCGTTTCGTGCGCCGGGCAGTCCTCGCGCCGCTGGTATTCGATGATGTACGAATCGTGCGTGAGCGTGTTGACGAAATAGCCCTTCCCCGCCAGCGTCGGCAGATCGCGGTCCGCATGAATAAGCTTGATGGCCTCCTGCACCTGCATGCCGGCGATAATCGAGCCGATGGTCGGTGTGGTCGGCACCTTGCCCTCGAGTATCTCGTCGCGGGTGAGCAGAGCGCAGGACCGCCGCATGTTCAGCAACTGGTAGTCCAACTCCGACATGGTGCACTCGTAGCACGCCTGATCTTCGGCCCCGATGAAAACGCGCACCATGCCGTTGGTGACTTCTATCGCCCCGTCAACGAAGGGCACGCCGAGCTTGTAGCATGACGCATTGATCGTGACGCGCGCCTCGCGGTTGTCCAGCGCGCCGAACACGATGTCCATCTCGCCGAACACGCCGAGGCCCAAATCATAGTTGACATCGGCGCTGCGCCCCTCCACCGTGATGTCGGGGTTGATCTCCATCGCCGCGCGGGCGGCCACAACGGCCTTCTCCTGGCCGTTGTCGGCGGCGCGGAACAGGATCGAGCGCGTCAGGTTCGACTCCTCGATGGTGTCCAGGTCCACGATCATCGTCCGGCCGATGCCCAGCAGCGCGATGTTCTTGAGAATCTCATTGCCCAGCGCGCCGGCGCCGACTACCAGTACCCGCGCCGACTGCAGCCGCGGCTGGTCCCACCACTGAATCAGCCGCAGCCGGTGGTATCTGTCCTCGGCCAGGTCAACATCGAGGGCTTCTTCAGGGGTGGCGGCCGGTGCCTCCTCGGGCGCTAACTGCAGCGCTTCCTCGGAGGTCAGATCGAGGACGTCATCGGGCATCTTGTTTTCGCTCATCAACGCGCCCGCCTACCCGGCCGTTATTTCAGGCTGGAGGCGCAGCACATCGCCATCCTGCACCTTGGCATCACCCAGCGTCTGCTCATCCGACAACTGGGTGCCGGAGGCCTTGTGGTGGAACTTGTAGCTCATCGGCTGCCCGTCGGGCCCCGTGGTCGGCAAGCTCATCATCTGCACGAGCTTCGCGATAATGCGGCGTACCGGCGCGTCATCAGGCAGTGAAGCCTCCTGGGACTTGCTGCCCGTAGTGTCCATGATGGTGACTTTTACCTTGCCCACTGCAAAGCCTCCTTAGTGTAGGTCAATCTCGATGTCGCTCAGGTCCTCTTCTGCAGGAGCAGCCGGCGGCGGCATGATTGCCCCCGTGCCCACGGTGGCGGCCGGACCGGCCCCGGCTTGCACTGCCGACGACGGACCCCGCCGTGCAAAGATCAGGCTTACCACCAGCGCCGTCAGCAGGGACACCACGAAGCTGATGATGGTCGGCCATAACAACCACGAAGCCGGCACCTGCGCGGGAGCCGGTGCGGGCGTGCCCTCCGGCGGCTGAGCCGGAACGGGCGCGGGTCCTTCCTCGGCTGTAGGCGAGGCGTCCTCGGCCTCCGCCTCCGTCTCCGCCGCAGCCGGAGCATCCCCCAAAACTACGTTGAAGTTCAGCCCGTTCGCTTGCAGGAACTGCATCACCGCCACGCTGGGGACCGCAAAGCCCACGTTTTGCGCCTCGGAAGCCACCCTTACCGCGACGCCGATTACCTGCCCGTTCTCGTTAATGACCGGGCCGCCCGAATTCCCCTCATTCAGCGCTGCATCTATCTGGGTGTACGTCTTGCCCTCGATCTCCCGCGACAGGGCCGATATGACGCCCCGCGTCACCGAGTGCTCCAGTCCCAGCGGCGCTCCGATGGCCGCCACGTCCTGCCCCGTCGTCAGCTTGTCGGAGGAGGCGAACTGCACCACCGGCAGGTTGGTCCGCTCGATCTTGAGCACGCCCAGATCCCGCTCCACCGACGAGTGCGCCACGGTGGCCGGCAGCGATTCGTCATTCTGCAACTTCACCTTGATTTCAGCGTCCGCGCTCTCCTCCACCACGTGCCGGTTGGTGAGCACATAGCCGTCGGGCGAGAAGATGAACCCGGCTCCCGACTTCTCTCCCGACGAGATGGTGACCACTGCCGGGTCAATCTGCTTGACGGCCTGGCTGAAGTCGGCGTCGCACAGCGCCGCCGGCAGCAGCAACACCGCAACAACGGCAATGCTCAACAACCAGTATGGCCGGGACATGGTTATCGCCTCCGCAGGCTTGCTCAGTAGCCGGGTGCCAGTGGCCTGTCGTCAATCGGGAAGTGCTCCCGATTGCTCCTCACCCACTCAACCGCCAACTCGTTGAGTACGTCGTCCAAATCGTAGTTCTTATACTCTATCATTTCCCCGACTCGCAAGACAAGGTCGGGCAGGCTCTCCCCCGGACTCCAGGCCCCGATGCACACCGCACCGCCGCGCTCAGGCGGCATGATGTTCGGGTGAAAGACCGAGCTGCGCCAGATCAGCAGCGGGGGGCGCTGTGGGTATTCACGATGCAGATAGTAGTCGCAGACGTGCCGTTCCGTTACCTGCGGCTCTGCGGCTCCCGGCGGTAAGGCCAGACCACGGCAGCGGTAGAGCACCCGGTAGCGGTCCGGTGGGTCGCCGCCCGGCGCAACCTCCAGCAGCTCGCTCACCCGTGCCAGCTCGCTCAAACTCATGTAATCCGACCACAGCCGCCTCATGCGGGGGCTGTGCCGGGTGTCGGCTTCAGATTTGCCCATCGCTTCGCGTCCCGAGAACGGCAAGCTCGATGTGCCTGCTTCCAGCGTAGTTGAGCTATTCTACCACAGAAATCGGTTCAGTGACAACGCGGCGCCGACAGTGGCTGGCCTTGTCTGTACGCCGCTTCACTGCCCGGCAATCATCTTACCCATCTGCCCGGGCGCGTAACCCAGTTCCACCCCCGCCTGCTGGTAGAAGTATGGCAGCCCGTAGAACGTCCGCGCCGCCTCAGGCAGCGGATCATCCGACCGCTCGGCCCAGAACGCCGCCGCACTTGCAAGCTGCGTCTCCTGCGCCCTTCCCAGTAAGTCTCGGCGTGCCTCGGCAGTCCGAACAAGCTCCGGTGCCGCCATGCCCGCGTCAGGCAGGAAAGCCTCGACTCCCGAGAAGCCGGCAAGCAGGTCCCGCGCATCCGCCGCAGCCAGTCCGCCCCTTTCCAGCACCTCCATGACCGCCCGCGTCTTCAGATACGTATCCCGCAGCATCCCCCGCAGCGCTTCGCGGATGTCCTCTGAATTCCGAGCCAGAGCGCTGTCCCACGCGGGGAAATCACCCTCGCGCGATGATGTCGCTACAATCTCCCACCCCGCAAACCGGTCGAATCGCAACGTCGCATCGGAGGTGGTTGCCAATTCTTCGATGCCAAGTGGTGTTAAACGGACGAATTTGCTTGCGGCGAACTTCTCCGGTAGCTTCACGGTGACTGCCACCGGACTGCCGATGTTGACCTGCCCCTGATCATATTGATGCACTCGCCGTATCAGTATGACCGCCTGCTCACCTGCATCGAACAGCGTGGCGGCCGCCTCGCCTTCCACCACCAGGTGCTGCTTCTCGCCAAGCAGCAGGATCTCGCCAATCGGCTTGAGCTGATGATGCAGCACCTGCAACTGCTGGCGGCGGCCCAGCCCCCCGGCCTCGGCGGTGATGGTCCGGTGCGTGAAGTAGAGCAGCCCGTCCGTCCCGCCGGCGAGCGCGTGCAGCACCAGCAGCGCCTGTTGCTCGGGCGTCGGCAGCCAGCGCTCCTCAACCGCCAACCCCAGCCGCTTCCACATGTCCTGCTGCATGTGCGCCTGCACCCACTGGAAGTGCGGCATCTTTGGGAAATGCTCGTTGGCATTGTCACCCAGCCGTTGCAGGTCCACCAGGCCCCCGAGCATGGCGCCGGCCGTCTGGAAGCCGTCCCCGCGCTGTAGCGTGTACACATACGGCACCGGGAAGTCGAACGCCTTGTCCCATCGCCGCCAGTGTGCCTCATCGAACCTCTCCGGCCTGCGTAGGTCCATCAGCGTCATGCAGATGAGCGCGCGCTTGTCATAGTGGCGAATCAGCTCCCTGGTGCGGATCATCATCTCCTGGTGCTGGGCGAACACGTCATCGCCGGTGAGCCATGCCAGGAACGCCGGATGGCCCGCCAGCGCGGAGAATTTCGCTATCCACTCGGCGCGCCACGGCCGCCCCGGGTGGTGCGTTCCCCGGCCGTGGCTCAGATACAGCAGGCAGTACAGGCCCTGCTGCTGAGCGGCATCCAGAACCTTGCGCAGCTCCTCCAGGGGGTACGCTGAATTCACGTACAGCACCACAGCGTTCATCCCCAGGTCGGCGAACTCGGCCATGTCCCTGTCCGGCTCCGTCCAGTCCGCCCCCACGCTGTATGCACCAGCCCCGAAAAGCAAGGTCGGCTTGCCGTCAATGTACACCGCCTTCCTGTCAAGGCTCAGTGCAGGAGCCGACCAGGCGCCGAGCGGCGCCGGCGCCTCGGGCAGCTTCAGTTCCGCCGCCATCAGCTTCTGCAACGTCTCAGCCAGCGCCTCGGCTGTCGGCTGGTAATCCGGCACCCAGGCCGCGGCCAGGCCGGTGCTGTCGCCGGCTATCTCCCCCTGCCGCACCCCATCGAACAGCCAGTACCACATCGCCAGGCCGGTCTGCCTGGCCGGCAGCCAGCCCAGCAATATCCGCCCACCACGGTAGTAGAACGTCTTCACATTCTCCAATAGCAGGTCGCTGTTCTCCCACTCAGGGACGATGAGCAGGCTGCATTCATCCAGCGACGGCACCAGCGGCGAGGTCGCCAGCGGCTTGCCGAGCTTCTGCGCCGCCGCCCGCAGGCGTGTCTCCCTCGCCTTGCCATCCTCCGTCAAAGCAGCAAGGATCGTGATCTGCGCGCCCTGCATGGTAAGCTGCGAGGCCGACAGAGACAGATCATCGAACCACGCCGGTGCGTTGTTGCGGTAGTTCAGGCAGAAGAACTTAACGCTCGTGATGCTGCGGCCCTCGGGAGCCAGGTATCGTCCCGTCAGGTGTTGCCACTGTGCCGCACCCTTCGCAACCCGTGCCGACACGGGCACGACCCACGCCATCTGCCCGTCGTCGAGCGTAACTCCCATATCCAGGGCCACCATGGGCGTCTCCCCCTCCACGCGCTCGCAGTAGCACGAGCCGGAGAAGTCCAGGGCGTTGGCCGGCCGGCGCAACTCCACTTCCTGCACCGCGGCCTGGCGTCCGCCCAGCCCCGACACCATGATGCTGCCTGGGGCCGGCTTGCCTCGGGTCTCGTCCCACTGCAGTTGCGTACCCTCGTGCCCGGCCCAGCCCTGTATTCCTGCGGCCAGGTCAGGATTGCCCAGCAGGTTCGTTTCACCGTTCTGCGCCTGCACCGGCCCCATTCCGCAGAGAACGATTGCCACGAGCAGCGGCCCGACTTGCACTCTCATGCTCACTTGCTCCCTTGCGAACCGGCTTCTCCCCCTCACGGATTCGACCGTCGCGCCGGAGAATCCTGTCTCCCCCATCTACAGCAGGTGACAACCGCCCGCTCCGCGAACAGCTTCACTTGGCTACAAGTGTCCATGGCGCCGAAGGGAGCGGTTCATTGCCGCCTGAGTTGCAGGTTATCGCGCTCGGTTCGTGCCTGGTCGAGATGACGCCCCGGGAGACGGGACGCGACTTGACCGCCGCCGATGAATATCTCGCTCTCCCCTCAGGTGCCGCCTCCAACTTCGTCATCGCACTCGCCCGTCTCGGCATCGCGACCGGCTTCATCACCCGCGTCGGTGATGACGAGTTGGGCCAGTGGCTGCTCGCCAGGCTCAACGGCTTCGGGGTTGCCACCGAGGGCCTGGCACGCAGTATCAGCGGGCAGTTGACGCCCGTGTCATTCTGCTGGATGGACCGGGCGGGAGCCAAACGCTTCTACTTCTACCGCTTCCCGGGCTACTGCGACCCCATGGCCACCTTGCAGGCTGAAGAACTCAGCTCCGACACCCTCGGGCGCGCGCGGATATTCGACTTCAGCGAGGCGGTAATCCGCAAGCAGCCGCTACGTGATGCCGTCTTGCAGGCCGCCGAGAATGCCAGAGCCGCCGGGCAAGAGATCGTCTATGCGGTCAACTACCGGCCCGGCTCCTGGCAGGCTTCCGAAGACGAGATAGCGCACGTCCAGAACCAGGCCATTGCAGTGGCCGATATTGTGCTGATGAACCGTGAGGAGGCGGCCCTGTTCACCGGAAAGCGGCAACCGGCCGATGCTGCCGCCGAAGTCGCGGCATTGGGACCCGGATTGGTTGCGATTACCGACGGCGCAAATGGGGCATACGTATATGGAGACGGCAGTTTGCATGCCGTTGCGGCGCGCCAGGTACGAGTGACCTACGACATTGGCGCGGGTGATACTTTCCATGCCGGTCTTGTGGCCGCGTACCTGCGAGGCCTGCAGCCCGCCCAAATCGGGCGGTTTGCGGCGGACGCGGCGGCACTGCGCATCACCCGCTCAGCCGACATGGAGGGGCTCCCGACCTGGGACGAGGTCGAGCAGTTGACGCGCGAAGCCGTATAGTCTATAGTCGGCACGAGGCAACGCTCACATCACGGCCTATGCATCTCGGGGTTGGTGCCATTGCACAAAGCATTATTCGCAGCTCTGGCTATCGCTCTTCTTGCCGCGTCAGCAGGCTTCGCCCAACAGACCGCCGGAGAGCCGGTCGAGCCTCTCGCCATCAGCCAACCGTTTCATCCTTCCTATACATTGCGCGCGGATCAGGAGACCGCGCCGGTGCCATCGCCGACCGCGACGGCTACCCCCGACCCGGATGACATGCCGGTTGAGCCCCTGCCGCCGGACGATCCGGTCGCACAGGGCTTCGAGCAGGCCACATGGACCGGGGACATAGAGGACCTGCCTGCCCGCCGGCCGTCCACGCAAGTGGCGTCCCTGCGGCTGCCTCCACAGGTATCGGGCGAGCCGCGCATGGTCTTCATCTCGCCGCAGCCGGATGAAGAATGGCTCGAGGGCACACCGGTCACTCTCAAGTGGCTCAGCAGCGGACCCATCACGCAGGTCCGCATCTACTACTACTATGACCGCTGCAGGCTGGGCGGCCGGTCGCGTGGCAGCTTCGGCGACCTGGTCACCCCGATGATCCCGAACACCGGCCAGCACACATGGGCCAGAGTCCCGTGGATGGACGCCACGGCTTTCCGGCTGCGTATCGCCGGCTACGACGAAGGAAACAACTGCCTGGCCTCGGACGAGATCGGTCTCTACTTCCGTCCCAGGGAGCTGCAGAACATCCCTGCCACCTGCATCGCCATCGTCAAGCACAGACAGCGGCTCTACTACTTCGCCGGGGGGCGGCCCAGGCGCATGCACATCGTCTCCACCGCGCGCTCGCCCTTCTACACTCCTACAATGCGTCCCGGCTCATACGACCGCCGGCGCGGGGCGATGGGTAAGGTATTCGGCAAGCAGGGGAGCGCCTGGAGCCGCCGCTACCATTGCGCCATGCCGTACTGGCTGCAGATAACCTCCAGCGGCAGCCACGGGATCCACGCAACATCTCCTCGCTTCTACGGCCTGCTGGGCGGCCCGGCGTCACACGGCTGTGTCCGCCAGCACCGCGCCGATGCGAGCATCCTTTTCAGGCTGGTGCCCGTCGGCACGTCCGTTTACGTCTTCTAGCGCTCACTCGGCCAGCAGAGACTGGTCCGCACATGCTGCACAAAAAAGAGGCCGGCGTTAGCCGGCCTCTTTCATCTCCTCTGTGTTTCCTGGAGCCTAGAACGACGTCTGCCAGGAGGCTCCGAACGAGAAGTCATCGGTCGTTGTGGAGCCGTTTGTCACATCGGCGTCGGTGATCTGGAATGTGATCTGGTTCTTGTCATCAAGCTGCAAGGCGACGCCGGCATGGATGGCGTCATACTCGGCCATAGTGACGCCGGCTGCCACGTTGTTGAACTCCTCATACTTGACGAACGGTATGTAGTTCTTGCCCTCAACAACGCGTGATACCTGGAGATACCAGCCGTCGCGGTCGGTGCCGAGCATCTTGCCGTCGGCCCACTCGCCTTGCAGGTTCCACGTCCTATACAGGTACTTGGCATAGACGTCAACGGCCTTGCGGTCGTTCCAGGTGCCGGTGGCGTCGTTGGGCCACTTGAGGTCGCCGTCGAGCCAACTGACGCCGGCCATGCCCCAGTCGCGGGTCCACTTCACGTCCAGACTAACGTTCTTGTTGCTGTCGGCGTCCGTGTCGGCGAATTGGCCGTTGCAGATCCCGACGTACACATCGGGCTGCCCCTCGGTGCCGGTCCGCTTGACCCACAGGCCGCGGTCCGACGGATGGGCGAAGTAGAACCCGAAGAGATCGGCGGCCACGCCCGTGCGCCCCTTCTCGCATATCGCGGCGCGCTCCAGCGCCAAACGCTGGCTGGAAGACTGCCACGCCTCCAGCCCGAAGAAAGTGGGCACTTGGCCGAGCAGTACGGACCACTCGTCGGTGAACTTGTAAGTGCCGAACAGGTTGAAGACCACGATGTCATCGGACGCGTGGCCGGGAGGATTGGGGTCAAAAGTTGCCAGCGTCAGCACGAATCCGGCATTCTCATTGACCTTCCCCATCAAGTTCACGTACATCTGGCGCAGGCTGAAATCCTCCACCGTCGAGTCACTGCCCGAGTAGCGTGCCTGCAGGAACCCGCATATCGTCATCTTGTCGGACGGGCTGCAGATTACGCCCTCCTGGGCGCCGGCATAGGCCACGATCGTGAGGAGCATGACCAATACCATCAATGGTACTAGTGTTCTCATCTTCTGTGTCCCTCCCAGACATTAGTTGGCGCGGCTGCGGGCCTGAGCTTGCAGCATTTGTTCAATGCCCGGGCTTGTTTCCCTCGTTTCCCACCCGGTTGCAGGTCCTGCCCGCGTGCGCCTGCTGCGATTTTGTACGGCTAACTTCACCAATGATATGGTTTCGACTGTGCTATGTCAATACTCTAGCGTCCCGCCTCCTTTCCCGTTTTCGGCGTTGTCTGCAGATGCTGCAGCGATGTCAACTCCCAGCACCGGCGGCAGGGCGCTACAGACGCCGGCTCCCCACCGGTGCGGGCAGGCCGATATCCTCCCCGTAGGGAGCCACGCACGGCCTCTGTACCCTTACTGATGTGGTTAGACAGCGCTTCCCGCCTGAAGTGTCCACTTTTTCCCGCACAGGACGGTTGCACAGGGCCAAAACACCACTTTCCGGCCCGCTGAGGGGGCGAGAAGCGTCCGTCAGTGCAGTCTTCGCCGCTCATATTGACCTACATGCCGCTTGCGTGCCGGTTTGAATGGAAATAGAATTGGGTACGGAAACTGCAACGGACACATGGCCCATCATACGCAGGGATACCGTTCCCGCCACAGGAGAAGCGAATGCACATTCCGCAGGAGGTTTTCCGAGCCTACGACATCCGGGGTACGGTTGGGGATCAGATTACGCCGGATGTAGTGCGCGCAACGGTCCGCACGTATGCAAGCCGTTTCCTGGAGCCTGAAGCGCCCACCGTCATCGTGGGCCGCGACCTGCGCGAAAGTTCCGCAGGGCTCTCGCAGGCCGCGGTCGAAGGCCTGTTGGAGGCCGGCTGCGACGTGATTGACGTCGGGCAGGTGCCCACACCGGTCCTTTACTTCGCCATCGGCCTTTGGGATGCCGACGGCGGGCTTGCCGTGACGGCTTCACACAAGCCGCCGCAGTTCAACGGCCTGAAGCTGCGCAAGGGCGAATGGCCCTTTTACGGAGACAGATTGCAGCAACTGTATGAAGCGGTCGCTGCCAGCGACGCGGCCACCGAGGGCGGCAGGCAGGGCACGTACGCCCAGCGCGACATCTACGAGGAGTACTTCCCGATAGCCGCTTCGCAGGTGAAATTGGAGCGGCCGATACGTATCGTCCTCGATCTGGGCAACGGCTGCGGGACGCTCACCGCACCGCGACTGCTGCGGGAGATAGGGGCCGAAGTCGAGACACTCTTCGAGGAGCCGGACGGCACCTTCCCCAATCGCCCGCCCGACCCCCTGCTGGTGGAGAACATCAAAGCCCTCTCGCAGAGAGTGGTCGAGACCGGCGCCGAGCTGGGCATCGCCATTGACGCCGATGGCGACCGTATCGCCGTAGTTGACGACACCGGTAAGATGGTCTGGCCTGACGCCTATGTCCTGCCCATGTGCCACACATTGCTGGACAAGGGCTTTTCGACCTTTGTCACCGAAGTGCGCTGCTCCCAATCACTGATTGACTACGTGGAGGCCCGTGGCGGGACCGTGGACATGCGTGCATGTGGCTATCCCTTCATCCTGGAGGGCATGGGCGAGACCGGTGCCGCAATGGGCTTTGAGACGACCGGCCATTGCTATTTCCACAACACCTATATCAAGTTCGACGATGCCACCTTCGCCTCGGCCCGGCTGCTGGAGAGTCTGAGCGTTCTGAACAGGCCGCTCCGCGAGATCATAGCGGATGCGCCCGTTTACTACACATCCGAGGAAGAGCGCGTCGGCTGCCCGGACAGCAAGAAGTTCGCAGTTGCAGAGCAAATCGCGGCCACCTACGAAGCCGACCACGAGATACTCAGGGTAGATGGTGCCCGCATCAGCTTCCCCGACGGCTGGGCGCTCATCAGGGCCTCCAATACCGGCGAGGAACTGGTGATGCGTTGGGAGGGCAGGAGCGAGCAGGAACGCGATGTCATCGGCGATGAACTGCTACGGCGAGTGAATGCGGCGGTGGAGCAGGCCGTCGGTTAATGCCGGCTTGCGCAACGGCGTCGAATTCAGGATGGCGACGCGTCAGCCGTCGCTACCGGGCATTCGGAAGATGGCGATATCGTCATAGCCGGTGTCGCTGTTGTCTATCCGATGCACTTCCTTACCATCCACGACCGGCAGCGGAGCGTCCCCCCAGAACAGCAGCTTCTTGCCCTCCGTGTATTCGTACGGGTGGTCCACCACATACTCGATGTCCCGATCCCGCACGAACTGCCCGATCCTATGGGAGAGGATGTAGGAGTAGATCTCGTTATTTACGGCTCCGTCGAGGTTGAACACGGTCCGGTCGCAGTAGTAGCCGACGATCCCGGCATTGAATGCGCCCACCCGCGCCTCGGGCTTCGTGTTGTCGTTCAGCCACAGCGCGGCCTGCTTGTAGCTGTCCTGCCACGGGTACCGCGCCCAGCGCATGATCTTCTGGCTCTTGTAGCCCAGCCCCAGCACCACCAGGATCACCAGCGGCACTGCCACATACCTGGGCCAGCTCCGCAGCCAGCCTCCGCCCTTCAGCTCCCGCAGCATCGCTACTATCGCCGCCAGAAGCAGCAGGCCGGCGGGAATCGTGGAGGCCGAGTACCATTCGCGCAGGTGTTCGTACCACCGCCCCAGCACGTGGTAGGCGACCAGCAGCGCCGCAGCGACTACTACCGGCCAGATGCGGGCCAGCAGCCATCTGTGCCGCTCTCGCCGGCGCTCATCCCAGCCGCATGAGCAAGCACCCAGGCAGAAGAACAGCAGCGGCACCACGATCACCGGCGGCATCGCCATCGCCAGCGCGCCCTTCCAGTTAGCGAGCGTCCACTTCACCAGCGTCTTCAGGAGAACCGGCGACGTGCCGCTCGTCGCACCGAGCTTCACCAGCACGACTTGCTTGACCATGTAGGGCACCGCCACGCCGCTGACCTGCATGATCGTCCCGAACGTGACCATGTTCCAGATTAGCCACGGCGCCAGCACGACGGCCGCCCCTGCCGCATACAGGCCTACGAAAGCGGCCTTGCGATTGGCGGGTAGGGCGGAGATGAGCGCCAGCCCCACCAAACCCCACAGGAAGATATTGTCCGTCCGCGCCGCCAGCAGCAGGCCCCCGCACACTGCAAGCCACGCGAGGTCTCGGGTCCTCACTTCCGCCATGTCGCGGATGCGGATGTACTGATACACGAACACCGCTATCATCAGCAACGAGACCGCAGTCTCCAGGCCGTTGATGGATGCATGAACGGCGTACGGGTTCAGTGCGTAGAGCGCCGCGAATATCGCCGCCCAGTCGCGGCGACCGATGAGGCGATAGGCCAACATGCCGATGAGGACTGCCGTGCAGCCGTCCAGCAGCGCGCCGAGGGTCAGACTGAGGTGAATGGGAAGCTCCTCTGCACCCGGCAGGGCCGCGAAGATCGGCAGCAACATTGCGAACCACAGCGGGTGGAAGCCGTTGGTCGGGCTGACGCCGTCGAAGCTGATGCCATGACCGCTGACGGCATTGCGGGCTATCTGGAAGTAGTAGTAGGCATCATCCGGCAGGCAGAAGACCAGCAACGTGTCCGCCTTCTGCCAGGCTAACGCCAGGCGCAGCGCCAGACCGACGACGGCGATGCCGATGAGCGCTCTCAACGGCGGCTGCCAATCCGCCGCAGTTCTCTCGCCTTCCCTGTCCATCACCCAGCTCCGTCACTGCTGCGTCGCCGGCATGCCACTATTCCAGGCTCTTGAGCAGCTTCTCGGCCTCGTCCAGCACCACTTGCTCGCATTCCGGCTTCAGCCACAACTGCATGTAGTAACGCATCGAGCTGTCCACCTCGTAGCCGCCGTGCGGAATCTCGTCGGCGGTGGGCAGATAGGAGACGCAGCCGTCGGTGGTGCCCAGCACCGTGGTGCGCTCGAAGGGTGACCGCTGTGCGATGTTGACAGCATACTCGAAAAAGACCTCTCCGGCCAGGCCCACGATGACGTGCCGGCCGATGCCGATGGCGCTGATGTCAAAGCGCATGGTCTGGTCTGTCACAGCCTCCGCCGCCAGGTCGCGGATGAAGCTAGCCCAGGCGACCATTCCCTGCGCCCCCTGAATTCGTGCCTGGTCACCGGACGCCTCAGCCTCCACCAATGCCTCCTGGAACTCCCGCAGCGTCTTCTCGGCTTCATTCAACGGCGGCGGGTCCTGCTGGGGCACCTGCGCGCTCACTTTCCCGCATGAAATCCGCCCGTCAAGCTCCAGCCCCTCGTTCTCGACTGCCATCATCACGCCGCCGGCCGCACGCGTGCCCAGCCGACGGGCGTCCTCGAACGTCCCGCCGACGGGGTCCGAGTTGATGTTCCCGCAGCAGCCCTGCCCGAACGCCACCAGCGTTTTCGGGTACATTTTCTCGAGCTGGCGCTGCGCGTATCCCATCCAGTCGGCGCTAAGGTAGTAGTTGTTGCCCCCCAGCACCACCCCGTGCGTTGCGTGCGAGAACCAGATCGCCACTGGCAGCCCGCTCTCGTCGGCGAAGCGCAGCACATCAACATTCCTGTCCACGATCAGGTCGGGATTGCGCCCGAGCTTCGTGCCACCCTCCGGCAGCCGCTCGCGCCGGTTGATGCCCACCTGCAGCGGGCCTCGATGGCTGGTCACCTTCACCGGCCGCATGTCCGCCATCGCTATCTCCGCCAATCCGCCCAGTTTCGGCACGAGATTGGCAGCATAGGTCTCGTTTGCTTCACCCAGGCCGTTGACCCCGCGCATCAGCGGCCCGGAGTGCGTGTGGCTGGTGTTGAACATGATCTGCTCCGGCGCTAACCCGCAGCGCTTCCCGATCTCGGCGTGGATTTCATCCATGTAATCGTAGGAGATGCTGAGAATGTCGTTCGTGATGATCAGCGCCGCATTTCCGCCGTCGCTTATCGCAATCGCCTTCGACCGCAGCGGGTCGTGAATGCCGACGGCCCCGTGAGTGCGGCCGCCGAAGCCTCCCATCCGCGTCCCTACCGGCGGAGTTACGTCTATCTCGCCGACACCAATCTGAAATGACATGCTCGTCGCCTCCTACCGCCCGTATTCCACGGCGGCTTCTACCATCGCCACATAGTTTCTTACGGTCTGCTCGGTAAGTACCTCGGTGTGGGGCGAAGCCGTAGGGGCCAGCACGTACCCGCCCCCCGGCGCCGCCGCATCAATGTTCCGCTTCACCTCGTCAATGATGTGTTGTGTCGGCGCCGCGTATATGTCCCCGATTTGGATGTTCCCCTCGATGCAAATCTTCCCCGCCAGCCGCCTCTTTGCGTCCTCGATGGTCACATTTCCCAGCGGCGGGGCCTCAATCGGGTGCAGCACATCGCTACCCAGCTCCACGAAGTCCTCCAGAACATCGTCGAGCGGCCCGTGACAGTGGACGTGAAGAATGCAGCCGGCCTCGTGAATCCGGCGGCTGAGCTCTTTCTCCGGCTCGACACAGAACTCGCGGAAATCGCGCGCCGAATGTAGCGGCGGCGTCACATACTCCTCGCCCAACATGCAGTAGCCCGGCCCGACACCGGCCGCCAGCAACTGATCAACTATGTGACAGGCCCGCCCCAGAAATGTGTAGATCAGCTCCAGCACTACCTCCCGGTACTCGATGCTCCACAGCGCCAGCAGCTCGCTCCCCAGCAGGTAGTGCACCAGGGTGATGGGGTTAGGAACGTTGCACAGCACTATCCCCCGCTCGCCAAGGTCGCTCTGCCGCTGGAAGAACTCGCCCGCATCAACCGTTATCGGCTCATAGGGAATTGATTTCGCCACATCGAGGTCGGCCAGGCTCTTCACTGGGTAGTCCATCGCCAGCCCCGGCAGCCCCCGGTTGCTCTCCTTGCGGCGCGATGTCAACTCGCCTGCGGGTGTGTGTAGCGTGGTGGTGATGATGTTCCAGTCATCGCCGGGCGTCTTCTCCGTCGTATAGTACGCCTCGTCGGTGGCCGAAAGCAGAATCCCCCCGCTCGGGCCCCAGCCAGCCTGGAAGTCACCGTGCTCTGCCACTACGTCGATCACGGGCTTGTACGAGGGATGTCGCGTCGCCACCCATTGCTCATCCCAGCACAGCACCCCGCGGACCATTATCGGCAGGCCGTCCGGCTCCTGGCATCTGTACGCAGTAAGTAGCCGCTCTCGTGATGTCATGCGCTGTCAGCCATTCTCCATCATGGGCATCTTCTCGTTCAGCCGCTTTGGCCGCCTATTTCTGCTCCGGCGGCTTGGGATTGCGCGCATCCTCTTTCAGCTTCTCGAACATCGTGGGCAGGGCGTAGAAGACCTGCCCATATTTGGCCGCTGCAGCCGAGGCGTGCTGCATGTAGGCCGTCTGAACCGCGCCAGAGTGTACCAGGGCTTGCTCGCCGCGCTGGTAGGCCTCTTCGTGGTTCTTCGCCTCCTGAGCCTTCGCCGCCTCGCCGCATGCTGCTTCGGCGGAAGCCAGCGCCGCGTCTGCCTCGGGCACCGTCACACCCAATGCGACAAGCTTCTCCGCCACGCCCTTCACCTTTTCCACTTGCAGCCGTGCCAGTTCTACCATGTTCGCCGCCGCGTCGGGCAGCTTCTCGGCAAAGGCCTGTTGCCACTGCGCGATGAGTGGGTCGCCGCTCTTGGCTATCAGGTAGATGCCCATGACCTCCAGGTTGCTGATCTGCATGTCAATTGTCGAGCGATTGGCCGTGGTTATCTGCATCTTGCGCAGGCCGGGGAAGCCGACCTGATATGCCTCCACATTCGGGCCGTCCGGCAGCGTCAGGTCATAGTCGCCCCAGAGTTGGATCCGCACCGGGAAGTTCTTGTACCCGGTTGATCCCAGTGTCTGATAATCCGTATTGCGCCAACTGAACACGAACACCAGCTTGCGGCTGTCGTCTTCCAGGCAGTAGGACTTCACACTGTGCGAGCGATAGGTTGCGAACGTATCGGCGGCGTCGGACGGGCGCATCGTCACTGCCAGCGGCCCGATCTGCTGCAGCTCGGCGTCCAGTATCGCCACCTGATGAGCGCGTACAGGAGCATCAATGAGCGTGTGTGCGCCGAACCACAGTAGTCCCTTGTAGCCGAGCGCAACCGGCAGGTAGGTGAAATGACGGAACTGGCCGGGGTCCGGTGTGGGCCCTCTGCCCCATCCGCCGACACCGTAGCCATCCATTGTGCTTTTCGTGTTGAAGGCCTGCACCCACGTCCACACCGGGTCCCCCAGGTAGCGGCGACGCTTGCTCAGATATGTTTCGTACCAGTCGGGAGTGCTGGTCACGACGGGGTAGCCGTAGGGCACCGTGATATCCAGGTAGGGCTTGAAGGGCAGGCAATCATCAATGGCGCGCCCGTCGAAGTCGCCCATGGTCGGATGGACGGGGTCAATGCGCTTGATGATCTCGGACGCCTGCCGGACCCCATCAAGGTGCCGCTCGACCAGCAGATCATCGCCCAGGAACCACCCGATGACAGCCGGATGGTCCTTGAAGGCCAGGTATGGGCGCATCTCCTCTTCGCTCCAGCCGGGGGGTTTCTTGTCCTCTCCCCAGCCGCCGTAGCCGAAATAGCCGATCACCTTCAGCCCGAGAGCGGCCGCCTCTGCCAGCCGCTCTCCAAAGGCTTTCGCGCCCTCCTGCGGGTCCTTGCGGTCCAGCCCGAGGAAAACCGCATTCATATTCCAGGTCTTCAGGTTCGAAAGTGCGATTTCACTGGAACACCACGCCCCGATTGGCATGAACGGCTGTCCGTCCACGTACATGGCACCGCCCGGCTCCATGACCACATTCGGCGCAGCCACGCAGACCGCGGCGGCAACCATCCCTGCCAACATGCAAGCAGTAAGATGTCTCATCCGTATCACTCCTCTGCCTGTGTTCCCCGGCGCTCTTGCTTGTACCGTTCGGCCAGCGCCCTCAGCCGCTCATCGGCATGCTCAAACAGCATCTTGTAGCCCTCGCACAGGTACGCCGCGCAATCCGTCCGGCCACTTCCGTAAATGCGGTCTTTCGGGCAGCCGCCGAAGCACTGCTTCCACCACCGGCAGCTCCGGCACTCCGCCCCGGCCTTTCCCTTCGCCAGCGCGAATTCCTCCAGCGCAGCCGAACCCACCAGCTCCGCCAGCGGCGTCTTCATGATATTGCCAATATGATGCTGCCGGTCCACGAAGAAATCGCAGGCGTACACGTCGCCGTTGTGCTCGATGACAACGTACTCCCCGCAGCGCTCCTTCAACATGCACGACGGTCCCTCGCCGCCGGTATACACCTCAACCAGGTCATTGAAGAGCCGCACGTACGTCTCCGGCCATTCCGGCTCCGACCACAGATCGAATATCTCGCACATGAACTGCCCCCACTGCCGGGGCGTGACCGAGTACTCCGACACCTCACCGCTATCCGGATCGCGCTCAAGGCAGGGGATGAACTGGAAAAAGTCAATGCCCTGCTCGCGGATGAAATCCCAGATTGCGTGCGCCTTGTCGGCGCTATGCGAGGTGAGCATTATCAGGGCATTGTGCTCTACGCCTTCTGCCTGCAGCGCTTTCACGCCCGCCAGCACCTTGTCCAGTGTCGGGCCACCGCCGCAATCCACCCGCCACCTGTTGTGGACCTCCGGCGGCCCGTCAATGCTCACACCCACGAGGAACCGGTATCTGCGCAGGAACCGCGCCCATTCCTCGTCTATCAACGTTGCATTGGTCTGCAGCGCATTGGCGACAATCTGCCCGGAGCGGCCGTGCTTCTGCTGCAGCGCCACCACGAGGCGGAAAAAGTCCAGGCCCATCAGCGTCGGCTCGCCGCCCTGCCAGGCGAACGTGGCGGCCTGCGGGGCCATCGCCATGTACTGCCGGATCATCTCCTCCGCCACCTGGCGGCTCATGCGGTGGCGTTTCTGGCGTGGGTACAGCGCCTGCTTGGGGCTATAGAAGCAGTATTCGCAGGCCAGGTTGCAGTCGGGGCCTGCGGGCTTCACCAGCAGCGATGATATTGGCTCAGTCCCTGCCATCTTCCATCAACCAGGCCGCTGATGTATTGCCCGCCGTTGCTGAGTGTAGCAACATATTCGCGTGGGTCTGCCTTCCTCAAAAATCGCGTGGGTCGGGCTTTCTAGCCCGACAGCCGTTCAACGACGAACCCACACCCCCGGCACCGGGCCTCGACTCAACAGCCCATTGAGTGCATGCTACCGGCTTCACTATTCTCCTTGGCCTCGTCCCGACCAGGGCCATCGTTCGGCATCTGTGACTAGTCCAGCCACTTGGGGATTGTTCCAGATGTACTTCGTTTTCTCCTCGTAATCCTGGCGGTTCCGAATGATATGGTCGTAGCTACCATCTTGCCAGAAAGCGCCTCTCCGGCCGATGACCATGTTTATGTGACGCGCCGTCCAGCCCTTTATGCTCTGCACTATGCGTCCTAGGGGTTCGAGGCCCTTTTCGCGCGGCAACGGCTTGAGGATCACATGCACATGGTCGGGCATGACGGTGTAATCATACAGTAAGTACCTGCTGCCCGCGAAGTGCTGCAGCGCGTTGATGATAATCGGGGCGATGGCCGGATCGGCCAGAGACACAGCAACGTTCTTGGTGCGCTGGAAAGTAACGAAGTGTGTCGCGCCGTCACACGTCTGATGGGGTAACTTCTTTCTCCTGGACATGATAGGGAACTCCCTATCCAGTCTGGCAAGATCTGCGTGGATGGCGTCACGACGCCGGGCTGGAAAGCCCGGCCCACGCGACAATCGGCCTCAATCGTCGTATATCTCTCCCGCCCGCCACTTGTGCCAGGTGGTCTCGTACCACGAAGCATCATCAGGCAGCGGGCGCACCGGCGTGACCTTCGTCTCCACCGTCTTGCCCGTCCAGCGGGCCTCGACGATCTCCCGGCGCATCTCCAGGTTCTCGCTGCGGTGCGGCAGCCTGTCTCCGTTCTTGGTCACCACCAGCCTGTCGCCGCTGCGGTCCACTACCATGTACGCGCCGCGACTACCGCCGCCGCGTGCAATCAAATCTTCAATCGTCTTCAGCACAACCAGCCCGGTCAGCGTGAGGTGCTCGTTCTGATACGCCGCCTGCAACTGCGCGGGGCCGCTAAGCCGCTGCTCCTGCCCGGCCAGCTCCGCATGAAGCTTGCCGACATCCCGCGCCCCGTCGCGCGCATCACGCAGCTTCCGTATGATGCCGGCCGCCCGGTCCATCGTCTCCTGCAGGCTGCGGCGGACCTCGCCCACTCGCCCTCCCCGCGTATCGAGCAGCTTCTCCAGCCGCTTCACCTCGGCTTCAATCTGCGTTGACGCCTCCGGCAGCCACATTGAGATGTCGGGCGCTTCGGCCTTGTAGCGGGCGGCGATGTACTGCGCTGCCCGCCGGCCGCCGACCTGTCCCGCATTCAGCGCGCTCCCTCCGGGCCGCACCCCATGCGTGCCCGCGACCTCACCGATGGCGAACAGATGCCTCACCGTGGTCTCCCACCGCGTATTCACCGTCAGGCCGCCGTTGCAGTGCTGGGCGCACACGGCCACCTCGACCGGCTCCCGCAAATCAACTCCGTGCTCCGCGTAGATCTCTATCGCCGGCGGATTGAGCTGCTGCAGCCGCTCGTATGGCGTCTCGGCGGTGGCACCGGAGCGTTCCAGGTATCCCCGCGCCTCCTCCGACAGCTCGGCCAGAGAGAACTCGTTCATGCCCTCACCGGCGACCGGGTTGCGCGACAGGTCCATGTAAACGCGGCGTCCCTGGCTGCACTCCTCATGCACGGCGATGTCCACCAGCGAGCTGCCGAACGCCTGCAGCCTCTCTGCATGAAACGGCCACTGGTAGCCCTTCAGGAACGTGTTCGTCGCCACCTGCGCCATGGTCTGGTAGTAGTCATTCAGGAAATAGCGCACGTCCCCGCCGCCGGCGTCCGTCGAGAAGTAGCACGGCACCACCTGCTGGTAGGACCCCGACAGGTTCCAGCGGAAGCCCGTCGAGGCCAGCCCGAACTGAAACTCGGCCATATTGCTCGCCCATGCGCCGATATCCAGGGCCAGCCCGTGACTGCCGACCTGACCGGGCGGATAGACGCTGGTGGCGAACAGCTCGCCCGGGCCGCCGGTCGCCAGCACGATGTTGTTGGCCGCGAACACCGTCAGCCCGCGATCCGCCTCACCGAGCCGCTCCTTGTTCAGCGCCAGCGCGCCGATGACCCGCTTGTCATCGCCGTTCCCCGCAGTGAGCAGGCGGATGATCTCATAGCCGTCGAAGATCGCCATCTCCGCCTGCCGGCACTTCTTCAGTGAGGCCGCGAACATTTGCATCGAGGTCTTCGGCCCGGCCGAGGTGGCGCGCTGCCGCGGATCGTGGTCCGTCTTGTACCCGACATACGCCCCGTAGCTGTTGAAGGGGAACTGCACGCCGTTTTCGACGAGGTGGAAGAACGCCGGCGCCGAGCCCAGCGCCTCCACGTAGGCGATGTCACCGTGACACATGCCGCCCTGGAACAGCGTGCGGGCCAGCTCCATCGGGCTGTCGGGAACGTCGCCGAAAATCCCCAGCTTGTAGTACGTCTGCTTGTCGGAGCCGGAGTTGTTGGACGTGCCGGCCCCCAGCCGCTCGGTGACGACGGCCAGGCTGCGTTCGCCCAGCCGGTGCAACTGCTCGGCGCAATTCAGCCCGGCGGCCCCGGAGCCGATGACGATGGTATTGGCGGCATACACCGGCACATCGGGCAGACCGGCGATCTGGGCACCATGACGCGGGATCATCGGTGGATAAGACCTCT
>CAZJVY010000015.1:0-18575 GCA_964549395.1 uncultured Armatimonadia bacterium | reverse complement strand
CTGGAGGGGCGTCCATCTATTGGAATCCCTGCGTCATCCGGCAGGAGCGGGAAGAGGGATGGCGGAGTCCGGTGTGGGTGGGTCTGTGGCAGTCACGACTTAAGCATGAACTCCCTTACGTCGCGGCAATAGTCCTCCCCCAGGCGATAGCAGTACGTTGTGCGGAATGTCGTTTCCCCTATCCAGGAGTATGTCTCAAGGAAATCATGAAACGCGGCTTCTGGCGTCTCGCCTGCGCCGAATCCCAGCACCTGGAGATTCTCGATGTCCGGCTCGATGGCCTCTGATTTGGGTTGATAGGTGTATCCCTCGTCCGTCAGGAAGATGTATCTTGCTCTCGCCATAGCTTCGCGTAGTTCCCTCCTCCCAGGAACTCAATGAGTCCCAACTTCGCCAGCTGCTGCAACTGCTGCCGGATCTTCTCCTCAATATGGTGATTCCGCGGGTACTGCCGTCGGAACCGTGGCACGAACGCGTACACCTGGGCAAGCGTGAATTCCGGTTCGTCGATTTCCGTTAATGCGTTGAACACCGAGAGCATCCATCCGCCAAGCGCATCCCCAATGGCTGCAGTGTTCGCCTCAAACAGTGGCTCCGCGTCCCTCATCCGCAACGGTGCCAATGCCGCGATGCGAGGTTGGGGCAGCCTCAGCCTAGTCGGCGGCGGGGCTTTTGCCAGAATCTCATCGATCTCGTCAAGTGTTCGGACGTTGACCAGTCCAATGCTCTCCGCTGACATCGCATGGTCGAAGTCGCGGCGTATCTCGGCGACTTTGGCACAGTCTGAAATCCATACTCCGTATTCGTAGTTTCTGCTCAGGCCGCCTACTGTTAGGTTTGCGGACGTGACTACCGCGCTGTCGTTATCGAATATGTACACCTTGGCGTGTAGGCGTTGCACGGCCCGGAGCGTGCCTCCAGCCTCCAGCAACCTGCGGAAGGCGCCGACATCGGAATAACCCTGGTGGAAGTACGCCAACTTGATATTCGTAGCCATCCTGACCTTCACTGCCGGTCGCTTCGCATCCAGCACTGAGGCGACCACATCATCCTTGACGTAGGGCGCCATCAATCTGAGAGTCCTCTTGCAGGTGCTAACCAATTCAAGAAATCGCTCGTTCCAGGGGTTCTTCAATACCTCAACATGGCTCACGGTAACGCGCTCCTCCCGTCTAGGTTTGTCGCCATTCGCTAGTCGCCTGCTACATGGTCTCTGTCAGATGCCACAAAGTACATCTGCATATCCATGTTCCCCGGCCGGTCGGAGGTCCACTGCCCGTTCTGTGTGTACTGCATCATCCCGTCGGTGAACACCGTCGGCGTGACGAACGCCGCGCTTCCGCTCTGCACCAGCCCGAAGGTGTTGTACGACCCCGCCGGCGAGCTCAGCACCAGGCTGTACGTCTTGCCCTCCTGCAGCGTCACCGGCGCGCCGAACTCGTGCGCCACCCAGTTCATCTCCGCATCGGGGAATTGACCCGGCGTGATTTCGCCCTCCGCGATGGCCGCGCCGTCGTCACCCAGCAGGCTCACCTTCAGCGGCCCGCTGTCATCCAGCTTCCTCACGCGCATCCGCACGCTCTTCACGGTCCGGTCGCCGCCGCTCACGGTGAATATCTCCCGCACCTTGTTCTCGCCGCTGATGGGCCGCACGCCGCTGATCGAGCGGGCGTCGTAGTAGCCCTGCCCGCACACCGCTCCATCCTCGTAGTATATCCAGTAGATGGGGGTATGGGCATGGCGCACGCTCCACGGCGGGTCGGGCCATTTCAGCACTATCGCCAGGTCGGTGTCGCTGATTGCCGGCTGCATGTTGGGCTTCTCACGCTTCTGGTAGAGCTGGTCCAGCGACACCCAGTTGTTGAGCGGGTCCGGCGCCGGGTTGGTGAACACGAAGTGGTACAGCTTGCCCTGCTCGGTGCTTGCCGGCCGGTCGAACGTCACCAGCCGCAGCGCGTCGCCGGCCATCGGGTCCGGGACGTGAACCGAGGCCAGCACCTCACCCGACGGCCCGTGCAGATCGCTGCCGTCGTCGGGTTGGAAGCGGATGAGCACCTCACCGCCGTTGCCCTTGTAGTAGCCCTCTTTGCGGAAGATGAAGTAGAAGCGCGCCTGCCGGAATGTGCCGGTGTGTTGCGCCCGGAAGCGGATGCAGATGGTATAGTCCTGCAGCCGCCCGATGTTCAGCGGCACCAACCCATCCGCATTCCACGGCGTTCCGTACACATCGGAGTATGTGAGCTGCTTGCCCTCAGCGGCGGTGCCGGTACCGATGCAGCCCGACACCAACAGCCAGACACAGCATATCCTGATGGCGCTCATCTCATGTTCCTTTCTCAATGATCGTAGCTTGCCGGTGAAGGCGCGCTACAGCTTCAGCGGATACTCCCTGTGTTCCACATACGTCCGATAGGCCAAATCCCAGGTCTCGAGGGAGATGTCGTCGCCGATGGAGTGGCTGCCCAGGACCAGGCCGCCCTCCCTGCCCGCCGACATCATGTAGAGAACGTGCTCGCGCACCTCGTCGGGGTTGCCGCGCGGCAGCACCAGTCCGTTCGATAGCCCGCCGATGAGTGCCAGTTTGTCGCCGTACTTCTCCCGCAGCTTCACGCAGTCCAGCCCCGCCTTGTATTCCACCGGATTGATGCCATCGAAGCCCAAATCAATGAACAGGTCCAGGAGCGGGCCGATATTGCCGTCACTGTGCATGACCACTTTCCTGGCCCCGGCGGCCTTGAATGCATCCACCATATAGCCCCATGCCGGAGCCAGAATCTCCTCGGCCGTCTGCGGGCTGAACATCGGGTTCTGCGTGGACGCCATGTCGTCGAATATCCACACGCCGGTGTCGTACAGGTCCCAGCGGCGCAACTGCTCGAGTCCTATCGCCGCCAGGTGATGGGCGGTCCGCATCACCTGCTCTCGGGCCAGGGCCTTGTCTCCGACCATGTTCATCAGCAGATTGACCTCGCCGGTCATGAAGTAGGTGCGGATAAACGGCCCGCCCGTCTTGACGAACACGCAGTACCGCTGCTTGAGCTCATCCATGACCGCATCCAGCCCGGCATAGCGCTGCGGCAGATCAGGGGGGTCGAAGTCGCCGTACTTGAGCCGCCCCTTCTCATCGTAGGCGTTGTCAATCTGGTGCATGAAATAGGCGCCCGGCTTGGTGCGATTGGTGCGGCCCCAGCCGTCGCGCTTGATCTCGTAGCCGTCGTCCTGGCCCAGTGTCGCGGCCTTGGTCATGTACGGCGTTTCGTCACCGACCGCTATCCTGATATCTACGCCGTAGTGGTCTATCAGGTTCACATCGTCGCTACCGGGGTGTGCGAGCTTCCATTTGGTGACGAACTCCGGCCAGAAGTCAACATGGAAAGGCATGTAGTCAGGCTGCCGGAAGTCGAGTGCGGCCATTACGCGCTGCTGTGAGGTCATCTGTGGCATCTCCATGAATTCGGCAATGAGAAACGGGCGGGATTGCTTGCTTCCCGCCCGTCTAGTTTCCCGCCTCCGTCGGCAAGTCCTGCGCCCCGAGTTCAGCTTCGCTGCCGCAGCTTACTTGCTCCTGTCCGGCATGATGCAGAGGCCCGGGATCCTATACGGCGTGCCCTGCGTGGTTGACAGGTACGGGTGCTCGCGGCCCAGCATGGTGTACCACTTGGCGTGTCCGTCGCAGAACACCAGATTGCATCCGTTGTTGTGCGGCAACGTCCATTCGCACCAGTAGTACACGTTGGGATCGGGCCAGTCGTGGAAGGCGAAGTTGGCCACATCCGTGCTGTCGAGCTTGCAGGGAACGTCTACCCGCTCATTAAGCAGGATAACCCACCCGGGCGTGTCAATATCGTTTATGTGGACCCCGCCGCCGTCCGGGTAGCCATAGCGGCCGATGTTGAAGTTGTAGCGGAACGTCACATCACCCGAGGCCGGCGCGGCAGACGGGCAGGAGTAGATGTATTCATTGAGCAGGTACGGGAATATGAGGTCCCACCATTTGCGGCTGATGTTGTCATGCGCGCCGCTGGCGAAGGGCATGCGCTCGTCGTAGTCCTGCGTATAGCATCCGAATGCCGTGCCGAGGTTCTTGGCGTTGTTGATGCACTGGGTCTGGCGTGCCTTCTCCCGCGCGCGTGCAAATACCGGGAACAGCACCGCCGCCAGAATCGCGATGATCGCGATGACCACCAACAGCTCTATCAAGGTGAAGCCCTTCCTGTCCATCTCACCTCATCCTTTCCGACACCGATCACCATTGAGGCCGTACGGGCACAACACCTTCCCCTCACCTATGACATTGCATTCGCTTCAGTGTCTCACACTCCTGCACCAAGAGCAATAAATCCTGAGAATTCTCGTTACATTGTGAGCAAGCGAGCGTCATTATCTATGACTCTGTTACCTCCGGAAGCTTGACCGCCTCCCCGCTCTGCGCCGACTGCTTGGCCGCCTCCATCACCCGCAGCGTCGCCACCATGTCGTTGATGTCGGCAGGTGGCTCTGCGCCCCTCTCAAAGCGCTCCAGCACATCCCGGGTCTGCAGCGGATACACGTCCCCGAACTCCGGGCCGTCAACCTCCTCGTGCTTGCCGTCGAAGCGCTTGATCGTCCCCTTGCCCAGAGTCTGCGTACACACCTGCAGCCTGTCGGTCGAAAGCGAGAAGAAGCGCTCATAGCCCTCCGGCGTCGTATAGCTCACCTCTCCGATACCCACGACACCCTCGGCGTTTCTCATCCGTATCGTGCACAGGTCTTCTATCTGCAGGTCGTGGATGTGGTGCGTCCAGTTTGCCTCCACCTCCACAACCGGCGAGCCGCCCAGTAGCAGGAACAAGTCAATCACGTGGGCCCCGAAGTTCCACAGCGGCCCGGCGCCTGTCCGCTGTGGCTGCAGCATCCACTCGCATTTCCAGTCCGGGTAGCGCACCGGCGGCCCGGCCAGCAGCGCGTAGTAGTACCGCCCCACCTTCCCGATGTCATCTCCCATCTCCCGCAGCCGCTGGATGATGCCATATTGCCGGCTGACCAGGGCGACGGCGTTCCACAGCTTCTTCTCATTCGCCTTCTGGGCCACCGCCGCGAGCTTGCGCCACGAAAGCCCCATCGGCTTCTCCATGTGGAACGGCAGGTCGTGGTCCACCAGCCACTCCGCCAACTCAGTCATCTCATCGTGCGGAGCATGTGCGAAGATGAAATCCGGCTTCACCTCCGCCAGCATCTTCTCGTAGTCCGTGTAGCGTGGAGCATCGCAGTTGCCCGCCTTCGCCCGGAACTCCACCATCTCCGGGGCGCGGTCCGCCACCGCCGCGATGGGGTAATCGGCCATCTGCATGCCTTCCATATAGAACGGCGCGTGCCAGTGGTTCAACCCGATGAAAGCGACCTTTAGCATCCGAAACCCTCCAGTAATCCTTACATCGTTTGTATCCGCAATCGGCGTCTGAGACATCCGCGTGCAACACACGATAATCCAGCAGCGGCGCAACTACGCCCCCAGGACCGTTCAGGCCCCGACCGACGCTAGCAGATACGGCCCATCGGGCATCACCGCGATGGTGGCGTCTGGGCCGTACTCGCTAAGACATTCCGCCACCGCCTCTTCCACGGAGCCGACCGGCGTGACGAAAAGCTGCCTCTGCACCTCCGGAGCAATGCCGGTCGAGTAGTTCAGCACCTTTGCCCTGCGCAGAACCAGCTCCAGCTTGTGAATCTGCCACAGGTCAATTTCCCGCGTGTCCTGCTCCAGCGCGCAGCGGATGCAGGCATGGGGGTCATCGCTGCCCAGCAGCACCGCCTCGCATTCCGGGCTGCCGATGCCCTCCGCGTTCTCCTGCGCGATGATGATGGTGCCGCCGGGCTTGACGATGTCGGCGGCGGCCACCATGCCCTTGACGCCCTGATAGTATGTCAAATCGAGCGGATATCCCCCGGCCGTCGTTATCACGATATCCGCCGGCTGCGGCACGCTCACCGCGCACTGCCGCAGAGCGTGCGCCGTGGCCTGCCGGTGTGCCGCAATCATGTCGCCCGCGAAGATGCCGGTAATCTCGCGCCGCGCATTCAGCGTCACATTCAGGATGAAGTCAGCCCCTCCGGCCAAGCGGGCCACATCGTGCGCCTCCTGGTCCACCGGGTTGCCATCCAGATTCCCCGACACTCCCAGCGGCGACTCCATCAACTCGGGACGGTGAAAGGCCAGGATCGTCTCGGCAGCGCTCAGCCCCGGGCAGATGCTCTTGCGTCCCCCGGAGTAGCCGGCCATCAGGTGCGGCTCCACCAGACCGGTCAGAATCCGCAGGTCCGCCTGCAGATAGCGCCGATCCACCCACGCATCGGTGCCCTGCGACGTGACCCCCACGCGCACGTGGGCGCCCTTGTCCCGCGCCTGGTGGTTCTCGATGCGGCAGCCGAAGCGCATCACGTCCGGCCCGAGCATCTCCGCCAGTTCGTCGTCCGTGTTGGGGCGGTGCAGGCCGGTGGCGATTAGAATGAGTATATCCTGCGGAGCCAATCCGGCTTCCACGAGCATTCTCAGCAGCGGCGGCAGGATGACGGCATTGGGCACCGGCCGGGTGATGTCCGAAACCACCACTACGGCATTCTCGTGACCGGCAGCCAGTTTCGCCAGCGGCGCTGTCCCCGTCGGCCTCACCAATGCCGCCTCTACTGCCCTTCCCGGCTGCGCAATGACCGGCAACTCCGGCAAATGCAGCATGTGCCTCACACTGCAGTCAGGCAGCTCCACCTCCAGGCCGGCTCTGCCGTACGCCAGGTTCACCAACATGCGTGCCTCCAACGCCCCGTCTCACCGAGCCGGCGCACAATGCGTCATGCCCTCGTATCGTCCGCCGAGCCAGTCTCCCGGAGCTTGGCTCTGAGCGTCTCGCCCGCTGCAATGTGATTCGTCGGCCCGTGACCGAAGCCGAGCGGCAGGGCTCCCGCGATGGCCGCAGTCACGAACTCCTTGGCCACCCACGCGCTCTCGGCCACCGACATCCCCAACGCCAGGCAGGCGGCCAGTGCCGCCGAGAACGTGCAGCCCGTCCCGTGAGTGCTGCTTGTCTGCACGCGCTCGCCGGCCAGCACCCGCAGGCTGCCACTGTCGCGCTCATACAGGTAGTCATTGCAGTCCCCGGGCCGGTGTCCGCCTTTGATGACGACCGCCTGGCAGCCGCTCCGGCATAGCTCGCGTGCGGCGGCAATCATGTCCTCCTCATCCGATATGGCCCGGCCCGCCAGGGTTTCCGCCTCCGGCAGATTCGGCGTGACCACCGCCGCCAGCGGCAGCAGGCGCCGTTTCAGCACCTCACATGCGTCATCGGCTAGCAGCTTGTGGCCCGTCTTGGACACCATCACCGGGTCAATGACCAGCCGAGAGATGTCCCAGCGCTTCACGGCATCCGCTACGATTTCGACGATCTTGGCGGTTGCCAGCATCCCCGTCTTCGCCGCGTCGCAGCCGATGTCGCCCATCACGGCATCAATCTGTGCAGCGACCGCCGCGACCGGCAGCACGTGCACATCCGCCACCTCGGTGGTGTTCTGCGCCGTAATTGCCGTGATCGCCGACATCCCGTACACACCGAGCACGGTGAACGTCTTCAGGTCCGCCTGAATGCCCGCTCCCCCACTCGAATCGGAGCCTGCAATCGTCAGCGCAACGGGACACACGCGTTTCCCTGCATCTCGGCCTGTATCCGCCATAGCTCAACCTGCAGAGACATCAGAATCAGAACGGACGCCCATTACAGTTAGGCGTCCGCAAGCTCAATCCCTTCAGTGAGCCGGTACCGATCCGGGCCCTCAGTACCTTGGGCCGGTGAATGAAGCCGCCCCGATGCTCACCGCGGCGCCGCTGCGGACGTTGACGTACAGCGGGTCCCCCGTCAATGCCACCTGCGCCCTTCCCCCGATGAATGACAGGGGCCATTCCTGGCCGCCGATATCAACCTTGGTCGCGCCCGCAAGCTCGCCCACAAGCACTGTGGACTTCTGACCGCGCTCGGCCCACATCACCAGCGTATCTCCCGCATCGCCGCCGAAGCGCAGGCACGCTACACCGTCATCGCTCTCTTCACGGCTCGCGAAGCTCTTGCCCCTGAGCTGTTGGCACATCGCCCACAGCGCCGCCCAACACGGTGTCGCATTGCCATCGCCGTCCAGCAGCGACGCCTCCCCCGTGTTGTCCCAGAACACGAGCGCGCAGTCTCCTGCCAGCGCGCAGACCGCTTGCCTGGCTGTCAGCGCATCACGTGGACAGCCTGCCCCGCGCTCTTCCGCCGGGGCGGTCAGTGGCAGCAGCCAGTTGCCCGCCTGTTCGCAGTCGCCGACGTAGGACGGCACATAGACCGGCCCGCTCTGCGGCTGCGGCGGCGTCATGGGGGCGGTCAGCGGCGCATCCGTCGCCGCGGCAGGAGCGGCCGTGTCAGTCGCGGTCGCCTCGGCCACAGGCTGCTTCTCTGTGACCGGCCCGAATTGCAGGTCTATGGCCGCAAGCGGGTCCTTCGTGCCCTCCGTGGCAGGTTTGCCCTTGTCATCAGGCTGGGTGCCCGGAGTATCCTGCGCTGCAGGAAGCGCTTCCTGTATCGTCTCAGCCGTGCCGAAGGGGGTCAGAATCGTGCTCTTCGTGGCACTGCCGCTTGTCTCCTGAACATCTCTGATGACCGCCGCGACCGCCGCAATCTGCTGCCTGCTGCCGTCGGCGGCGAGCAATCTGGGGCTGCAATCCAGCACGTACGCATCGGCAAGGCTGCCCAGTCGCGAGTTGAGCGCCTCGAAGAAGCCCATGAACTCCTCGCAATGCGGCGCCGACCCGCCGCCGAGCCGGACCTTCACCGCAAAGCTCATCCCGTAGCGGTGCGCCTCATCACCCAGGTCGCGCAACTGTCGCATTCTCGCGCGCACTGCGTGGCTGCTCGGGTCGTCTGCATATTCAATTGGAGCAGCCACCCATCCCACACCCGCCATCGCGGCCGCCTGCACCTCGGCAGCGCTATCGCCGCTCAAGACCACGCCGATGCAAGGGTTCTTCGGGTCCTGGCCGTCCGCCGGGCAGACCACGAACGGGTACTCCCCATAGGCGAAGCTGCGCGAGCCGTCGGACGCCTCCACCCTCATCAGCAGCGTGTACGCGCCGTTGTACTTCAGCTTCGGCGAAGCGGGGAACAAAGCCACCGCCCGCGCCGCTACCGCCATCTTCCGTTTCTCGTATTCCACGGTAGCCCGGTCGCGGTCTAGCACCTTCAAGTGAGTGACCATTTCGGTCACCTGGTCAATGGCATTGGGGACCTTCGCGAAGAAGCTCACCTTTTTCGGGTCAGGGAAGATTGCGAAATCCTGTCTGGCCGCCTTCACGGATGGCTGATGCGGGTCGGCTTTCAGCGACGGCTGACTCACGCTCACCCGCCCCGTAAGGCCGCCCGGAGCTACCAGCTCGAGGCGGCCCAAGCCGCTTGCCGACAGCTTCTCCACAGGTGATACCGTCGCGCACACACGCCGCCTGGCCTCGCTCAGAGGCACGATCACGTGACTGTACACCTTGGTGCGGTCGGGGTCGAACACCAGCAGCACGGCGCGCGCGGGCCCCGCTCCCGCCTCGGATACCTCGGCCTGCAGGCTGAGCTCGTGCGGCACTGAGATATCCATGCGCTGCAGGTCGGCGTACCAGCCGCACGTCTCTTCGCCGCCAGTGATCGTCAGAGAGCCGGACCGTCCGCCCTGTCCCGGCTGCCACGATAGCTGCTCGGCAGCCCCGAAGCTCGCCCAGCCCTGCGGCGAGCCGTATCCGCTCAAGCCGGGATTCGGCACCAGGTTCGGCGGAGGCGGAGGCACCGGCACCTTCTTCGCCTCACCGCTCTGCACCGGCTTCTCCTCATTGCCCTTGTCCTCTTCGACGCCCTCCCCGATCCTCTTCACCGGCGCCAGCGGGTCCCATGACGGCGTGAACCCGGGCGGGTCGAGGAATTTCACATCATCGAATGCGCCCTCCGCTCCGTCGCTCACGACCTCACAGAACGCCCTTGCATACGCGAACTCATATGCGGGGAAATCCGCGGGCCGCTCGTAGGTAATCGAGAAGCGCGTCCAGCTCTCCGCCGGTTCCAGCGCGCCGGTGTCCAACGCCTCCAGCACCGCCCCCAGCCGGTCAACAATCTCGATGCCCGCCGCCAGTCCGGAACCCCGGTAGTAGCCCACCAGCGTAATTGGCCGGCCCGCGCGCACCACCATGCCGCTGTCGGAGGCCAGCCGGTCCCCGCGCAGCGATTCGTAGCCGTAGATGGCGACTGAGCGTCGGCCCTCGCATTTCTGGTTCCCCACCATCTCCCACGGCCCATCAAGCAGCCATCCGGCCGGCACTGTGCCATCCCCGCGCTCGAACCCTCCGTTAATCGGAACTGTGACACACCAGCCCGCCGTGCAGGCCAGTGCGCAAGCTGCAACAATCAGCGACAGTCGTTTCATGTCTGTTGCTCCGTGAGCCGGATGTGGCGGCAGGGCGGGCGGCAGAATCACGCCTGCGCCGGTCGCCGAAAGAGTGGGGACGTACTAACCTAGCTAGTAGCTCTCGCTATCTGTTGGACAGTTGTTGTGGGGAAATGGTTCGCACGGATGATTCTCTGCAGCGCTGCGCCTGAGGCCATGTGACCGTCGGGGCTCATCATCTCGCAGATGATCACGGCCGGATACAGCCCCGCCAGACGCGCCAGGCCCAGCGCGCCCTCGGTGTGACCGGCTCGCGACATCAGTCCATTATCGTCTTCGCAGAGCAGCAGCAGATGTCCCGGTCGCGCAAAGTCCTCGGCCCGCGCCTGCGGGTCTGCCAGCGCCCTGGCCGTTGCGGCGAGGTCGAAGGCCGAAGCGCCTGTGGTGGTGCCGATCCTGTAGTCAACCGGCTCGGCGAAATGCGGCCAGTTCTCACGGCAATTGACCGGCCGGAGCATGGGGATGCCCAGTGCAGCCAGCCGCTCCCCGGTGGTCGCCACGTTAATCAAGCCTCGCCCAACTGTCGCCATCACGTTAAGCTTCTCGCCGGTGGCAAACTGGGCGGCCAGGATCAAATCCGCCTCACCCTCACGTTCGGGGTGATCCAGCAGCACCACCAGCTCGCCATCGGCGAACGCCCGGATTACATCGTCGAGGGCCGAAATGTCTGCACTGTGAATGCCGTCGTTCATACGCTCTGTCCCTGCCGCAGGTCGCCGCCGGCATTGCCGTTGCCCTGGCGAGCCAGGTGCACGCCGGCCAGCGTGATGGCGATACCGGCGACCTGCAGGAATGTCGGTATCTCCTTGAGTATCAGGTAGGCGGCCACCACCGCCACCAGCGGCACGAAATACTGAAACAGCATCGTCTGGGATGCACCCACGCGCTGCACACCCCAATACCAAACGATGAAGGCATACACCCCCGCCAGCACCGAGTACTGCAGCACGCACAGCCACGGCACCAGCCCCATGCTCCACAGCGGCACATCCAGCATCTGCCGGAAGCCAATCGGTATCAGCACGAAAGACCCCAGGATGTGGATGTAGGCCACGATCTTGATCGGCGAGTACTTCGCCAGCAGCGGCCGCGAGAACACCGCGTACGACGCCCACAGGACCGCTGCCACGATCATCACCGCGTCGCCCAGCAGGTGCGTCTCAGGTACCGTCACCGACCCGCCGCTGCCCAGGATCACCAGGGCCACGCCCATGAACCCCACCAGCACTCCGAACATGCGCGTGCGGTCGAAGCTCTCGATGCGCAGCATAATCGAGATCAGGAACACCCATATCGGCGCGGTGGTAATCAGGAGCGCCGACTCAGCGGCCGATGTCAGCTCGATTGCCTTGGCGAATACGTACTGGTAGAACGCCACCGTAATCAGCGCAAAGCCGATCAGGTACTTCCAGTCCTCGCGGGCTATCCGCTCCCTGTCATTCAGTACCAGCAGGATCACGAAGAACGAGACCGCCATGACGATGTAGCGGCCCGACAGCATGGCCGGCACCGTGAAGCCTACTGCGTCGCTGTAGAGAATCTTCAGGCACACGAAGTTGAAGCCCCAGATGACGGGGACCGTGGCCAGCCAGACGTATATCATGGACGACTGCCGGGCAGACCCCTCCGTGACCTGGGCCTGCTCCTGCACGGGCGCAATTTCGCTGTCTGTTGTGACCGGCATTGGCATACCTCACGTAGCGTCCGGACGCGAGCCATAATTATATGCCCGCCCGCACCGCACCGTCAATTCGGAGCATTCAGCGCCCGGCAACCCATCCCCTCAAACAGGGACAGCCCGCCAGACCGGCGAAGAGTAGGACACAACCCGCACAGCAAGCGGGACACCATGCTGCCGGCAGGACCTGTCTGGAGGAACGACATGGCTAAGGTGAAGATGGCCTCGGTCTCATGCTCCTATTTCTACCCCTGGGCGACCGTCATGGTCAGTTGCATCTCCGCCGAGGGCAAGCCCAACATCATCACCATCGGCGCATCGTCGGTGTGCTCCTCCAACCCACCGACTGTCGGCATCGCCGTGAACCCCCGCCGCTACTCCCACGGCTTGATTGAGGCCGCCGGCGACTTCGGCGTCAACATCCCCGGCCCGGAGCAGGTGCAGGCCACCGACTTTTGCGGCACGCGCTCCGGCCGCGACATGGACAAGTTCGCTGCAGCGGGGCTGACCCCGCAGCCTGCCTCGATCATCACCTCGCCACTCATCGCCGAGTGTCCGGTCAGTCTCGAGTGCAAACTCATACAGACCGTATCCCTCGGGTCACATGACTGGATGATCGGCCAGATCGTGGCGGCACATGTTGACGAGGAGTTGCTGGATGAGGCGGGCCGCTTCAGTCCGCTGCCTGACAAGGCGATCTTCTGCTTCGGCGGCGATTACCGCCGCGTCGGCGAGCGCATCACCAGGTGGTTCCACACGCGCTGAGGGGTAGCTTCCCTGTTACCTGCCGGTCGCCGACGCGCCGGCAGCTGGGGGTTGAGCGGTCTCGGCCGGCTTCTTGGGCGGCTTTCCACCATCCACGGCGTCCGGCTTCTCCGACTCCGGCTTCGGCTTGTCGGCATCGGTCTTCGGGTGGCCGCTGTCCGGCCTCTGAGTATCGGCCTGAGATGGCTCGGTGCCGGGCCTGTCAACCTCGCCTGCAGCGGGTCGGCCCTCCTGCCCGGGCTGGGTCCGGTCCGCGTCGGCAGTGTCGCCACTCTCACCGGCGCCCGTAGCGTCCCGTGACCCTCCCAATCTGCGCAAGGTCACCGTGACGCGCGCGGAACCGGCCCCCAACACCTCGATCCCCGATGGCACCTGCAGCGGCACCGAGTACGCACTCGTGCCCCGCAGGTCGCTAATGTCCACCGGCGCTGTGTCAACCGCCGTAACGCCTGCCAGCGCGGACCCCGAGCCGGCCAGCGTCACCGTCGTCGGCGACCGCTGTACCTGCACCAACTCCCAACCGGAGGGGACCTGGCCGATGACCGGCTTGATCGGTACCGTCTTAGTGTTCACTCGCTGAATCGGCACCGACACCGTGACCTTCTCCGGGCTGACGTTGATGCCGTCCACCGTCACGTTGTTCTCGTCACGTGCCTGCGCCCGCACCTCGCGCTTCACCGTCGCACTGGCGCCTGAGATGTCCACCACCGCCAGCACCTGCGTAACGCGGTGGACGTTGGCAGCGGCACCGCTGATGGTGACCTCGTTGGGCTGCACCTGCCACCCCTTGGCCGCGAAGCCTTCAGCGGCTCGGCCCCGCGTATGTGCCTGCACGGCCCGCGAGACGATGACGATCTTGTCAACCACCACCTGCACCCGCTGCCGCTCCATGCTCACCAGTTCCAGCCCGCTGTGCAGATGCTCGATGCGAATCGGCACGCTCTGCTCGCCAACCTGTGCGTCCGCCACATCAGCCACCAGCTTGAGCGCGTCAATGGCCTCGCTCTCGAAAACCGAACGCCGGCCCCGCAGGCTCACGTGCACATCGGATGGCTCTACCTTGAGCACCTGCATGCCCTCGGGCGCTGCCGTTGTGAACACGTGAATCTTGGTGCGCTGCTCCACGATGGGATCGGTCTGCGTGCGCACCGCCGCCCAGATCGCGATTGCGCCCACTATGGACAGAATTTTCAGGCTCAAATTGTGCCGGATGATGTAAGGCATGGTATTTCCTGCAATGACGAGATGCTCTTGAGCAGGCCGGCCCGGCGGCCTGCCTGCGCCTATGAGGTCTTCCGCCAGAAGGGCAGCCTGCGCTTCTCCTCGGGCGTCGCGAACAAGCTCATCAGCCGCTCCGTCAGTTGCGCTCGGTCCAGCCGCCGGCTGAGCGTCCCATCCACGGCCAGTGACATCGCGCCGGTCTCCTCCGAGACCACCAGGCACACTGCGTCGGTTTTCTCACTGATTCCCAGGGCCGCCCGGTGCCGCATGCCCGCGCTCGCCGAAAGGCCGCGGCTCTCCGAATAGGGCAGCACGCACGCCGCCGCCACTATCGTCGAGTCCCTGATGACGACCGCACCATCGTGCAGGGGCGACTTCGGGTGGAAGATGGCCCCCAGCAACTCCGCCGACACTCGTGCATTGAGTGTCTTGCCCGTCCGCGTGATCTCCATCAGTCCGGTCTGGCGCTCGAATGCAATCAGCGCCCCGATGTGGCTTTCCGAGAAGCCGCTTGCCGCCTCAATGACCTCGCTGATGAGCCGTTGCTGGTCCTCCACCCCCATCGGCATGTGCGAGAACGCCCCGCCCAGGAAGCCGGCGCGACCCAGCCGCTCCAGCGCCATCCGCAGCTCCGGCTGGAATATCACCACCAGGGCAATCACGCCGGGAACAAACATCACGCCCAGCAGCCAGTGGAAGGTCGGTAGCCATCCGGTAATCGAGACGATGGCAACGACCGCCACCGCACCTTTGATGAGCGACACCGCGCCGCTGCCGCGCAGCAGCATCAGCAGGTTGTACACGATGAACGCCACCAGAGCGATGTCAATGACATCCACCCAGGTGATGTTCGCTACCACATGCCACAACAGTTGCAGCGTCGCCATTCTCCGCTCACGTCTCGCAGTGCGCCATCACCGCGGTCACGTACTGCACGGCTTCACATTCACGGTGCGATGGGTACCGTCAAGCACTTGTACGCCTCAATGCCTCCGCAGGTCGCCAGAGTGACGATCGCGCCGGCCAGCATCACCCCGAGTGCCACGCAGCCCAGCGCTCTCCAGAAGTCCATCCCGAATACCGCCGCCACTGCCGACCCGGTCCACGCCCCCGTCACAGGCAATGGGACTGCCACGAACAGTGTGACGGCCCACACCCCGTATTTGTTTACCATCTCTTCCTTGCTGCGCGCCTTTCGCAGCACGTGCGAGATGACGCGCCCCAGCAGTGGCTTATCGGCAAGGTTCGCAGCCGCCCAGTTGAACCCCAGCAGCACCGGTACTGCGATAATGACGTTGGCCGGTATCGCCAGCAAGAGCGTCTTCCACAGCGGGAACTGCGCCACTGCCAGGCCGTAGGGGATGCCGCCGCGCACCTCGCTGATCGGCGCCGCCGACAGCAGTACTACGACCATCTCCGGACCGAAAATGCTCCCCAGCCATGCTGCGAACTGCTCCGCCAATTACGCTCTGCCTTTCAACTGCCTGCACTGCTGCATATCGGCGGCCCGTACACCGCCCGGCCGCCCCGATTGACCGCCCGCAGTAGGTGTACTATATTATAGACCACGCAGGTTGCTTGGATGTTGCGCTCTTGCCCCGATCCTGCGCCCTGCGGCGAAAGGTGGCGATGGTCGTGCTGTTTCTCAAATCATTGACAACCCTGGCAGTGTTGTTCGGCCTGGTCTTCGCCATCGGCGTAGCCGTTCTCTACACCATGGAGGCTCCGCTGTGGCTGGCGGTCGCCTTTGCCGTCTTCATCGGCGCCTTGCAGTATGCCATTTCGCCCTACATCCTGCAATGGATACTCAAGATCCGCTGGCTGCCCATCGAGCAGGTGGACGCCGCGCAGGCCCGTTACCTGCAGGAGGCCTGCCGCCAGTATAGCATACCCCTGCCTCGCTTTGGAATCATCGAGGATGGCAACCCCAACGCCTTCACCTTCGGCCACTACCCGGGCAATGCCCGCGTCGTCGTCACCCGCGGTCTGCTCGACATCTGTGACGAGCGGGAGGTCCGAGGCGTCATCGCGCACGAGCTGGGCCATATCGCGCACTGGGATTTCGTGGTAATGACGATCGCCGCGACCGTGCCACTGGTCCTCTACATGATTTACCGTTTCGGCATCCGCGCCGGCAGCGGCCGCAACCGCAACGGCGGTGGCGTGGTTCTCGTGGCCGTTGCCGCCTTCATCGCCTACATCATCAGCCAGTACATCGTGCTGGGCCTCTCGCGTCTGCGCGAGTACTACGCCGACGAGTTCTCCGCCCGGGCCACCCGCGATGCCAACGCCTTGGCAAGCGCGCTGGTCAAGATCGCCTACGGCCTGGCCCGCGCCGCCAAGGTCCGGCAGCAGGAAGAAGGCGTCGCCCAGCTCTCTGCGGTCAGCGCCGGAGGCGTCCAGATGCTCGGCATCTTCGACGCCAAGTTCGGGGCCTCGATGGCCCTCGCCAGCGCATCCGGCTACTCGGCGGCCAGCCGTTCCTATGCCCCCGACGCCGTCACCAACGCAATGCGCTGGGACATCTGGAACCCGTGGGCCATCATCTGCGAGTTGGGCTCCTCCCATCCACTGCCCGCCAAACGCATCAGGGCACTGGGCAGACTGGCATCCCGCGTCGGACAGATGCCCGCGTACAGCGTCCCCGACCGCGCCCCCGAAAGCTACTGGGACGAGTTCCTCGTGGACGCATTCTACAACTACCTGCCCCTGCTCGGCCTGCTTGCGGGCGCTGCCGCAGGAGCCGGCATCGCCGCCGGCGGCATGATGCAGCAGTGGGTGGCGGCTCTCGGGGCGGGCCTCTTCGGCCTCGGCATCGGCTCGCTCATCAAGCTCGGCTTCTCGTATCCGCTCAACCGCTTCCAGCAGGCGCAAGTCGCCGACCTTGTCCCGCACGTCAAGGTCTCGAAAATCCGCTGCATACCCGCCATACTCAGGGGAAGAATCATCGGCCGGGGCATACCCGGACTCTACTGGTCCGAGGACCTCGTCATCCAGGACAACAGCGGCTTCATGACCATGGACTACCGCCAGCCGCTAGGCATCCTGGAGTTCCTCTTCGGTCTGTTCCGCGCCGAGAAGTTCGTGGGACAGGACGTGACGGTCGAGGGCTGGTATCGCCGTTTCCCCATCCCCTTCCTGGAGATCTATAAGGTTTACCTGCCCAGCGGCGAAGTCCATACCTCGCATAACCGTGGGGTGGCGAAGGCGCTGGCGATGCTGCTTTCCGCCGCCGGCTTACTTACGTTCGTGTTCGGCCTCATAGCGCAGATGGGGATAGCATAGTATTCACTTGCGCAACCACGCGCAACAGCAATTCCGCGAAGGATGGGCATTCTCGCCTGTCGCCGCTTGTCGTATGCCGTCGGTAGGGGCGCACTGCGTGCGCCCGCGTCTGAGAGAATGTCGCCGGTTACGTGACTCGGGCTGGAAGCTACGAACGCGACGGGGTCGCGTTCGCACCTGAGCTACGCGACAAAAGGGATGCGCGCCAAGAAGCAGAGGCGCGGTGGGGATGCGGTGGACCTTGTAGGAGTCTTTGCCGGAGGGGGGCCAGGGGCGGGCGCACGCAGTGCGCCCCTACCGGAAGAAGGGTTCCCCCCGGCGCGGGCAACGGCCGTTTCTTCGCAACTCACCCCAACCAGAATGAGGTCACAGAATCGCGATGCCGATCATTGACGCCCACACCCACATCTTCCCCGACAAGGTCGCTCAGAACGCCGTCGAGGTCCTGCACGAAGCATATCGTGCCAAGCCTGTGGTGCTGCCGACTGCGGGCAATCTGCTCAGACACATGGACGGATCCGGCGTGGATTTCAGCGTTGTGTGCCCGGTGGCGACCAAGCCCGAGCACGTCCCTTCGATCAACCGCTGGATCATCGGCCTGCCGCGCGACCGTCTCATTCCCTTTGGCGCTCTGCATCCGGCCTATGATGACATCGAGGGCCAGATACGGCTGCTGCTCGGCGAGGGCATCAAGGGCATCAAGCTCCAGCCGTTCTTCCAGGGCTACGCGCTGGACGCACCGGAGACGCAGCGCATGATGCAGCGGGTCGGCGACCGCCTCTTCATCATCATGCACGGCGGCGACGAGATAGTCCGCCAGCCGTACGTGGAGCCGACGCCGCAGCGCCTGGCCGCCCTGCTCGACCGCCATCCCTATCTGCGCGTGAGCATCGCCCACCTGGGCAGCTACATGTTCTGGGATGATGTGGAGAAGCACCTGGTGGGCAGGGATGTGTATTTCGACCTCTCGTACACATTCGGCGAGGCCCCGGATGACCAGATCCGCCGCATCATTGCCGATCACGGTGTCGGGCGCATCCTGTGGGCTTCGGATTTCCCCTGGCAGTCACAGAGCGTGGCCCTGGCTGGTCTGAGGGCCCTGAGCCTCTCGGAGGCCGACGAGACTGCCATCCTCGGCGGCAATTTC
>CAZJVY010000014.1:0-58219 GCA_964549395.1 uncultured Armatimonadia bacterium | reverse complement strand
CGGAATCGGGGCTGGTGAAGCTGACGACACGGCAGGGGGTCGGCAATCAGGACAGCCCGATTGTCATCATGTCGGTGTACAACGCCAGCAGTCACATTCCAGAGAGTCAGCGCGAACAGATATTCAAGCCATTCTACTCGCGCCGCGCCGGCGGCACGGGCCTCGGCCTGGCGATCTGCCAGACCATCATTGAGGAGCATGGTGGCGCAATTCGTGTAAAATCGGACATCGGCGAGGGCACGGAATTCTTGATCGAGCTGCCGCTCCCGGCTGGTAACGGAGAGGACGACTATGCTCGTAGCAGTGGCTAACTACTTCAATGCCGAGTGGATTGACAGACTTAGCAGGCAACTGGCCAAAGACGCCATGGTGCTGACGGCCGAGAGCACAGCGGATGCCGTGGACATAGCGCGCCGACTGCCGGTGTCGGTCCTGATCGTGCACATGGACCCCCTGACCACAGAGCGGGTGGTCGGATATGGCCAGATTGTCGAACAGGCGCCTGGCGCGACTACGGTTTGTGTGGCTCCGCAGGTGGTAAGGGAGCAGATCGAGATCGAGGAGCTGTTTGTACCGGATTTCTGGCTTGATCCGGAAGGCGGCGCCAAAGCGATGGATGAGACGCTGAATGCCGCGGCACAGAGGGCAAGACTGGCATCCCGCAGTTCGGGCGGCCGTATCGGCACGAGTGACACGCGATCGGTCGGGGACGCGGTAGGCCGGCCAACGCCGGAGCGGGAGGTCTTCCACCGTCTCATGTCGGCGTTGGCAGGGCGGTTCGACATGGATCGGCTGCTCTCGGGTTACGTGGAGGCGGCGAGCGAACTGACCCGCTGTGTGAGCCACTGCCTGCTGTGGCGTGAGAGGGACACGGACTATCTCAGTGTTAGAATATCGCACGGTCTGCACCCGGAGGTCGCCGCCAAGGGCCGCTTGGTGCCGACCGATAGTCTGGCGGGTTGGTATGATCACAACTCTCGCATCCTCAGCAGGAACGAACTGGGAGATTGGGCGGACGCAGCTCTGGCTGCCGAATTGGCGCGCGAATTGGATGTCTTCAGGGGACAGGTCGTGGTGCCCCTCAACGTTCGCGGCCAGCTTGCCGGCCTGCTGATCCTCGGCGAAAAGGCCATCGGTGAGCCATACTCCGGCGCGGAACTGGAAACGCTGTTTATCCTCGCCGGATATGTGGCGATGCAAGTCGAGAACATACAGCTGCTCGCCCACGGCAAGGCCGGTGACACCTACCTGGAACGCAGTGTGTACGGCATGGATTCGGGCTTGATAGCGCTCGGCCAAGATGAGCGGATTGCGCTGTGCAACGCGTATGCCGCCAAGGCACTTGAGGTGAATCGGGAGGAGTTGGAGGGCGCGGACCTACGCAGCCTTCCCTCGCCGCTGGGGGACCGCCTGTACGCCGCCTTCGTCTCGCCTGAGGCCGAAGTGACCGGCGAAGAGATGAGGCTGGCAAGTAGCGGCCGCCACGTGCGCATCAGCACCACTCAATTGCTGGACGATGAAGGCGCCCCAATGGGCAGCGTGATGGCGTTGGAGGACATCACGGACGCCATGGCTCGGGCCGCCGAACGGAACCGGGAAGAGCGCCTGGAGGTGCTCACGCAGGTCATCGGGCGCATCGCTCACGACATCAGAACCCCGCTTACCGCCATCAAGACATACGCGCAATTGATGAGTCAGTCGCAAGCGACAACTGAGCTCGGTGCCTTCTGGCGCAGTACCGTGGAGCCAGAGCTAGAACGCCTGGACAGGTTGGTAAGCAAGCTGGTGCAGATGGTCCAACAGCCCGACCCCAACTTCCAGCTTGTGGACTTAGAGAGGCTCGTGCAGCAGGTGATCGCGCAGTCGGTCAGCCCCGGGAACGACAGGCGTCCGCTGCCGGACCTGCAGGTGGTGCCCCCGGTTCCACGCATTGTGGCCGATCCTGCTTCGACGCGGGAGGCGCTTTCGTATCTCCTCCGCTACTTGCAGTCGTTCGACGATCTGCCTGTCACCGTCTCTGTGGCGCAGGAGCAGGGCGCCATGGGCCACAACGCGTGTGTGACGATGCGCAAGGCCGCAAACGGCAATCAGATAAGCACAGACGAGATTTTCGATCCGCTCTCTGCACTGCAGCGACCGGACGGCGACCTTGGCCCCGCGATCAGTCGGCAGATTGTCGACAAACAGGGCGGCACGGTGGCTGCCAGGTCAGAGAACGGTGATATTGAGTTCCGGGTCGCGTTCCCTGTCATTGCCACAGATTCGCCTGCGTCTTCGGAGGGAGAAGAGGATGGCAAACCCTAAGGTACTGGTCATAGACGACGAGGCAGGGCCTCGTGAGTCATTGCGGATGATATTGAAAGACAACTGTCAGGTGCTGACAGCCGACGGCCCCATCGAGGGGCTCAAGCTTGCCGGAGAGCACCATCCTGATATGGTCTTTCTTGATATCAAGATGCCTGAAATGGACGGCACTGAGGTATTGCGCCGCATCAAGGAGATGGATCCTGACATCGAGGTAGCCCTTATCACTGCGTTTGGTGCGGTTGACTCGGCTCAGCAGGCTCTGCGCTACGGTGCAATTGACTATCTAACCAAGCCGTTCTCTGTCCGCGACATCACGGGCGTCCTGGATCGTGCTCTTGAACGTCGCAGCGAGCGGCAGAAGCAGCAGGCACTTCTGCAGCAGTTGGCTCCTACTGCGCAGGCGTTGTCGGGGCAATTGAGCGCACTGAACGACCAGCAATCCGGTCCCGATCAGGACGCGATCCTGCAGAACTTGACCGAGGCGCATAACTCCATCGAGACGCAATTGAGCAAGATCGCCCGTCTCAACGCGATTGGCGAGATCGCCGCCGAGGTAGCGCACGATGTCAACAACTTCCTGACCGCCATTCTGCTGCGCATCGAGATGTTGCTCATGAATCTGAAGCAGTCGCCGCAGGTGGACGCGGACACATTGCGCGACGCCCTTCAGGAGATTGTCCAGACTGCGCGCGACGGGGCCCAGGCCGTACAGCGCATTTCGGGCATATCCAAGTCCGATCCCTATGAGCCTTCGCAGTACCTGGACATTAACACATTGGTGCAGGACGTGGTGAACATCAGCGTAGGCCAGTTCAACAACGGCGGGCGGGCCAGAATACGTGTGGAGGCCGGAGAAGTCCCATCAATCTTCGGAAGCCCGGCGGCGCTGCGCACAGCCATCATGAACATCGTCATCAATGCTCGGCAGGCGCTTGACGATGATGGCGAAGTCTGCATACGCACCTGCGCTCATGACGGTCAGGCGGTCATAGAGGTACGCGACAGCGGCTCGGGGATACCGCCGGAGTTGCTCGACCGCATCATCGAGCCGTTCTTCACCACCAAGGGTGAGACCGGTTCGGGGCTGGGCCTGAGCGTGGCCCGCAAGGTCGTTGCCCGGCACGATGGGACACTCGAGTTCGACAGCAAGTTGAGCGAGGGCACAACGGTTAGCATAAGGCTGCCGATTGCTGCAGAAAGCAGTAGTAAGGACGCTATGGCGAAGGTAGAAGAGCCGGCCGTAACTCAGGGCGTCCCAGACGTATTGGTTGTGGACGATGACAAGCGGACCCTCAACAGCATACGGGCGTCGCTGGTCGGGGCTGGTCTGGCTGCCGACGGGGCAGAGGATGCGGCGTCGGGCCTGCGCAAGTTCGAGGCCTACCTGAAGAACTCCAAGCGCGGGCCGGCGGTAGTAATCGCAGACTTGAGAATGCCGGGCCTGCTGGGGACCGACATGGCGCGACGGGTCAAGGCACTCGCACCGAATACGCGCGTCATACTAGTCAGTGCGTACGTGGACGATGAAGCCGAATTGGCTGCCAGCCCTCATTTGGACGCGGTCATCAAGAAACCGTTCGACATGTCGGAATTGCTGGACAACGTGATGGGGGCCAGGTAGGCTGTCGGACTGCTGCGGGCTCTCCGGTGGCCGGGCCGTCAGCGATTCGCTCACTGGCGCACTATCGCCCGGTTCGCTTGCCGTATCATGGCACCCATTGCCTCCGCGTCGCCGGTCACGCACCACAGTTGCGCCATGTTCCTCAATTCTCGCGGCTCCATCCGTGCGGACCGGGCAATGGCGGCCAGCGTGTGCGAGAAGTTGGTCAGTATCCCCGCAGCCTCCAACTGCGCCGCAAACCGCATCGTCACCGCCGTCATCTCGTGGAATGACATGCCGTTGATCCGGTACGGCAGTGGGTCCCAGAACTGTGGGGGAAACAGCAGCTTCATCCTGTAGTCAAGGTTGTCAAACAGGTAGGCGTCCACGTCATCTATCTCAATGTTGTACCTCCCGGGATGCTCTATCCACGGCGTGCCTGGGAAAACGCCCGGGAACTGCAGCGGCACCGAGTCCGGACGCAGCTCCTTGACGAACTCCAGGCTCTCGGCCAGTGTCTCAGGTGTGTCGAAGGGGAGGGGGACGATCATGGACGCCGCCGAGAAGATGCCGGCCGCCTTCGCGGCATTCAGCGTTTCTCTGACCTTGTCCAGCTTGATGCCCTTGTGCACGGCCCGGTCCAAGATCTCCTGAGAGCCTGATTCCAGCCCGAAGAAGATCGAGTACAGGCCTGAGCGCGCCAGTGTCTCAAAGTGATTCGGGTGCGAACTGCGGAAGTGTCCGAATGTGTTGTATTCGACGTCAAGGCCACGGCGAATGATCTCTTGCGCCACCTCGTAGGTCAAGTCCCCGGACGTAGAGGAGCCCCCGAACCGGAACACTGAGACCCCATGTCGTTGCTGCAGGTGCTGCATGGTGTCTACAATCCTGGTGGCGGACGCGGTTCGCTGCCGCCCGCCGTCCTCCATCGGGTGGACGCAGAAGGCGCAGCGGTTGGGGCAGCCGCGACTATCAGTGAGGACAACCATCTTTATCTTGTCGTCACCCGCCATGGCGGGATAGACCTCGGGGTCGTACACCGGCATCGGCAGTGAATCCAGATCAACGCTCTCGTCGTGGGGAGTCTCGATAACCTGTGCGGCGGACCGATACGCGACGCCCGGGATGTCCTCAAGCCGGCCGCGGCCCGCTGTTAGTCCGGCCAGCTTGGTCGCGGTGGCCTCCGGGTCACCGAACACTATGGAACTGAAGGCAGAAGTGGAGCGGAGAACCATGCCGCGAAACCAGCCCGCCTTACGACCACCTGCAGTGATGTGCAGGTTCGGCAGGGCCTCGCGTAGCGCTTCAGCCATCGCGACGGTCCCCGAGTAGCCGTCTCCGTCCGAGAGCTCAAAGGCCACCAGGTCCGGCTCCCAGCGTTTCGCATCCTCGACGAGGTCTGCGCTGATCTCAGAAACTGCTTGTTCCTGGTGAGTATCAATCTGCGCCGACCACTCCAGCAGCTTCGTCATCTGCGTGGCATCAGGCTGCCCTCGGCCGCCCATCATGCCGGCGGCAAGCGGCCTGAGTTGCTCCGTTATCTGCTCCGGGAAGAGACGCCGCATAATTGATACGGTGCCGAAATCAACGATCCTGACATCATGGTCGTCCGCAAGCAGCGATCCGGCCATGTTGGCGAGCCACTGATTCGCCACCAGATAGGCGGGCGTAGAAGGGTATCCCGGATAGCTCACCAACAAGGCGCGAGCCATTGTTCTGCCTCCACCTGTCGCGGTTCTCTGATGTGAGTGTTATCGCCTACTACGTCTTGTGTAATCGCGCGCCCAGGTATTCGTGGGGGCTACGCTAGCGACCGCGGTCCTGACGTGCATAGTATGTCGTGACCGGAATGCGGAACGTGTCGCCTGGGCCGATGTCGCTGATCCAATAGAGACGTCTGCCGTCGCCGTCAGCGTCGGCAAACACCGTCACCAGATCGGAGTCCACCGCCTCCAGGACAACCTTGCTGCCATCAATAGATGTGATCCTGAAACCTTTGGCCTTGTCCTCATTGTAAAGCCAGCGGCCCTCATCCAGGCCGCCGTCAACGCGTCCATAGCCGGCCAAGGGCCGGTCCGAGATTACTGTCATAGCATCCTGGTCTGTCCCGGTGACCGCACCCATCCCGATTACATACAGCACATCACCGAAACCGAGGGTCGTCTTACCTCCGGCGACCTGCGCCCCCTTGATGGTATAGCTTGTCTTGTGGCGTTCGTTGCCCAGGATTACCACATTGTCGCGACAGGCCTCAGGCATGGTCAGTGCAGTGTCAATGGTGATGGCGTTGTGCGTGAAGTCCAGAGCGAGCACCTTGCCCTCCGGAGATGGTGCGGGACGCAGTGCGAAGTCGCCGTACTGCAGGAGCGTTCCATTCACCACGACCGCGCGCCTGATGCCACGTTCATCCAGCGTCAGCAGCGCGAACTCGGCTGCAACGGACAGGGGGCTGTCTGCGCCCTGCCAATCGCACTTCTCGGCCGGAGCCAGGGAGCTGTGGATAAGGTCGGTGGCCCCCTCACGATGCACCAGCAGGCCGACCGACTCAGGTGAAATGCCGTCGGTCTTGAGGTACTCGACCCCCGTAATCGCCGCGGGTCCGTGGTGGGGCTCAACGACTGCCACATACTTGGATAGCAGTTCCTCCCGAGCCTGGGCAGCCTGGTCCGACTGAATATTGCGGCCCAGCACGTACTGTATGACATCGGGGTTGCCCGGCTGTAGTTCCGGTGAGGCATCCGCGACGATCACTTCCTGGGCACAGCCGGCAGGCATGGTCATGGTCAGGGAAAGGTCCTCATCCGCCTTGTGCCAGGTGGCCGACCACCGGCCCGCAGGTCTCATCCGCCGCACATTGTAGAGGCCGTGGTAGCCGCTGGTGCCGTTACCGATAGCACTTGGCGGTGGTTTGGTGCCGTAAGGAACATTCTCACCGGCCAGCGTGCCCTTCTCCTGCGTCGGCCCGAACTGCCCGCCCTCGACCAACAAGTCGAAGAAGGCAGGGCCGTGGAAGCACCAATCGTGCTGAACGCCGCCACGGACGCGGAATATGTCCAGTAAATAGGAGCTCTCCTCTGATATGTCTATGAGCGCCGAACTCCGCCGATACAGAGAGACCATGTTGGGGTAGGCGATCTCGGCGGAGGCATCCATATACTGCACTTCCGGAGTTGAGGCCAGCGTGTTCAGATCACCGGCGTACTGGGTTCTGTGGCTGGTCTCGTCCACGACAACGCAGTAATGCTTGACGGTGTCGGTGCTGCGCCAGGCCCAGAAGTCAGGGCGGGTGAAGGGAAACGGGTAGCCGTCTTCAGGCATCATCGGGCGCCCGAATGCCCACATCTGAATGTTGAGACGGTCGTGGTGGCCATGGCCGCCCGCAGCATAGCCGTAGTACATGGTCACTGCACGCTTACTGTCATCCTTGCCGCTCTCGAGGACAGCCAGCCCGTAGCCGCCGATGTTGCGCGTTTTCAGCCCTAGGTCCGTACCCTGCTCCGCCACCACCTTGGCCACATCTTCCTCGTCGAAGTAGTCTTCAAAGAGATCGCGGCAAGTGGCATTCATCAGTGCGAGAACCTTGGCGTGCCGGGGGTCGGCGTAGTGTGTGAATGCCGGCCCCAGCACGCTCACGGACCGTCCGATCGGCCCCGAGCCCTTGAGGCCGCCGCTGTCGCCGATGTTGGGACCGAACCTGTCGGCGACGGTCATGTCTATGCCGATGTCGGCCATTTTCTTCAGCTTGGGGTTGCTCCATATATCAACCCCGAGCTTGGGCAGTAACTCAGCTATGAGGTAAAAGTTGCTACACCAGCTCCACGAGTAACCCGGCGAGCTCTCGGCGCCGAGGCCGTCACGCCAGAAGCCGTTCCAGAGCAGGTCCTCGACGCGCCCCGCGCCGCTCATGAGCCAGTCCCGCATCTGAGCGGTAGTGGGCCCCTTAGCCGGATCGTCGTTGTCCAGCACGATTGCGAGGGTACACAGTGTGTGCTGGTGCATTCCCATGTTCCCTGCCACCGCGCCGCTCATGACGTCATTTGCCATGACGTTGAGCATCTTCTGCTCGATGAGTTGGCGCGGGTCATCAATGCCCTTCTCCTTCAGGAATGCCAGCAGCTCCTGGTCCTGGTCTAGTGCCGGATAGATCGAGTCATAGGCGATGGCTATCTTTGTGTCATCGCCGGTGGACCAGATACGGTCCGATATCCGGCCCGGCACGTCAAAGCGGCCCTCATGGTATGCCTGTACACGGTAATTGAAACGCTCGTACTCGCTGGCGAGCTTTGCCATCATTATGGCGCACTTGCGGGCATAGACCGGTTCGCCGGTAAGGAGATATGCTCTCCCAAGGGTGGCCATGCCGCCGAGGACGTCTCTGCACCAGCGTTGCCAGAAGATGTAATACGGGACGAAATAGTAACGCCTGCCGTCGGTGCCGACCCAACCCAGCCCCTTGTCAATGATCCGCTCGCCGGTCTCCGGCTTGCCCTCCAGGCCTTCCGTGTTCCACGGCTCAAAGTCATTCTCCGGAAGTGTTCTCTCACACACCGGACACGTGACCTTGAACGGATTGTCACGGCTCATCTTCCACGGGTAGTGTCCGGCCTTGCGGGTGATCTCGTCGCCACAGAACGGGCAATCGTGGGCGATGCAGACGTTGATGGCACGCAGTTGCTCCGGAGGAGGCACAAAGTCCCATATCTCCTGGTCTGACATTCTCAGGTACCATTCGGCCGAGGCCGCCGCGCTGGAGACCTGGCTTTGCGCCCACGAGTGCTTCGCAATCTTCTCCTTGACGCGGGTCATCGTCTCTGCGTCATAGTACGTCCGCTCTGTCTTTGCCCAGGCCATCGTGCTGACCACCAACATGCAGGTAAGCAGAAGCATTTCTCTCATATCAGACCAGCCCTTCTGATGTCGGATTGACGGCATAGGAACCCCCATCATGTCGCCTGCCGACGGACCTCAGCGGTCTGCCTGTCAAGCTGTGCTCGGTTGAGCACGCTAGTGTCCGCGAACGACCATCCCATTATACCACCCATGGATTGGTTTGGTCGCCAAGTTCGTCTCGCATTGCTGCAAGCCGCTGCTTGAGTTCCTCAACGATCCCTGCATAGGCGGGATCAGCATACACGTTCATCAACTCGTACGGGTCACTATCAAGATCGAACAGTTCCCATTCCTGCGGGCCGGGGTCCTCCTCGTAGTAGTAAATGAGCTTGTACCGCTCGGTGCGTAGCCCGTAATGTGCGTACACATTATGACCGTCGCAGTGCATGAAATAGCGGTAGTACATTGCCGTCTGCCAGTCCGCAGGTGTCTGTCCCCGCAGTACGGGCACGATGCTGCGGCCCTGCATCTCATCCGGGATCTGCACGCCGGCATATTCCAGCAGCGTCGGGGCAAAGTCTACGTTCAGCACAATGTCATTGCTTACTGAACCGGCGCCGATCTCCCGTGGGTAGCTGACGAGCAACGGCATTCGCAGCGACTCCTCATACATAAAACGCTTATCGTACCAGTTGTGGTCCCCGAGGAAAAAGCCCTGGTCCGAAGTGTATGCGACGATGGTGCTATCACTGAGCTTCTCTGCATCGAGGTAGTCCAGCATGCGGCCCACGTTGTCATCAATTGAGGCCACACAGCGCAAGTAGTCCTTGATGTAGCGTTGGTATTTCCACTTCTTGAGATCCTGCCCCGACAGCCCCGGCGGGGGTGGCTGCTTGAGGTCCTTCTCATCGAGATCGCGGTCAACACGCATTTCCGCAGCCGCCGCAGCCGCCGAACGATTGGAGTAGTCGTCATTGAAGGTAGGTGGCTCGGGAATGTCTTCATTCTCATACATGTCAGCGTGCCTATCGTCAGGCTCCCAGCGCCGGTGCGGTGCCTTGTGGTGGCACAGCAGGCAGAAAGGCCGCTGGCGGTCCCTGTTCTGGAGCCACTGCAGTGAGAAGTCGGTAATGAGGTCGGTCACGTACCCACTGTGGGTCTTTTCTTGCCTCATTTCGATGAATGTAGGGTCATGATAGAGCCCCTGGCCCGGGAGCACGTTCCAGTAGTCGAATCCCGTTGGGTCATGGATGCCGCCATGCCCCAGGTGCCACTTCCCGATTATCGCGGTCTGGTAACCGGCGGCCTGTAGCAGCTTCGGGAACGTGGTTTGTCGGCCGTCCAGCCCGTCGTGCAACGTCCTTACTCCGTTGACGTGGCTGTAAGTGCCGGTGAGAATAGACGCCCGGCTTGGTGCGCAGATGGAGTTGGTGCAGAAGCAGTTGCTGAAGCGCATGCCGGTCTCTGCAATGCGGTCAATGTGCGGGGTCCTGTTGATGCGACTGCCGTAGCAACTGATTGCGTGCGCGGCATGGTCATCGCTCATGATATAGACTATGTTGGGCCTTGGCATGGGCCATGTGCTCCCTGGTGTCTGTGACATGCAACGCCATCATTCTGTCAACTGTAAATACGTAGACATTGCAGTATTTGTTCCCAAGTCGCCGCCCCACCTGCCCCTGCCCCCAAACCGGAGGCGCGAACGGCCTGGCTGAACGGAATGTTATAGGCCGCCAAGGAAGCTCGCGCGCGGTTGAAGAACATATGACAATGGGAGAGTTACTGTCCCCGGCTCAGAGTGTGAGCCATCATTGACGCGGAGGAGATCAGTGTGCCTGATAGACCCAACTTCCTGTTCATATTCCCCGACCAGTGGCGGGGCGACTGCCTGGGGACGTTGGGTCATCCGGTAGTCGAAACGCCCTTTCTTGATGAAATGGCGTTAGAAGGCGTCATCTTCACCGCCGCCTATGCCGCCTGTCCGAGCTGCATCGCCGCACGTGCGTGTGTAGCAACCGGGCAGACCCCCAACAGCGTAGGCCGGCTTGGCTACCAGGACCGTGTGCCCTGGCGCTATCCAGTGACCATGATGACCTGCCTGCGCGATGGGGGATACCAGACGATGAGCGCGGGCAAGACCCACTTCTACCCTCAGCGGGCGAACCTGGGCTTTGAGCAGAACCTGTCCTACGAGACACAGGACCTGGGCGACGATTACGAAAGCGACTACGAAATCTGGCTCAAGCAGCAGACCGGCGGGGCCGTCCGCGACACCGCCCAGGAGATGGGGAACAACTCGTGGATCGCGCATCCTTGGGTTCATGACGAATATCTGCACCCCAGCACGTGGAATGCGACCGCGGCCATTGGACTACTCAGGCGTCGCGACCCCATGAGACCATTCTTCATCCAGGTCGGGTTCCACCGTCCACACCCGCCGCTGGACCCGCCGTTGCAGTACTTTGAGATGTATCACGAGCGGCCGCTGCCGCCGGTTCCTGTGGGGGATTGGGCCGCGGAGTATGACCGCCCGGTCAGCAAGACCGACTGCTCGGCAGGACACCTTGCAGACCACTTGCTCGATCGGGCGCGCCGTGCATACTATGCCCAGATCACACATCTCGACTACCAGATCGGCCGCATTCTCTATTTCCTGCGCCGTAGGAAATGGCTCGACAATACCTACGTCATTGTCTGCGCCGATCATGGCGAACTGCTGGGCGACCATCACCTGTTCCGCAAGACGCTCGGCTACGAGGGCTCTGCGAAGCTACCGTTTATCATCCAGCCGCCAAAGGCTGTGGAATGCCGTCGGGGGACAGACTGCAGCGCACCCATAACGCACATGGATATTATGCCCACCGTGCTGGAGGCGGCAGGCATTGACATACCGGACTTCGTCGAGGGCGCCAGCATGACGCCCCTTCTTCGCGGGAGCGCTGTGTCCTGGCGCGAGTATGTCCACGGCGAGCACAGCGGCTTCACCACCGCCTGCCAGTTTGTGACTGACGGCAAGGAGAAGTTCCATTGGGAGACGGTGTCGGGCAGAGAGCGCTTCTTCGATCTGACGAAGGACCCCCAGGAGACCGTGGATCTCGCTGAGGATCCGGCCTACGCCGACCGAGTCGCACTGTGGCGCAACCGGCTGATCGAGGTGCTTGCGGAGCGTCCTCAGGACGGCATGAGCGATGGGACAAGGTTGATTGCTGGCAGGAGCACGCCCGCGGTACGGCCGGAGCTATTGGAGAAGAAGCTTGACTGCGACGGGGTGGTCAGGCCGCGGGAGTAGTACAAGTCTGTCTCCATCTATCCTGGTTGGAATACCCCGCGTCAATGAGAGCTCAAGTCAGGAGCAGTCTCAGGCTCCGCCGACCCCTCACACAACCAGGTCGGGGTTTCGAGCGACGAATTCCTCCAGGGCGGCGAGGCACTTGCGGCCTTGCTGCTCGCGACGCTGCTGCTTCGATGTCCTGCCGTCCTTGGGCACGGGTGGCAGGAGACCGAAGTTGGCATTCATCGGCTGAAAACCGGCGGGGTCGGCAGTACAGATGTAGTTGGCCAGCGCACCCAGTATTGTCTCCACCGGCAATGCTATCGGGTTCTCGCCTGCCACGAGGCGGGCCGCATTGACGCCCGCCAGCCATCCCGCTGCCGTGGAGGGGACGTACCCTTCGACGCCAGTAATCTGCCCGCCGAAGAGCAGGTCATCGCGCTGGCGCGACTGGAAGGTGGGCTTCAGCAGTGTGGGCGCATTGATGAACGTGTTGCGGTGAACGGCTCCGTAGCGAAGGAACTCGGCTTCTTCCAGGCCCGGGATCATCGAGAACACGCGCTGTTGCTCGCCGTACTTGAGCGATGTCTGGAAGCCCACCAGATTGTACATCGTCAGTTCGTTGTTCTCGGGCCGCAACTGCACGACCGCGTATGGCCTCTTGCCGGTGCGCGGATCGTCAAGCCCCACCGGCTTCATCGGCCCGAAGCGCAGAGCGTCCTTGCCCCGTGCGGCGATAATCTCCACAGGGAGGCACCCCTCGAACAGCTCCCTCGGATCGTAGTCGGCGTGAAGCGTCTTCTCGGCGCCCATCAGTGCCTCGTGGAAGGCGTCGTACTGCTCCCTGTCCATCGGGCAGTTGAGGTAGTCAGCCTCGCCCTTGCCGTAACGGGAAGCGGCAAACACGATTTCGCGGTTGATGCTCTCGGCGTCCACGATTGGCGCGATGGCATCGTAGAAGAACATGTATTCCTGGCCGGTAAAGGCGAAGAGATTGCGCGCCAGAGCCTCGGAGGTGAGAGGCCCACTGGCAATAATCACCGGCCCTTCGGCCGGGATCTGGGTGACTTCCTCTTGCACCAACTCTATGCCCGCTTCGCCCTCAATGGCATCAGTAATCTCCTGGGCGAACAGGTCGCGGTCCACTGCCAATGCCGAGCCGGCCGGCACGCGATGATTGTCGGCTGCCCGCATGATTAGTGAGCCAAGGCGCCGCAGCTCTTCCTTGAGTATCCCCGTACCGTTGCTGAGGCCTTCACCCTTGAGCGAGTTACTGCACACTAGTTCGGCGAGCCGGCCGGTCTTGTGCGCCGGCGTCATCTTCCCTGGGCGCATCTCGTACAGCCTGACCGCAACGCCTCGGCGTGCGCACTGCCAGGCAGCCTCGGCACCAGCCAGCCCCCCGCCAATTATCGTCACAACCATGTCACTCATTCGCAACACCCTGACGACGACGCACTTGGGGCTCCGCCCTCACTGTCGTTGGCTTAAGTATAGCGCCAGCCGCACTTCCGTCAACAGTGGACTGGCTGACAAATCTTTGCGGACAGGCACACAGGACCAAACAAGCGGATTCTCGCGACGTGGACGACCGCCTCCTCTACTGCTGGGAAGGCCGCTTCTCGGGAGGTGTGGATCGATTCGGTGAGGAAACTGATAGGCAGAAGCTCAGCGTGCCCTGAGTCTGGCTCGAGGCACATGCATGTGGCCATCGCTGCACATTCACTCGCAGTAAGGATTGGCTGTTGAGGGAGGCGATCAGTGTGAAACGTGCAGGACTGAGCATCGTCCTCTGTGCTGTTCTGTCTGTCATTACCTCGTCGTTGACAGGCGCGACAGTTGGCTATTCCCTTATCGAGCCTGTAAGCCCAATCGAATATGAGGCGAATCCGGGTGCCACTCCGGCGATTGCAGCCGACAGCGGCGACGCCGTGATGATTGTCTGCCGCGCTAAGGACCCCGCCGACAACAAGCTCAAGCTGTTCAGTGTGCGGCAATCAAGCGGCGAATGGCAGCTTACGTTGGTGCCGATGGGGGAGATCAACTATAACACCTATAAGCTGCTACAGCCCACGGGGCTGGTGGGAGGCACTGCGGCTGGCGAGTACCACCTCGTGGCCGGGTATGGCGGTAGCCTGTACTACTGGCACCATCAGAACGGCAGTTGGTCATCGCCTGCTCAGATACCGAACGCCAACGTCTCCAGTAGCATGGCACTGTCGGCTGATGGTGAGCCCATCGTCGTCTACATCAAGAACGGATCGTTCTACTATGTCGCGAAGCAAGCCGGCGGGTGGCAGGAGGTGGCAGTCGGCGGGCCGGGCATAAATTACCCCGAGGCGCCTCCCACCTACATGGACGCACAGGGCGCGCCCTACATGCTGGGGCAGGATGAGGAACTCGGCGTGGTTGGAGCGCTTAATGCCGGTGCCACGCCGCTGCAGGCGAGCAGTTGGACAGTATCGCCGGCCGGGGACAGCGGCACCTGGACCTCGCCGGCACCGCAGTCCGGCACCCAGTACGTGCTGGACCTGCCGGGCCAGTGCGTCTTCGCGGCCTGGCATGAGGACCAGACAATCAAGGTCGGCCGAGCGCCGATCGGGACCACAGCCGAGGCCCAGTGGCAGACTTGGGCGATCCCCCCTGACGAAGGCGTGACTACCGTAAGGCACCGGCTCATCTCCAACGGCCGCGGAGCGATAGGGCTGTTCTACTACTGGAAGGTGGCGGACGAGAGAAAGCTCTATTTCCGCTGGGTAGACAGCGCCGGCCCGGGCGATCCGGTTGAGTTGACGCGCCCGCCCGGTCAGGTGGAGGCAATTGGCTTCAATGATGTGAGCTATGACACACTCAGCCTCTTCCTGGATCTGCAGGGCACTGCGCACGCCGCGGTCATCGCCAAGAAGGCGGGAGAGGGGCACGGGAACAAGAGGCGGATCTACTACGCTACCATCACCGGCGGCCCGGCGGCCAGCACATCCGGCAGCGCGCAGGCGGCGGACACCACTCAACCGACCGATACGACGCAGCCAACAGACACGACCCAACCGACCGATACGACGACAGGGACTGAAACGGCCGCCAAGCCGGATCTCTATCCGGTGATTATTGAGCCGCAGCCCGGTGAACGCATCGCGATTGGCACCATTCTGAAGCCGCGTTTCGAGATACACAACATCGGTGCGCAGTACTTCGGACGGGCAGACGGCACGGACGGTCCCGATTTGCACTTGAACGCGTACACGAGCGGCGTGCACTGCGGCATTGATATACGCGACACCAGCGGCCACCAGACACCGTTGTTCCAGACCGACCAGGTGCGCAGTTACAACCTACCCAGACTCAGTCTCCTGATGGAGCCTGATCCCGATAACCCCTGGTGGAACGGCCAGGCACTGCCGACCACGAGCTATAGCTACTACCATCCCACCAGTTCCCAGCATCCCTCCGGGCCGGGGAACCTGAAATACGACGTGATTACGGGCTTGGGCAAGCAGACCATACTCGTTAGCATCGTGACTGGCGGCATATACGATGACGCGAACGCCGATAACAACGGCGCGAGAATCCAGTACGTCGTGGTGGACGGCCGCAGAACCCAGGACCGCATGGTGATAGACGGACACACGGTCCGCGGTCTGAACGATGTATCGGTGATGGGGACCCCCATATTGCATCCTAATACACCTCTTTTGCAGCCGGGGTACGTACAGCGCCCGACCAAGCTCGAAGTGCTGGTTGGCAATCCTCGCCTGGCCGGCGTCTTTACTCTGGTTCCGGTACAGGCACTGCTCGACGGACAGGAGTGGGGCTTCAGCCAGGTGCCGTGGCTGACACGCGATCCGAACATGTTCAGCAGGCAACTCATTCACTTCAACATTCCCGACCAGTCAGGGAACCGTGCCGACCTCTCGGCCAAGACCATCGAGTTCCCCATTGACCTGACGGACGTATCACCCGGCCAACACGAGTTGAAAGTCGTTGTGGACCCGCAGGACACGCTTGGCGACCTTGTGCGAGAGAACAACGAGTGCAGGTTCAATGTCAACGTGCGACCGCCTGGCGGCACCCTCAAGGTGCGGGTAGTACGCAAGGACAACCCCAGCCAGGGAATCGCCGATGTGCCGGTACAACTGAAGAGCTGGTTCTGGGAGCGCACCGACGAGCAAGGCTACCTCGAAATCCCCGATGTGCCGGCCGGCACCTATGAGAAAGAAGCTGTCCTCACCGATAGATATCAGCAACGCACGGACAGCGGGTATATCTGCTATATCCCCCAGTGTCCGGACGCGGACTTCACCGTTACCGAGGGGCGGACCACGGAAGTCACAGTCAAGCTGCAGGAGCCAGCCACGGTCAGCGGCAGCGTCTATGGCAGCCCACAGCACACGCAGGCGAACCTGATAGCCGACGAGGCTGTGCATGTCGGCATCAAGGAACGCTGGTCACCCAATGTCGGTACCGGCCCGCATTTCAAGCTGCTCGACGTTCTGCCGCAGAAGCAGACCCTTACTGCTTGGGCGTACTCCTATATTCCTCGTGAGCAGATGTTCGATATCAGCGAGATGACGCCGAACGCGGACGGCAACTACGAGCTTGCGGTGACGCTGGAACCCGGGCCGCGGGCCACCATCGGCGGACGGGTCACCAGAGCCAATAGCACAGACGGACTGAACGGCGTGAAGGTCTGGATTACTGGAGCTCCGCGGTCGGCCAAGACCGATACACAGGGCTACTTCACGATACAGAATGTAGCTGCGGACCGCGACTGTCAGATACTGGCCTTCAGGGACGGCTATACTCTGGGCGTTCAATCCGTTACGAATTTGAGCGATGGCGAGGCGCGCACAGTCAACTTCGGCCTGGAGAAGATTACCAGTTACCGCAGGGAGCGGCACTTCGATACAACCGCCCGAGCCCAGGTGGAAGTCGTCCCCTCCATAGCCACCGGGCCGTCCTACCAGGTCACTGTTCGCCACGGCATCTTCCGGGTGCATCTTGGGTTGCACTACCATACCGTAGCCGGACAGGCTACTGTGGACGATGTGGTCGTGGGTATCCAACAGGGGCCCGCATACTGGTCCACGGTCAGCAGCAGTTGGAACCCCGGCGGCCTCATATCCCAGAACCTCTCGAAGCTCTATGGCCAATTGGCAGGGGCGGGCTTCAGCCTCGGCCTTGGGCTGCTTAACGAAGCCGACCCGATTGGTCGTGTCCAGGACTACATGAGGGGTACAGTGGACCCCAACGAGTTGCATGATGGGGGCGTTGTGGGCAGCTATGTTAGCTGGTCAGGCGAGGACTACGGCTCCATATACGGCTCCGGGCCCAGTCTCATTGACCTCGCCCAGGGCAACCTGCCGATGGCGGGGCAGTGGGCCGGAGGCTGGACGCGTGTGCGGATGGACAGAGTGGAGCTGACCGACGGCGAGCATGAAGACAAGGTCGTTTGGCGACAGTGGTGGTCGCCCAAGATGGGCATCTATCCGGTCAATGCTCCCTTTGACATGGACAATCTGCAGGTGAAGATCTACCTGAAGGTACACAACGAGAGCCGCGTCCCGATCTGGGATGCTGCGAAGAACGTGATTAGCTGGAAGCCGAGCACAGGTGATCTCTGCATGGTGAACGCCCCCGCCTATCAGGAGACCCCGTACCCTAACTGAGCCGGACTGTCCTGGAGTTGTTACAGCATCAGGCAATACGAAAGGCCCGCCAATCCGGCGGGCCTTTTCTCCTTCGCAGAACCGTCGTGTGACTTTGCGTAACACTTGAACGAGCGTTGACGCGATGTAGAACACCCCTTACCTATAATGGGCGCGTTGTAACAGATTGGCCAGGAAGGGCGCTGCATCATGAAAGCCGGGCTGGCGCAATCAACAGAAGGAGCGAATCAGTGCGGTTCGCCGGCAAACGAACTGAGGACCTGGCCGTATTGACAGTATGCGCACGTCGTTGGCACAGGCGTCGTACCTGTCCGTCGGGGTCGAACGAATACAGCAAGCAACGCGGCATAGTATGCAACAGAGGGCAGCAGCAGGATTGACCTGAATGCCGTCGGCAGAAAGCCAGTGTTAACGTATGGCACAGATCGAGATAGCCAGTGAGACCGTAAGCGAACTGCGGGAGCTACTCGAGGAACGCACCCAGCAGTTGAAGGCTACGTTGGCGCGGTTCCACAACGTCATTGACCGCAACGCGGACGCGCTCATCATCGTGGATGAGCGGGGGATAACGCGTTTTGCCAACTCGGCCGCCGAGTCCCTATTCGGATTGTCCACACACGGATTGCAGGGCCACGAGTTCGGCTTCCCGGTTGTTCCTGGAGAAGCCACGGAGATTGAGCTTCCTCCGGACGAGGAGGGGCCGCGCATTGCGGAGATGCGTGCGACAGAGACCGAGTGGGACGGCCAGATGGCGTACCTGGCATCTCTACGCGAGATAACGCAGCAAAAGCGGGCGGAGGAGGAACGCAAGTCCCTCGAGCAGCAGCTCTTCCACGCGCAGAAGCTGCAGTCGCTCAGCACCCTTGCTGGCGGTGTCGCCCACGACTTCAACAATCTGCTCACGGGCATCATCTGCCTGACGGAGCTGGCGCTGCGCCGGCTGGAGCCCGGCAGCGAGGTGTACGACCTCATCGCCAAGATACCCGAGCAGGGACGCCGCGCAGCTCACCTCATCGGGTCTCTCATGGCCTTTGGTCGCCGCACTCCCACCGAACGCAAGCCATTGGCTCTCGTGCCCCTTTTCAAGGAAACGGTGAAGATCATCAGACATGCCTTGCCGGAAGACATAGAGGTGCGGGTCACCTGGTCCGATGACCTAGGACTGGTCGGCGCCAATCCCACTCAGATACAGCAGATCATCATGAACCTGGTAACCAACGCCCGCGACGCCATGCCCGATGGCGGCGAGCTGTTCCTTGAGGTTAGCCGCGCCGTCTTGGACGAGGAATACTGCCGCCACTTTGCGACAGCCACACCAGGGGAATACGTATGTGTCACCGTGAGGGACACCGGTATGGGGATTCCGCCCGAAGTTCAGCAGCGTATCTTCGAGCCGTTCTACACGACCAAGGAGGCTGGTGAGGGCACTGGTTTGGGCCTGGCGATGGTGTATGGGATCGTGCAGGACCACAGCGGGCACATTCATGTGTACAGCGAAGTGGGGCAGGGCAGCGTATTCAAGGTCTATCTGCCTACACTCGATGGAGAGGTCTCACACGAGCCCGACATGGCCCGTGAAGGCGTCGCCGGCAGCGGTGAGACTGTGTTGGTGGTAGAAGACGACCTTGTCGTTCTGGGCATTAGCGAGGCCATGCTGCACTCGCTGGGCTACAACGTCGTCACCGCGACCAACGGCAAGGAGGCACTATACGTACACCGGACGCGGGGGGACGAGATAGCGCTTGTCCTGTCTGACCTGACGATGCCCGAGATGAGCGGCGACAAGCTCTTCGAGGAGCTCACGAAGGTAGACCCGGACGTCAGCATGCTCATCATGAGCGGGTACGCTGTGGAGGATAGGGTCGCCGCTCTGCAGGGGAAGGGGCTCAAGGGGTTCGTGCAGAAGCCGCTGGACCTTCAGCGCCTGGGGCAAGCAGTGCGTAAGGGACTGGACGAACAGACGCTGTAATCATGCGCCCTGTGGAGTTACTTCCCGGCCTCCTCATCCGTCGGCAACTGACGGCCGAGCTTCGCCTCTTCCAGCGCCCACCAACTCGTTCCTCGGTGCCGCACATCCCCGAACAGATTGCGATGGTCCAGTGCCGGTATCGGTCTGTACATCAGCTCTGTGCGCCCGAGTTTCTCCAGCCGTTGGTAGATCCTGGTCCAGCCGCAGGGGATGGACTTGTCAACTTCACAGGTACCATCCACGTCGGCGCCGCCGCACTGGCCACTCACTAGGCCTTTCGAGCAGGCGACGCGGGGACATATGCCCCCGGTGTAGTGCAGCACGCAGTCACCGCACTCGAGGCACCGTTCTTCACCCGGCCACAGCCCCTGGAAGCCACCCATCGAGATAGTGTCGAGAACCGGGTGAGTGGCCTTGTCCACCGTAGCGGCGACGGCCTGCACCCCGATGCCACACGATGAGACGAGCAATGAATCGGCCTCGTTGAGCGCTTCCAGGTGGGCCATTAGACGCCGAGCGATAAGCGTCTTGTTGCACAAGAAGTCAACGGGAATCCTGGCCACGATACGCTTGCCCTTTTCCGCCAGAGCCGCCTCCAGGCGATCCAATTCGTCGGCATTGCCGCTATCGCAGCCCTCCGGGCAGCCGGTGCAGGCGACAACCACAACCGCATCATCGCCGTCCAGATACTCCACAATCTCATCAATCGGCTTCGGCTTGCTGGCTATCATTCCCTTTTCGTCCTTTCTGCCGCTGCCTCGGCGATGACGGTCTCGAGGACGGCCGGCAGACTTGCCTCGACTTCTGGCGAAAGATTGGTTCCCCAGTCCACTTCCTGCGTTCCTACTCCAATGATGACAATCCGAGTCTCGTCAAGCCCCTGCAAGTTCCAGTCAACGAGAGCTTCGGCTAGTGTAAACTCGTGCAGCGACAGTTGCGCTTCAGAATCGGGCACGACCGACGCCGGCAGGCGATACACGGCTCCTGGATGCCCCTGTCCGGCTACTGCATCCACAATGATGAGCTTGGCGATGTCACCTACCGAACCCAGGCTCTCCACGGGCTTGGTGCCGCCCTCAATGACCTCCACTCCCTCGGGCAGCTCAACTCCCGCTAGCCGACGGGCTACATGCACTCCGACACCCTCGTCACCAAGCAGCAGGTTCCCGATGCCCAGAATGACTACCCGCCTGGGCTCACCCTTGCTCATACTATCCTGTACAGGCCCAACTCGTTGTCTCCGGCGTCAATGATGTGGACTGCACACGCCAGGCAGGGATCGAACGACCTGGCTATCCGCACCACCTCAAACGGGTTGGCCTCGTCTCGAATGCTGGTTCCCATCAAAGCTTGCTCGATGGGGCCGGGCTGGTCGTTGTCATCGCGGGGCGAGACGTTCCAGGTCGTCGGCACCACGAGCTGATAGCGGGATATGACGCTGTCCTCAATGTCTATGTGATGCAACAGCGACCCCCGCGGCCCTTCCACCATGCCGGTGCCGCTGCCTGCCTCCGGGAGCTCATAGTCGGCGCAAACCGACGCACCGGGCTCTAGCTGAAGGGCCCATTCGGCCATCGCGTCGGCGATAAGCTTGGTCTCTAGGGCCCGTGCCGCATGACGACCCAGAGTGGACTGCAGCGCCGTGACATCAGCGCCGAGGGCGGACAGCAAGCTCTCCACGGCCGGCTTGACTCTCTCATCGCCGGCCCGGTAAGCCACCAGCCACCTGGCCAGCGGCCCGACCTCATACGGGTCGCCGTTCAGCCGTGGGGCCTTGGCCCAGCTATAGGCGCCCTGCTTGTCGCTCTTGGGCTCGGTTCGCCCTTCTGATGGATGCAGGTGGGTACACTGATCTTCGAAGTAGGAATACTTGAGGTCCTCGGTAATGGCCGCGGCGTCCACGGCCTGCGGCCCTCCATTGAGGGCGCCGGAAGGCAGATAGCGAGGCCGCTTCATCAGGTCAGTCTCGCTCGCGTCCAGATCGAATACGCCGTAGGACAGATACCGCCCGCAGCCGTTCCCGATCTCGAAGTAGTCCGGATACGCTTTGGCAACTGCCACGATGTCAGGAATGTAGCACTCATCTATGAAGTGCCGCACGTCCTGCAACCTGCCCAGGAACGACGCCACCTTGTCGTCGGTGGGGACTTCACAGGTGCCGCCGGGCACACAGGCGACCTCGTGCGGCATCTTGCCGCCGAAGGTCGCGACCATCTCATGGCAGATCCGGCGCATGTCCAGTGCGCGCACGTAGTGGGACAGGGCCGCTGCATTGGTCTCTTTGTCCAGGCGAAGGTCACCTTCATATCGCGGCGCAAAGGGAGCCAACTTGCCACGCTGTAGGAACTCCGCCAGCCGCAGCATTCCCTGGTCATTCCCGTCATAGTCGGACGCAGCCACCGGATCAACGTAGTCAAGCGCGGCCAACACGTAGAAGTGGAGGATGTGGGATTGGAGGAAGTTGCTGCCGAGGATTAAGTTGCGGATGATGCGGCCGTTGTCAGGCACTTGGCCGGCGACACCGATGGCCTGGTCGAGGGCTAGGCTGGAGCAGACAGAGTGCACCGCCGGGCATACTCCGCAAACGCGCGTGGTCAGGCGCTGGGCGTCCATAGGGTGGCGACCGACCAGAATCTGCTCGAAGCCCCGGAACATCGGGCTGGCGACGCGAGCGTCCTTAACCTCGCCGCCATCCACCGTCACGTCAATACTGAGGTGTCCTTCAACACGGCCAACCGGGTCTATCACAATGCGTCCCATTCTGGACTCTCCTTGCCCAATGCATGTGTGTGGCGATGATGCGCGTCTGTCAGGACTCCTTGCCCGGTTCGGAGCACCGGCTGGACCAGGGCGTGACGAAATGCAGTTGACCGGTCGCATCCCGCTCAATCCTGGGCAGTTCGCAACTGGCGATTTTCTTGTACAGGGCGCTTCCTACGTCCGGGAAACCGGGCTCGACGCAGGCCAGGCAGGGACTGCCTGCGCCGACCGGCCAGTTGATTCCGCCGTTCCACTGCCGCAGCGGGCAGTCGCTGTACGTAACCGGGCCCTTGCACCCCAGTTCGTAGAGGCATCCGGGCTCGCCGTGGTGAGAGGCGAACCTGCCGGCATCGAAATCCGCGCGTCGCGAGCAGTTCTCGTGGATGAGTTGGCCATAGAAGGCCCGGGGCCGGCCGTGCTCGTCCAGGTCTCCTGCGGCGGGCAGACCGTGCAGCAGAATCTGTGCGACCGTCCCCAGGATCCAGTCGGGGTGCGGGGGGCAGCCGGGCACATTCACGCACGGTGTGTCAATGCCGTGTTCCTTCAGTACCCGGCTCGCAGGCTTGGACCCCGACGGGTTCGGTGCTGCTGCGGGGATCCCGCCGAACGCGGCACAGGCGCCCACCGCGACAACGCACAGTGCGTTCTTGGCGAGGCCGACAAATTCGTCAACGATGCTCAGCTCGTCGCCGTCAGGCGTAGCACCGCCTATGTGCGGTATCTTCTCGGGTATGCCGCCTTCGAGGAAGAGCACATAGCCTTCTCCGCCTTCACGTGCATCGTGCGCGATCTCGAGCGCCAACTCGCCCGAGGCGGCCATCACGGTCGGGTGAAAGCGTAGCTGAACGTGTTTGCCGGGAACGACCTCTTCCAGCAAGACATTGGCTATGCGTGGCGCTGCGGAGTTCAGCAGAGAGACGGAACATCCGGAGCAGCCGGAACCTTGCAGCCAAACGACCGGGATCTCCTGCATTGCCTGGTCAGTCATCGTATCGCCCTCGTCCCTCATGAAAACACGATGCCCACGAATGCACCGTGTCCTCCCGGGCAGCCGCTGCGTTCCCGCCAACCGCCCGCGTGGTCTGTGCCTGTTCTACGGAGTCCAATTCTCCCACACTGAAGGGTTATCCTTCTTTGTGTGAAAAAACTCGCTGCACGTCTCGCTTGCCAGCGGACGGGCTGCAGGGGAACGTTTGGCAGCGACAGACCTCAACCATGTGATTGTCCATTCCTTGCCCGTTCGTCGCGCCTGGTCATGGCAGCTGAGGAATGTTTTGTGCCAAGATTGGGTAATCATTTATGAGAGAGGTTGGTTCGTTCGTGGTATACTGCCTGTGCAGAACAGCGCCGTCTACAGGGGGGAGGCCGTATTGGTGGCAGGAGAGGAGTGAGGGGACATGGGCACACAGGCTGAGACGGTCAGCCGGGAGCCCATGGCAGGCGCGACAGCACGCAGGGCGCGACATGGGTTGCCGCGTCGGTGGGCACGGCGACTGGTCACCGTGGTCGCGGTGCTGGTTGGCGCTGCCTTGGGTGTCATCTATGCGCGGAAGGTCTCGACCGAAAGCACGTGGCTGACCCTCGGGGTAGGCGGCATCGGCGGCGCCTTTCTCGGGTATCTGGCTGTTGCTATCCCACGACTGGCCCTGCACTTCCTGTTGAGAGAGTGGTATCGGACCATCGCCAACCACTGGCGCGCATTGCTTCGTCAGCGGGCGGAGCGGGCGAGGCGTCTACTCCAGCAGCAGGATCCGGACACACAGACGCTGATTGATCTGGGTGTGGCGCATTATCTGCGCGGAGCTTATGCAGACGCCGCTAAGTGTCTGACGTCGGCTCGCCGCGAAGATGAGCCCAGCACTGGCCTTCTGAACGCGCTCGCTGCTGCCGAGGCGGCTGAAACGCGATGGGAGGAGGCGGCCGGAGCGCTGGGGGAAGCATTGCTGCAGCAGCCGGACGATGCCCTGAGCCTCGACAACCTGGCGACACTACTGGCAACCATGCCGGCCCATGCAGAGTTGCCCTCCTCATTGGAGGACGTGCTGCAGGCGGCCGGAGCGCGGGCGCTAAACAACATGGCGGTGCGGCACATGCAACTTGGCGACCCGGCAGCCGCGCGCATCTCACTACAGATGGCACTCGCTCGGCAGCCGCTCTACCCCCACGCTCAAGCCAATCTCGGCGTTCTCTCATTTCGCGACGGCGATACGCAGACCGCTGTCATCAACCTCGCCGCAGCCGCTCAATTCGCGTCCAGCGACGCCGACATCCTGGCCAGTTTGGGTGCCGTGCTGGCGGTAAGGGAGAATTACAGTGCTGCGGACAGGACCCTCAAGCGCGCCATCCGGCTCGATGCCCGGCAGGCCGCGGCCATAGTCAATGAGGGGTGCATATGCGTTCGGCAAGGACGCTATGAGGAGGCCATTCAGCTATTCCATGACGTGCCACACGACGACCCGCTTCTGGGGCTGGCCTGGCATAACGCGGCAGTGGCCTGCGAAGCGACCAAGGACTACAGACTGGCCCGTGAGTATGAGGAGAAGGCGGCGTCGCTGCGGCCTGACGATGGCGATATACTCAGCAACCTGGGGGCCATCGAGTGGCGGCTGGGCAACTATGACGAGGCCGATGCCCACTTCCAGCGCGCGTCGGAGGTGGCGCCTGGCAACGTGGCCGCAGCCGCCAATGCTGCTCGCGCTGCCACCGCCGTGGGCAGATATGATGAGGGACTGGCCATCATCAGGCGGCTGCAAGAGGGCCGCCATTACGATATCGAGCTGGTGTTCGACCTCGGCGTGACACAGTTGATGGTCTCGCTGGGACGTCGCAAGCAGAACATGAACCGCACGGAACAGGACCTGTTCGACAGTGCCTTGAGGGCGAGCATCGCCGCCTTTGAGAAGAACCTGACCGACAAGGGTGGCATAGCGGCCGAGTCGCGGTTCAATCTGGGTCTGGCCTACTACCTCAAGGGCGAGCCCGAGATCGCCGCCCAGCACTTCGAGCAGGCGATGAAGCTCCTGGGAGAAGACAGCCAGACCCACTTTTGTGCGGGCACAGCTTTCGCCGAGGCCGCCGACAGGCTGCAGCAGGACCGGGCCGTCACGCCCGACGAACTGGTGCCGGAGGTCCGGCAGCTCTTCAGGCGGGCGCGTGCCCACCTCGAGAAGGCGGCCGCCGACGTCAACGCAACGGCGGACGTTTTCGCCAACCTGGGGATGGTCTGCTACGAATTGGGCGACGTGGATGACGCCACGAAGGCGCTGCGCCGGCTGGTGCAGATGGAGAACAGCGTGGCGGCCAACAATAGCCTGGCGCTGGCCTTCGCGAAGCAGGGGCAGGAGTTCGCTCATCAGTTCCACATCAAACGTACGGCAGGGCAATCGGGCGCAGACACGATGGGCAAGGCACGCCAGTTGATCTCCACGGCCATTCACTATTTCTCGCAGGCACTCAAGGTGGAGCCGAAAAACCCCGTGCTGCACCGCAACATCGGCCTGGCATATATGCTGCGAAATAACCCCGAGGACATGGAGAAGGCACTCAACCACTGGCAGTTGATGCGCCAGGCTGGTGATGAATGGGCGGAGCGCCAGTTCGCGAGCATGATGCAGGTGATGCAGACCCAGCAGAGCGCGAAAGCCGAGTTCCATGATGCGGGTCGCGCACTCCGGCAGATTCCTGCATTCAAGTACATCCGCAGGCTGCCGCCCGTCATGGGCAGGCCTCTCTTCGTGGTGGAGCCGGTGATGGATCACGGCCAGTGGGAGCTGAAGGCCACTCACCCCGACCTGAGAGTCGCACTGCGCGCCCGCAGTAAGCTCCTCAGAATCAACGAACGCCTCCAGCGCCTTGTCGTCTAGTGCCACGTCCCTGACATATCCTGCAGGGGGGACGGCCGTAGCGCGGCCACCTTACCCACCCTCAGCATTCACCTCCGCAGCGGTTGCTGCCGGCTGAGGGGCAGGGCATTCGGCCGCACTGCCGTTCCTCAAGGTGCTGTTTCCCTCACGCCTGCTTGCCTGCGAACGTGCAGGTCACATGGAAGCCAGCGGCCAAGATACCGACAGATGATATGCACCTACTGGGCAGGGGAGTTGATGGCGATGAAGCCGCTACTGGTCTGGGCAATGTTGCTCTGCATCATGGTAGCGCCAGCAAGGGCCGCCTTCGAACGCAACTATTATAGCGCTGCGAAGATGGACATCATGCGCAGCAACCTTGGGAAGTACGACTGGGCGAGGAAGCAGCGCGACGCTCTGGTATCAGCGGGCGAGAACTGGGCCAAGTATGATGATGACAGGCTGCGCGCGCTCGTAGTGCCGCCGCAGGTCCCGCGCGGCTACCAGGTCCACAACTTCGGCTGCCCGGTGCACGGCGTCAAGGTTCACGAGAAGGGACTCTATCGCTGGATCATTGACATGGACAAGCCGTACAAGATCAAGTGCCCGGTGGGCGGCGAGGAGTACCCATCCAACGATTTCGCAGCATTTCTGGCCTCGGGGATGAGAGACCGTTCGCTGCTGTTTAATGCCGAGCATCCCGATCCAAACGACCCGCTGCACACCCAGTATGTGGATGATGGCTGGGGCTGGAACAAGCAGGGCGATGACGCCAACTACTGGTTTGTGGCCTATTACGCCCACTGGAGCATGAGCAGCTTCACGCTCCCGGCAATCCGCGCGCTGGGAGACGCTGCGCTGGTTGCTGAGGACCCGGAAAAGGCCAAAGTCTGCGCTCACAAGTGCGCTCTGATGCTTTGGCAACTTGCCCAGTACTACCCCGACTATTTCTACGAGACACAGTCCCGTGAGGGCAAGGAGCATAACCGAAACTATCGCGGTAGATGGACGAACATGATATGGGAAACGCGGACACCCAGAGAGTGCGCGCTGGCTTACGACGCCATTCGGCCATTCCTGCCCGAGGACGAAGAGCTTCAGAAGCTGACCGGACAGACGGCTGAAGAGATGGATACTGCGATACGCGAAAGGTTGCTGATGACCGCTGCCCGTGACATCACCGACGGGAGCGGTCGCAACGCCGGCAACTACGGCAGCCACCAGAATTCGCTCCTCCTATTGGCCGCGGTGCTCAATGAGAAGGAACAGCATCCGACGTCGGACGAGATGATCGAGTACATCGTGGACAATCCCAGGCCTGCAACGGCGCAGGACATTGGGATGCGTGACGCGCTGGTCAACCTCGTCTATCGCGATGGTATGCCACAGGAATCCATCGGGTACAATGGCGGCTGGGTGCGGAACCTGGCCAGTGTCGCCTCGGCGCTGACAGAGGTGGGCGTCAACTACTTCAGCAATCCCAGGTTCCAGAAGCTACTCACCTGGCAGTTTGACGTGATGATAGCGGAGAAGTTCGTCCCCCCGCTGGGCGATACGGGTAACATGTTCGCCAGAGGTGGACCGCTGAGCGCGGACGTGGCGGCGCTGGCGATTCCGCACTGGCAGGACCCGCGCATCGCTCGGATCATGCGTGCCAATCCGGGGGCGGGCCGTGACCTGTTCCGCAAGCCGGTTGACGAAATCGTGGCCGAGCTTCCGGACGCCGGCCCCGTGGAGCTCGGCGTGAAGTCGTTCCACTTCCCGGCTTATGGGCTGGCGTACCTGCAGAACGGCAGCGCCCAGAACCGCACCGCCAGCCTGCTATTCTACGGCGATTACCCGCAACACAGGCACGCCGATCAACTCAACATGCTGCTGTTCTCACAGGGCAACGCGCTGCTGACCGACATCGGCTACCCGGAGCAGACCGACGCATTCAACCACAAACGGTATGCGTTCTTCAGCAACACTGCCGCACACAACACCGTGGTGGTTGACGCGGGGGCGCAGACTCGTGGGCCGGGCAAGCTCTACGCCTACCAGCCGGCAGGATTCGCGCAGGTAGTGGATGCATCGTGCGAAGGCGCCTACAGCGGCAAGGTGAGTCTGTACCGGCGTGCCCACCTGCTTGTGGAGCTTAATCCTACTGAAAGCTACTTGTTTGACGTATTCTACGTGCGCGGCGGCAAGCAGCATGACTATGTGGCTCTCGGCGCTCCGTCAGAGACCTCATGCATGCCGCCGCTGGGGCCGGTGCAGGAGAAGGGCACTCTCGCCGGCGAAGACGTGCCCTACGAGCACTTCTACGATGACGAGAGATATGCCGCCAAGCCGCTGGGCACAATGAGCTATGGCGGGTATCGCGGCAGCGGATTCCAGTACTTCTTCAACGTTCGCAGAGCGCCGCTGCAAGGCGAGGCCGTATTCGAGTGGCGGCTCAAAGAGCCTGGAGAGGGCAAGACGCAGTATCCCTGGCAGGGCATTGGCCTGCGGGCGCATCTGGTCGGCAGCGATGAGGAGATAATCGCCGCCGACAGCAAGCCGCAGAAGTACGACTATCTCCCCGACACCGTCCAGTTCATGTTCCGGCGGCGTGTCGGCGAGGATCTGGCCAGCAGCTTCGTCACCGTGTATGAACCGTACATGCAGACGCCATTCATCAAGCGTGTGTCGGCGGTCGCTCTGGAGCCGGACGACGGCCAGGCGGTCGCGGTGCGCATCGAACTGCTCGACGGGAGCACTCATTACGCCTTCCACTCACTCACACCCGAGCAGAGATACAAGCTTGACGCCAAGGTGAGCGTGACCGGACAGGCGGCGTGTCTGGTGCTGGATGCCGATGGCAAGCCGCAGAAAGCAATGCTGCTCAATGGCACCGAATTGGGACTGGGAGAGTTTGCGCTGAGAAGCAGCGGCCTGCAGAAGACCAGGATCGTGTCGGTGGACTATGCGAAGGGCATTGTGGAGATCGCCGATCCGCTGCTGACGCATCAGGCGGTTCCCGGGCAGACGGTCATCGTCGCCCCCGACACTTTCGCCGACTCGCTCACCATGCAGAAGGTGATAGATGCCACTCACTTCTCCGTCAGTGACGAAGACATGCGTGTTGCTGGCGGCCCTGTCAACGAGGTCGTCGCCGACCAGAGCCGCATCGTGACGAGCGTTGATACTCCGCACGCGGCGACCGGCATGACGGTACTCAACAGCCTCCTGCAGCCCCAGGGAAGGCTGGCTGCAGGTGACCGGGTGATTATAGACCGCACCGGCATGGCCCCGCTGAAGGCGGAGGATTTTCCCAAGGGCACCGATGCTTCTCATCCGCGCTTCTGGGTGGTGATGGCTGGGCCGGGAGACGAGGTGTGGATACCCGGCATGGCCGAACTAACCAGGAAGCCATAGCCCGAGGCGGGGACACGCCGCTACGCGCGTCTCAATCGTGCGTCGGATAGACCTCGAACTCGATGACCTGGAAGTTCTGGTTAGCGGAATTGTAGAGGCCTGTGAAACGGATATACTTGGCCTGGCGGGGTGCAAACTTGTCCACCTGCCAACCCTGCCACTCGCCTTCGCTCTTGTCCACGGCCGGCTCCCAGTTCTGATTATCCAGCGATGTCTCGATCCGATACCTGAAGGACTGCCCGACACTGTCATGCAACATGGTCTGAGTGCGGGCGACGGTAGCGGCCTCGGGCAGCTCTATGGTGAAGCTGTTCGGCCAGGCAAAGAAGCCGAAGCCGTACATGCCCCCATAGTTGTCCATATCGCCGTCAATGATCTTCTCCGGCACAAGTTCAGGGTAGTCGTCGCGGCGGACGCAACCATGGATCTTGGCGCCCTTGGAGGCCAGAGCGAGGTTGTCGCTGTTGTCGCGTGCGACAAGCTCCAAGCCTGAGAAATCGGTTCGCCCCGACATCTCATAGGTGCCCTTGACAAAGCGATAGACGGCGTCATATAGCTCTCTTCCCGTACCCGGCGTCTCGGCGAACAGCTTCACCGCGCCCCCACCCTCGTAGTAGCCGAGCAGGGCGTCGTTCATCCACCCGTAGTACACTCCAGCGTCGAGATAGGCGTAGAACTTATCGCGGAACGTATCGTCGGTCAGCGCCCGGCCATCGAACTCTATCTCGATCCCCGATCCGGCCTTGAGCGCGCGTTTTGTCGTGGCCAGGAAGCGGTAGAGTGTAGCATTCTCGTGAAAGAAGTAGTTGGGTTGGAGCATGGTTGCGTCAATGCCCAGGTTGCGCCATTCCTGGAGGCCGCCAGCGCCGAAGTACGGTATCCAGTACAGCCTATAGCCCCGCTCGTGCACATGCTCGGCCGTCCACTTGACCAGGTCATGCTCTCCCTGCCCGATGCCTTCGGCGAGCCAGTAGAAGCCCAACAGGCGCAAATGGGGGTATTCGTGTTCGCCCCACTGAGCAAGCACGCGCTCGATATACCAAGCTAGGACCTTCTGTCCGCTCTCTTCACGGCTCAGGTCCAGCGTGTCCGTCTCGCCTGCCAGGGGGCCGAATGACGCGATCTCCGCAAGCGGCTTTGGCACTGTGATCACGACGCCGACGGTGTGGTCGGCGTCGCCGAGTGCCTGACCGGCAGCAGCCACGGCCTGTTCAAGGCCGATTAGCCCCGTTTCCTCGCGGAACCAGCAATCCGCCAGCCAGACCCAGTCCGCGGCCGTGGCCTGGACCTTGTCCTTGGCGTAGTAATGCAGCATCGCGCCGCCATCAGTGGCGAATTCGATGAACAGGAAGCTGTCGAACATCCAGTCCTGCGGAGTGCCCTGCTCGTCCACGTGCGCCACGTAGGGCATAAGCGCTTCCTTCGTCCAGGGCACGCGAGCCTGTCTGCCATGATAGATGAGGCACAGGTCACTGATGCCGCCGACCTCCGCCGTGCCGGGGCGCAGGTACGACCGCTCAGTTTCCGCTTGCGCCAGGCACGATTCGCCGGCCAACGTCAGCAAAGCAGCTATGAGAAGCGTCCGCACAACCATCTTCCGGCCACCTTTCAGGCAGTAGCACAGAGGGGCGATTCCAGGCGTGCTCCTGCCTACCGCTCATGCAGCCAGTCCAGCGGGTACTTGCCGTACTCGTAGAAACCTGAATACAAGGCCTCGATGTTCTCGAAAGGCACATCCTGCCCAACCTCACCGTGTAGCATGACGCCGCCGTTGAAGTTGCCGAACACCTCTATGGCCTCCTTGACTGCATTGATGCAATCCTCGGGGGTTCCATAGGGGATCACCCACTGGCGGTCAATGTCCGTGCGGATGCAGACCCGCCCGCCGCAGACTTCCCCCACGCGTCGCGTGTCCATGCAGGCGTGCTGGGGGTTCAGAATGGTGACACCGATCTCGATTAGGTCATCTATGATGTCCAGAATCCAGCCGTCGACGTGGAACCAGACCTGCGCTCCGGCATCGCGAGCGACCTCGAACATGCGCGCGTAGCGGGGCTTGAAGAAGCGCCGCCAGGCATCCGGGTGAATGAGCAGGCGATCCTGGGCACCCCAGTCATCGCCGAACGCGATGCAGTCCACGCCCGCCTTCAGATAGCGCTCGATGGAGTAGAGGTTGTACTGGACCATTCTGTCGGCCAGTTCGTTGACCCCTTCGTTGTCCTCGGCGAGGTCCGTGAAGTAGTTGGCCGGGCCGCGCAGGTGCTGCATGTGCTGGAAGAAGCCGCCGCCGCTGCCGGTCACGAATTCCTGCGGATGCCGTTGTCTAATCCGCGCCGCGAATTCCTCATAGTAACTGTCGTCTGGGTGAGGCGGGAACTCATAGTCTTTCCAGGCATCCCAGTCCGAGATGGCGGGCCTCAATACCTCACCCGAGGTATATCCCCGCAGACGCCGCCACACCGTGCCCCACGGATCCGTCCACTCCACGACATCGTCCATGCTCTCGTTCCATTCGCGGGGCTTGGTGTTGGCCTTGATGTTCTCGTTTCCGAAGTCATCGGGGTATTTGTCGCACAGGTCGAGCAGCTTCTGTCCGTAACGCCAGATCGCGCCTGGGAAGATGTAGTGGTGTATCGGGCAGCGGTCGGGTCCTTTGAACTCAACCGCCGCCAGAATGCGTTCTCGCGGTGTCATCGTGGTCTCCTGCCGGACTTGGGTTCGACTGTCCGGAAACTGTCTGTGCGTGACAATGTTTTCGACGCGACACGTCAAGACCTGCACGGGCCGCGAAAAAAGGAGCTCTGGAGGTGGTTCCCAGAGGCTGCATGAAGCCACGCTGATCTTACCTCGCAGAAGGGAAAGGCCTCTCGCACGGTGAAGCCGCCTGTGAACCGGTTGCAGCAGTCAGCAAATGCCGGAAGCAAGGAGTCAACATTGCCGATGTCAACCGTAGCCCCCTTTGGAGAGCGCCTGCTGCAGGTTGCTGCAGAGCAGGCGGCAACGCCCGCCATACGGCACCACGGCGAGGTCGTGTCCTACGAACGGCTCGCTCATCGTTCCCTGGTCATTGCAGAACTGCTTCGGAATCGCGGGTTGGGCAAGGGTGATCGCGTCCTGGTGGTCTGCGACGAGAAGCTGCCGATGCTGCTGTGTCATCTGGGGGCCATACTGGCAGGTGGCATGTCGGTGCCGCTCAATCCCGCCTTCACCCCGCACGAGCTTGGCTACTTCCTGTCCAACGCCGAGCCCCGTCTCGCAATAGCGGATGGCACCGCTGCCGAGGCCCTGAGCATTCTCATCGCGGAGCAATCCGCCGCCTGCGAACTGGTCAGCCCGCGGGAACTGACAGAACACGACGGGCCACCCCTTGAGGGACCGTCCTTCAGGCCCGACGACGATGTGCTGATGCTGTACTCATCAGGCACCACCGGCCAGCCGAAGGGCGCTGTGCACAGCCACGGAAGCCTGACGGCGGCAGTGACCGCTATCGGCGAGTGTTGGCGGTTCACGCCTGACGACGTGCTGCTCAATTGCCTGCCGCTGTACCACATCCACGGGCTGTCATTTGCGTGCCATACGGCCTTGCTGGCCGGCTGCGAGATAATGCTGGAGGATAGCTTTCACCCGCGCCGCACGATGGAGCAGATTGCGGAGGCGAGCGTTTTCTACGGCATTCCGCCCTACCACTATGCCTTCCTCAAACGGCCCGAATTCGCGAAGTGTGCGCGCCAGTGGAAGAAGCTGCGTCTCATCACCTGCGGTTCCGCGCCGATCCGCCCTGAAGTCCTGCCGGAACTCGAAGAGACCGTCGGTCGGCCTATCATCAACCGCTACGGAATGACCGAAACCCACGTAATCGCCAGTTTGCCGCTGGACGGTCCCCACAAACAGGGCTCCGTCGGACTGCCATTGCCGGGGATTGAGATGGTCGTGAAGGGCAAGTCCGGACAGCCAGCCGACGTCGGAGAAGTCGGCGGGGTGTGGGTTCGTGGCCATAACCTGTTCCAGCGCTACTGGCGAATGCCGGATCCATTTGCCGAAGGCGGCTGGTTTGAGACGGGTGACTTGGGGGAACTGGATGCTGATGGCTTCCTGACGCTACGGGGGCGCGAGAAAGACCTGATTATCGTCAACGGCCTCAACGTCTATCCGCCGGTGGTCGAGCGCGTGCTCAATTCGTGTCCGCTAGTACGCGAATCGGCGGTTATCGGCTTGCCGGATGACAGGAAGGGAGAGCGCGTTGTCGCGGTGGTTGTGCCGGAAGGGCCGGAGGCTGACGATGCAGCCATACACGCCCACTGCGCCGAGCGCATGGTGGACTACCAGCGGCCCGACCGCATCATCTTCGTAGAGGAACTCCCACGCAACACCATGGGCAAAGTGCTGAAGCGCGAACTGCGCGAGAAGCTCACATGACGACCTGCAGCCGGCATTAGGGATTGACTACCGCGGTCGCTCTGACCAGGCCGTTGGTAACCTCTGTCTTCCTCAGCATGACATTGTTCTGGTCCAAAGCCTGGTTGATGACACCTGTGATCATGTCCCCGACGCCCCTGTGGAAGCTGGAAGGGATTCTGATCTTGCCGGCATGGACCTTCCTGACAGCGAGCCGCAGGCGTCCGCCGACTATCTCCGGTGCCATCAGCACACGGACGCGGACGGGCGTGAACAGAAGCTGCGTGCGGGCACTCACCTCGACGTAACCGTTGCCGAACACCACCTGAGGGTCCTCGAAGCCATCAGGTATGTCGAACTCCTTAGGGTCATCTTGCAGATAGGCATTGACGTTGGCCTGCGTTATCTCCACAATCAGCGTCGGTTTCAGAGCGCGAAAGAGCCGCATCTCGGGGGACTCGGTCTGGACCTGCGCTGTCTGCCCGTCAGCCCGGGCAGAAGGTGTGAAGGCACAAAACATCGCCCCCACGACAACCGCCACCATAACGCACATGCCGAGGGCATGAGAAGCTTGATCAAGAGATGCTGCAACGTCGGGACATGCCGAACGGATCGTCATATCATTCACACGTTTTCGTTGGCGCGACAGAGCCGCGCACGCCATGGGTGGCCGGCGGCAGTGCCGCTGAGCTGTGGACGGATGCATCCCGTAGAGTGTATTCAGTGGCTGGCCGGCCTGTCAATTCCCGCCATCCGCGTCGCCAGCGCTCCGGACCGGCAAGGGAAGAGCCGCCCCAGAGCGGGACGGCTCTCACTTTCTCACCGGGGCCGATTCCGTTCGTCAATGGTTGGTCGGGTCACTCGATGGTCCACTCGCGCTGGGCGATGTTCTGTTCCACAAACCAGTGCACGTCGCCCCACTTGCGCTTACCATCGGCCACTTCGTCCAGGTCGGCGATGAGCCGGCCGAGGAATTCGTGCATGACGGACATGTCGCGCATGTACGAAGGGACGAGATAGGCCGGTTTGTTCTGCTCGATGATCGCCATCGCTTCTGTTACGACTTCGAGGGCGCTCTCGATCTGCAATCCAGCAATCACGGCATCGGTTGCGTCGCCCTTTCGATCCTGAGCGACCTCCCACGCATCGGCCATTGCCCCGAATGCTGCGCCGTGAGCCTCGATACGTGCCGCCTCGGCTGCAAGGTTGAGCGATATATCGTCGCTGCGCCCTTCGAGCAAGTGCCTGGCGCGTGCACCGGCCTCGGCAAGGAACGCGATGTCCTCTGTCCTGTCGCCGAATTCCTCCAGCGGCTCCAGCGGGTATTGACGGGGCCACGGCTTGTTGGGGCGCTTGTAGGTGTAAGTGTAGTAGCATAAAGGCGGCAGCAGGCCGGTATCCGCGGCTCTGTCGAGCCAGCGGGTCGCCTCCAGCACGTCGCCGTCGGCTCGCACCTGTGCCCACTTCTCCTCGAACTGGTGGATCGGGCCGGCGCCACGGAAGTTCCAGGAATACTCAGCCAGGGCATCGAATTCCAGCGTCCAGGCCGGATCGAATACCGAGTAGGACGCCGCTCCCTCAGCGCCCTCGCGGTGGCCCAACTCCAGCATGACGGCCACGTTGCACTGGCGAGGGTCCCAGCGCGCCCAGTTGAAGTAGCAGGTCATCGGCTTGACCCACGCCCGCAAGCCGCGCCCGTTCTTCGGGTGCACGTCGGGGTAGGTGGTGGCATTGTTGTATGCCCACCAGTCAATGACGATGTGGTCGAAGATGCCCTCATCCCGCAGCCGCTGCATGAACGCCTCATCGAGGGTGTTCTTGCCCAGATGGCGCGTGAACTGGTCGTTATAGATGACCACGTTCTCGACGCCCACAGACACCAGGTGTTTGACCAGTGTGATGGCGTAGTCCTTGAGCATTTCCTCCATCGAGGCGTTCGAGCACTTCGGACACCTGCAGAAGTCCTTGCCCACCTCGTCCATCTGGATGTGGAAGGTGTGGACACCGTGCGGCTTGAAATACTTCTCGTATATGTACTGGTACCATCCGGTGACGAACTCGATGAGGTCCGGGTTGCTCAAACAATAGCCCAGGCCCAGGGGTTCCCCGTCCTCGTTCTTCGCCGCGAAGTCCGGTATCATGCGGGGGATGAGGGTGTTGTGCCCCAGACTGTTAACGTAGGGAATGACCTCAACGCCCCTTTCGCAGCCATACGCGACGATGTCGCCGAGGAAGTCCTGCTCGAAAATGGGGGGGAGGTAAGTAATCTCCCGCTCCCCGTCTTCATCCGGAGAGTACCAGCGTATGGTCCATTCGCGCTTGAGTTCGGGATGGTCGGGCACGGGCGTCATGAGCCATTCGGTGATCTGCCCATCGTACTGGATACACCAGCAACCATATAGCCCGATGCCCAGGTTGTTCATCTTCCGCTCGGCGAGGAAGTCAATCAGAGCCTTCCAGTCATCGAGCTTCATTAGATCAGGGCCCCACTTGTCCTCCATGAATATCCCGCGCGTCTTCAGCGTGGGCCAATCCAGTATCCTGGCTGCCGGAATGCTCCCACTCGGTGGAATTGCCGCCAACACATCCCGCAAGGTAGTCAGCCCCCAGCGCACGCCGGCGTCGCTCCTGGCGATCAGTCTGGCCCGATACGGCAGAATCTCCAGCTCGTAGGCCTCGTCCAGAGCTCCCGGCGGCACCTCCTCAGGAGCGAAATCGTCGTTGACCTCAACGATCAGGTCATAGCCGGCGGCTCGCAGGTGCTCAGCAATCCGCTCCGTGGCCTTGCGTTCATTGGGGTCGAATTGGCTGACGTCCAGTGCCTGCGGCCGCTGGACCGCGCTGCTGTAGAGAGTGACCAGTTGCGGCTCAGGTATGATGCGGGGGAATGCCTTCGCACCGGCTGCAGTAGAAGGCGCTTGTCTGTCGGAAGTCATGCCTACCATCCCTATCTCTTCTGGTATCTTTGGGAAAGCCTTGCGGCGTCCGCTGTTCGCTCGGTTATCGTTCCGTCGAGGCCGTACTTCCAGGCGCTGCCGCCGATTTCCTGCATTATCAACATAGCACCTTCCGCCCGCAGCCTGCTATTATAGGGCATCAGACTGACGGCATCACAAACACAGACCGGCTCAGAGCAGCAGTCGTGGCATTGGCTGGAGCGCCGAAAGGAAACAGGCCGTGTGCAGCGAATTACTGTTTGAGGCAATTGAACTGCGGTCGTCCGCATGTGGACCCTAGATACTCCCCAGCAGGACGTGGGCCGCAACCTGTGAGACTCCAGATGGCTGCCGGTGAATAGGATAGCGGAGCGCATTCTGATAGTAGAAGACGAAGTGAGCGTGGCTGAGGCTGTCGCCTACACGCTGGAGAAGGACGGATTCGAGCCGGCCGTGGTGGACAACGGCAGGGACGCATTGCAGACATTCATGGAATGGGAGCCTCAGCTTGTCATTCTGGACCTCATGCTGCCCGGCATCAGCGGCTGGGAGTTGTTCTCGGCCTTCCGCCGTATGGGCAACGTACCGGTGATCATGTTGACTGCGCGGATCGAGGAGCCGGACCGCGTTGCAGGGCTTGAGATGGGGGCCGATGACTATGTAACCAAGCCGTTCAGTATGCGTGAGTTGGTCGCCCGAGTGCGAGCCGTGCTTCGCCGTTCAGCCGGCGTGGATGGCGGAGATGCGCCGTCCACCATATCTAGGGCGGGAGTAGTCCTGGATGCCGAGCGGCGCAAGGTGACTATCGCCGGCAATGCGGTGGAGCTACCGCCCAAGCAGTTCGATCTGCTCAAGTACCTGATGGAGAATGCCGGGCTGGTACGGACCCGCAGCGACATTTTGCGCGCTGTCTGGGGAGAAGATGAATATGTGGACGAGCGCACGGTGGACGTTCATGTACGGTGGGTGCGACAGAAGATAGAATTGGACCCGGGCAATCCCGCACGCCTGCTTACCGTGCGCGGCGTCGGCTACAAATTCGCGGAGGGTTCTTGACGATGTCTCTGCGGTGGAGGATAACTCTCGCCTTTACTGCGCTCGCAGCGGTTGTACTTGGACTGCTGGGCGCATACTTGGATGTCGCCGTTGTCCGGCAGACAACCGAGCAGGCACGCTCCAGTCTGTTCGCCGAGGCCCACCTTGCAGCCAAAGCTCTCCCCGCGCCCCCGTGGCAGTTTGGCCCTGAGCTTCAGGCGCTGGTGCAACGGCTCGGCCAAGATGCTGGAGCCAGAGTGACCCTGATCGGGCAGGACGGTAGTGTGCTGGCTGACAGCCGGCATGACCCTAGCACCATGGAGAACCACGCCGACCGTCCGGAGCGGATCGCCGGCGTCCATGACGGCCAGGGAAGTTCGGTGCGCTTCAGCGAGACTCTGGGCGTTGACATGCTGTACGTTGCCCTTCCGGTGTCTGCCGGCGAATCTGACGGCGACCTGCATGCCAAACCAGTCGTGCGGCTGGCGATGCCGCTGACCGCAGTGCGGGATGCCTCAGCGGAACTGCGCCGCATTCTGGTGGCGGCGTTCGTGCTGTCCGTCCTGCTGGTCTGGTTGCTGTCTCACGAGCTGTCCGGCGCTCTTACAGAGCCTGTGCGTCGGCTAGTGCATGTGGCCCGGAGGGCGGGCCGTGGCGACCTGGAGGCCCGCGTAGAAGGCATCGCGACCGGCGACCTGCGTGAGCTGGCCGAGGTCTTCAATGATACTCTGGCGCGCCTGGCCGAACTCATTGCGCTAACACAGAAACAGGGCAGGCACTACGCCGCCATGTTAGAGCAGATGACGGATGCGGTCGTTGTCGTGGACCGCGAACAGCGCATCCAGTTCGTCAATCGCGCGTTCAGCGCGCTCTTCGATGTGGACACTGAGGGGGCAGCAGGCCGGCATCTCAATGAGCTGGTCCTGAACTACGAGTTCACGAACCTACTGGGCCGAGCAGTGCAACAAGGCATTCCGCAGCGGCACGAAATCCGCATCCTGCACCCACAGACGCGGATTCTGGTCGCCGTGGCTGCCTCACTTATCAGCGACGACAACGAGACCCTGGGCGCAGTTGGACTCTTGCACGATATTACCGACCTGCGCAAGGCTGATCAGGTGCGGCGCGATTTCGTATCCAACGCCAGCCACGAGCTGCGAACGCCGGCGGGGGGTATCCGCGCCCTGGCGGAAGCCCTTGAAACCGGCGCCATTCAGGACCCCGAAAAAGGGCCCCAATTTGTGCATCGCATCATCGAAACCGCCGAACGCCTCACCAACATTCTCGACGACATGCTCACACTCACGCGCGTGGAACGGGGGCGGGAGTTGCTTCATCCTCAGTGGACGGATGTTGGCGGCGCTTTCGCCGAGGCCATTCGACAGATACAGCCCGCAGCCACTGCTCGAAGCGTGGCGTTGGCCAGCGATCTTTTCGAAGGCGATAGTGCGTACGTTGACCCCGCCGCCCTCTGGACCGTGCTGATCAACCTGCTCGACAACGCCGTCAAGTATACGCCGGCGGCTGGTGAAGTGACACTCACGGGTCGCAAGGTCCCCGGTGGCTACGAAATCGCCGTCGCCGACACGGGTATCGGCATCCCCTCAGAAGACCTCGATCGCATATTTGAGCGGTTCTACCGGGTGGACAAGGCTCGCGACCGCGCCACCGGCGGCACAGGTCTCGGCCTATCAATCGTCAAGCACACCGTCGAGGCTCATGGCGGCAGCGTCTCGGTAGAGAGCCCCCCGGGTCAGGGCTCGACATTTCGCGTTTTCTTCCCCGACGCAAGTTCGCAGCCCCGATAGCTCGTGCGCAGTTCCCGGCCGGTGGACGGGGCATTTGCGGCACTCCCCTCGCCTTAACAGAGACTTAACATCTCCATAAGCTGCCCTTAACGTCCAATGCTTACACTGCACCCAGTTCACGCACCACTATAGACTGATCTGAGCCGGGTCAGTCCACCAATTTGGAGGGGTGAAGGCAGTGAGCAAGACGCGAGGATGGTGCGCTGTCGTACTGGCAGCAGTATGCTGTCTGGTGGTCACGTCTGCGTACGCCGAACTGAAGATCAGCGGCTACACACAGGCGCGGTACAACCACTATGATGACGATCTAAGTGACGATGCGGACGGCTTCGATCTCCGTCGGGTACGTGTCAAGGTAGCAGGGCCGGTGAACGACGACGGCACTAAGATTACACTGCAGGTTTGTCTCGGCAAGATGGATGACCGGGGCGACAACAGCGTGGCCCTCAAGGATGCGACAATCTCGCATCCTCTGAGCGATGAATGGACCGCCCGGCTTGGATTCGCCAGCATGGAGTTCGGTTTGGAGGTGCCCTACTCCAGCTCCAAGCGACTCCCGCTGGAAAGGTCACAGGTGGCAGGCAAGCTTTTCCCGGGAGAGAGAGATACCGGTCTTTACCTGTACTACAAGTCAGAGAGAAAGGGCACGCCCAATCTCACGCTCGGTTACTCCAACGACCTGAAGGACAACCACAAGATAACCGGCTATGCTGAAACCGGCGATTGCTCGGCGCTTGTGGCACGGGCGGAATGGCCGCTGCACAACGACAGCGTCGCAGGTGTCAGTTACCTGAGGGCCAAACGAGAGGGCGAGAATGCCGATGGCACTCCCGCAACCCCCTATGACAACGACGTTTGGGGTGCGCACCTCCGGCACAACGGTGACAGGGGCTTGAACCTCCAGGCCGAGTACTTCGACGGCGAGCGTAAGGACAAGGACGTCAGCGGCTGGTACGCGACGCTGGAGTACAAGCCTGAGAAGGCCAAGCACACCTTCTTCTACCGCTATGACACCTACGATGACGGCGTCTCCAGTCACGATGACTATGTGCGCCACACCGTCGGCAACGCCTGGGATGTGGGCAAGAACTCGCGCATCACGCTGCAATACGAAGACATAGACACCGAGAGCGGTGCGACGGGCTCCAATGTCGGCCTGCAGTGGCAGACCAAGTACTAAGGCACCGGCAACGTCGGTGACCGCCTCGATGGAAGCAGTGTCGTGGCGGAGGGCACATTAGCCGCCGACAGAACCTAATTCGGCCGCAATTGGTGTTCGAAAACGTTGCTGCTTAAAGGGAAAAGAGAACGTTTCAGAGAAGATGAGTAATAGGAGGATATGACATGGATACCAGAAGGCTCGTATTGGTAGGTTTTGTGGCCATATTGCTAGTGAGTGCGGTGCTGGTAGTCGGATGTGCGCGTCGCGCCGAAATGGAGCCGGGAACGGCTGTGGTGCCGCCGGCGCCGGTGGAACCTCCCGCTTCGGCTGAGACCATCAGGCAGATTGGCTCCACGACCGTGCTTCCTATCGCAGAGGCATGGCAGAAGAAGTTCAGCGAGACGCATCCGAGTGTCAAGATCGCGGTGTCTGGTGGCGGGTCGGGTGCCGGCATCGAGGCACTGATTTCCGGCACGTGTGAGGTCGCGAGTTCCTCGCGCGAGATAAAGGACAAGGAGAGAGAGCAGGCAGCGGCGGCAGGCGTCAGCCCCGTAGAACACATCATCGCCCATGACGGTATTGCCGTCGTCGTGCATCCGTCGAATCCGGTCAGCGAGTTGTCAATCGAGCAGTTGTCTGACATGTTCACCGGCAAGATCAGGAACTGGAAGGACGTGGGCGGCCAGTCCGGTGAGATTCAGATCATCAGTCGGGATTCAGCCTCGGGCACATACGAGGCGTTCAAGGAGCTAGTCGTGACACTCAACAAGACCGACAAGGAACGTGACTATGCGGCGGAGGCCCTTAAGCAGGCATCCAATCAGGCCGTTCTCACCAGCGTGGCACAGACAAAGGCCGCCATTGGCTACATCGGCCTCGGCTACCTCGATGAGACAGTGAAGGCTCTGCGGGTCATCCCGATGGGCGGCGGAACCGCGGTAGAGGTAACGGCAGATGCGGTGCTCGATGGCACGTATCCGGTGTCGCGTGCCCTGTACATGTACACCAACGGTGAACCGACGGGTATCGTCAAGGAGTACCTTGACTGGGGCAAGGGACCAGAAGGTCAAGCGATAGTGGCCGGTCTCGGCTTCGTGCCGATCTCCAAGTAGTGAGCAATGGGCTACGTGGGGCTCGCGCAGCTGGTGGAGGCGCGAGCCCCGCACTCGATTCTGGGGATAGAAAAAGGCACCTATGAGGAAGCACATAGCGGCCAAGAACAGGCGCCACGTCTGGGAATGGCTGATTGAGCGCCTCACCCAGATTGCCGGCCTGCTGGCAATCGTCTTTGTCTTGCTCATCTTCGCATTTCTGCTGCGGGACGCACTGCCGGTCCTCGCACAATACCCTCTGTCAGAGCTCCTTGGCGGCACTCGTTGGTCGCCGACTGCGGAGCCGGAGAAGTTCGGCATGCTTCCGCTGATGCTGGGATCGCTGTATGTCACGGCGGGAGCCCTGCTGTTGGCGGTGCCGCTTGGACTGGCCTGTGCCGTATTCGTTGCCGAAGTGGCACCGAAGCGGGTCCGGGAGATGCTGAAGCCGGCAGTAGAGCTGCTGGCGGCCATCCCCTCCGTTGTCTTCGGGTTCCTGGGGCTGCTGTTGATCGGCCCGTGGCTGGCCGACAAGCTGGACCTTCCCATCGGCCAGTTTGCGGCTCTGGGGTCGCTGATACTGGCGTTCATGGCCCTGCCGACGATAGTGTCCGTATCGGAAGACGCAATCAGGGCAGTGCCGGTGGCCTTGCGCGAAAACTCCTTGGCGTTGGGCGCGACTGATTGGCAGACGATCTGCCGGGCCGTACTGCCGGCTGCGCGCTCCGGCATCATCGCGGCAGTCATGCTCGGTTTGGGACGTGCCATCGGCGAAACCATGACGGTACTGATGGTTACCGGCAACGCGGCGGTCATACCGCGGGGCCTGCTGGGTTTTCTCAGGCCGGTACGCACCATGACAGCTACGATCGCCGCTGAGATGGGAGAAACGGCTTTCCGCACTCCCCACTACCACGCTCTGTTCGCCGTCGGCCTGATACTGCTTCTGATCACCTTCCTCACCAATACCATCGCCGACGTCGTGGTGCGGCGGGCGGGGAGGGTCGGGTCATGAGCAGACGGCACCTGGTCAGTCCCAGGCGCATGCAGACGCTGGCCTTCGTTGGTCTATGGACCGCGGCCGCAGTGGTGATCCTGCCCGTCTTCGGCATCATCTCCTACATGATGTACAGAGGCTTCAGCGCCCTTAGCCTCGACATGTTCCGCGTGGGAACAGAAGGTCTCTTGCCGGCAATAGTGGGAAGCGTGTGCCTAGTAGTGCTGACTACCTTGATAGCGGCGCCGTTGGGGGTAGCGGCCGCGGTATACCTGAACGAATATGCTCGGCAGGGCCCGCTGGTGCATCTCGTGCGTCTGGCCCTTGTGAATCTGGCAGGAGTGCCTTCGGTGGTTTACGGCCTGTTCGGCCTGGCTCTATTCGTGGTGCTTTTCCAGTTCGGGCGCTGCCTACTGGCCGGGGCTTGCACTCTCGCCCTGCTGGTGCTGCCGCTGGTCATCAGTACATCTGAGGAGAGCCTGCGCCAGGTTCCGCATCATCTGAGGCAAGCCTCGTGGGCTCTGGGAGCTACGCGCTGGCAGACGGTCAGACGCGTCGTGTTGCCGAACGCGTTCCCGGGGATCATCACCGCGCTCATACTATCGGTCGGGCGCGCGGCGGGGGAGACGGCGCCGATCCTCTTTACGGCGGCGTTCTACTCGCTGTCGCATCCCTTCCCGCGCTCACTCTTCGATGAGATCCTCGTCTTGCCGTATCAGCTTTTCGTGATGGCTACCGAGGCGCCCAATGTGACCATAGAGCAGAAATGGGCAACGGCATTCGTCCTTGTCGTGCTGGTCTTGGGGCTGAATCTTGCGGCCATTGTGACCAGAGCGCGTTTGCGCAGCAGACACAGGTGGTGATGAGCTTGCCAGATGGAGTTGCTCCCGAGCCGGCTGGCGCGGCGCAAGGTGACCTGATCGTGAGGCCGCCGGGAGGAATCTGCATGGAGGCCCAGGACCTGGACATGTACTACGGGGACTTCCAGGCGCTCAAGCATGTGCAGATCGCGATCCCGGCGCACGAGATTACGGCGTTAATCGGGCCGTCGGGCTGCGGCAAATCATCATTCCTGCGCTGCCTCAATCGGATGAACGACACGATCGAGGGTGCGCGGGTAGAGGGTACTATAACGCTAGATGGTGAGGACATCTATGCCAGATGCACCGATGTCGTGCTACTGCGCAAGCGGGTGGGCATGGTTTTCCAGGCTCCCAATCCGTTCCCGATGTCCATCTATGACAACATTGCGTATGGCCCCAGGCTGCACGGCATCACCGACCGTGCGGGCCTCGACGAGATAGTAGAGCGCAGCCTCAAGCAAGCCGCATTGTGGGATGAGGTCAAGGACAAGCTGAGGCAGTCGGCTCTGGGCATCTCCGGCGGTCAGCAGCAGCGGCTGTGCATCGCGCGAGTGCTCGCCGTCGAGCCGGAAGTGCTGCTGATGGACGAGCCGTGCAGCGCGCTCGACCCGACCGCAACCTTTCGCATTGAGGAATTGATGTTGGAGTTGAAGGAAAACTATACTATAGTGATCGTCACGCACAACATGTACCAGGCCTCGCGTGTCTCACAGTACACCGGCTTCTTCCTTCTGGGAGAGCTGATTGAGTACGGCGTGACAGAGAGGATATTCGAGAACCCGCTGGACAGCCGCACCGACGACTATGTCCGCGGTAGGTTCGGTTAGGAGATATCGGCCATGCTCCGCAGTCGCCAGGCGTTCGAGGATCAGCTAGCGCAGTTGCAGCAGCGCTTGTTGCAGATGGGGTCGTTTGTCGAGGCCATGCTGGAGAAGGCGGTTCGGGCGCTCACAGAGCAGGACCTGAACCTGGCCCACGAGGTCATCTCGGCGGACGATATTGCCGACGAGATGGACCTTGACATCGAAAAGCACTGCATGAGGCTCCTGGCGCTACAGCAGCCAATGGCCGGCGACCTGCGGCTCATCGGGACGGTCATGAAGGTCATCGCCGATGTGGAGCGGATCGGCGACTACTCGGTGGACATCGCCAGAGTTGCCATCAAACTGGCCGATACCGAATACTTCAAGCCACTGGTGGACATCCCGCGCATGGCCGAGATGGTGCGCAGGATGCTGCGACTCGCGCTAGAGGCCCTTGTCCAGAAGGACCTGGAGGTCGTCGCCGAGATCATAGACTTCGACGACGAGGTTGACAAGACATGGTATGCCCTTCTGGACGAGCTTGAGGGGATCATGGAGAAGCGCTCAGACGTGGTGCGCCAGGCGGTTTGCTTTCTCCTCATCGCGCGCTACCTGGAGCGAATCGCCGACCACACGGTCAACATCGCTGAGCGTGTCGCCTACATGGTCACGGGCCGCTTCGAATCCCTTGCCCCCAGCCACCGCTCGGACTACGAGCCACCGGGCCCTGCCTCGTCCGAATGAAGATGCGGATTGTTCGCCCCCAGTCGCCCACAGCGATGAGGATAGAGCATCTCACCGTAGTCGGCGGGGGCATGTGCGTCTCACCCGGCGCGTCGTGGCCAGTACCTTCCCTTCACGTTCCACAGCGTCGAAAGCAGGTCGCGAGATGATGTTCGGGAAACTCTACCCAAGTCTACAGTGGGCGAGACAGCGGCCGCACGACAGCGCCGGCGTTGCTGCGCTCAACCAAGTGAAAGGGTTTCCCGGACATGCTTGAGCTGACGCCTCATCCACGCCTCTTTGCCAGGCCGGAGGATTTCGCAGCCATTAACGCACGGCTGGACGTGCCGAGCCCGACCGCTGCACGGGTGCGCGAGCTGTACCGGCGCGACCTCGCGGAAGCCTCCGCCGAAGTGGCCGTCCCGGTGGCGGAAACCGGCCACAACTGGCACCTTATTCGGGCGCGTCACCTGCAGAGGCGCTTGGTGACGCTGCTCGTTGAGTACCTGCGTGCCGGCGATCTCCACTGTCGCCAGCTCATCAGTGAGTACCTCGAGCTTCCCGCGCAGTGGGAATACTGGTCATGGATAGACTGGCGCAGGCCCGCCGCCGAGCCGGAGGACCTGTACGACCTGTCCTTCGGGGAAATGGGCATGACGCTGGCCGTTGTCTGGGACTGGCTGCACCATGAACTCACCGACCGCGAACGCGATCTATTGTCGTCCATGGCGCACAGACAGACTAATGCGTACTTGCGTGCGTTCGCCGAAGGGACGAACTGGTGGGCGGAGCGGCTCCATTCGAACTGGACGGCAGTCACCAACGGTGGCGCCGGCATGCTGGCGCTCTCAATGCGGGAGGAATTGGGGCGGGCCGATGAAGTCCTGCAACACGCGGAGGACGGAATGGAGGCGTTCTTCGGCTCGTTGGACGACGACGGCGGGTGGCCTGAGGGGGTAGGCTACTGGAACTACGGGATGAGGTATGGATTCCTGTACCTGCTCAGCCATGAGGCAGCTACCGGTCAGCAGCATCCACTGCTGGCCCGCGAAGGCGTCCGCAACACGGCAATGTTCCCGCTGGTCTTCTGCCCGTACGGCAGGGCAGCGGGCTTCGGTGACTCCAACAGCTTCACCGTACTCCCCTTCCACTACCGAACCATGGAGAGACTGGGTCTCGGCAGCTATGTGACCATGCTGGATGAAATTGCTGCATTGGACGGTGGCTTCGGGGACCCTAGCTGGCCCGCAGCGGCAATGTATGGGCTGCTAGGGCCTACGACCCAGGTCGGGCGCACGGAGGCGCCGCCAGCCGACAAGCTACTTGCGGGCATAGAGTGGGGCTACATGAGCGACGGCCTACCACAGCCGAAGACGTTCATGTCAATTCGTGGTGGGAGTGCTGACGTTCCCCATGGCCATGCTGATCTGATGGCCTTCTGGTTCCAGGTGGCAGACGAGGAGTTCCTCGTGAATGTCGGCGATGGCAGGTACCTCGATACGACTTTCTCGCCTGTCAGGTACGAGCTGTACGGTTGCGGGCCGCTCAGCAAGAACAGCATACTGCTCAACGGCGTGGGAATCCGTCCGGACAGCACCAGCCGCACTTGCAGTTTCGAGCATGAGGGCCGCTTCGCCATTCAGGTGGACGCCACGCAATGTTTCACCGGCGACTACCAGGGCCGGCCGACTGTCGAGCGCTGCTGCCGCACATTTGTGAACCTTGGAGATGGGCGCTATGTCATAGTTGACCGCGTCCGCTTCTCGAATGAAGGTCAGTTCGAGGCCCGCTTCCACACGTTCCTGCCGCTGGACATTGACGGCGACCGCCAGGTGGTGACTATCACGGGGGAAAGGGCAACGGTGAGACTCCGGTTCGCCTGCAACGAGCCGGTGGCGATGCGTGCAGGCCTGTCCACGCCGATACTGCCGCAGCGGCCGGCCGACACAATCCTGCAGGTGCAGAGTGAGGCCCTTGTCAGGGGACTCACGCTCGTTACACTCATTGAGCCGGCCGCCGGAGATGAGGCCCTGGCGATCTCAGAAGAGCAGGCGGTGCTGACCGTCAAGCTGGCGGAAGAGGTTCTGCTGGCTGTTTTGCTTGACGGCAACGGCGATCCTTTTGGCGGTGCCTCGATGGATTGATGGACATCTCGACCTGCGCTGTTGTCTGGCAGCATTCGGCTGGCCTTCGGTGGCGGACGCGCAAGGGACAAAGACGGGCCACTCGCGAATTGGCGACTAGCGTCTCCTAACCCGCATAGGAGGTAAAGCAATGCGCTTCTTGGCAGATTTGGGGATCGTCTCGGCGTTGCTTCTCATCTGTGTCAGCACGGGGCATGCCGCCAAACTGGTCGGCGGCGGTCTGACACTGAGTATTGACGACACCGGCAACGTGACAGGGATTGCCGTAGGGGATAGATCGCTCGGCGTAACGCCCGGCCCGCTGGTGACACTGTGTGATGTAGGGAAGGGCGAGTTCATAGTACCGACGGTCTCCGGCAGCCTGGACAAGGGCTGTGCCCTTGACTTCGGCGCGGCTCAGGCACGGGGAACGCTGGTTGTCACCTCGCGTGATGACGCCCTGCAGTTCTCCTGTACAATCAAGGGCGATGACCTGCCTGCCCGAGGCATGCTGCTGCGCTTCAGCTTCCCGCTCGATGCAACAGGCTGGCAGTGGCATAACGACATGCAAAGCCTTCAGACAATCGGGCCCGGCAAGGTCTATGAGAATGTGGTGCCACTACGCGCCTATGCCGACTTGCCGGAATGGAAGAATGAGCCGGCGCTGCGCATGGGCTACTCCAACCGCAACTTCTGCACCGTAGTGACCGGGCCGGTCGGGATATGTCTGGCCGTGCCCATTGACAAGCTGTGCCTGTTTCGTACCGCTTATGACGGCGACGCCAAGAAGCTGGATATCGTATACGACTTCGCGTTGTCGCCGGATACCAGGAAACCCAATGAGGTAGGTTTCGCCTTCGATCTGTACCAGTGCGACCCCGGCTGGGGCTTCCGCAGCGCACTGGCCCGCTACTACCGGCTTCATCCCGATCTGTTCACGTGCCTCGTCAAGAACCAGGGCCAGTGGATGGCTTTCAGCAAGCTGTCGGAGATAGACAATGCCAATGAGTTCTATTTCGCGCTGCAGGAGGGCGCCCCGGAGCCGGAATACGATGACAAGATAGACGTGTTGTCCTGTCCGTACTTCACTCACGCGGGCATGGGCGCCAACATTCCCAACTACGATCCGGAAGCGGACCCCTTGCCTGCCCACGAAGTGCAAGTGGCGGCAATGGAGGCGGCATTCAAGAGCCGAACCGGAGCGGAAGACATGTACCACCGCGTGGGTCTCCACACCGCTGAGGGCAAACTGGATGTGCGCAAATGGGCCGTCTACGCCAACTTGATCGCCCAGTTCAACCTCGACCCGGAGTTGCCCTATGGTGCATGGACACTGCAGCGCGCCGTAGAACGCATAGAGCAGGTAAAGAGACAGGCGAACTCGGACCTGGACGGCTTCTACTATGACGGGCTCTCGGCGGGGATCAACTATCGGCCGGATCACTTCAAGACGGCGGATGGCCCGTGCCTGTGGGACCCGGTTGCCAAGAAGCCTTTCATCAACAACTTCTTCTCCTCATGTGAGTTCGCGCGGGCGGCGGCGGAGCTTCTGCGGCCCCGCGGCCTTATCACCATGATGAATGGCGCTTCCGGCTCAACGTTCCATGTCGCGCCGTGGCTGGACGTCTTCGGTGACGAGACGGGTGTGCGCATTCCGCGCGAGCGGTTCAACTACATGCGCAGCATCATTTACCATAAGCCGTACCTAACGCTGCTCAAGGGCAACTATGAACAGGCCATCGGCCGCGCCGAGATGGAGCTTTTCCACAAGCGGTGCCTTGCCTACGGGGTCTTTCCCGGCTTCTTCGACTGGCCACCCAGCGGCCTCGGGCCGGGCGGGCGCTACTGGTACCATTCTCGCTACTACGAACGTGACCGAGACATCTTCCGCAAGTACCAGCCGCTATGTCGGGAGTTAGCTCTGGCCGGCTGGGAGCCGGTGACCTGTGCGCGCAGTTCGGAGCCGGAAGTATTCGTGGAACGTTTCGGGCCGACAGATAACGGTATCGCCTACATCACACTGCTCAACGAGGGCGAGTATCCCCACAAGACCCACCTGACGATTGATGCTAAGGCCCTGCGACTTGATCCGGGTACCGTGCGGGCCGCGGACCTGGTGACCGGCACGCAGATCGCGTTGGCTGTCAAAGGTGGTGCGCTTTCGGCCGACCTGGAGATACCGCCCGACGGCGTGATGGCGCTTCAACTCACCAGTCCACCGTTAGCGGCGCGCTGGCGGGTGGAGCAGGCTCTGGACACGCTGGACCGGGGAATCACCATGCGTGAGGTTGACAAAGACAAGCCGCCGCTTCTAGTCCACTGGCTCTCGGCGGGGCCACGGCCGGCTCGCGAGACGGCCGACGGCAAGACCCATATCGTGTTCGGGGCTGACGGCGCGAAGGGGCAAAGCTGCAGCCAGTGGGCTATGTTCTTCCAGCCGGCGGCCGCTGAGATCAAGCTGCGGGTTCGAGCCAAGGGGCAGGACCTGGCCGGCGCCAAGGGGAGCATAGGGGTGCAGTGCCGCCTGGCATGGGTGACATCCAGCTATAGCCACTACGAGAGCCGCTTTTTCGATTTGGACACCGGCACGTATGACTGGAAGGATTTTGAGTTCACCATCAACTCGGAGCACGCCTTGCGAGCCATCTACATCACGCCCACGTTTAGCGGCGGCGCTACGGGCACGCTGACATTGGCGCAAGTGTCTCTTTCCGATGTCAACCGAGCTGAATACGTCATTGATCCCGGATTCGCGGAGTGGTACGAGCCGGTGCCTGAAAAGATGCGGGGGCGGCTCGATGAAAGCTGCCAGGCTGTGCGTGCCGCGCTGGTCGCTCTGAACGAAGCTGTCGCCAAGCCGACCAGTAATACGGCGCGCGACGCACTGGCCTCCGTATCAGCGAGGTGTGGCAGATTGCGAGACTACATTGCGCAGGAAGGCGCTGAGAACGGTTGTCGGCGTGTGTTGCGAGACCTCGAAACGATAGACCAGCACATCGGCTTCGTCACTCTGGCTGCTTTCAACATCGCGCCGCCGACGATATCTGGTCCGCTGGCGGCAGCGCCGGGCGACACTGTCAAGCTGACATTCCAGGCACCCAGCATCGCCGGGGTGCCCACCAGGGCGGAGCTACGATCCGATGATGTGGGAATCACCCAGAGCCTAACCGGCGGGGTTTTCACAGTGCCTGCGGACGCTGAGATAGGCTCAGCGATTGAGGTCAGGGGGCTTCTGTACGTCGGGCCGGAGCGACAAGCGGCGGCGATCGCCACCTCGCAGCAGATTACCGTCCTTGCGCCGATCGAGCTCGACATTGAGAGCCAAGGCGTGGACTCGGAGACGGGCGCCGCCCGCATGAGGCTCAATGTAAGGAACAACCGCATGCAATCGGCTACCGTCAGTCTGCTTGTCGCGGTGCCGGAAGGATGGCGGGTGACGGCCCCAGCCAGTATGAGGATAGGGGCAACGGCGCAAGCATCGGCTGAGGCGCACATGGTGCCCACGGAGGAGGCAACGGGGGGCACGGTTGACGTATGCGTCACAGCCACGGCCGGCGAGGACAGGGCCCGACAGCAGGCGAGCATGCTCTACATCCCGAAGGATGCCAATCTGCTCAAGAATTGCGGTTTCGAGGATGGCCCCACCGCCTGGGGCATTGCGAAGGACACCGTCATCGTACAGAACGAGCAGGCCCGCAGCGGCAAGGCGGCATTGCGGATACAGAACCCGACGCCGCTGCAAAGCGAGGCATCTCAGTCAGTGACCCTGAACCAGACAACGCCGTGCGCAATCCTGGTGCGGGCGTCCTCGAAGGCGGTGGACGTCAGCGGCACACCGGGGAAGGGCTACTCGCTGTACGTGGACATCTACTACACGGACGGCACGTCCCTGTACGGGCAGACCTACGACTTCCAGACCGGCACGACGGACTGGCAGATGGGGGAACTGTACATCGAGCCGGCCAAGCCGATCCGCAATGTCAACCTCTATCTGCTTCTGCGCGGCAAGAGTGGGACCGCCTACTTCGACGACATCGCGCTCATGGAGGATCCACGGCGCAAGGGGAACATCGCTTGCTCGGCGCAGGTGAGCGTGGACAGCAGCTACTCGGGATATGACCCCAGCCCCATCAATGATGGCGTCATCTATACCGAGAATCTACACTGGACCAAGCAAGCATGGGCCTCGGCCGAGGAGGTCAACCAGGACCATTTCATCGTGCTGAAGTTGCCCGAGCCGCGCACCATTGCGCAGGCCACCATCTACTGGTCGTTGGATGCCGGGATTCCGAGGACGTCACGTGAAGTCTCCCTCCAGGTGCCGGAAGCTAGCGGCTGGAAGACGATAGCGACCGCAAAACCTGCGAATCCTGTTCCGCTGACCTGCATTGCGCTGCAGCAGCCGGCTACGGCTGACGCCTTCCGTCTCTTCCAGCAGGCTGGGCATGGTCCCGAGGGCCGTCCGGGCTTGATGTGGGTACGGGAGGTGGAGCTCTTCCCTCCACGGTAGCTGACCGACTTGTGGTGAGAACGCACCGCGCGCCCTGGATTCACGTATTGACGGGCTTCCCGTTCGGTCTGGGTGCAGACTGCCGCAGGACTACTCAAACACCGCCTCACCGAACGCCTCCGGGACGTTGAAGCCGGCGGCCGGCGTCCAGGATGTAGTCTCGCCCTTCGCTTTCTGTTGTCGCCCGAACTGGAAGGCCCACGACGTTCCCGGCTGCGGCGGTCCAGCGACACCGATCACATCGTACGGTATGGATACCTCCACCGTCCACGCGGCCTCCAGCCGCTGGGCGGCCGCTCGCCAGCCCGTCTTGTTGCCGAAGTTGTCGCTTATCGTGCCCAGAGGGTTGATCGCGAACTGAAGAGCCCTGGGAGCACCGGGCAGCAGGATGAACGTTTCCACATCATCATCCTGATACAGCGGCGCACCCCGGTCGGTCAGGTTTGCCTTGAGCTTGTCCATCTGCGATTCGGCACACTTGAGCGCAACGTACAGGCCCCCGTCGTCATAGGCCATCCACACCGCCGTGCTCTCGGTAGGCTGCTTCGCGCCACGCAGCGTCAGCAGTTCGGGTATGGTCGGCTTGCCCTGCCATGCTGCGTCGTCGAGGCGGCCGTCAATGTTGGGCACAGTCTGCACGCGGCCGATCTCCACGGTTGGCACCGGGTCACTGACGCGCAGGACGATTGTCCCCCGCGTCCTGAGCCTGGCGTCTTCACTATTGCCTTCGTACGAGCCATACAGCTCACCCAGCCTTGCATTCTCGTCGGCACTAACCGTCATCAGGCAGGTCTGGGTGGCTTTGGGCCCCAGTTCGAGGCTGAGTTCGTCCGGCTCGAAAGCCACCTTGTCCGGAGGTGACAGCTTGAGGCGCACCGCCGCTGCTTCTTGGAGGAGACTTGTGACGCTCACTACGACCTTCGTCTGCTCGCCGCGGAAAACCCTTTGCGGCAGGACGCTCACCGTCAGCGGAGCAGATACCTTGACGTCCACCGGCAGTGCCACGGTGAAGGGAGTAGCGCCTGACTTGCCGGTAATCTCCACGAGATATGGCATCAGCAAGCGCGGCGGGTCGGCGGGTACTGTCAGACGTGCCATGAAGCTCATGCCTGGGCCCGCCTGCGCCGTCTTGAGCGCTGGTGCTACGGTGCAGCTTGCAGTGACATCCTCCCATGGAGTTCGTACTTGCGCATTGATGTCGCTGATGCCCGCACGAGGGTCGTAAGCCAGGGCGAACTGGACCGGCACGGCTGCACCCCGCAGTCCGTTCTCCACGACGCGTGGAACATCTGTGCTGATATTAAGGACACCGGCAGGTACATAGCTGATGGCAGTGCGCATGCGGTATACGAGCTTGGCGAGATCAACGGGGGCCTTGGTCTGGATGGAGGTCTCAAGGGCACCTGCAAGCTGCTGTAGCTCATTTGCCGCAGCGAGCGCATCGTTGCCGGTTGTTCCGGCCCCGCGCCGGGCCAGCTCCATCGCCCGCTGCAGTTGCGCCCGGCTCTCCTCGGTCAATTCACTGGCGAATAGCCTGTCAATCTTTCCCAGCACCCGCTCGGCCAGTCGGAAGCCATGCTGAGCCATCTGCTCTCTGGTGCCGACCCAGAAGGCGCGTGAGCCGTTCGCAGGTACCGTCACCTCCCAGTCCCGGCTATCAATCGGCGTCGCTGTGGGCAGGCCCGGCAGGATGTCCACAGCTACAAGTTCAACGGCGCCTGGCATTCCCAGTGACCGACTGTCAATTGCCACGCGGACTGCCTTTGCGGCCTCCTCATCGTAGTTGCGCAGCGTGAAATGCAGCTCGCCATCTGCATACGACCCGTAGCGCTCAATGACAGCGCCGTCGCTCACCCGCGCATACGGCACAGGCTCCCAGCCGGCTATCGAGAGCTCCTCAATCGCCGGCACGTACTGGCGGAAGAGATGCCGGTACTGCTCAAGATCGCCTCCGCTTGACTGCAAAGCACCAACGCAGGGATAGACGGCGTATCCCAGTCCGCGCGCCAGATGCCATCGCACGCTTCCCTCGTCTTTCTCCCCATCGCCCTGTACGCGCCAGAAGCGCCATATCTTATGATGCGCGATGGCCCTCAGATACCGCTCGAACCTGTCCTTGTGGTCGAGATCCCATTCATTCTCGATCATCGGGATGTCCACAAACGGCATCGTGAAGGCTTGCTCGTAGTGGTTGGCATTCCCGTAGGTGACTACTTGATATTGCTCCGTCAGGGGCCACCAGCACTTCTTCTCGAAATCCCAGATTGTGTTGATCATCGCAGGCTTCAGGCTTTCCTTGCCGAAGCCAAGCGGCACCTCTGTGGTCGCGAAGTGCTCGCGGCGGAAATTTGGGCCATACATGTTGGCGAAGTAACCCTCGATGGCATCCGCGGTGAAGCATGCATCCCACGGCCGGCGAGTCGCATCCTTGGCGTACTCCTCCAGCTTCTGTCGCGACAGGTTGGCCAGGAAGTCGGATACGCCGGGGTCCTCATTGACCCGAAAGTTGAGGCCCCAGCCGGGCTTATCGGTGTGGTTGTAGCCCTCCTGCGGACGCCAATACCTGGTGTCGCCGATGTACAGAATCTCGCCGTCGGGGCCGTAGGTGAGCTTCTTGATGGTATCGGCGGTCGGCGTATAGTACTTCGGCTTCTCCTTTTCCTGCTCCACCATCTCGTTAAGCAGTGACATCACGGTGTCATCGGAGGGCCGTTCCGGATTGTCGTAGGGAACCATTCTGAAATCATAGCAGCCGTGCAGATGCCAGATGAACTTGTAGCCCTCGCCGAAATCGCTGACATCAGGCAATCGCGTCCTTTGATATGCAACGAATTCATGGGTTGCCGGATCCAACTGCTCCAGGCGCGCATAGTTCAGATAGCCCTCATACTGCGGGCGTTTCACAAAGCTCTGGGGATAGAGTCGGTAGTAGCGTTCCATCGCCGAGCGCATCCCCCAGGCCGGATCGTGTCTGTAGATGACGAATGAGAAGGGCGCCCGGCTGGGGTTGTTGGCAGCATCCCTGGCCAGACCGAAATAGAACGTCAGCGAGGTCTGCGGCGCACGCTGATCGTGTTGGATGATGAATACTCGCGGTCCCTGAGAGAGCGGCAGCGCCAGCGTCAGGCCTGCATTCGGTCCGCTCAGGGCCGACCACGGGTAGACGGAGCACTCGCCGATGCCGGTCCTGCAGTTGTAGGTGTAGCGATGGACACCATTGGCAGCGACCGTCTCGCGGTCCTCCAGTTCCGTGCACCAAGTCCACCCCTCAGCGTCCACCGGTAGGCCGAAACGTACTGCGACCGCACGGTCCTCGCCGGTCGTGTCCAGCACCACGCCGTTCACGCGGATGGCACTTGCATCGCTCTCCATAGTGGCTTCGAGTCGAAGGCCAGCGTTCGGCACGCTTCCCTGGAACGTAAGTCCATCACCGCGTTTCTCGAGCTTGCCGATGACCGGCACGTAAACAGTGTTCCCGGCCTCAGCGATGGAGAAGTCGTCAAGCCACAGCTTGCCCGTGGACCTGTAGATATCGGCGCGGAAGTTCAGACGCGCCGTTTCCGGCTGAGTCGTCAGCTCCCACACAAGCTTGTGCCATACGCCGTCAACCTTCGGGATAGGCCTTCCGACCTGCGTTTGCTTGCCGGTGAGCTTGCCGTCATCGCCGCGTTCTGAGACGTAAGCGCCACACACGCCCACGTTCTCGCGGCGGATCCACAATTCGCACCGGTACTGGGTGTTCGGCTTGACCGGCACCTCGCAGCCGAGACTGGAGCTGGCCGCGTCGGGTCCAGGCACCTCGATCCGCGCCGAGGACTTGCCGCTGTGAAATACGGCTTCATCAAGGTGCTGGGTAGGCAGCAGCCGCCAGCCCTCGGCACCTTGCTCGAAGCCCGGGTTAGGCACGATATTCTCGGGCTCAGGCTGGTTTCTGAAATCGGCGACGGAGAAGCCACCCTCACCAGTGAACGGGAGCCTGGTGTCGCCGATCTGCACCGACTTCACGGTGCCTGTCGCCGACATTCCGAGCGTGAGGCCGTCTCCCGTCTGCAGGTTGAGGCCCTGAGCGAACGCTGACGCACCGCCAATCACGAGAATGGCGACTGCGATTGCGATGGCGCGGGTGTTCATTGTCATCCCTCCGTCAAGCGTTCCACGGCCCATCGCCGTGGCGGCGGTGCCCCATGCCGGTAGGCACTCATTTGTAGCCTTTCACATCTGCACACAGATTCCTGCCGACACGAGCCGAGGACTGCAGAACAGCCCCGCACTTGTGCTGGCGGCGTAGCAGTCCGTGACGGCCTGGCGACCATCACACGGTCAACAGCCGCGGGCAGGCACTCAACCCGCTGGTGGGAAACTCGATCGGTGAAAGGCCGTTGTACGTATTGGTGATGACATTGCCCAGGGTGTTGTGGATTGTGATTTCGAGTACGTTGTCGCCTTCCTGCAGAGCATCAGTCAGGTCGAAGACGTAGGGATACCAGGTGCGCACTCCACACCGCTTGCCGTTCACCCGCACCTCCACCGCATCGGTGCATTCCGGTAGATGCAGCAGCGCCTGCTGCGGCTCTGGCACATGCAGCGTACGGCAGTAGGTCCCCGTGCCCGCAAAAGACGGCAGCCCCTGCTGCTCCCAAGGGGCTTCTGCGCTGATCCGGCCCGGCCAAGCCTGCAAGCGGCCATCGCCGGCCACGGCAAATTCGCCCAGCAGGACCACCGGCTGCAGCAGGCAGTCCAGATTGCCCATCGGCGCAATGCGGGGGTCATTGTACTTGCTGGTCCGCGCGCGGATGTGGATGAAGTTCTCCCCCTCAACGAGCAGTTCGCCCACATCAAAGCACACGTTCTCCTCCGCCCACAGCGGCTCTCCAGGCACTTGTGATGCGGGTCGGCCGTTAACGTACACTTCCAGGAAGTCTGGATTGTCCACAACGATTTGACGGGCGGTGCTGCCAGCATCACAGATCACGCGGGCGCGCATCCAGTACCATAGCGCGTTAGCTGGGGCGATGGGCTCAGGCAGGCGGCCCTCTTCAGTCTCGATCCAGCCCTCGGCCTGCCTGTCGTTCTGCCAATCGTCAGCCGCGCCCTGGTTCTCTGGATCGGGTCGCACCTGGAGCGTTAGTCGTAGCATGTTGCCCGGCTCGACGGCGAAGTCCCACTCACCGTCCAGCACCTGCGTTGCCGTCGGATGAAGCCATGCCGGTTCGGGCAGAAGCTCTCCCTCGCTTGCCACGGCGGACGCTGCTTCACCTGAGAGCAGAAGGAATGCCTGCCAGGGCTCGAAGTGCCATGTGAAGCTCCCCTCATCGCCAAGTGTGTCCGGACGGAAGCACTCGAGAGTATCCGGGTCGCACACGACCACAGGGCCTTGCAGCGCGCAGTTAGCTGTCACGTCTGTGGGGGCCTCAGCCATGTTGGCGACGAAGATTATGTCGCTCCCCGCCAGGCGACGGCGGGAGCTGATAAACTCCCGCGCACCATCGCCCTGCAACACCAGCGCAGGCCGTAGATGCTCTCGCAACGTTTCACACGCCTCTGTACCCCTATCGCCTACCCGGTGTGCAGTATCGGCGGCGAGGGTCGCCTTGACATCTGCGAGCAGCTCGACGTCGGCGACCGCGTCACGCTGCGGCAGGTCGCCGGCGAATATGACCATCCCGCCTGCCTGTGCAAACTGCCGGAGAACCTGTACGCACTGGCGTGGCAGGACGCTCGCAGATGGCACGACGACGGCTCGGTAACGCGCGTGCCGAGTGACGAGCTCGGTGGCATCAACCGTCGCCTCGGAAAGCACCGGCTCGAATACCATGTCGAAATGCCACTGCTGCCGGATCATCTCGTCGAGCAGATCGTACAACTGCTCCTGCAACACTGCCAGCGGACGGCCCTGCGGCGTATGTGCCCACCTGTGCTGATCAAACGCGTCGGCATTGGTCAGCGCCCACACCGTGGACCGTGGGAACAGCACGGCGATCTCCGCAACCGGCTCACCCTCGGCATGTAACGCCGCCAGACGCGCGTTGTAGTCCGCGTACTGCCGGTAGTGCGCCCACCAGGGCTGGGTGAAATGCTTGCCGGCGATGGCGTACTTGCGGAAGTCGGCGATGCTGGTGATCAGCGAGT
>CAZJVY010000013.1:0-58442 GCA_964549395.1 uncultured Armatimonadia bacterium | reverse complement strand
TCACCCATCCGCCGCGATCGAACACGTACCTGAGGCCGTAGGGCGTCCAGACGAGGGCTCCGAAGGGCAATTCGGGATTGGCCGAGCAGCCTCTGACATGCACTCGGCTGCCGCTGCTGGTGCGCGTGCCACAGCCCTCCCAGGGGCCGTAGCTGGTAACCTTTGCAGCGCCGGCGCAGGTGACGCCGTTGCGCAACCCCCATTTGTAGGCGTCGCGCTGCCAGAACGCCAGCGGCCCGTAGAGGCCTGCCAGCGCCTTCTTGGCGCAGCGACGGAACGGATCGGTCTCGTTCTGCCAGTCCAGGTCATACGGCGGTTCCTCATCAGCCGGCTCAGTATCGGCGGCATCAGCGGTTTGATCCTGGGGTGCCGGTGAGGCAGCGTCTTCCGCCGGTTGGGCGGGTTGAAAGGATGCCTGCGACATTGATAGGGGAGAAGGCAGTGCGGCCTGGTCCTGTGTCACGTCCTGAGCGAAGAGCGGAACAGCGTAGATGGCTGTCAGTGCCGCAGTCAGCAGTATTGCGGCAGTGAAGCGGTGCTTCCTCATCGTGGTATCGTCCCTTTCTCTGTCCACGGCCATGGAGAAGTGCAGGTCAGCTTCGGCCTGCACGGCTGTGAAGACATCATTGGAATTGTGCTGTTGCGAACGTCAGTTGATTGGCGCCGGACGTTGAAAAGTCAGACGGCCAAGGCCCCATTATGTTCGGGGAGTACTGCTTGCCAAGGGCGATTCGGGCATACATTGCGCGCTGACATCGGCGTGCGGCCCTGTGCCTCAGGGGCTGAGACGGCGGCGCAACTGAGCCGAAAAAAGGCGGTTAATTTATCGGAAATATATTATAGAGTGTAACAAAAAGGCGGACTCAAGCGGTTGGTTCGGACTGCGGATACGAGGGAGGGGACCCTTGACCGGACAACCCCCTGGCGGTATGCTTATAGCCCTTGTTATTGGATGACTGAAGTTGGGCAGCCGGAGGCCTACAGGCCGACACGTTTCGAAGGGAGCCTTTGGTCATGTCATTGCGCGTTGCATTTGTCGGTTTCAGACACGGACACATATCCAGCCTTTACCAGGCGGCGCAGGAACTGGACTATGTGGAAATAGTTGCGGCAGTCGAGGAGGACAAGAGCGCACTGGCCGACGTGGTCGAGCCGATGGGCCTGGAACTGACGCATGAGACGATGGATGAAGTGATGGACGACGTGGAGTTTGACGTGCTGGCCTGCGGGGACTACTACGGAAAACGCGGGAGCATCGTCATCAGGGCATTGGAGGCCGGCAAGCACGTATTGGGCGACAAGCCGCTGTGCACCAGGCGGGGGGAGTTGGAGCGGATCAAGCAGCTTTGCGGGGAGAAGGGCCTCGAGATACAGATTGCTCTGACGATGCGGTATGCGGCAGGCTACCAGACCATGGCGAGGATCGTGCAGGATGGCGGGATCGGGGAGTTCTGCACGGGGATCGTGCTGGGGCAGCACCCGCTGGCCTACGGTTCGCGACCGATGTGGTACTTCGAGGAGGGCAAGCAGGGCGGCACCATCAATGACCTGTTCATCCACGGCACCGACATGATGGGATGGACGACGGGGCAGGAGTTTGCGAAGGTGATTGCAGCCGAGGCCTGGAACGCGCGGGCGGACTGGGCGCCGTTCTTCCAGGATTCGGCACAGGTTCTATATGAGATGAGCAATGGAGCCAAGCTGATGGGAGACTGCTCGTATTTGGCTCCGGAGAAGGCCCCGGCGCACTGGCAGTTCTTCCTGTGGGGGACGGAGGGGCATTTGCATCTGTGCGGCGATACGCTGGTATGGCAGCGCGCGGGCGTCGGTGACATGGCGGTGGAAGTGATGGCGGCGACCGAGTTCACGAATCCGGTGAGTGATTTCCTGTCACACCTGGAGCATGGCACGGAGCGCTGGCTGAGCATGGAGGACTGCTTCAGGGCGCAGATGGCTGCATTGGCGGGTCAGGAGGCTGCAGACACGGGGGAGCGGGACATGGCCGTGCCGGCGGTCTAGGTGCTCTCTCGTGAGGCGGACCAGAGAAAGGACAGAGCGTGCGCAAGAGCGGCGTGCTGCTGGTCGTATCAGGGCCTTCGGGCGTCGGGAAGGGCACGGTGATAGACCGCCTGCTGGTCCGACACCCCGAGGTCGCGCGGTCCATCTCGTGCACGACACGGCAGCCGCGAGCCGGTGAGTGTGACGGCGACGACTATCACTTCGTAAGCGTGGAGGAGTTCAGGCGACTGCTCGGGGCCGGCGAATTCCTGGAATATGCGCGCGTACACCAGGACCTGTGGTATGGCACCCCGCGCAAGCCGGTGGAAGAGGCGCTGGCGGCCGGGACCGACATCACGCTGGAGATAGACTACCAGGGCGCTCGCAGCGTGCGGCTGCTGCTGGGGAGCAGGGCGGTGCTGGTGTTTATCGCGCCGCCCTCGTGGCAGGAACTGGTGCGCAGGCTGGAGGGGCGCAGTACCGAATCGGGGCAGGCGACGGCTAAGCGTCTGGCCAGCGCCCGGCAGGAATTCAAGCACATGGGGATGTTCGAGTACGTGGTGCTCAACGACGTCATTGATAATGCGGTGGTGCAGCTCGAGGCCATCCTGGAAGCGGAGAGGTGTCGGCTGCGCAGGACCGACTGGCAGCGACTTCAGTCGAAGCTGTTGGAGGAGAGCTGACGATGTCCGCCCCTTCGGATAGATCAGGACAGGACGGCGGCACGGCACTCGGACGAGACGTGCTGGCAGGGCGCAGGATAGTGATCGGCGTCACCGGCGGGATCGCGGCCTACAAGTCGTGCAGCCTCGTCTCGACACTGATGAGGCGCGGCGCCCAGGTGCGGGTGGTCATGACGCGGAATGCGGCAAGATTCGTGACGCCGCTGACATTCTCGGCGCTCATCGGCTCGCCGGTGGAACATGACATGTGGGCCGAGCGCACCGAGGACAGCTCCATGCACATATCGCTGCAGGGGTTCGCGGAGGCACTGCTGGTGGTCCCGGCGACGGCAAACACGATCGGCAAGGTCGCTAGCGGCATTGCCGACAACCTGCTGACGACCAGCATCATGGCGGCCACGTGCCCGGTGGGGTTCGCGCCGGCGATGAACAGCGAGATGTGGAGCAAGCCGGTCGTGCAAGAGAACATCGCGAAACTGCGGGAGCGGGGCTGCTGGATTGTCGCCCCGGCCCACGGCAGACTGGCGTCGGGAGCGGTCGGCGTCGGCCGGCTGCCGAGCCTGCCTCTGCTTGTCTCATGCATCGAGAGAATGCTAACCGAGCGGCAGCCGGCCAGCACCGACCTGAAAGGCCGCAAAGTGCTCATAACAGGCGGGCCGACCCGCGAGTTCATGGATCCAGTGCGCTTCATGAGTAACGCCTCATCAGGGAAGATGGGATATGCTCTGGCACAGCAGGCGGCCGCAGCCGGGGCCGAGGTTACGCTAGTCAGCGGCACGCCGAGGGAGATGACGGAGACACTCAGCGGCGGGTTCGAGACGGTTGAGGTGACCAGCGCCTCGGAGATGCTGGCGGCGGTACAGAACAACATCGGCGGCGCGGACGTCTTCATCTCGGCGGCGGCGGTGGCTGACTACACGTTTGCCCAGACGGCCCGGCACAAGATGAAGAAGGGCGGGGATACGCTGACCGTGGAGCTGCACAAGACCGCCGACATTGTGCGGTGGGTGGCCGAAAGCCCGCAGCGCCCACGGCTTGTGGTGGGCTTTGCGGCGGAAAGCCAGGAAGTGCTGAGCAATGCCGCCGCGAAGCTGGCTGAGAAGAAGCTGGACCTGATCGTGGCCAATGACATTACGGAGCCGGGTTCGGGGTTCGGCTCGGATACCAACCGCGTGAGCATTCTGGGGCCCGACGAGTACCGGGCCGACCTGCCGTTGATGAGCAAGTGGGCGGTAGCCAGCGCGCTACTGGATGAGGTGGCGCGGCGGCTGCAATAGTAGGTATGGGATACGGGCAGCGGCGGGTGTTGTCAGGACTTTTGAGTTGAGGGAGGCCAGGCAGTGTCGAATTGCTACAAACTGACATCCGAATCAGTGACCGAGGGACATCCGGACAAGGTCTGCGACCAGGTATCGGACGCGCTGCTGGACTTCGTCATGCAGGAGGATGCCGATGGGCGGGTAGCCATCGAGACGCTGGTAACCACGGGTATGTGCCTGGTGGCCGGTGAGGTGACGACCGATTGCTACATCCCGGTGGAGGAAGTCGTGCGCAGCACGGTTCGGGATATCGGATACACGCGGGCCAAGTACGGGTTTGACTGCGAGACCATCGGGGTGCTGACGGCGATCCACGAGCAGTCGAAAGACATCGCGCAGGGCGTTGACACCGGCGGCGCCGGGGATCAAGGGATGATGTTCGGCTTCGCCTGTACGGAGACGCCCGAGTACATGCCGCTGCCGATCATGTTGGCGCACAAGCTGGCGATGCAACTGGCGACGGTGAGGAAGAACGATCAGTTGGCCTACCTGCGTCCGGACGGCAAGACGCAGGTGACGGTGGCATACGAGGACGGTGTACCGTGCGGTGTCACCAGGATTCTGCTGGCCGCGCAGCACAGCCCGGACATCGGCAGGGAGGACCTGGAAGAGGACCTGAGGGAATACGTGGTGGAGCCGATCATCCCGGTGGAGTTACGTGCCAACGGGATGGAGATATTCGTCAACCGGACGGGGCGGTTCGTCACCGGAGGGCCGCAGGCGGACACGGGTGTAACCGGCCGCAAGATCATCGTTGACACCTACGGCGGCCTGGCGCGACACGGCGGAGGTTGCTTTTCCGGTAAGGACCCGACGAAAGTGGATCGGTCGGGCGCGTACATGATGCGCTACATTGCGAAGAACCTGGTGGCCGCCGGCGTGGCCGACAAGTGCGAGCTGCAGGTGTCGTATGCAATCGGCGACGCGGAGCCGTTCTCGGTGGCTGCGTTCACATTCGGGACGGGACGGATACCGGATGAGCAGATCGGCGAGCTGGTCCTGAGCAGCTTCGACCTGAGCCCGCGAGGCATGATCGAGAAGCTGGACCTACGGCGGCCCATCTACCGGAAGACAGCAGCTTACGGGCACTTCGGGCGTTCGGAGCCGGAATTCACATGGGAGCGACTGGACGCGGTGGAGACGATCAAGGGGGCCGCGGGGCTATAGGCAACGGCAGTGTGGGTTGGGCTGAGAGCGACGGCACGCTGTTCCCCGACCTGCAGCCGCAAGGGCGCGAGGCGGGACGGTACGCGCGCGTGGTAGTAGACATGAGGGTCCGCTCGCAGGGCGACGAAGGTCCGGGGCGGGCCTTTACGTATTCCATCCCCGCTCGACTGCGCGAGGACATCCGCGTCGGCAGCTACGTGCTGGTGCCATTCGGGAAGCAGCGGCTGCCAGGATATGTCGTCGGCCTCACCTCCGAGAAGCCTCCGGCGCGGCTGCGTGACATCATCTGCACGTTGCTTGACAGCCCCGTATTCGGCGAGGCGGAGGCGGCGCTTGCCGAGTGGATATCCCATCGCTACCTGTGCCCTCCGGCCTGCGCCCTGCGCCTGTTTCTCCCACCTGGCAGAAGCCGGAAGGTGCTGCGGACCGCATCGGCCACCGAGAAGGGACGCGAGGCGCTTGGAGAGGGGCTGCTGGACCGGGCACCACGGCAGAAGCAGGTGCTGAGCAAGCTGCTAGATGGTCCCGCGAGCTTCGAGGAGCTGTGCCATGCCGTGAGCCGGGGTGAGAAGAGGAGCGGCAGGTCCGCCGTAGCCGGTGCATTGGATAGTCTCGAACGCAGCGGGTATGTCGAGCAGGTGCGGGAGTTGCAGCGACCGGCGGCCGCCGCAGTGCATCGGCAGGTTGCATACCTGACGGAGCCCGCACAGCCCTGGGAGGATGTTCTGCAAGAGCTTGCGGCACGGGCGCCGCGCCAGGTAGAGGTCATCGAGGAACTGATGGCCGCGGATGACGAGGGGGTGCCGGTTTCGGAACTGAACCGCAACGCAGTGCAGGCGCTTCAGAGAAAAGGGCTGGTCGCCGTTGCGGAGGAGACGATGCGGCGAGCGCCCTACAGTGAGCAGTGGGAGGGAGCCGGCAGCGAGTTCCTGAGACTGACGCCACATCAGCAGCGCATACACGACGATATTGTCAATGGCATAGATGAGGGCAAGTTCCGCGAGGTGCTCATCCACGGCGTCACCGGCAGTGGGAAGACCGAGGTGTATCTGCACTGCATCGGGAGGGCGTTGGCGTGCGGGAGGTCGGCGGTGGTGCTGGTGCCCGAGATAGCGCTGACGCCGCAGATGGTGGGGCGGTTTAAGGCGCGGTTCGGGGACCGGCTGGCGCTGCAACACAGCGCCCTGGGTATCGGCGAGCGGTTCGATGAATGGCAGCGGGCGGCCTGCGGAGAGGCCAGCATCGTCATCGGCGCGCGCTCGGCGGTCTTCGCGCCGCTGCGCAACCTGGGGGTCATCATCGTGGATGAGGAGTATGACCCCGCCTACAAGCAGGACAGCTCGCCGCGCTACAACGCCGTGGAGGTGGCTCGCCAGCGGGCGAAAGCCGCCGGAGCGGTGCTGGTGCTGGGGAGTGCTACGCCCAGCATCGAGTGCTACTACGCGGCACGGGTCGGGGCGGATGTGGAGTTGATGGAGCTACCCCAGCGGATTGACGATCGCCCGATGCCTGAGGTGAAGATTATTGACCTGCGCGGGGAAGTGAAGACAGGCACCGGCACCACTTTCAGCCAGGAATTGCTCGATGCCCTACAGGTGCGGTTGAGCGCCGGCGAGCAGAGCATGCTGTTTCTGAATCGGCGGGGGTATTCGACCTTCCTCATCTGCAGAGCTTGCGGCTATACGCCGCGATGTCCTGACTGCGCCGTGTCGCTGACACATCACTATGGCGAGCAGTCGCTGAAGTGTCATCACTGCGACTACCACATGCCGGTGGTAGAGAAATGCCCGGAATGCGGCGCTGCAGACGTTACCTTTCTGGGACTGGGAACCGAGCGTGTGGCTGACCAGGTTGAGCGGGCGCTGCCGGCGGCGCGGGTGTTGCGGATGGACCGCGACACCACCACGACCAAGGGGGCCTACGGGAGCATACTGGGGAAGTTCGCGCGGGGCGAGGCGGACATCCTGGTAGGGACGCAGATGATAGCGACGGGGCACGACTTCCCGAACCTGACGCTGGTGGGCGTGCTGAACGCCGATACGGGGCTGCACCGGCCGGACTTCCGGGCAGCGGAGCGGACGTTTCAACTGCTGACACAGGTGGCGGGACGCCCGGGGCGAGCGGAGAAGCCGGGCCAGGTGCTGGTGCAGACGTACAATGCGGACCACTATGCGATCCGGGCCGCCGCCAGCCACGATTACGAGGCGTTCTATGCGACCGAGCTGGAATGGCGTCGTCAGGAGCTTTACCCGCCGTTTGTGTCGCTGGTACGGCTCGTCATCTCGGGGCCGGACCAGCAGGAAGGCTGGGCTGCGGCCCAGCAAGTGGCAGTTGCGCTCCAGGAGCAGGGGGTCTATCATAGGATGGGTGGCGAGGGTAAGATCGAGGAGATGCACTTCGCGGGGCCGGCGGAGTGCCCGCTGAGGAAGCTGCGCGGACGCTACCGGTCGGGCATCCTGCTGAAGGGGCCTGACAGCAAGGAGCTGGCCTCGGCGGTGGGTAAAGCGGCAGCGACGGTCAAGCTGCCGGATGCGGTGACGATGATAGTGGACGTGAATCCCCTCGACATGATGTAGCAGATCACAATCAGTTGTGGAATGGTGAATGATGGCTGTTCGGAGGATACTATTCTGCGGCGAGCCGGTATTGCGCAAGAAGGCGAAGAAGGTTCGCCGGATTGACGATGCGCTGATCGCCCTTCTGGATGATATGGTCGTGACGATGCTGAATGAGCCGGGGATAGGCCTTGCCGCACCGCAGGTGGGGGAGAGCGTGCGCGCAATCGTCGTCGGCGAACTCGGCGAGGACGATGACGAGGAGATGATCGTGCATAAGCTGCTGAACCCTCGGATCGTGGAGGGCGAAGGGGAGATAGAGGGCAGCGAGGGGTGCTTGAGCCTGCCGACCCTGCAGGGGATCGTGGTGCGGCCTGAGCGGGTGGTCGTGGAGGCGCTGGGACCGGATGGTGAGGCGCTGTCCATGGAGGGAATAGGGCTGATGGCACGGGCGCTGTGTCACGAGATAGATCACCTCAATGGGAAGCTGTTCATAGACCGCGCCGAGCCGGACAGCCTGGCGTGGATGATACCGGACGACAGCGACGAGCGCGGATACCGGCTGGCGAGCGTTTCGCCGGCAGATGCGGTGGCGGCATTTCAGCGGCTGGTTGAGAAGGCGAGGGCGGAGAGCTGATGCGGGTTGTGTTCCTGGGGACGCCGGTATGGGCTGCCAAGTACCTGGCTGCCATCGAGCGGGCGGGGAGCGAGATAGTGCTGGTCGTCTCGCAGCCGGATCGGCGTCGCAGCCGGGGCCGCAAGCTGACAGCGACGCCCATAAAGCAGGCGGCGCTGGAGATCGGGCTTGCAGTGGCCCAGCCGGAGAATGTGAACTCGGCTGATGCGCTGGCCGAGATCGCCGCCGCCGAGCCGGACGTGCTGCTGACGGTGGCGTATGGTCAGATACTGGGGGAGCGTCTGCTGTGTGTGCCGGGCCTTGGGGCGCTGAATGTGCACTATTCGCTGCTGCCGAAGCTGCGCGGGGCGGCGCCGGTGCAACATGCGTTGCTGCAGGGGTTGGAGCACACCGGGGTTACACTGCAGGCGATGACGGCCGAGGTTGATGCCGGGGATGTCCTGGCGCAGGAGGAGGTCGTGATCGAGCGTGATGACAACGCCGAGACGCTGTGTCGGAGACTAACAGAGGCGGGGACGGCGCTGGTGGAGCGGGCGCTCCCGCAGATCGCGGAGGGGCGGCTAAAGGGCCGGCCGCAGGACGCTGCAGAGGCGACCTACGCGCCGCTTCTGAGCAAGGCCGACACGCGTCTGGACTTTTCGGAGCGGGCGGAGGAGCTGTGCAAGCGGATCAGAGCGTTTGCCCCCAGGCCGGGTGCATACTGCCTGCTGGACGGCCGGCGGCTGAAGATAACGGCAGCAGAACAAGTCGGTGACTTCCAGGAGCAGGCAGGTCAACCGGGCAAGATTGTGGAAGTTGACGGCAGAGCGGGCTTCTTCATCCAGACGGGCAATGGCTTGCTGTTGGTGGCGCGCGTGCAGCCGGAGGGGAAGGCAGAGATGACGGCAGCGGAGTGGCTGCGCGGCGCCCGCATAGAGAGCGGTAGATTGTTGTGCAGCGATGTTGACAAGTAGTGGCGTGTTTGAGTATCTTGCAGGTGTCAGGAAGCGTCAACGCGTCTTTGGCTTTCCCGTTGCAGTGGCGGGGCGAGCGGAGGGTGTTTACGGTGGAAGTTGACCAGTCGGCACTCGGTCAAGCGCATGCGTGCCGCGTGGATGGCAACTACGATGAGGCCTGCCGGTTGTATCAACAGCTTGCCGATGCCAGTCCCGGGGCGGCGGAAGTGTGGTGGGGCCTGGGACTGACCATCATGAATATGGGCGAGTTCGACCGAGCGATTGAGTGCCTCGAGAAGGCGGCCGAACTGGAGCCCGAGAATCAGCGGTACGTGTTGGACTTGGGGAAGCACTACGCAATGTTGGGGATGGACGAGGAAGCGAAGGCAACCTTCGAGCGGGCAGTGACCATCAACCCGAGTTCACGCGAGGGCGTTGAAGCGACGACGCAGTTGACGTACTACTGAGGCGCGCACCCCGGGCGGCGAAGGCCAGTCGGAGAGGGCCACCCAATGCAGCTATCCCCCCACCCGCTCCCCGAGGAGAGGGGAGTAGGGAAAGCCCACAGGCCGTGATGAGACGGTTGGGATGAGGTAGCACGGGTCGCGGGAGAACGCAGCCTCGCAGTGGGGTTGTACAATTGAGCAGCCAGAAAATCAGTGTGCGATTTCATCCGACCGGCGGCATGGTACAGGTTGCCGCCGGTACAAGTTTGTCAGAGGCCGCGCAACAGGCGGGGCTGAGCATCAGCACGCCCTGCGGGGGGAAGGGCACATGCGGCAAGTGCCAGGTGCTGGTGTGGTCGGGAGAAGTCAGCGGCATCACCGCTGCAGAGGAGAAGATGCTCAGCGAAGAGCAACTCCGGCGGGGCTTGCGGCTGGCCTGTCAGACGCAGGCGCTGGGTGATGTAGAGGTTGAGGTCGTCGAGCAGCAGCGGGTGGTGGTGCGCAAGGAGCTCTCCGACGACAGCCTGAGGGACGTGGAGCTCTCCCCACGGGTCAAGCGGCTGGAGCTTTCCCTGGAGCCCCCGGTGTTGGGAGATCAGCGCAGCGATTTGTCGCGGTTGTGGGGTGCCGCCGGACAGGATTGCTGTGAGTGTCGGGCCTTGCTGGCGGTGCTGGAGAAGCTGCCCGCCGTCCTGCGGGATGGCGAGTTCCAGGTGGCGGCCACCATGATGGATGACCTGCTGGTGGAAGTGGAGCCTCTGGCCAGTGCCGCCGAGACTTTGGGCGTGGCTGTAGATATCGGCACCACGACGATTGTTGCCTATATCATCAACCTCCGCACCGGCCAGCTGGAGGCGACCAGTTCGACACTGAATCCCCAAACCGTGCACGGCGCCGATGTCATATCCCGCATTGCGTACGGGCGAGACGAGCCCAACGGCCGGACCGTTCTGCAGGCCGAGGTCGTTGCCGCGATAGACAATCTGATCGCGGATGCGCTGGCCGACATCGGTGCAAGCAACCGGCAGCTCTACGAGATGACGGTGGTCGGCAATACGGCGATGCACCATCTGCTGCTGGGGCTGGACCCGCAGTACATCGCGCAAGCGCCCTACATTCCGGTGGCGACCCAGCCGCTGACGCTGTACGCCCGCGACCTGGGGATACCGATGCATGAGGGCGGGCAGGTATTCACGCTGCCGATTGTGGCCGGCTTCGTCGGCGCCGATACCGTGGGTGTCATGACGGCGGCGGACATATGCAACCGGGGACCGACGCTGGCGCTGGACATCGGGACCAATGGCGAGGTGATACTGTGGTCCGGCGAGCGTCTGCTTTGCGCTTCGACGGCGGCCGGGCCGGCGTTTGAGGGGGCGAAGATCAGCCAGGGCATGTATGCGGCCCCGGGGGCGATCTCGCGAGTTGACCTGGAGAACGGCGATCTGCGGATAGGCACGATTGACGACGAACCGGCGAGGGGGATTTGCGGCTCGGCGCTTTTTGACATCACGGCGGCGCTGCTGGCGAGCGGGGCTCTGGGGGTCAACGGGCGTATGGCCGACAGCGAGGATGGGCTGCCTCCGGGCATAGCCGCACGCATGTTTGGCGAGGGGAATGAACGTAGAGTGTTGCTGGCGGCCGAAGAGGATGCGCATGAAGGGCAGGCCGTGTACCTAACGCAGCGCGATGTCCGCGAGATCCAGCTGGCCAAAGGTGCGGTGCGTGCAGGTGTAGAAGTGCTGTTGGAGGAAGCAGGCATGGCGGCCTCGGAGCTGGAAGAGGTGCTGCTGGCGGGGGCCTTCGGCAACCATATACGGCCGGAGAGTGCCGTGGGCATGGGCATCCTGCCCCGGGTGCCGCTGGAGAGAATCAAGGGGGTGGGCAACGCGGCGGGAGCCGGTGCGGTGATGGCGCTTTGCTCGGAGCGGTGGCGAACACTAGCCTGCGAACTGGCCGCGCGCGCCGAACATATCGAGTTGGCCAGCTCCGCCAGCTTCCAGACAAGATTCATGGAAACGATGCTGTTTGCGGAGTGAAAGTATGCCTTGCATAGTTGCAGGAGTTGGTTATAATAGCACCCAAACTGCTTGACCTGGGCGCGGACTATTGAGCCTGGCAGAGGGCTCATCGGCTAACATGAAACAGGAGGATTTGAAATGGCTGACCTGCAGGGAATTGCTGATGCCGTCATCAGTGGGGACCGCGACACTGTAGCAAGGCTGGCGCAGGAAGCGATTGACGGGGGCGTTGCCCCGGAAGAGATCATTGACAGCGGCCTCATCGCCGGCATGAACGTCGTGGGAGAGAAGTTCAAGAACAACGAATTCTATGTGCCGGAAGTGTTGATTGCCGCTCGCGCCATGCATGCAGGTATGGACATCGTCAAGCCGCTGTTGGCCGACGCCGCCGCCAGCTCGAAGGGGAAGGTCGTCATCGGTACGGTCAAGGGCGACCTACACGACATCGGCAAGAACCTGGTAGCGATGATGCTCGAGGGGGGCGGCTATGATGTTGTGGACCTCGAGGTGGATGTGCCGCCGGAGAAGTTCGTGGAGACCGCCCAGGCCGAGGGCGCCCAGGTCGTCGCTCTCTCCGCGCTGCTGACCACGACCATGCCCGGCATGAAGGACACCATTGACGCCATCGCCGAAGCAGGCATGAAGGACAAGGTCAAGGTAATCATCGGAGGAGCGCCCGTGACCCAGAACTACGCCGACGAGATCGGCGCCGACGGTTACGCTCCGGATGCCGCATCAGCGGTTGACCTGGTCGCCAGCCTCCTGTAGGCGAGCACTGCCCGGGATAGAGGTGCGTTTGCGAGTCAACCAGAACTGGGTCGCTGGCTTCGTCAATGACGGCCAGGCGGCCCGGTTTGCTTGATGGGGTCACTGCGCTCGGAGGGTGAACGTGGTGTTGAGTTCGGAGGAGAGGCGAGAAACCATGCTGGTTGCGCTTGCGATACTCTTGGTCGCCATCGCTTTGGGTGCGGTGGGGCAGATATTCCTGAAATCCGGTGTCAGCCTGGTGAAGCAGAAGTATGCGGACCAGATGGGCACGAGCCTCGCGGCGGTCGCAGATGACGTGCCCGGCGGGTACATTCTGAAGTCGTTCATCACCACGCCGCTGATTCTCATCGGCTTCCTCTGCTACGGTGTCAGTTCGATGTTCTACCTGGTATCGCTCTCGAAGCTGGACTTGAGCTACGCGTACCCGCTAATCGCCCTGAGTTACGTCATCGTGGCGGTGCTGTCGTGGAAATTCCTGGGGGAGGACTTGCCGCCGCTGCGGCTGGTGGGGTTGGCGGTCGTTCTCATCGGGGTGGCGCTGTTGGGCGTCAGCTACCCGAAGGTCAGTGCCGGCAGCGCCGAGTCGCCGCTGTCGCTGGAAATGCCGGCTGACATGGGCGGCGGTCCCAACCAGTAGTCTTTCGTGCGGGTGAAGACAATCGAGATGACGCAGGGCTGGCGAAAGCCAGCCTTTTTGTTTATTATGACAGCGATGAGCACAGCGACTTACCGGATGACACGGGCCGATCTACTGTCCCTGCTGGGACTGGGCGTTGTGGCGGTTGCGTTCTGGGGAAGCTGCATCTTTGGTGATGCGGTGCCGGTCGCCGGGTTGTACCAGAAGCAGTTCGCCCCCTACAACGCCGACGGCGCACCGGCTCTGAGCCGGCAATGGGATTCGCTGCTGTGGGACGGAGTGGCTCAGTTCTACCCCTGGCGGGAGCTGGCGCACCGCAGCCTGTCGCGCGATGGCGAGTTCCCGCTGTGGAACCCGCACCAGTTCTGCGGGACACCCTTTGTGGGTAACGGCCAGAGCGGGCTGTTCTATCCCCCGCACTGGATACTGCGCTGGGTGGCGGCAGGGCGGGCGATGGGGCTGCTCAATGCGCTGCACTATCTGCTGGCGGGGCTGTTTACGTACCTGCTAATCCGCGTGCTGGGGGCCGGCGTGGCACCGGCGCTGCTAGGGGCGGTCACATACGCCTTCGGCGGCTTCATGGTGACCTGGACGGAGCTTCCCAGCCTCATCGAGACTGCGACGTGGCTACCGGCCTGCCTGCTGGGCGTGGAGTTAATCTTCAGAAACCGGCCGCTTTGTGGGTCGGTCGTGCTGGCGCTGGCACTCGGCTTTAGCGTGCTGGCAGGGCATTTCCAGATAGCGGCATATGTGTGGCTGGTATCGCTGGCAAGCGCCATGGTACACATTGCCTATTGGATTGTGCTTCGGCAACGCGGACGGACCAGCGGACAGAGGATAGCAGTGCCCATCGCCCTGACGGGCGCGTTCGTGGTAGGGCTGGGTCTGGGCATGGTGCAGTTGCTGCCGACGCTGGAGTTGGGCCGGATGTCGCCACGGGGATCGGATAGTGTGTCACCCGCCGGCTTTGAGTTCCACCGCGAGCGAGCACTGCTGCCGGTGGAATTGCTGACCATCGTTGATCCCGACATCATCGGCAGCCCGGCGAGCATGGATTATCCGCCGCAGCGCATCAGCTACTCCGAGCATTGCGCCTATGTCGGCTTTGGGGCGGCAATAGGCGTGCTGTTGGCGCTGACCGTCGGCTGGCGGCGTAAGGTGACATGGCTGTTCGCCGCCATCGGGGGGCTCGCGCTGTGGGCTGCAGCGGGCGGCTGGCCGGCATACGTGTACTACTTCTGGATACCGAAAGTGGGCCTGGCAGGAGGATTCTCACGCCTGCTGTCTATTTTCACCTTGTGTGCGGCAGTGCTGGCAGGGCTGGGCTGTGATGCGCTGCAGAAGCGCACGCGATGCCAGGCAGGGACGTGTCCGCCGGCGGGGGGACTGTGGGTGTGGGCGCTGCTGGGTGTGGGATTGTGGCAGGGGCTGCCGTGGGCATACCGGTTCGACCCGCGCACTCCTGCCGAGGAGCTTTACCCGCGCACTGCGCTGGTGGATAAGCTGATCGAGGTGGCCGGGGACTCGCGGGTGCTGGAGGTGAGCGACCCGCACAAGTGGACGCTCTTCGACCTGCCGGAGGCCATGCTGCCGCCGAACTCGGCGACCGTGTACGGCTATAGCAGCATCAACGGCTATGATTCACTGTTCACGAAGACGTACCGGAGATTCGCCGATGCCCTTGACAAGGACATCGCCTCGCCGCTGGCCAACGGCAACATGGTACTGATACCAAACCCGTTTACAGCGCCCGAGTCGGCATGTGAGTACTACGCAAGCGCAGAGCCGCTGGTGCCAGAGGAGCAGTTGCAGCGCTCCAAGCGGCTGCGGCTGGTGTACAGCGGCGCTGACGGCTATTTGTACTATGATGGTGCGGCCATGCCGTATGCGGGTCGAAGATGCATTCCGGGTAACGGGCAGGTTCCTGTCACGTGGGAGTCTGCAAGGTGGTGCAGGCCGAGCGCCAACAGGATCGCGATTGACACTGACGGCGATGTAGCCGGGCCGCTGCGCATCGCGGAGGGCTACTATCCGGGATGGATCGCCGATGTCAGCGGCAAGGCGCAGCGGCCGAGGCTGACCGACGCGACTTTCATGGAGGTGGATATGCCGGCGGGCGAGCAGCGCGTCGAACTGGTGTACTACCCGTCGAGCGTGGTGACAGGGGGGTTCTGCACATTGCTTGCTGTGATGATCCTGGTGGCGGTGGCGACGGGGGCCGGGCGGATTCGTCGCGCCCCTGCGGAAACGAGCGTTACCTAATTGCGATTCCTACTAATCTTCCCAAGGTTCAAGTACCCGTCGGGCGACCCGCCGCTGGGTGTGGCATACCTGGCTTCCGTGCTGCGCGAAGCCGGACACGAGGTGGAAGTGTTCGATGCCAGCTTCATGAAGCGGCCACTGGCCGAGTTGGAGGCGAGGCTAAGAAGCCGGGAGTTCGACATCATCGGTATCAGCGTGCTGACATCAATGCTGGGCAGCGTGGCAGCGGTAGCCGATACGTGTCGGCGTCTCAGTAACGCACGGATAATTGCCGGCGGCCCGCACGCCACCGTCGAGCCGGAAGGTACGCTGGGTCTGCCGGGGATTGACGCGGTTGCGGTCGGTGAGGGCGAGCAGATCATTGCAGACCTCGCTGGCGCGGGCGGTGAGTTTGCAGGGGTCAAAGGCATCTGGCATCGCAGCGAGGGTGAAATCGTCAGGAACGAGCCGGCGGAGCCGATTGCGGACCTCGACCAGGTACCGTTTCCGGCGCGTGACGTGCTGGCGATGGGACGGTACATGGAGATCTGGTACCAGCTAGATGCGGTGCGGTACGGGCTGCGCGGCACCTCGATCATCGCCTCGCGCGGCTGCCCGTTCAACTGCGCGTATTGTCAGCCGACACTGCGAGCGATATTCGGCAATCGAGTGCGGAGGCGCTCGCCGGAGAACATCGTGGCCGAACTGGTGGAGCTGAAGCGCGACTACAATCCGGACGGGGTAATGTGGCTCGATGATACGTTCCTCCTGGACAACGGGTGGATGACAAGGTTGTGCGACGCGATTGCAGAGGCGGACCTGGGCATCGTGTGGGGGTGCAACGTGCGGGCGGATGTGGCCGACAAGGAGATGCTGGCGTACATGCAGGAGGCGGGGCTGCGGATCGTTCACATCGGCATCGAATCGGCCAGCCAGCGGGTACTGGACGAGGTGTATCACAAGGGAATCACCATTGCACAGGTGAGACAAGCCGTCGGCGACGCGCACAAGCTGGGGCTGAATGTTCGCGGGTACTTCATGTTGGGAGCGCCGGGCGAGACGGAAGAGGAACTGCGAGCCACTGTGCGGCTGGCGAACGAGTTGCCGCTGGATGACGTGACCTTCAGCATCACCACGCCGCTGCCGCACACGCACCTGTACGACAGCACGCGGCATCTCATCGCCAGGGATTTCTCGGAATTCGACTACTACAAGGTTCCCGTCTATAAGGACGGCGTCGTGGTAGATGGTCGCAGGCTGGACCGGATCAAGAAGTCGGCGTACCTGCAGTTCTATCTCGGGCGCAAGCGGCTATGGCGGACGGTCCAGTCGGTGCTGGGTGTCAGTGGCATAAGGAAGATGCTGCTGAAGGTTCAGCGGTTCTGAAGTGGGGCGAGAGGACTCACTCGGCAGACCTGGGGGAGGCGTTGATGCGGCTTCTGAGGCCCGGCGAGAAGAAAGCCGTGGCGGCCATGGCGGCGGCGGTAATGGCCGTCACGCTGCTGCCTTATCTTGCGGCGCTGCAGCTTGCGGAGCCGGGCGCCGCCTTCGGCGGCTTCATCTGGGGCGTGGATGACGGGAACGTTTACCTGTCATGGATCAGGCAGGCCTCCGAGGGGCACCTGCTGCTCGCCAACCAGTACACCACCGATCCACAGAACCCCCGCTTTCTCAATCTCTTCCTGATCTTCGCTGGCCTGCTGTGCCGGATGACCGGCCTGGCACCGATCTATGTGTTTCACGGGTTGCGCATCCTGGGCGGCGTGTTCATGCTGCTCAGCTTCTACTGGCTGGTGTCGGTGCTTACGGCAGATCGGTGGGTGCGGTGGGCGGCACTGGGGCTGGTGGCGCTCGGCTCCGGCCTTGGGTGGATGGTGGTGCTACTCGACGAAGCCGGCATCGCCGTCGGGATTCATCCTGTGGACGCAGGGGTCAAGTGGCAGGTGCAGCCGGAGGCCGTGACGTTCCTGTCGGCGCTGCTCAACCCACTTTTCATCACCTCCATGGGGCTAATCTGCCTGACGTTGGGTCATGCGCTGATCGCTCTGGAGCGGCGGCGCTTGCGGTCGGCGGTAGCGGCCGGTATCCTGCTGCTGGTGTTGGGCAACATCCACTCCTATGACATATTCGCAATCAACGCCACGCTGGGCGTGTGGATTCTCTATGGGCTGGTGAAGCGGAGATACAGTATCCGCTGGTCGGTGCTCTCATACGCGGTGGTGTTCACCATCGGCGCGCCTGCGCCGCTGTGGTCGTACTGGGCGGCGAATACAGACCCCTCGTACATGGTCAAGGCGATGACACCGACGCCGGCGGCGGGGTTTATGAATTACCTGGTCAGCTACGGGCTGCTGGCGGTATTCGCCGTCATTGGCGCAATAGTGTGTTTGATGCGCGAGGGGCGGTTCGGTGATGCGTCCGCACCCATCGCCGAGCATACGGAGGAGCGGGAAGGGCCGGATCTGCTTGCGTTCGCCATCTTCTGGGCTGTGGGCAACGCGGCGGTACTGGCCCTGCCGTTCTCGTTCCAGCGGAAGCTGGTGGAGGGCCTGCACATGCCGGTTGCCATCCTGGCGGGGGTAGGCGTGGTGTACCTGGCAGGGCTGATTACCGCGCGTGCGGCGGCTACCGGGAAGCTGCAGACGGTCAAGGAGCGGATGGTGCTGACGCTGGTCGGCGCCGTCGTAATCTGCCTGCCCAGCAACGCTTTGTTGGTCAGCCAGTGCATCGAGAATGTGAAAACCAACAATGAGCTTCTGCTGCACGTGCTGGCCCCGCCGATATACCTGAGCAGCGACTACGCCAACGCGGTGAGTTGGTTGGCCGAACACACCACGCAGGAGGATGTGGTGCTGAGTTCGTCACTGTTCGGCAGCTACATTCCGGCCGGTGCGCCCTGTAAGGTGTATGTGGGGCATTGGGCGGAGACGCTGTACTTTGTGGCGAAGCTGGGTGATGTTCGGCGCTTCTATGCGCCTGATACGCCTCCGGACCGGCGGATTGAGGTGCTGGCCAAGTCCGGCGCCGACTATGTGGTGCTGGGGCCGTACGAGCGGCTGATGGGGCGGACAGGAGCTGAGGAAGTAGGCGGCGAGGAAAGCGGCGACCTGGATTTGGCTGAGGCGACCGGCGGGCTGCTCAGGCCGGCTCTTGCCTCCGGCGATGTGACGGTGTACGAAGTGGACCTGCGATGATGGATAGCGACAAGGGCTTCTACAATCCGGACCTGGCGGCGCTGGGCTTCCTGGCCCTGGTGGCGCTGGTGGTGTTGTGGCCCGTGACGCTGGGCGAGAAGGTACTGCTGCCTGCCGACTTGCTGCTGAGGATGGAGCCGTTCCGGGCGCACGCGGTCGAGTATGGCTTCAAGCGGGTGCAGAACCCCATTCTCGACCCAATTCAGCAGCATTACCCGTGGCGCCAGTTTGCGGCCGAGCAGTTCCACAAGGACCAGGTGCCGCTGTGGAATCCGTACATGTCGTGCGGCGCGCCGTTTCTGGCCAACGACCAGGCGGCTCCCTTCTACCCGGAGACGTGGCTGTTCTATGTGATGGCGCCGGAGCGGGCGTTCGGCTGGTCGGCTTTCATGTACATGCTGCTGGCCGGCGGGTTCATGTACTGGTACCTGAGAACGATAGACTGCCGGCCGCAGGCGGCGCTGCTGGGGGCGCTTCCGTTTATGCTGTCGGGGTTTGCGGTCGGCTGGATGGCGTTCCTGACGCTGCGTTCGGTGCCGGCGTGGCTGCCGCTGATGCTGGTGGGCCATGAGAAGACCGTGAGGGGAAGGCGCGGCCCGTGGTGGTTGCTTGCGGCTCTGGCGGTGGGGATGCAGTTCCTGGCCGGCCACCTGCACATCTCGTTCTTCGTGCTGCTGGTCTTCGCGGGCTACATTGCATTCCGCGCGGTGTGGGGACATGCGGAGAAGAGGTCGTGGCGCGGGGTGTGGTGTGGACTTGCGGCGCTGTTGGTGGGCGGCCTGATGGGTGCGGTGCAGGTTCTGCCGGTTGCAGAGCTCATGGGCATGGCCAGCCGCACGGCGCACTCATTCGAGTACATCAAGAGGTTCGCACTAGTGCCCGCCTCGCTGTTGACGGGCCTGATGCCCGACATATTCGGCAACCCGGTGGACTACAATTACTGGGGCGAGTTCGCAGTCACCATCGGCCGGGCGTACCTGGAAAACGTCTGGTATGTGGGTGTGGCGACACTACTGCTGGCGGCAGCCCCCTTCGTGTTGTGGCGCAGGAGACTGACGTGGTTCTGGCTTGGAGCGGTGATTGTGGGGGTGGGGATGGCGTGGGGGACGTGGCTGTACTGGATGATGTACCAACTGCTGCCGCCGATACGCAGTCTGCCGGGTATCAGCCGCGCGGTCATCATCATTGACGTGGGCCTGGCGGTTCTGGCAGGGCTGGGCGCTGAGGCAATCCTGCGCGCCCTGGACGAAGCCGAGAAGGAGCGGATTGTCAAGTTCGCGGCGACGGCCGGAGTCATTGTTCTGGCACTGGGGCTAGTCGGCGGCCTGGCGGTGTGGTTCTATACCGGCGGACTCGAACAGGCGCTGCCGGGGATCGGCTTCTATACATTGGTGCAGGTCGGCATCTTTGCGGTGCTGCTGGTTCTCAGCGCAGTCTTCATCGGCCTGACGGTTCGCTGGCGGGAAGTCGCGGTGGCGCTGCTGGTCATCGCTCTGGCGTTCGACCTGGGGCGCTGCGCGGTGCGGTTCATCCCGATGGTGCCGAGGGAGTACTTGCACATAGAGACGCAGGCGGTCGCGGCGATGGTCGGCCAGCCGGGTACATCCCGGATGATGTCGCTGAGCGGGGAGGGCGGCTGGATAACGCGGATGCCGCCCAATGTCCCGATGGCGTTCGGGCTGGAGAATGTGGAAAGCTCGGACTCGCTGACCGTGCCCTGGTACGACGCGCTGATAGGCGAGGTGCGAGGGGACGACGAGCAGTTGAACCCGGACCTGCCGATCTGGGACGCGCTGAATACAGAGTACCTGCTGACGCCGCGAGAGGTTGGCGGCCGGTGGGAACTGGTTACGGACTACGAGACCAACGTCTACGAGAATGCGCAGGCGCTGCCGCGCGTTTACAGCCCGGCCGCAGTCAAGTCTGAGAGCAGCTATAAATCCGCGATGCGGCGGATGGCGGCGGAGGACTACCTGCCCAGAGATGGACTGGTGATGGTCGGCCCCGGCTCTGCGGAGCAGGGGCGATTCGAGAGCGGGCGGGTGGTTGGGTGGTCAGCCAACGCGGTGAGCGTGGAAGTGGACGAGGCGGACCGCTGGTGGGTATTGGCGGATACGTTCTATCCGGGCTGGCACGCCTACGGCGGCGGGCAGGAATTGGAGATAGTACCGGCCAATTGCGTGCTGCGGGGCGTCCGCGTTCCCGCAGGGGTCAAGCAGGTCAGGTTCGTCTATTACCCGCTGAGCTACCTGCTGGGTGGCTTTCTCGCGGCATGCAGTTCCGGGATACTCGGCTTCGTGCTGACGTACTCACGGAAGCGAGGGGGCCGCAATGCGGGCATCTAACGCGCTCGTTGCGGTCATCGTGGGGCTGCTCGCATTCGCGCTGCTGGTTGCGACAGGGGACCAGATCGGCCTGACTTACGATGAGCCGATCTACCTGTCCAAGTCAATGCTGGCCTGCGAGTGGTTGTCTGCCCTGTCGCAGGGGCGCGATGCGACCAGGGAGGCGGCCATCAGTCTCTACTGGGATGCCAGTCAGGACCAGCAGCCGGGGTCAATCAAGCTGATGTTCGGCATCGTCGGGAGGCTGCTCGGGAACGTGCTGGCCGTGCCGGCGCTGACTGCGGGGCGACTGGGTACGATGCTGCTTTCGGCGGTACTGGTGGGGCTGCTGTACTGGTTTGCGGCGGGACTGTGGGGGCGATCCGCCGGTGCCGTAGCGGCCGGCGGCCTGCTACTGATGCCGCGAGTATGGACACACATGCACCTGGCGGCCCTGGATGCCCCGATCATGGCGCTCAGCTTCGTTACGGTGCTTTTGGTCTTCCTGGCTGCGAGAGATGAGAGGCCTTGGCTCTGCGTGGCGGCGGGTGTGATGTTCGGGCTGGCGCTGGGAACCAAGCTCAACAGCTTCTTCATCCCCATCATTGTGCTGCCCTGGCTGCTCGTGATGCGTAAGTGGCGTATCGCGGGATGGACGGCGGCGTCAATGGCCATTCTGGGGCCGTTGACGTTGTGGGTGACGTGGCCCTGGCTGTGGCACGACACGTGGGCGCGGGCCGGCGAGTACTTCGCGTTTCATCTGCACCACTACCACGTTGCGACTACGTACTTGGGGACGACCTGGGAGCTGGCGCCGTGGCACTATGCGGTGGCCATGACGCTGATTACTACGCCGCCGACAATTCTCGTTCTGGCGGTGGTCGGGGTCTGTGCAGCGCTTACCCGACAGCGCCAGGGCGCAGCGGCGGCGACAACAGCGATCAGTGATGCATCCTGTGGGTGGGGCGTGTGCCTGCTGTTGGTGTGGGGGCTGGCGGTGAACCTTGGCCCCAGCATGTTGCCGTGGGCTCCGAAGTATAATGGAGTGCGGCTGTTCCTGCCGGTGTTCCCCTATCTGGCGGCCTTTGGCGGCGTGGGCTTTCACCGGCTGTGCCAGCGCGTCATACAGCACGGCGCAGAGACCTGGAGCAAGAGCGTCGTCGGCTTCCCGGTCAAGCTGCGTGCCTTTGGTGCGCTGCTGGTCATCATTCCGTGTCTGGCGGCAGTCGGGAACGCTCATCCTTTCGGGATGTCGTACTACAACAGCCTGATCGGCGGGCCGAGTGGAGCCTATGAACTGGGCATGGAGCCGACATATTGGGGTGACAGCTATCTGGCGGCGGTGCAGTGGCTCAACCGCAATGGGCGACCGGGAGCTGAAGCGTGGATCAATGTGGTAGGCTTTGCCAGTTCGGTGGATCTCTACAAGGCGTTGGGGATGCTACGGGAAGACGTACAGATAACCGCCGGAGACGAAGCGCTCAGTAGGGCCGACTACGTGGTGGTGCAGCACAAGCAGAATGAGATGAGTCCGCTCATGCAGCGGCTGGCGGCGGAGGGCACACCGCTTTTCGCCGAGACGCTCGACGGCGTGCCGCTGGTGTGGGTGTTCGCCGGAGACGATCCGGCATTGAGAGGAGAGCATGATGGTCGAGCTGCGCAATAAGGCGCGTGTCAAGATGCTGGTTACTGACGTTGATGGGGTGATGACCGAAGGGGGGATGTACTTCGGCCCCAACGGTCAGGCGATGAAGCGGTTCGATGTGAAGGACGGCTACGGCCTGAAGATGCTGCAGGCTGCCGGCGTGGCAGTGGCATGGATCACGGCGGACGAATCAGCGATTACGCGGGCGAGGTTTGAGGCCTTGCAGTTGGACATGATGCACGAGGGATGCAGCGACAAGGCGGAAGCCCTGCAGGCACTGGCGGCACAAGCGGGATGCGATGCGGACGAGATAGTCTATGTCGGCGATGATCTGAACGATTTGCCGGTGGTGGGGCTGGTTGGGACCTTCATCGCGCCGGCGGATGCAGCCAGGCAAGTGAGAGAGCAGGCCCAGACGGTGACTGAAGCCAACGGAGGGCGCGGTGCGGTGCGTGAGGTGTGCGAGGCCATCATAGAGCATAACGAGAAGCTGGGATAGAGGCAGACAGTCCGATGGCTGATGTGTCGGTGTGCATAGTCAACTGGAATACGCGCGAGCATCTGCGGGAGTGTCTGGCCAGTCTGCGGCAGAACTGCGCAGAGCTGGGCGTGGAGGTGATAGTGGTTGACAATGCCTCCGACGACGGCAGCGCGGAGATGGTGATGACGGAGTATCCTGATGTGCGGCTGCTTGCGCTGGAAGAGAATGTCGGGTATGCGGCGGGCAACAATCTGGCCCTGCGGGAGGCGAAGGGGAGGTACAGACTGCTGCTCAATCCCGACATCGTGCTGAAGCCCGGTGCCATCGAGGCGCTGGTAAGCTTCCTGGACGACCACCCCAAGGCCGGAGCGGTGGCCCCGCGCCTGCGGTTGAGGGACGGTTCGGTACAGCTTACGTGCCGCAGCTTCCCCGACCCGGACGTGGTCCTGCATGAGGCGCTCGGCCTGAGCCGGCTCTTTCCGAGAAGCAAGCGATTCGGCAAGTATCGTATGAGCTGGTGGGATTACGACGATGCTCGCACCGTGGACCAGCCGATGGCCTCGGCGCTGATGCTGAGGCAGGCGGCAGTGGAACAGGTGGGCCTGTTTGATGAAGGTTTCCCCATTTTCTTCAACGATGTGGATCTGTGCAGGCGGCTGTGGGATGCAGGATGGGAGATATGGTTCACGCCGGCGGCGGAGATGATCCATGAGGGCGGCGCGTCAACCCGACAGGTGTGGCGGCAGATGATCCGCGAATCACACCTCGGGCTGATGCGATACTACCGGAAACATTACAGGGGGAGAACTTGCCCGGTGTGCTACGGAGCGGCGATGGCCGTCCTGCATGTCGGCCTGTGGGCGCGGTTGTTGGCATACGGCCTGACGGGCCGCAGGTGAGGCCCGTGCGGGTGGCGAAAGACGGGACACTGAAGGCCGTAGGAGGTGTTTGCGTGATAGATGCGAAGCTGCTGGAGATTCTGGCCTGTCCGGTGTGCAAGGGGTCCGTGCAGGAGGAGGGGGACTGGATTCTGTGCCGGGAGTGCAAGAAGCGCTATCCGGTGCGTGATGACATCCCGATCATGCTCGTGGATGAAGCCGAGGACATTGCGGATGAGACTACTGAGTGAACGGCCTCGGTTGCCTGTAGCGACCACAAGGGCGCAGGCCGCAGGGCCGGCGCCTGTTTTGCCGATGGGAACGTGGAAGACTTGAGCCAAGAGCAAGACAGCACAAGCCGCCGCCGACTGAGCGTGATAATCGTCAGTTGGAATGTGCGGGAGGACCTCCGCAAGTGCTTGCAGTCGGTCTTCGACGGCAACGCGGGGAATGAGTACGAGGTATGGGTCGTTGACAATGCCTCCACTGACGGCACGGCGGAGATGGTGCGGAAGGGATTCCCGCAGGCGAGGCTGATATGCAACGAGGCCAATGCGGGCTTCGCGGTTGCGAATAACCAGGGGCTGCGGGTAGCGGCCGCCGACTACTACCTGCTGCTGAATCCCGATACGATCGTGCCTGCCGGTGGGCTGGGTCGGTTGCTGGATTTCGCCGATGCGCACAGTGAGGCAGGGGTGGTAGGCGCCAAGCTCGTTCATCCCGATGGGAGGCTGCAGTACTCGGCGCGGCGGTTTCCGACCGTGAGCGCGGCCATATTCCGCAACACCGTATTAGGGCGCATCTTTCCGGGGGCGGCTTCGCCGGGGCATTACCTGATGGCGGAGTGGGACCACAGCGATGCCCGTGAGGTGGATTGGGTGTCTGGAGCGTGCATGCTAATCCGTGCGAAGGCGCTGGAGGATGTCGGGCACCTCGACGAGGGGTTCTTCTGGGGCTCCGAGGACGTGGATTACTGTTTCCGCATGCATGAGGCCGGCTGGAAGGTCACCTACACGCCCGAGCCGCAGATCGTGCATGCGATAGGCAAGAGCACCAGCCAGGTCGTCATCCCGACGATCATCCGGACACATCACAGCATGCAGCGGCTGCACGGCAAACACCTGGCACACAATTGGGGCAGTCGCATCGTGATATTCGTGGGAATCTGGTTGCGTGCGGGGCTGCTTATCGGCAGCTATGTGAGCACACAGGCGCTGGCACGGGTGCGCGGGATGTTCAGCAGAAGGTAGAACGGCCATGTCGGAGAGGGCGGCACAGCGCAACATAATCGGTGATTGCGGCCGGGCGCTTCTGATTGTGGCGCTCTTTACCTATCCGCTGCTGGCGGGTAAGGACTTTCGGTGGCAGAATGTGGTGATGCACTGTCTGGTCTCGGCGGCGGTGCTGCTGTGGTATGTCGGAGACACGCGGCAGGGGCGGCAAGTCGCTCTGGTAAGGCACAGGACGCTTGATTGGGCGCTGCCGGCCTTCCTCGGCATTGTGTGCATTGCGGCGGCCGGTTCCGCGTACAAGTACGCGAGCATAGTGTTCATCACCTGGTTGCTGGACTGCCTGCTGGCGTATTGGATGGCGCGGGAGGCGTTCACGGAAAAGCGATGGCGTTGGGCGGTGCCGGTCGGGTTACTGGCCGCGGCGGCCGTGTGCGCTCTGATGGGGCTGCGCGAGTACGTGCGGAATGTGATGTTTCTGGAAGGCGCTACCTGGCGCATCTTCGGGCCGCTGTATAATCCCAACATCCTAGCCGCTTACCTGATCGGTCCGTTCCTCATCGCCATCGGTCTGATATCGAGCAGCCCCGAAGCTCCCGAGCAGGCAAGGCCGAGCCGGAAGCAAGACGTGGGAGATGAATTGCAGCACCCGCGCTACGGGAAGATCGCCCTCGGGTTCGCCATTCTGCTCATCGGGCCGGCGATACTGCTGACGGGATCAAGGGCCGGATTCATCGCTCTCTTTATCGGAGCGGGCCTGTTCGCGTTGCTGACAGCCGGCCGCGGGCGCGGACGCAAGCAGACGGCCATCATCGGCGGGGGCCTGCTGGTCGTGATGCTGGTTGCGGTGCTGACCGTGCCGCCGCTGCGCAACCGCCTGCAACGGAGCCTGTCGCTGGATAGCCATTCGGCGGCGTTCCGCTACTACACCTGGCTAGGCACACTCGACATGATACGCGACAAGCCGGTGCTGGGGGCGGGACCGGGCAGCTTTGAGTATGCGTATCCCGCCTACGCGCGGACCGGCTTTACACGCATGGCGCACCAGAGCTATCTGCAGATCGCCGCAGAGGGGGGGATCGGTGCATTGCTGGCGGCTATCGTGGCAGGCATTGCCGCGCTGTGGCTGTGCATGGGGGCCGCGCGGGGCCGCAGCGACTGCGCCGGGGCAATAGCGGCGGCGGCCGGGGAATGGCTGGCGGCACTGGCCGTTCACAACCTGGTGGACTACAGCCTGTACGTTCCGGCGGTGGCGGTCTCCGCATTTGCGCTGCTGGGGGCTGCGGCCGGTGCTGCGCTGCCCGCTCCGAGCCTGAGCGGGGGCGCGTCGCGTAGGTTCGGGGGATTGGGCATCGTCCTAATTGCCATATTCGGTGCGAGTTGCTGGTTGCTGGCCGGCGAAGCACTGACTGTACGGTCGGGGGCGTTGCTGGATGCCAGACGCTACTATGATGCCGAGGACAGCGCACGGGCCGCGGTGAGCGCATTGCCGATATCTGCGGAGAGTTGGGAGGCGCTTGCGGAGGTGTACGAGGCGCAGGTTCGCAGCCCCGACAGTCCGTTTCTGCCCAAGGCGATGGAAGCGCGGCAACAGGCGCTGCGCCGGACCCCGACTTCGGCGAAGAACTACATCGCCCTGGCGCGGCTGTACCACTTCAAAGGGCAGGTGGACGAGTCTGTCGAATATGCCGAGAAGGCGGTTGATGTATATCCGACCAATCCGCGAGGGCTGGCGGAATTGGGGCAACTGCTGGAGCAGGTAGGTCGGCGGGCTGATGCAAGAGCGGCCTACGAGCGGCTGCTGAAGCTGCTCGATGGGCCGGTCGGGAAGTATGCGGCGGTGCCGGAGCTACCCGATGTAAGCTACGCCTGGGCGTGGGCGTATCTGGCAGAGGATGCCTATGCGGGGGGCAATGCGCCGGCAGGCACGCAGATGGTCTATGACGCTCTCGACCTGCTGTGCGGGCGCCTGCGAGGAGAGCAGTTGCAGTTTGAGGTGGCGAGGAAGACGACAGGCAAGCGCCCGGCGGGATTGGGCGAACTTGACGCGCTGGCCGACCGCATTGCGCCGATAGTGTGGGAGTATCCCGACCTGACGAACATGCTGCGGCTGGCTGAGGTGCGGGGACTGCTGGGGCAGTGGAGTACACAGGAAGCGCTGCTGCTCGATGTGGCAGCCAGGTCGCGCAGTGCCCCGGAGCAGGACCGCGTCCTGCTCGGAGGGATCGCGTATCTGCAGCTTGGCGCCCTCTACAAGCGACAAGGGCTTGACGCGAAGGCCAAGGGGGCGTATGCGGACGGCTTGCGGCTGCTGAGGGAGATACAGGCGGATGCGCTGGAAAAGGCTATCACTACAAGAGGACGCCGGCCCATAGGTGTGGAAGGACTCCATGCGTTGATCGAGAGCGCAGGGGCTGAGGGGGACTGAGTGCCCTCCGCGCAAGCTGCGCACGGGAGGCAGACGATGGCGAGGATACTGGTTTTGCATGGCCCCAACCTCAACCTGCTGGGTGACAGGGAGCCACAGCTCTACGGGGAAACCAGCCTCGAAGAGATAAACCGGATGCTGCAGGACAGGGCGGCGGCGCTCGATGTGGAGCTGCGGATACGGCAGAGCAATCACGAGGGCGAGCTAATTGACATCCTGCACCGCGAGCGGGAATGGGCACAGGCGATAATCATCAACCCCGCGGGCTACACGCACACCTCGGTGGCGCTTGCGGATGCGCTGCGAGCGATCCGCTTGCCCGCCATCGAGGTCCACCTGAGCAACATCCACGCCCGGGAGCCGTTCCGCACGCAGTCGGTAACCGCTTCGGCGTGCGTGGGACAGATCTCGGGATTCCGCGCCCACAGCTACGTATTGGCTCTCTATGCGGCCAAGCAACTCGTCGAGCAAGGCCCCACACCGTGAGCACGCACCAGGAGAGACAGACGGCACTGCGCAAGTGGCTGGATGCGGCAGGGGCGGATGCGATACTGGTCAGCCTGCCGGCCAATGTGCGATATCTGTCGGGCTTCGTCGGTGAGGGGCACCTGGTGCTGACGGCAGAGGCGGGCGCCATCTGCACGGACACACGCTACCAGATCGAGGCCGAGCAGGCGGGCCCCGACCTGGAGGTTGCCATCAGCCCGAACGGGCACGTCGAGTCGGCGACAGAGTTCCTGCGGGCTCACGGTGCCGGCATTCTGGGTTTTGAGGAGCGGGGCATCACCTATTTCCAGTACAAGAAGCTGGCGGACGATTTCGGGGCGGACAAGCTGAAGCCGACGAGCGGGCTGGTGGAGGCACAGCGCCTCGTGAAGGATGAAGACGAGATAGCGGCGATCGGCGCGGCGGCGGCGCTCGTGGATGAGGCGCTGACAGGGCTGCTGGCCGAGCTGGAGGCCGGACCGACGGAAAGGGAGGTCGCCTTCGAGTTGGATCGCCGCATCCTGGTCGGCGGGGCGGACGAGATCGCGTTTGACACCATTGTTGCCTCCGGTCCATCGGCCGCCTCCCCTCATGCACGCCCCACCAGCCGTCGGGTGCAGGCCGGTGACATGGTGAAGATAGATGTCGGTTGCCGCCTGAATGGGTACTGCTCCGACATAACGCGGACGTCATTTTGCGGCGAACCCAGCGAGCGATTCCGCCAGGTGTACGAGGCAGTGGCAGACGCGCAGCAGGTCGCACTCGATAGTGTCGCCACGGGCGTGGCCTGTGCGGACTTGGATAAGGCGGCTCGCGATGTCATCTCGGAAGCGGGCTTCGGCGAATACTTCACCCACGGGCTGGGTCACGGTGTCGGTCTGGAGGTGCACGAGGCGCCGCGAGTGTCGGCACGGAGCGAGGATGTGCTGGAGGCGGGGATGGTCATAACCGTCGAGCCGGGCATCTACATGAGAGGCTGGGGAGGCGTGCGGATCGAGGATCTGGTCGCAGTCACCGCAGACGGCTGTGAGGTCCTCACCGGCACACCAAAGCTCAAGCTGTGAGAATTCGGGCGCGTTGAGCGGTCGGTGCAAGGGCCTCCTGAGGAGGCCCTTTTCTTGTGACCGGTCTTTGACTTTGGGCATACTTTGCGCTAAACTCTAGCATCGCGATTCCATCGTCCGCCCCCCGGCTTTGCTGCTTGCGGGCGGGCGGTATTGAGGGTGGTAGCAGAGTGATTGCGGTCAATGATCTAAAACCCGGTCTGACCATCGAGTTGGACGGGCAGGTCTACCAGGTAATCAGCAGCGAGCACCACAAGCCGGGCAAGGGACAGGCCGTGGTGAGGACCCGCCTGCGCGACATCGAGACCGGCAAGGTGTTTAACAAGACGTTCAACGCCGGCGTAAAGGTGCAGCGCGCACATGTGGAGCGGCGCAACGTGCAGTACCTGTATTCTCAGGGCAATATGTACTACCTGATGGATACGGAGAACTACGAGCAGATCGAGATATCACGGAACCAGATTGCCGACGTAGTGCCCTGGCTGAAGGAAGGTGAGGTCGTGCACATGGCCTCCTATCAGGGCAAGCTGCTGGGCCTCGAGCCGGCGCACGTGGTGGAGCGAGTGATTACCAAGACGGACCCCGGCGTGCGGGGGGACACTGCGCAGGGCGGCACCAAGCCGGCGATGATCGAGGGCGGCGTCACTGTTACGGTGCCGCTGTTCGTGAACCAAGGCGATGTCATCAAGGTGGACACAACCACCGGCGAGTACATAGAACGCGTCAGCAACTGATTGGGAGCCATGTCGGCACATGGACCGGAACCGCATTCGAGAGCTGGTCGCAATGCTGAGGAGTTCGAGCGCCGCCGAACTAGAGGTGCGCGAGGGAAACAAGCGGATCAGATTGCGCAAGCGGGGCGGCGGAGCCCGGGAGGTTCAGGTAAGCGCCGACACTACTCCGGGAGACGGAGACGGTTTGCGCCAGCCTGAGGTGGACGACCCTCTGGCGGATGCCACGGTAGTTGCGGCGCAGCTAGTCGGCTTGTTCCACCGGGGAGCTGCCCCCGGCGCTCGCGCACTGGTGGAGGTCGGTGACGCAGTTGCCCAGGGACAGCAGGTCGCCACAATCGAGGCCCTGCGCAACCTGACTGAGGTGACCAGTCCTATTGACGGTCAGGTGGTGCAGGTCATCGCACAGGACGGTGAGCCCGTGCAGTACGGTGACCAGTTGCTGGCAATCCGGCCGAAGGGCTGAGACGAGTCCGGGAGGTCAACGGCATGTCCACGAGGCGAGGCTTCACGCTCATCGGGATGCTGGTGGTGCTTGTCATCATCGGCCTGCTTGCGGTGAGCCTCTATGGGCTGAAGGGCGGCAAGGGGGAGCAGGGCAAGGGGAAGTCAATACCGGCGCGGGCCATCGAGAAGGCCGAGTCGGTGGAATGCCAGAGCTACGTTAACCAGTTGCGGCAGGCGGTGAAGATGTCCACGATGGAGGGCGAGCCGCCGCCGGCATCGCTGGCCGACCTGAAAATGGACTCCATCGGCAAGTGCCCGGTGAGCGGGAAGCCATACAGCTACGATCCGAAGACCGGCCGGGTGTGGTGCGAGACGCATCCGCAGTACTGAGTACGACGGTCGGGCGTGGCAGGGGCAGAATACCACCAGGTGGCTCCAGCGAGCCGCCGTAACGGGAGAAGTTGATGTTCCGAAAGCTGCTGGTGGCGAACCGCGGTGAGATAGCGTGCCGGATTCTGCAGGCGTGCCGGGAACTCGGCATCAAGACGGTCGCCGTTTACTCGCAGGCTGACGCCAAGGCGCTGCACGTGAAGCTGGCCGATGAGGCGGTGTGCATCGGGCCGCCCCCGAACGTAGATAGCTACCTGAACATCGCCAACATCATCAGCGCCGCTGTGGTTACAGGCGCCGAGGCGATCCATCCGGGGTATGGGAATCTATCGGAGGTGCCCAGATTCGCCGAGATATGCCAGGCCTGCAAGATCAGCTTCGTGGGCCCGGCGGCCGACATCATCACACGCATGGGGGACAAGGCCGCTGCGCGGGCGACGATGTTGGAGGCCGGCGTGCCGGTGGTGCCTGGCAGCACCGGACCGGTAGAGGACGCTCGCGAAGCGCGTCTGATCGCCGATGACCTCGGCTATCCGGTGATGGTGAAGGCCGTTGGTGGTGGCGGCGGCCGTGGCATTCGCATCGCCCACAACGGGGAACAGCTTGAGAAGCTGATGAATTCGGCGCGGGCGGAGGCCAGGGCCGCATTCGGCAATGACAGCCTTTATCTGGAGAAGTTCATCCCCGATGCCCGCCACGTTGAGGTGCAGATCCTGGCAGACAGCCAGGGGAACATGGTGCACCTGGGAGAGCGGGACTGCTCGATTCAGCACCGTCACCAGAAGCTGTTGGAGGAAGCACCGGCTCCCGGCGTATCGGACTCACTGCGTCGGCGGCTTGGTGAGGCCGCACTAAACGCGGCGAAGGCAGTCAACTATGTGAACGCCGGGACCGTGGAGTTCGTCCTGGATAAGCGCGGCAAGTTCTATTTCATCGAGATGAACACCCGCATTCAGGTGGAGCATCCGGTTACGGAGATGCTGACGGGTGTGGACATTGTTCGAGAGCAGATCCGGATTGCGGCCGGCGAACGGCTGGGCTTCAAACAGGGCAAGATCTGGTTCAACGGACACGCTATCGAGTGTCGGATCCTCGCCGCCGACGGTGACAAGGACTTTGCACCCTCCCCCGGCACCATAGACGAATGGCGTTTGCCCCTGGGCCCGGGCATCAGGGTTGACAGCGGGGTGGGCTGCGGCAGCACGATTTCCTCGTACTACGATCCGATGATCGCCAAGCTGATTACGTGGGACACGACTCGCGACGGCGCGATCCGGCGCATGCAGGGGGCACTGGAGGGAATGCGGGTGTCGGGTCTGCGCACGACGATACCGTATCACCTGCGGATCCTGGAGAATGCCTTCTTCCGTCGCGGCGAGGTGGACGTGAACTTCATCACGCGTCGAATGGGGACGCGGTAGGAGGCATGCCATGGGCACCAAGGTCTCTAGCGTCGCTCCTTTCTGGCGGGCTGCCGTCGGCGCTTTCTTCGGCGTGATAGTCGGCGGGGTATGGCTGGCCAAGGGGTTCTGGGCAGCCTTGCTGATATTGGTCTTCATTGCAGTGGGAGCTTTGGTCGGCATTGTTGCGGCTGCGCCCGGCGACTGATCGGCCTCAACACCTGGCAGTGTCCGGAGGGACCTGGTGAGGACAGGAGCACGCCGTAAGGCCCGCGAGCTGGCCCTGAGCATCCTGTTCGCGGTTGATGTCGGAGAGCAGCCTTCGGCCCAGGCGCTGCGCTGCGCGGACCACACGCTGGACGTGCTGGTCAGTCAGTGGGACATGGAGCCGGACGAGATCGCGAAGTTGCTGCCGGAGACACGGCAATTCGGCATCGCACTGGCCGAGGCGTACTTCGCCGACAGCCGAAGCATTGACGCGTGCATCGAGGACTTCTCTCACGAATGGGCCCTGGACAGGATGCCCGGAATTGACCGCAACATCCTGCGCCTGGCGCTCGCGGAACTGGTGCACTTCCCGGACGTGCCGGTAAGCGCCACCATTAACGAGGCCGTCGAACTGGCGAAGATCTACGGCACCGAGGAGTCGGGCAAGTTCGTCAACGGCATTCTCGGTGCGTTTGTCCGCAGCGAAGAGGCCTCGGCGAAATCCGTATGAACCCCGCGCGTTGAAGCAGGCCGGCCCGTGTCGCAGTCAGGTGGCAAGCGTTTTGGCACACACGCGGACCTCAATTCTGACAGTCGCTGAAGTCACAGCCTACATCAAGAGGCTGCTGGACCGTGATGAGGTCCTGTCTGACATTGTCGTGCGGGGTGAGGTCTCCAACCTGCGCCGTCCCTCGTCGGGGCACATCTACTTCTCGCTGAAGGACGAGCAGTCCGTGTTGGACGCCGTTTGCTTCCGAGGGAATGCCGCGAGTCTGGGCTTTGAGGTGGAGGACGGGATGCAGGTGGTGGCGGGCGGCAACGTGACGGTGTACGAGCCGCAGGGCCGCTACCAGATTGTCGTGCGGTTCATGCGTCCGGATGGGGCGGGCGCGCTGGCGGCGGCCTTCGAGAAGCTCAAGTCCAAGCTGGAGGCGGAGGGGCTGTTCGCCGAGGACCGCAAGCGACCCCTGCCGCGCTTTCCGCGAACCATCGCGTTGATTACCTCCGGCAGCGGCGCGGCAGTGCGCGACATGATATCAATCATCAGTTCGCGCTACCCGCTGGTTAGGATCAAGCTGATACCGACACCGGTGCAGGGAGCGGAGGCCGCCGGGAGCCTTGTAAACTCGCTGGCCGTGGCCAACGCCGCCGATGTGGACCTGATAGTCATCGGCCGCGGCGGGGGATCGCTGGAGGACTTGTGGCCATTCAATGAGGAGCCGGTGGCGCGCGCGGTGTTCGCCAGCCGGGCTCCCGTCATCAGTGCAGTTGGGCATGAGACCGACTACGTATTGACCGACTTCGTTGCGGACGCACGAGCTGCCACTCCCTCGCACGCCGCCGAGATGGCTGTGCCCGACGCGAGGGAGCTGCTGGGGTATCTGAAGAGCGCCAGCTCGATAGTGCTGATGCAGTTGCGCAAGCTGATACATGAGTATCGGTCGCGATTGCGCGGGACGACGGCGCACCCGTTGCTGCTGCGGCCAGGGTTGCTGGTTGACAACAAGCTGCAAGAGTTGGATGATTTGAGCAGGGCGCTGTGGCTGCGTGCGGGGCGACTGACGCAGAACCGGAGGGCGCGCCTGGACAAGATGGAGGCGCGTCTCGCGGGGCTGGACCCGAATGCGGTCCTGCGGCGGGGCTACAGCATCGTGCGGCGGGCCGATGACGGCAGGTTGGTGACGACGGTCGGGAGCGTGGGACGGGGAGACCGACTGACGATAGCGGTCAGTGACGGAGAGATAGCTGCTGAGGTCGGCGGCGTGCAGGCGGCGAGTGCACCCATAGCGTGAGCAGACAGGGACGGGGCATTGCCAGTGGCGAAGATAGACGTTGAGAAGATGTCATTTGAGGAAGCGCTCGGGGAGCTGGAGACGCTGGTTGAGAAGATTGATGCCGGCGACCTGCCCCTGGCAGAGGCGGTTGAGACGTTCAAGCTGGCCACGGCGCTGAGCGAGCACTGCACGCGCCTGCTCAAGGAAGCCGAAGCCGCCGTGGAAGAGCTACAGGCGGAGAAGCAAGACGTCGCCGGCGACGAGGAAGATGAAGAGGCCTCGGCATTCGGCGACGAGCAATAGGCAACAGGCCGACGGGACAGCAATATGGATTCGTTGCTCGACAGGATCGAATCGCCGGCAGACCTGAAGGGTCTGAGCATGGCGGAGCTAAAGACGCTTGCCAAGCAAGTGCGCAGGCGCCTGATTACGACCGTGTCCGAGACGGGTGGGCATCTGGCTCCGAACCTGGGCGTGGTGGAACTGACCATCGCCCTCCACACCGTGTTCGACTCGCCGAAGGACAAGCTTGTGTGGGATGTCGGCCATCAGTGCTATACGCACAAGTTGCTGACGGGGCGGGCGGAGGCATTCGACACGATCCGACAGTGGGGGGGACTGTCCGGCTTCCCGAGACATAGCGAGAGCGAGCACGACGTATTCAACACCGGCCACGGCTCGACCTCAATATCGGCGGCGCTCGGTTTCGCCACGGCACGGGACCTGCGGGGCGGCGACGAGAAGGTCATCGCGATCATCGGCGACGGAGCTCTGACCGGTGGGATGGCTTTCGAGGGTCTCAACCAGGCCGGAGCCAGAAAAGTTGACATGACGGTGGTGCTCAATGACAACGAGATGAGCATCAGCCCGAATGTCGGGGCCATGTCGGCGTATCTATCGAGGATGCGCGTCACTCTGGAGCCGCGCATGATCCAGGCACGCGCCGATGTGGCGAGGGTGCTGGAGCGCTGGCGCCTGGGTGATGCCATGCTGGTGGCGATGGACAGGCTGCGCGACAGCGTCAAGCACCTGGTTGTGCCGGGGATGCTTTTCGAGGAGATCGGCTTCGCGTACCTGGGGCCGATAGACGGCCATGACATCGAGCAACTGCTGGGCATGTTCCGTCACGCCAGCAGGCTGAGGGGGCCGGTGCTGATTCACGTTCTGACCAAGAAGGGGAAGGGCTACAAGCCTGCCGAGGCGGATCCGTCGCGTTTCCATGGCACGAGGCCGTTCTTGCTGAGGAGCGGGGCGTGGACCGGCGAGCAAGACCAGCCCAGCTACAGCAAGGTATTCGCCGATTCGCTGATTGAGCTGGCGGAGAAGGACGAGCGGATCTGCGCGATCTCTGCGGCGATGCTAGTGGGGACCGAGTTGGAGGCGTTCAGGGAGCGTTTCCCCCAGCGATGCTTCGACGTGGGGATGGCGGAGCAACATGCGGTGACCTACGCCGCGGGCCTGGCGGCGGCGGGGCTGCGGCCGGTGGTGGCCATCTACTCGACGTTCATGCAGCGCGCCTACGACCAGATCATCCATGATGTGGCGCTGCAGAGGCTGCCGGTGGTGCTGTGCCTGGACAGGGCGGGTCTGGGCGGTGCCGACGGGCCGACGCACCACGGCGTGTTCGATTTGACCTACCTGCGGTCTGCGCCGGGGCTCACAGTCATGGCCCCGAAAGGCGAGAAGGAATTGAAGGACATGCTGGCTACCGCACTCGCCATTGACGGTCCCAGCGCCATCCGCTACGCCGCCGGCGTCGGGCCTGGCGTGGACTATTCGGGGGAACCTGAGCTACTGCCGATTGGCAAGGCGCAGGTCATCACAGAAGGCGACGACATCTCGATATTGGCAGTCGGTCGTATGGTGGGCAACGCGGCCCGCGCCGTTGAGCTTCTGGCAGAAGCGGGGATTTGGGCACGGCTGGTCAATGCGCGGTTCGTGCAGCCTCTGGATGAGGAGTGCTTGCGGCAGGCGGCGGCTGAGACGGGGAAGATTCTGACCGTGGAGGAGAACGTACTGGCTGGAGGGTTCGGGTCAGCGGTCGGCGAGTTGCTGACAGAGAAGCAGATCAGCGCCGAGCTGCGCTGCGTGGCGCTGCCCAACGAGTTCATCGAGCACGGTAGTGTGGAAGTGCTCTGGCAGAATGCGGGGCTTATGCCCGAACAGATAGCGGCGGTTGCCGCGGAGATGGTGGATTCGAGACGGACGATTTCGCTGGTGCAGTCATCAGTCAACAAGTAGTGCAGGTCGCACGGGAGGTGCGCAAATGAGAGGCTTGAGGCAAGGTATCGGTCTGGCGCTGGCAGCGCTGTTATGCATCGGCCTGGCGAGTTGGGCCGACGAGGGGGAGATTTTTGATCAGGCGGTCGCCGCCTACGAGAAGGGCGACTACGCAGCGGCCAAGGACCTTTTTGTGAAGGCCCTCGAGCAGCGCCCGGGCCACGCGGTTATCATGTGCTGGGCGGGTTCGGCGGCGCTGCAAGCCGGAGACCTGGCGGAAGCGGAGAAGTACCTGACGGATGCTCTGGGAAAGAAAGCCGATTACCCGGAAGCGCACAACAACCTGGGCAACGTCTATCTGGCCCAGGGCAAACTCGACCTGGCTCAGAAGCACTACCAGAGCGCGGTGGACCAGAAGGGCGACTACGCCGACGCCCGCTACAATCTGGCGAACCTGTATGCGAAGCAGAAGCAGTGGGACAAGGCATTTAACGAGTTCAATCGGGCCATCGAGCTGGCGCCCAACGATGCGGACATTCACGCCAATTTCGGCCACGCTCTATGGCAGGCCGACCGGCTGGACAAGGCGCTGCGGGAATACGAGGTGGCCAACCGGCTGCGCCCCGACAATGCGGAAGTGCTCAATGCGCTGGGGGTGCTGTACCTCAACACGGGGAACAACGTGGCGGCAACAAAGGCGTACCAGCAGGCCGTAGCGGTGGATCCGAACATGGCCGAGGCGCAGCTCGGACTGGGCATAGCGCTGTACAACCTGGGCAAGTACGAGGAGGCGGTTCAGCCTCTGGCGGCTGCCAGCACGCTGGACGAGAGCAGCTTTGCGGCCAAGTACAACCTGGGGTTGGCATTTGCGGCTACGCACGAGTTGGATTCCGCCGAAAAGACCTACCGCGGCGCGCTGGCACTGCAGCCGAACCACGCCAAGTGCCTCAACAACCTGGGATGGGTCCTGCAGCAGAGCAACCGTGCCGCTGATGCCATCGAGCCGCTGCAGCAGGCCGTCAAGGCCGATCCGGAACTGGCGATGGCGCAGGTGAATTTGGCGCTGGCCTACGAGCAGAGCGGGGACCGGGACAGCGCCCGCACACAGTGGGAGGCGGCTGCAGCGCGTTTCCCGCAGAATGCCGACGCCCATTTCGGGCTGGCCAACAGCTACTACAACGCCGGCGAGAAGGATAAGGCGCTGCAGGAGTACCTGCGCGCTCTGGCGATCGAGGAGACCAATCCCGAGGCCCACAACAATGCGGGCCTGATTTACCTCGATCAGAGCAACTTCGCGGAGGCGGCAGTGCACTTCCGGACGGCGTTGCAGCAGAGCCCGGCGTTCGCCAACGCGGCCAACAACCTTGGAGTGGCTCTCGAGCGGCAGGGGAAAGTTGACCAGGCCAAGGAGATGTACCGCAAGGCCCTGGAGATTGACGCGAGCTGCGAGCCGGCGAAGAAGAATCTGCACCGACTGGAGCCGCCCGCGGCGACAGCGACCGGCTAGGAAGACTGTCGAGGATAACAGAATGGCATCCGGTTCGGATATCCGCACCATAGGAATCGTCGCCGCCATGCACAAGCCCGAGGCCGTGCGGTGGGCGGCTGTGTTTGCGCAACGCCTCGCCGAGCGAGGCGTGACAGTGAAGTTGGATGAAGCGCTTGCCGAGCAGTGTACGGGCGACTATGCATTCGGCGGCAAGGACTTCATCGTGGACGCCGAACTTGTGCTGGTGTTGGGGGGCGACGGCACACTGCTTTCGATGGCACGGTCGGCGGCGCCGGCGGGCACTGCGCTGTTGGGGTTGGATGTGGGCAGCTTCGGCTTTCTGGCGAAGGACTCGCCGGAGACCACGCTGGAGCAGCTTGACCGCATCATCGGGCGTGATTTCCAGATTGACGAGCGGTTCATGCTGCAGTTGACGGTGCGCAACGGAGCGGGCGGTGTTGCGGCACAGGACACCGCGCTGAACGATGTCGTGATATCAACCGGCGACGGCAGGCGAGTGGTGAGCCTGCAGACGTGGGTAAACGGAGATGAGATCGGGACCTATCGCGCCGACGGTTTGATTGTGTCAACGCCGACCGGCTCGACGGGCTACAATCTATCCGCCGGCGGGCCGATTGCCGATGCGCAGATGTCCTGCATGATCCTGACCCCCGTATGCCCACACACCTTGTCTTCACGGCCGCTGGTGCTTCCCGCGGCCGCCGAGGTGAAGGTTTGCGTGCCGCCCGACGGCAAGCGGCCCGGTGCGGTTATGGCGACCGTGGACGGTCAGGAGAAGCACCCTGTTGACGCCGACGGCTGCGTGGTGGTGACGCAGGCGGCGCACCGGGCGCGGCTGGTGCGGCTGCAGCCCTGGTCGTACTATGCGAACCTGGTGGACAAGCTGATGCCCGGGCTGCGGGAGTGAGTGGGTCAGGCCACCGATACGGATTTGGGTCATGCTCAGCGAGTTGACAGTCCGCAACTTCGCCCTCATTGATGAGCTTCATCTGCAACTGAAGCCCGGCTATACGGTTCTCACCGGCGAGACGGGGGCGGGCAAGTCAATCATCGTGGATGCGCTGAATGCCGCTCTCGGCGAGAGGGTAAGCTCCGAAGTCATCCGTGGAGGCGCGGACACTTCGGTTACAGAGGCGGTTTTCGAGGCCGGAGATGCGGCCAGAGCGACGGCCGTGTTGGCGGAGAACGGTCTGACCGAGGACGATAGCAGCATCATCATACTCTCGCGCGAGATAAGTGCCGGCGGCAGTCGCTATCGGGTCAACCGCCGTGTCAGCACGCTCTCGCTCCTGTCGGAGATAAGCAGGCACCTTGCCGACATTCACGGGCAGCACCAACATCAGAGCCTGATCCACGAGGAGAACCATCTGCATTATCTGGACCAGTATGGGGCCAGGGCTCATTTACAGCTCGTCGGGCGATACCGGGAGAAGTACAACGAGTTTGCCGCCGCCAAGGCGGAGCTGAGAAGTCTGCAGATGGACGAGCAGGAGCGGTCCCGGCGCCTGGATATGCTCAGGTTTCAAATCCAGGAGATTGGGTCCGCAGCACTGCAACCCGGCGAGGAAGAGGAGTTGACGGCCCGGCGTCAGGTATTGCAGGCGGGGGAGAAGCTGCTGACGACGCTGGCCGAGGTCAACGGCCTGCTTGCAGGCGGCGAGGATACGGCGCTTGGTGCCAAGGATGCGCTGCAGGAGGCGGCAAATCGGCTGTCCACGGTCGGCGATGTGGACCCACGGCTTGCGGCGGCGGCCGGCGAGCTTGAGCGGCTGGCGTACCAGGCGGATGACGCGGCACGCACGCTCGGCGATTACCTTGATACGGTGGAGATGGATCCCGCTCTTCTGGATGGGGTCGAGGCGCGTTTGGACCTCATCGCCGGTCTGAAGCGCAAGTACGGAGCAAGTGTCGGCGAGATACTCGAATTTCTGCAGAACGTCTCGGCGGAGGCGGAGAGACTGTGCGGCAGCACGGAACGGCTGGGGGAGTTGGAGCAGCTCGTGAAGCGGCTGGCAGTCGAGGCGGGGGAAGTAGCCGGCGAGCTGAGCCAGGCGCGCCGGGCACTGGCAGACGAGTTGGCCGAGGGCGTGGTCGAGGAGTTGAGCCAACTCGGCATGCCGGGGGCGCAGTTCGACGTCGAGTTCGCTACCACACACGATCCGGAGGGAGTGGCACTGCCGGACGGCAGGCACTTGCAGGCCGGGCCTACGGGCGTAGATGAGGTGCGTTTCGCGCTCAGTGCCAATCCGGGCGAACCGCTCAAACCGCTGGCGAAGGTGGCCTCGGGCGGGGAACTGTCGCGGTTGATGCTGGCGTTGAAGTCGCTGTGCGCGCGCGGCGCCGAGGTGCCGACAATCGTGTTCGATGAGATTGACGTGGGCATCGGCGGGGTGACGGCGCAGCGGATCGGTGAGAAGCTGCTGGCCCTGGCCCAACACGCGCAGGTATTGTGCGTGACGCACCTGCCGCAGGTCGCGAACTTCGCGGACCAGCACCTGGTGGTGGATAAAGAGGTTGCCGGCGGGCGGACGAAGACGGTGGTTCGCGAACTCACAGAGCAGGAGCGGGCGGCGGAAGTCGCTCGCATGTACGGGGACAAGAACGGCAAGGCCGCGATGGAACACGCCGAGCAGGCGCTGGCCGAGGCGGGCAGGCTGCGCGCAGAGCTCCGTGCGCAAAACGAAACGCTGCAGCGGGACTGAAGGTCATCGTCCATGAAACGACGCTTCCGCGTCATCATCAACCGGGAACACTGCAAGAGCTGCAAGTTGTGTATCGAATTCTGCCCCAGGAACGTTCTGGGTATCTCGAAAGAGCGCAATAGTGCGGGCTTCTATCCTGTCGAGGTAGTGGACCAGGATGCCTGTACTGGCTGCAAGCAGTGCGCTCTGATGTGCCCTGATGCATGCATCGAGATATTCCGTCTCGCCGCCGAGGGTGATGCCGAGGCCGCGGAAAAGAGTGTAGCGCGATGAGTGAGCGCGTGCTGATGACAGGCAACGAGGCGCTGGCCGAGGGGGCGATTGCGGGTGGCTGCAGGTACTTCTTCGGGTACCCGATTACGCCTCAGAATGCCATACCGCAGTACATGGCCGAGCACATGCCGGAAGTGGGCGGGGTGTACCTGCAGGCCGAAAGCGAATTGGCCTCCATCAACCTGGTGTATGGGGCGGCGTCAACCGGCGCTTACGTGATGACGAGTTCATCATCGCCCGGAATCTCACTGATGCAGGAGGGCCTATCATACATTCTGGGGAGCGAGCTGCCATGCGTGGTGGTGAACATGGTGCGCGGCGGCCCGGGTCTTGGCAACATCAGCGCCGCGCAGTCGGACTACTGGCTGGCCACACGCGGCGCCGGGCATGGGGACGGTCGCTGCCTGACCTTCGCCCCGCACAGCGTGCAGGAGCTGCACGACTGGGGTGCCGACGTCTTCCCGATTGCGCAGAAGTACCGGGCGCCGGTCATGATACTGGCCGATGGGCTGCTGGCGAACATGGCCGAAGCGGTAAGGCTCCGGGAACGGCAGGAGCCGCCGCCACGCACACAAGAGTGGGCGGTAGGCGGCGAACGCAACGGCAGGCCGCGACGCATCATCAACTCGCTGTGGACCGACGTGGAGGTCATGGAGGCCGTCAACCGGCGCATGGCGGAGCGCTTTGAGCAGGCTGCGGCGAATGAAACACGTTGGGAGGAATACGGGGACGACAGCCCCGATTTCGTGTTCGCCGCCTACGGGATATGCGCGCGCATCTGCAAGACGGCGATAGACAGGCTGGCCGAGGAGGGCATTCGCGCCAGGCTGATACGGCCCATAAGCCTCTTGCCCTTTCCTGCGCGGCCCTTCTACGAATGGGCGGAGCGGGTGTCGAGAATCGTGTGTGTGGAACTGTCCCTCGGGCAATTCATAGAGGACGTGCGCCTGGCGTCGGCATGTCGGTGTCCGGTCGAGTTGATATGGCACACCGGGGGCGTGTTGCTCACTCCCGAAGAGGTCATGGCCCGGGTCAAGGAGATGCTGTGAGCAAGCAGGGGCTGCTGTGAAGGCCCCGATAGGTTGAGGCGAGCGCGACCACCGGCGCATCATGCGGCGGCTGCTGCTGACGGGAGAATATGATGGCGGAAGCGAAACAGATTGCAGAGGGCGAGCCGATTTACAGGCGCCCTGCCGGCCTTACCGAAACCCAGATGCGTTACTGCCCGGGGTGCACACACGGCACAGCGCACAAGCTGATCGCCGAGGTGCTGGAGGAGCTGGAGCTGATTGACCGGACGGTCGCCATCGCGACGGTGGGGTGCTCGGTTTATGCCTATGAGTACTTCAACACCGACGCGGTGGAGGCTGCTCACGGTCGCGGGCCGGCGGTCGCCACGGGCATCAAACGTGTTTCGCCGGAGACAATCGTGTTCACATACCAGGGAGACGGTGACCTGGCAGCTATCGGGCTGTCCGAGGTCATACACGCGGCCCAGCGCGGCGAGAACATCACCGTGGCGTTCATCAACAACGCCGTGTTCGGGATGACGCGGGGGCAGATGGCACCGACGACGCTGGTGGGGCAGAAGACCACCACTACGCCCCTGGGGCGTGACCCCAAGCTGGCCGGCATGCCGATGATGGTCTGCGAGCTGCTGGCGACAATCCCGGGGGTGGCTTACCTCGCGCGGGAGACCATGATAGACCCGCACACGGTGAGAAATGCCAGACGCAGCATCAAGAAGGCATTCCAGTCGCAGGTGGACGGGGCCGGATTCAGCCTGGTTGAGTTGGTCAGCACCTGCCCGGCCTGGTGGCACAAGGATCCCATCGAGTCGATGGCGTGGGTGCGGGACGAGATGCTAAAGCAGTATCCGTTAAAAGTCTTCGTGGATTACGAGGCATAGGGAAGAGCCCGAATGCGTGAGGAAGTGCTTGTTGCAGGGACCGGCGGACAGGGCGTCGATTCGGCCGGTTCGATACTGGGCCACGTGGTGCTGGCGCAGGGCCTCGAGGTAAGTTGCCTGAGCATGTACAGTCCGGAAGTGCGCGGGGGATGGGTCACATCCACGGTGGTGATGGCCGACGACGAGGTTGGCAGCCCGATACTGGCCACCGTCGACTCACTGCTGCTGTTCTCCCAGATGGCCGCTGACGAGCAACTCGACAGGGTGCGGCCGGGCGGCCTGGTGGTGTCGAACTGCTCGCTGGTCCGCCCCCTGAGCGTAAGCGGCTGCAGACTGTTGGAGGTGCCCGCCACCAACATCGCTGCCGAGCTTGGCAACGAGCAAGTGACGAATATCGTCATGCTGGGGGCGTACGTGAAGGCGCGGGGCGTCCTCGATCTGTCGCACTTCGAGGCGGCGCTACGGGCGGTGTTGCCTCCCAGGCATCACAAGCACATTCCGCTGAATCTCGAGGCGGTCAGGCTGGGGGCGGAACAGGCAAGATAGTAAGACCAATCCCAAGGCCCAGCGCACACAGACGACACGCGACACAATGACACCGGCGCGTTGCCGGTCCGGAGGTGGGCTCCATACTTAGCGGAGTTGAGCAGACAGCCGACGTAATTCGTGAGGAACTTAACGGCTTGGACGCGGCCCGGGAGCAAGCATACAAGCTGTCGCGGGGGATTGTGCGGTCGGCCTCGATCACGATAAAGCACATGCACCGCGAGGAGGTTGACGAGGCCCGGCGGCAATTGGGCGAGACCGGCACGCTTGTGGCCAAGATGCAGGAGGCGCTGGCCGATGCTCCGCAGCTTGGGGGCGGGGGCTTCGTGGGCGATGCGGAGAAGGAATACGTCGAGGCCGCGATAGTGATTGCATGCATAGCCGGCGAGCAGGTACCGGCCCACACGCAGCTCGGCGTATCGGGTGCGGTATGGCTCAACGGACTAGCCGAGGTGGTTGGGGAGCTGCGGCGGCACGTGCTGGACCTGATACGTGAGGGCGCGCCGGAGCGGGCGGAGGAGTACCTGGCCGCCATGGACGACATCCACCAGATCATCATGTCCTTCGACTACCCGGACGCCATCTCGCTGGGGCTGCGTCGGCGGTCCGACGCGGCGCGGGGCATGGTGGAGAGGACGCGCGGCGATCTGACCAATGCGCTGCGGCAGGCCAGCTTGGAGAGACGCCTGGGGGAGCTGGAGGAGCGGTTGTGAGGCCCGCCCCATGAACCGTTCATACGTATTCCCAGCCGCTGGAAACGGGATCGTCAGGAGGAATGCGGCATGAAGCTGCCCATTGATGTGGACAAGACGGTCATCGCGGAGTTCTGTCGCCGCAATCACATCGTGCGGCTGTCTCTATTCGGTTCCGTTCTTCGCGAAGACTTTGGCCCGGAAAGTGACATTGACGTATTGGTAGAGTTTGAGGCGGAAGCAGTAGTAACGCTCTTGGACATGGCTCGCATGGAAGATGAGTTAGCGCAGCTTTTCGGCCACCAGGTTGACCTACGAACGCCGCAGGAACTGAGCCGCTATTTCCGGGACAAGGTGCTCGCCGCCGCGGTGGTGCAGTATGCTGCCTGAGGAGGACCGCATTCGCCTTTAGCACATGTTGGACGCGGCGGACAGTGCTCAGGAATTCGCTTTGGGGCGGCGGCGCGAGGACCTCGATGGCGACCAGATGCTGATTTTCGCGCTGGTTCGGGCTTTGGAAATCATCGGGGAAGCTGCCGGCCAGGTCACTGAAGTCACCAGGAATAGCTTGCCCCACATAGCTTGGCGCCAGATCGTCGGAATGCGACATCGCCTAGTTCATGCCTATTTCGATGTGGATTATGACCGCGTCTGGGATACCACCGCACACTATGTTCCCGACCTAATAGAGCAATTGCGGAATGTACTGCAGGCGAGCTCCAACAACGATTGAGAAGCAGGCGGGGGATGGACCGAGTTGGAGCGGTGAGGCAAAGGGCCATCAAAATCGGGCACACGATAGCCCTTGACTTCGGCGCAGATGGTTTGGTATAATCATCTGCTACCTGCGTAAAACTAATGTACCACATACTTGCTTCCAAATTGCTTACCCCATAAGTCCACTGAACCAATCATCGTGAGTAACCAAGTGGGGCCCTGTTGTGACGCCTGGTCGGCCCACTTTTCGGTTTTGTGCAGGAAGTCCGCCAGCGACGGCGCGTTCGCAGCGAAGGCGAGGCAACTCAGGAGGTACTGCACCAGATGACCACGGTCAAGGCTCGGAGCGTGGAGTATCCCGCCCATAGACGACACGACGTTCTGCCGCTCCCCGACCTTATCGAAATCCAGACCAAGTCGTACCAGTGGTTTCTTGACACCGGCCTCAGAGAGCTGTTTGAGAACTTCAGTTCCATAGAGGATTACACCGGCAACATCTCGCTGGATTTCCTCGATTACCGGATCGGCGACCCGGCACTAGCGATTGCGGAGTGCCGGGAACGAGACGCCACGTACGAAGCGCCGATCTACGCCAAGGTGCGGCTGGTCAACAAGGACAAGGGCGAGATCAAGGAATCAGAAGTGTACATGGGCGAGTTGCCGGTGATGACGGACCGGGGCACCTTCCTGATCAACGGTGCCGAGCGGGTGGTCATCAGCCAGCTTTCCCGCTCCCCCGGCGTGTACTTTCGCGATACTGTGGACACGGCGGGCCGCGTTCTGTATGCCGCACAGGTAATCCCCAACGAGGGCGCATGGGTGGAGATCGAGACGGCCGCCAGCGAGGTCATCTCCGTGCGGATCGGCCAGACCCGCAAGTTCCCCGTGACGGCGCTGCTGCGCGCGTTGGATTGGTTCGAGGATGTGACCGACAACCTGCCGCACACCGGCACCGATGCAGAGATACTCAAGTGCTTCGGGAAGCGCGAGACCGTCGAGGTGAAGCAGATCCTCAAGGAGTTGAAGGATGTCGAGCGCGGCAGCATGCCCGGTGCGCAGGCGCACGACGAGTTCTACGCCGACTCGCGGCACACGGACAGCGACGGCGCCGTTGTGGTTGAGGCATACGGCAAGATCACGGAGAACGTTGGGAAGGCGCTGCGCAAGGCCGAGATTGAGCAACTCAAGGTCCTGCGCGTGTCTCACCAGGTCAGCGCCACGCTGGAGGACGACGACACACACACCAATAAGGAAGGTCTGCTGGAGGTCTACCGCAAGATCCGACCGGGCGATCCGCCCACCGTTGACAGCGCGCAGTCGCTGCTGCAGTCGTACTTCTTCGATGTGAAGCGCTACGACCTGTCCTCCGTAGGCCGCTACAAGGTGAACCGCAAGCTCGGCATTGACGTGCCGATGGATGTACGGACCCTGACACGCGACGACGTAGTGGGCATTGTCACATACCTGGTCAACCTCTCGTATGGCGAGGGCAGCGTGGACGACATTGACCATCTGCAGAACAAGCGCGTGCGAGCGGTCGGGGAGCTGCTGCAGAACCAACTGCGCACGGGCTTTTTGCGTACGGAGCGAGTGGCGCGCGAGCGGATGACGAGCCTGGACCCCGACGAGATGGTCCCGCAGGCGGTCATCAGCATCAAGCCCATCTCGGCGGCCATCAACAGCTTCTTCGGCAGCGGGCAGCTTTCGCAGTTCATGGACCAGATCAACCCGCTTGCCGAGCTAGCGCACAAGCGGCGTCTGTCCGCACTCGGGCCGGGTGGCCTGAGCAAGCAGTCGGCCAAGCTGGAGGTCAGAGACGTTCACCACTCCCACTACGGCCGCATCTGCCCGATCGAGACGCCTGAAGGGCCGAACGTAGGATTGATCGGATATCTGACGCTGCACGCACGGCTGAACGAGTACGGGTTCATTGAGACGCCGTACCGCCGCGTCAAGAACGGGCGGCTGACCGGCGATATAGACTATCTGACCGCGGACGAGGAGGAGAATTACAACGTCGCCACGTCTTCCGAGCCGGCGGACGAGAACGGCAGGTTCGTGCGCTCCGCCATCTCGGTACGGCGCGCGGGGGACTTCCCGAAGGTTGCGCCGGATAAGGTGGACTACTGCGACGTATCCCCGACGCAGGTATTCTCGGTAGCCACCTCGATGGTACCGTTCCTCGAAAGCGATGAGCCAGTGCGAGCGCTGGCCGGCTCCAACATGCAACGCCAGGCCGTTCCGCTGATGGTCACCGAGCAGCCGGTCATCAAGACGGGCATCGAGAGCAGAGTGGCGGTAGATTCCGGAGCGGTGGAGTTGGCGGAGGCTGACGGCGTCGTCACAGCAGCCGACGCCCAGCGCATAGTCATCGAGTATACCGATGGCCGGGAGAGAGCGTACGAGCTGGAGAACTTCCTGCGCACCAACATGGGCACTTGTGTCAGCCAGAAGCCGCTGGTGCGCCGCGGACAGCGGATTGTGAAGGGGCAGCCGATCTTCGACGGGGCAGCCACCAGGGATGCGGAACTGGCGCTGGGCAAGAACCTGCTGGTGGCGTTCCTGCCCTGGGAGGGCTACAACTACGAGGACGCGATCCTGATATCCGAACGGCTGGTGAAGGACGACGTTCTAACCTCAATCCACATCGAGAAGTTCGAGTGCGAGGCGCGTGACACGAAACTGGGGCCGGAGGAGATCACCCGCGACATCCCCAACGTGGGTGAGGATGCGCTCAAGGAACTCGATATTGATGGTGTGGTGCGTGTGGGTGCGGAGGTACGGCCGGAGGACATTCTGGTCGGCAAAGTTACACCGAAGGGCCAGTCGGAGCTGACCGCCGAGGAGAAGCTGGTCATTGCCATTTTCGGCAAGAAGGCGGAGGAGATGCGAGACGTGTCGCTGCGGACGCCACACGGCGAGGGCGGCATAGTCATAGCTACTAAAGTATTTTCCCGCTACAAGTACAAGTGCGGCCTGTGTGGAGCCGAGTTTGCTTACGGCAAGGCGATGGAAGCCGCGCTGAACTGCCGACGGTGCGGCGCGGAGTTGAAGAAGCTGCCTGGCGACGAACTGAAGCCAGGCGTGAACCAACTGGTTCGGGTCTATGTGGCTCAGAAGCGCAAGATCATGGTTGGCGACAAGCTGACGGGTCGTCACGGCAACAAGGGCGTCATCGCCAAGATCCTGCCGATTGAGGACATGCCGTGTCTGCCCGATGGGACGCCTATTGACATCTGTCTCAACCCGCTGTCGGTACCGTCGCGCATGAACATCGGCCAGTTGTTGGAAACGCATCTGGGCTGGATAGCGGAGAATCTTGGCAAAGTCTTCATAACGCCGATATTCGAGAGCTTCACTCTCGGAGAGATACAGGCGCGCCTCGAACAGGTGGCCCAGAAGCTACGATACGACCGCCTCAAGTCGTACGCCGAGTGCGAGATGAACAGCTTCGGGCCGGTTGTGGACGTGCGCGAGTTGGGCGAGACGTATGACGAACTACTCCAGGGGCTGAAAGGTCAGCTCGCCAAGCACGACAAGCAGAAGCTGGCGGAACTTGCGGAATGGCTCAATGTTGACGCCGATGCGTGGGAGAAGGCCTCGCCGAAGCAGGCGGCGGAATTGTTAGTGCAACGGGCGATCGAGAACGGTGCGGGGCTGGAGGAGTTCGACCCGCAAACAGGCAAGTGCGTGCTCCACGACGGCCGCAGCGGCGAGCAGTTCAACCAGCCGGTGATGGTCGGCCACATGTACATACTGAAGCTCCTGCACCTGGTTGAGGACAAGATACATGCCCGTTCGACGGGCCCGTACTCGCTAATTACGCAGCAGCCGTTGGGCGGCAAGGCGCAGATGGGCGGCCAGCGTTTCGGTGAGATGGAGGTTTGGGCGCTGGAGGCCTATGGAGCGGCACATACGCTGCAGGAGATGCTGACGGTCAAGTCCGACGACGTCACGGGGCGTGTGGCGACTTACGAGGCGATCGTCAAGAACGAGAACATGGAGGAGCCGGGCGTGCCGGAGTCATTCAAGATTCTGGTAAGGGAGATGCAGAGCCTGGCTCTTGACGTCAAGGTGGCCGATGCAGGCGGCCGGGAAGTTGACCTGCGCGTGGACAACGACTTCCGGTAAGAGGCGGCGCGGTCCCCAGTTTCGGCAGACGCTCTGGCCGGGTGTTGGCACGCGGGTGTCGTGATCTGTTCCCACTAGAAGTCTGGAGGCGGAGCAATTGGATCACTCGACGACTGACTTTGAGGTAATCACGATAGGCCTGGCCTCCCCCGAGGAGATCCGCTCCTGGTCTCACGGCGAGGTGAAGAAGCCCGAGACAATCAACTACCGGACCTACAGGCCGGAACGTGATGGGCTGTTTTGCGAGCGCATTTTCGGGCCGACGAGGGACTGGGAGTGCCACTGCGGCAAGTACAAGAAGGTTAAGTTCAAGGGCATAATCTGCGACCGCTGCGGGGTGGAGGTTACTCGCTCCAAGGTCCGCCGGGAACGCATGGGGCACATCGAACTGGCTTCGCCGGTCTGTCACAGCTGGTACCTGAAGGGCGTGCCCAGCCCCATCAGCCTGTTGCTGGACATGTCGCGGCGGCTTCTGGAGGAAGTGGTCTATTTCGCCTCATACATAGTCACCTCGGTCAATGCGGAGAAGCTGGCCCAACACAAGCAAGATATCCTCGATGCGGCAGCGGAGGAGAGGAAGGAACTGCATCGCCGCCTGGACTCAACGCTGACGCAACTGCAGGAGCGCTACGAACAGGGCCTGGCCGAAGGTATCGAGGAGCAGGTCGAAGAGGTCGAGCCGACGCCGGAGCCTGAGATTGCAGACGAAGAGGAGATGGAAAGCGAAGCCGAAGAGATCGTCGAGGATGGTGAGAAGGGCGACCTGGAGGCCGAGGAAGACGAACTCGACGACATGGACATGGACGACGACACGGCCTTCGACGACGTCCCCTTCTTCGCCTTCGATGACGAGGAGGACGCCCGGCCCATCACCAAGGAGGGCCTGAGTCGGCAGATCAAGACCCAGACTGAGACAACAGAGGAGCGGATCGCGCAGCTCGACCAGGCCTGCGAGCTCCTGTTCGAGCTGCAGCCCAAGCAGCTAATCTCGGAGATGGAGCACCGCTCGCTCAACGAACTGATGGCCGTGTGCGAGGCGCGTCTGGACGGCGACCTCAGCGACCTGTTCAGGGCCGGTCTGGGCGCGGAAGCGGTCAAGGAGATACTGAGCCAGATTGACCTTGACGAACTGGCTCTGGAGCTGCGTAAGGAGATTGACGAGCGACGGGGAGCGCGGCGCTCGCGAGCCGTCAAGCGCTTGCGGGTGGTCGAGGCGTTTCGCAACAGCAAGAACCGGCCTGAGTGGATGATACTGGATGTGGTTCCGGTGCTGCCGCCGGAGCTGAGGCCGATGGTGCAGCTTGACGGCGGCCGCTTTGCGACCTCGGACCTGAATGACCTGTACCGCAGGGTTATCAACCGCAACAATCGGCTGCGACGGATAATCGAGATCAATGCACCCGAGTCAATCGTGAACCACGAGCGGCGGCTGCTGCAGGAGGCTGTTGACGCGCTGATTGATAATGGCCGCCGGAGCCGCCCAGTCACAGGCTCGAACCGCCGGCCGCTGAAGTCGCTTTCGGACATGCTGAAGGGCAAGGAAGGCCGGTTCCGCAAGAACCTGCTCGGTAAGCGCGTTGACTACTCCGGCCGGTCCGTCATCGTGGTGGGGCCGGAGCTGCAACTGCATCAGTGCGGCCTGCCGCGCGAGATGGCCCTGGAGCTGTTTAAGCCGTTCGTGATGAACCGTCTCGTGGAGCAGGGCCACACCAGCAACATCAAGACGGCCAAGCGCATGGTGGACCGGCTTCGCACCGAGGTATGGGACGCTCTCGACGAGGTCATCGAGGATCACCCGGTGCTGCTGAATCGTGCTCCGACGCTGCACAGGCTTGGCATCCAGGCGTTCGAGCCGGTATTGATAGACGGCAAGGCGATCCAGTTGCACCCGCTGGTGTGCGAGGCTTTCAACGCCGACTTCGACGGCGACCAGATGGCTGTGCACGTGCCGCTGTCGGCACACGCTCAAGCCGAGGCCCGATTGCTGATGCTGTCTTCGCGCAACCTGTTCAAGCCGGCGGACGGCTCGCCAATCTGCGCCCCGAAGTACGACATTGTTTTGGGCTGCTACTACATGACCCAGCAGAATCCCGAGAGCGAGGGGTCCGGGCGTTACTTCCCGACTGCGGAGTCGGTCATCACCGCCTATCAGCACCGCAAGACCGACCTGCACGCCCAGGTGTATGCGCGCGTTCCGCAGATATACGTGATCTCCACGGATGAGAAGGGCAAGCCGCTGGAGTTGGACATACAACTGGGCCTGGACATCAAGCGCATCATGGCCGAGGTCGTGTCCGATGAGCATCCACCACGGTCGCGGGAAGTGACTTTCACGCTGACCGAGGAGGCCGTGGAAGATACTGACGACACGCCGTGGGATTGCTGGTTCTCGCCGCTGCCCGGCACGCCCCGGATGCCCGCCGACAAGAACGAGGCGGCCCTGACGTCGTTGCGGCGGCGGCTGGTGGATGCCTGCAAGGGCGGGTATTTCCCGCTGGGCGCCACTATTGTCCTTGGCGTCAAGCGAGAACTGATTGACACGAGCGTGGGGCGAGTTGTCTTCAACAATTATCTGCCGTTGGACATGCGGTTCGTCAACCACGACGTCGCCAGAGACGAGTTGGGCAAGCTGGTGCGGCAGTGCTACGACATCTACGGTCAGGCGCGCACCAGCGAGTTACTGGACAGCCTGAAAAGCCTCGGGTTCAAGTATGCGACCCGCTCCGGGTTGAGCATCTGCATGGCCGACACAAACGTGCCGACCAGCCGCAGTGATATTCTGGCCGAAACGGAGAAGAAGGTCGAGAAGACCAACAGGGCCGAACAACGCGGCGACATCGTAGAAGAGGAACGCGAGGAGAAGGTGCTGTCGCTGTGGGAGATCGCCCGCGAGCGCGTCGCCGACGAGATATTCGCCAACATCGGCAGCTTCAACCCGCTGTGGATGATGAGCAACTCGGGAGCGCGGGCGAACCGCTCGCACATCTCGCAGATCTGTGGGATGCGGGGGTTGATGTCTGACCCGTTCGGTCGACTGATCGAGGCTCTACCGGTGAAGAGCAGTTTCCACGATGGTCTCGACGTTCTGGAGTACTTCGTGTCCACGCACGGCGCCCGTAAGGGTCTGGCCGACACTGCTCTGCGTACCGCAGACGCGGGCTACCTGACGAGGCGTTTGGTTGACGTGGCGCAGGCGGTCATGATTGCGCAGACGGATTGTGGCACGCGCGAAGGTATCACAGTGACACCCCTGTTCGAGGTGGACCTATATTGTCCGGGCTGCAGCGAGCCGGATGTTTACCGTGTTGGGAAGTGTCAGAACTGCGGTCACGAACTGCCCCTGAACTACAACAACGACATGTTAGAGGACATAGACGAGCGGATCGTCGGCCGCGTCGCGGCCGTGGACGTAACAGATCCCAAGGATGGCCACGTGATAGTGGCGGCGGGCAACGAGATTTCCGATAGAGAAGCCGGCTTGATTGTGGCGGCCGGTATCAAGCACGTGACAATACGTTCGCCGCTCACCTGCGAGGCGCGCGAGGGCATCTGCGGCAAGTGCTATGGTCGGGACATGTCCACGCAGAGGGCGGTGGAGATCGGGACCTCTGTGGGCATCATGGCGGCTCAGTCCATCGGCGAGCCCGGGACACAGTTGACGATGAGAACATTCCATACCGGCGGCGTTGCAGGGGAGACGATCACCGCCGTCGCCGATGTGAAGAAACGCAAGCAGCAGGCACTACGCAGCCTCCACGACGATGTGGACAGCGGACGCGTATCGCTGGATGCGACCGCCGGCACCGGCAGAGCACGGCAGAAGGCCATCAAAGAGATGCTCAAGGTGCTGGAGAGCGGCGTGCACGGCCTGCTGCGCGTGGTCGAGCTTTTTGAGGCGCGCACGCCCAAGGGCGAGGCAATCACCGCCGAGGTGGACGGCACGGTGGCTCACATCGAGACGGTCGGCTTCCGGCGCGTCATTATCCACTCGCAGCACTCGCTTGACGACCTGAGCGCCATCCGCGGCGAGCAGTTGGCGGAGGACGCATACGCCCCGGACGGTAAGACGCTGCTTGCCAAACGTGGCGCCAAGCTGCTCAAGAAGACGCGCCAGCAGTTGCGCAAGGCGGGGGTAACACATGTGAAGATCGCCACCGCGCACCTAGTGCCGCCGCGTGGCGAGCTGTTCGTGCAGGCCAACAGCGAGGTGCGTGCCGGCGATCCCCTGACCGCCGGTCCGCTGGACCCGCAGAGCATCATTGAGAAGAAGGGCATCGGCGGGGTGCAGGAATATCTGCTCAAAGAGGTACAGAAGGTGTACCGCCCCCACGGCGTGGGCATCAACGACAAGCACGTGGAGATCATAGTCCGCCAGATGCTGCTACGGCGCAAGATCATTGACCACGCCGATACCAAGTTCTTGCCCGGACAGATAGTTGACCGCTTCGAGTTCGAGGGTGAGAACCGGCGAGTGAGAGAGTTGGGCGGCCGCGAAGCCACGGCAAAGCCGCAACTGCTCGGCATCACTCAGGCGTCGTTGGCAACCGACAGCTTCCTGTCGGCGGCCAGCTTCCAGCGCACCACGCGCGTGCTGAGCGAGGCGGCCTGCGAGTACAAGTCGGACCGGCTGGAGGGCCTGAAGGAGAACGTGATCATCGGCAGGCTGATACCAGCGGGCACGGGAATGAGAATGCACCGGGACCGGGAGATCGGCTTTGCGGAGGGCTACGAGCTCGAGATCCAGGAGAAGCCCGAGAGGGAGACGCCGGAGGAAGCCGTCCAGCGGCTGATCAGTCAGTTCGGTGCCGACGCCGAGTAGTTCAGCACCGGCGCATCCGGTCTTCGGCGGCAGAAGCAAGAAAAGAGAGATTCTGCGCGAAGACGGGCCGGAATGTATTGACAGAATAGGAGACAGGTACTATAATTCAGGTCCGCTCGACAAGCGCTGATGCAGACATGAGGGTTCGCGACGGACGGCTGGATCAGTGAACTGGCGAGCATATAGCTAGGGTGCGGGATGGGGTTGGAGGCGCTTTCGTCTGTCTTGGTAATGGGCAGACGGGGCAAGTACCGTTAATAAGGGGGCGACAGCAGCAGACGGCATCGGATGATGCCGACAGGGTGCTTCGCAAATCCAAGTTCCAGCCTGATGAGACCCCTCATTACCGTGGGGGGTTTTTCGTTTGCGCTCGTGCGAGCCGGCACGAGAGATATCTCCGTAAGGGAAGTGGGCTACTTTGCCAACAATCAGCCAGCTAGTTCGCAAGGGGCGCAAGAAGAAGGTCAAGAAGCCGAAGACGCCGGCGCTCAAGGTCGCATGGAATGCCCTGAAACGGAAGGCAAGATCGGTGGACGGCGCTCCACAGCGGCGTGGCGTGTGTACGAGGGTGTGGGCGCAGACTCCGAAGAAGCCCAACTCCGCCCTGCGCAAGGTGGCCCGGGTGCGCCTCTTCAACCGCGAGGAGGTCACTGCGTACATACCCGGTGAGGGGCAAAACCTTGTTGAGTATTCCGTGGTGCTGATCCGCGGGGGTCGCGTGAAAGACCTCAACTCGGTCAAGTACCATGTGATCCGCGGCACACTGGACGCGGCAGGCGTCGAGAACCGGCGCAAGGGCCGTTCGAAATACGGCACCAAGAAGCCCGGCTAAGTACGACGTGGCGGAGGCGACACTTCGTGGGAGCTTTGCCTTCACCCCCAGCCTTCGCGATTAGGAGAAGATGAATGCCAAGAAAAGGCGAAGTGCCGAAACGTGCGGTACCGGGAGACCCGGTATATGGCAGCACAATCGTTCAGCGCCTGATCAACAAGATCATCATGGGCGGGAAGAAGAGCCTGGCCGAGCGCATCGTCTATGGCGCTCTTATCGAGATCGAGGACAAGACCAAACAGGACCCGCTCGAGGTGCTTGCCGAGGCGGTTCGTAACGTGCGGCCCACGGTGGAGGTCCGGCCTCGCCGGGTTGGCGGGGCGACATACCAGGTACCGGTCGAGGTCAGTGCGCGTCGGCAGTTGACGCTGGCGATCCGTTGGCTCGTCGATGCGGTTCGTGCCCGCAGCGAGCGGCGGACCACCGAGCGGCTGGCCAACGAACTGATAGAGGCCGCCAAGGGCGAGGGCTCTGCCGTCAGGCGTCGCGTCGAGACATACCGGATGGCCGAGGCAAACAAGGCTTACTCACATTATCGCTGGTAGCACTGCAGACTACCCGCTGCGACCGGAGAGGCCGTGTCCGATGTGGCCTGGGGTCGCCATATTACGTCTTTTCCGGGGTTGCTGATATCAGTTGCATCAAACAACACAGACAAGATTGGGAGCTCGCGAGAGAGCAGTGGCGCAGACCAGATTGCTGGAGAAAACCAGGAATATTGGCATAGCGGCCCACATTGACGCCGGCAAGACGACGACGACCGAGCGCATTCTGTATTACACGGGTCGCGTCCACCGCATGGGCGAAGTGGACGATGGCGATGCCACCATGGACTACATGCCCCAGGAGATGGAACGGGGCATCACGATCACGTCTGCGGCCACGACCTGCGAGTGGCGGGATCATCACATCAATATTATAGACACGCCCGGGCACGTTGATTTTACGGTTGAGGTGGAGCGGTCGCTGCGCGTGCTGGACGGCGTTGTGGCGGTTCTGTGCGCTGTAGGCGGCGTGCAGCCCCAGTCCGAGACAGTGTGGCGGCAAGCTGACAAGTACAAGATTCCGCGCATTGTCTTCGTCAACAAGATGGACCGGACAGGCGCCGATTTCCACGACGTATTGCACCAGATGCGCAAACGGCTGGGCGCGAATGCACTGGCCATACAGATACCGATTGGCGCCGAGGAGAAGTTCGAAGGCGTCATTGACCTGATTGAGATGCAGGCGATCTATTGGGAGGATGAACTCGGCGCTGCGGCTGTGAGGCGCGACATCCCCGACACATGGCAAGAGCGCGCCGAGCTGTTCCGCGAGTATCTGATTGTGGCGCTGGCCGACACGGATCCGCACCTGGAGCAGAAATACTTCGCGGGCCAGGACCCCACGCCGGATGAGATGCGGGCAGCGGTTCGCAGAGGCACGCTGGAGGACGGCCTGGTGCCGGTATTGTGCGGCAGCTCGCTGAGGAACAAGGGCGTGCAGCCGCTGTTGGACGCGGTCATAGACTTCCTGCCGTCGCCGCTGGAAGTGCCGCCAGTCGTGGGGATAAACCCGAAGACGGAAGAGCCCGTGACATGCAACCCGTCGCCTGACCAGCCACTGGCGGGGCTGGTATTCAAGGTTGTGACAGACCCGTTCGTGGGGCAGCTATGCTACGTGCGGATCTACTCCGGCGAGCTCAATAAGGGGCAAACGGTCTATAACGCCGCCACCAAGGCCAAGTCACGGGTCGCGCACATTCTCAGGATGCACGCCAACCATAGGGAGAACATTGATGTTGCCAGCGTCGGCGACATTATCGGCGTCGTAGGCCTCGGTAGGGCCACCACCGGCGACACACTCTGTCAGATCGACCACCCCGTTGTCCTCGAAAGCATAGACTTCCCCGAGCCTGTCATCTCCATGGCGATTGAGCCGAAAACCACTGCCGACGACGGCCGCCTCGTAGAAAGTCTGCAGCGGCTGATGTCTGAAGACCCCACATTCTCGGTACGGACCGACAGGGAGACCGGACAGCAGATAATCTCCGGGATGGGCGAGTTGCACCTGGAGATCATCAAGGATCGCCTGCTGCGCGAGTTCAGTGTGGAGGCCAACGTGGGCAACCCGCAGGTGGCCTACAAGGAGACTGTCACCAGGGCTGCGACCGCGCGTGGCAGGTTCGTACGGCAGACCGGCGGGCAGGGCCAGTATGGTGACGTAACGCTGACGCTGGAGCCGCTGCCACGTGGGGCGGGCTACGAGTTCGAAGACAGGACCAAAGGCGGAGTAGTGCCGAGAGAGTTCATGCCTGCCGTGGAGGCGGGCATCAGGGAAGCGATGGAAGCGGGCGCGTTGGCATCATATCCCGTGGTTGACATACGGGTGAGCCTGATTGATGGCACCTATCATGATGTAGATTCGTCTGAGGTGGCCTTCAAGCTGGCCGCAAGCATGGCTTTCCGGGATGCCTACAAGCAGGCAGCGCCGATTCTGCTGGAGCCGGTCATGGCCGTTGAGGTGATCACCCCGGAGCCGTACATGGGCGATGTGGTGAACAACCTGAGCGGCCGTGGCGCCGAGATCAGCAGCATGAAGGCGACGGCCGGCGATACCCAGACGATAGCGGCTCTGGTGCCGCTGGCGACGATGTTCGGCTATGCAACGCAACTGCGCTCCCTGACGCAAGGGCGTGCGACCTACACGATGGAACCGCACTCATACCGTCCTCTGACGTCGGACCGCCAGGAAGCGATAGTGGGCAGCACATAAGACAATTCGCAGGAGCTATTCCTGTCTCATACTTGGAGGTATTGAGAAGATGGCCAAGGAGAAGTTTGTGCGTGACAAGCCGCATGTGAATGTGGGCACGATCGGTCACGTGGACCACGGCAAGACGACGCTGACCTCGGCGATCACCAAGTGCCTTGACAAGTCGGGCGAGGGCAAGGCGACGCCGCTGGACTTCGACCAGATAGACAACGCTCCGGAAGAGCGGGAGCGTGGCGTGACAATCGCCACGTACCACGCCGAGTACGAGACGGCGAACCGGCACTACGCGCACGTTGACTGCCCGGGTCACGCCGACTACATCAAGAACATGATCACGGGCGCTGCGCAGATGGACGGTGCGATCGTGGTGGTCGCCGCCACCGACGGTCCGATGCCGCAGACGCGGGAGCACATCCTGCTGGCGCGGCAGGTGAACGTGCCGGCGATCGTGGTGTTCCTGAACAAGTGCGACGAGATGGAGGACCCGGAGTTGCTGGAGCTGGTGGAGCTGGAGGTGCGGGACCTGCTGTCGGCATACGAGTTTCCTGGCGACGACATACCGGTGATCAAGGGTTCTGCGCTGCAGGCGATGGAGTGCGGCTGCGGCGGTCGTGACTGCGCGGCGTGCGGCCCGATCTTCGAGCTGCTGGATGCGGTGGATTCGTACATTCCGCAGCCTGAGCGCGATGTGGACCAGCCGTTCCTGATGCCTGTGGAGGACGTGTTCACGATTTCGGGACGGGGGACGGTTGCGACGGGCCGCGTAGAGCGTGGGATCATCCACACGGGCAACGAGGTGGAGATCGTGGGCATCCAGCCGACGCAGAAGTCGGTGGTGACGGGCGTGGAGATGTTCCGCAAGATCCTCGATGAGGGCCAGGCTGGCGACAACATCGGCGTGCTGCTTCGGGGGATCGAGCGGGACGATGTGGAGCGTGGTCAGGTGATCTCGGCTCCGGGCAGCATCACCCCGCACACGAAGTTCGAGGCCGAGGTGTACATATTGAGTCACGATGAGGGCGGCCGTCACACGCCGTTTTTCACGGGGTACCGCCCGCAGTTTTACTTCCGGACGACGGACGTGACTGGTCAGGTGGAGTTGCCTGAGGGCGTGGACATGGTGATGCCGGGAGACAACGTGCGGTTGACGGGGCAGTTGATCAACCCGATCGCGATGGAGGAGGGCTTGCGCTTCGCGGTACGGGAGGGCGGGCACACCGTCGGCGCCGGCGTCGTCACCAAAGTGCTGGAGTA
>CAZJVY010000012.1:0-58854 GCA_964549395.1 uncultured Armatimonadia bacterium | reverse complement strand
ATCGCCATCCTGGCGGCTATCCTCTTCCCTGTCTTCGCCCGGGCACGTGAGAAGGCCCGGCAGAATTCGTGCCTGAACAACCAGAAGCAGATTGCGCTGGCATGGCAGATGTACGTACAGGACCACGACGAGTGGATTCCCAACTACCGCATGCCCGATAATCCCTCGCAATCCTGCTCAACGGCCTGGTACGTTCACCTGCAGCCCTACATCAAGAACGAACAGGTCTACAGGTGCCCGAGTGCCTCCGAGTGGTACATCAGCTACGCCTACAACGGCTACCAACTTGGCTACTGGACCTCGTCATGTGCCAAGCGGCTGCCCGAGATCACCCTTCCGGCTGAGACCATCTGCTGCGGGGAGGGCAAGAACGGCTGTAGTTTCCTCTACTATCCCACCCAGCGCTCCGGTGGGCCGCCGTGGTACCGTGACCAGGTAGCCTTCCGAATGCACAACGAAGGCGCCAACTACAGCTTCTGCGATGGGCACGCCAAATGGCTGCCGGCGAGTGTCGTGGACAGCGATACCAACTACGTGAACTACTACACAGCGAAGCGCTAGGCGCGTCGGCGAGGGCAGGCAGGCCCTCCGCCTTCCGCTCATTCGGTAGGGGCGCACTGCGTGCGCCCGCAGGTTGAATATGCCGCTGCACAAGCCAAACCGACGTTAATCCGAGAGAGGTGAGCAATGATGAGAAGGGGTTTCACGCTTATCGAGTTGTTGGTGGTCATAGCCATCATCGCCATCCTGGCGGCTATCCTCTTCCCTGTCTTCGCCCGGGCACGTGAGAAGGCCCGCACCACGGCGTGTCTAAGCAACGTCAAGGAACTCGCCACGGCCGTACACATGTACGTCCAGGACTATGACGAGACAATGCCGGGGTACACCGTCTACACGTCCAACTCGGCCTCGGTACCCAGGCCGTACTCAGGCGGTTCAGGTACCTATCTGTATTGGATGGACGTGTTGTGGCCCTACGTGCTCAACAGGGAGGTCTTCAGGTGCCCGAGCTATTCTACGACTTCGTCCACTGACATCTTCCAGGGCTACGGATGGAACGCCGGTGTAGGGTACTGCATCAATCATCCGACGCGTGGCAGGAATGCAACGCCGCCAGCGCCTAACGGCTACTACGACGGCTATAAGCTGGCGGAGATAAAGTACCCTTCGCAGACCATTGTCATCTTTGATGCAACAGCCGCTTGCGTCCAGGGCGATCTTACCACTTCCTATCACGTCAACAGCGCTACATACTCGCCGTGGGCAATCAGGCACAGCGGCGGCGACAACTTCGCTTTCTGCGATGGTCATGCGAAGTGGGTCAAGTACACTCAGTACAGCACCCTGAAGCACAGGGCGGACGGCTCGCTGTAAGCGGGCGACAGCCAAGCGGAGAGGCGATCTCTGACCGCCAGTATGAGGCGGCTTGCCTGCACGGTAGGCCGCCTTTCCTCTGACTTATAGGTGAACTGCTACGGTGCCTCGCCGCCCAGGAAGCCCTCATGAAAGAAGACAGGCTCGTATCCTCGCTCCGTCACCCAGCGGATCGTCGCATCCAGCCGTTCGCCGTGGTCGGGGATGTGATGCACATAGAACGGCCAGAAGTACTGCTCGTGAGTGAACAGGTCCATGATTTCGGCCTGGAGCGGGCTATCGTAGAGCGGCTTCAGCGCCGATTCCACCTGCTCAATCGGCGTATTGTTGCAGACGATATCCACGCGCGAGAAGATGATGCCGCTGGCGAAGTCCTTTAGCGCCTCGTGATGGTAGAGCCATTCGGAGCGGGCATCATCGAGCCAGTAGTTGACATCCCAGCCGAAGGGCCGTGGATGGGAGAAGCCTGACAGGACGCGCACGCCCTGCTCGTAGAGCGCCGGCAGCGCTTCCGGCATGATCATACCCCAGTGAATGACAGTCGGCGGCGCCAGCGTCTGCTCCCCTGCAAAGCGGATAATCTGCTCGTTCACTTGCTCCAGGTCGGCGATGAGCGTCTCGGGCGCGGCATATTGATATAGGCGATCCGGGTCGTTGGCCCGCGCGTGGAAAGCCAGCACCAGCCAGTCGGCATTATCCTCGAACTCGCCGCGATAGCGGTCGGGAAATTCGTCTATCTCGAAGCCGTCCGCAGTATGGTGATAGATGTTCAATGTGAACTTGGCTCCGTACTCGCTGTGCAACTTTCGCAGGATGTCGAGATAGAAGCAGTCGAACAGCGAGTCATAGCCCTTCTGCGCGATGTCCCGCAGCCAGAAGCTGTTGTCATCAATGGAGAAGCGGTAGCGCGGCCGGGAATGTCGGTCCCACACCACGCGCACCGTGTGCTCCTGCTTGCCGTCTGAGCCGTCATAGACCGCCGTAATGTCCTGCTCGGCCTGGGTGATTGTCACCTCACAGCAGAAGCGCCCCATCACGACGGCGGCGGGAGTACCATTCACGGTAACTGTGCCATAGGGCGGCGCCTGGCCGGTGACGGTCAGCTTCAGTCCCTTATCATCCTGCACACCCCATCTGTGATTCACAACTGCACCATGAAACGGCTTCTCAATTCTCAGCATGGCCAACGCCTCCATATTGTGCTGTCACGTCGGTACGGTTCGCCTCCCGCCCGCACTTACCTCTGTGTACTCAAGGCGGCGCACCCGGCAGGCTGAAGAGGGATGCATGACGCGGCGGCGAAATACTCACACTCGCGCTGCCGTGTATTGCCGGCAGACGCCTGCACGCAAGGAGCGGAAAGCAATGAGCGACGAGAGAGCAAAAGAGAAGCTGGCACTTGAGGGCGGACTGAAGGCGGTAACTCGCATCGAGGGCAAGGGCGAACCGAAGATCGGCGTTGATGAGTTCATGGCCGTCGCCAAGCGCTTCGGTTTCTCAACGGGTACACTGGAGAAGATACGAGCGGCCGCCGAATCCGGGGATATCGGTGACGGGGCGTACCTCGCCAACTACTACGCGAGGGTGAAGGAGACCGCCAATCAGACGATGGCCAAAACGGCCCGCAAGTTGTTGGGTGTGAACTACGCCATCCCGACGAGTTCGGGGACGGGGGCTCTGCACGCGGCCTTCGTCGCCGCGGGAGTGGGCCCGGGGACAGAGGTAATATGCCCGGCCATCGGCTTCTTCGCCACCGCCGCGGCTGTGGTTACCTCCAATGGCATTCCCGTTTTCTGCGATGTGGATGAGTCGCTGCAGATGGACCCGACCAAAATCGAGCCGCGTATCACCAAGCGCACCGTGGCCATTGCGCCGACGCATTACCAGGGCGGTGTCTGCGACATGGGTGCAATCATGAAGGTCGCCCGCAAACACAAGTTGGCGGTGGTCGAGGACTGCGCCCAGGCCTGCGGCGGCCAGTTCAAGGGCCGTTACGTCGGCACTTTCGGGGACCTCGGCTGCTTTAGCATCTCGGCCTACAAGATAATCGGCGGCGGCGAAGGCGGTATGATCATCACCAACAAGAAGCGGCTCTGGGAGCGGGCCAACCAACTGGCCGAATGTGGCGGCCTATGGCGGCCGATTCGCTTCGCTCCGCCGCGCTACAAGGGCGAGTTGTACTGCGGCACCAACTACCGCCTCTCCGAGCTGGAAGCGGCCGTGGATGTGGTGCAGCTCAAGCGGATGCCGGCGACGGTGAAGCGGTTCCGCACCGTCAAGACGCGCATCCTCAAGCAACTTAAGACCTACAAGGAAATTGTGCCGCAGACAATCAACGACCCCGCCGGCGAGGTCGGCTATACACTGCGGTTCTTCCCGGAGACAATCGCGCTTGGCGAGAAGATAGTGGCGGCTCTGCAGGCCGAGAATATCCCGGCCCGGATGCGGGGCGATAAGGCCGCTCCGGACTGGCATATCTATCACTACATGTATCCTGTCACGCTGAAAGGCGGCTCAACTAAGGCGAATTGCCCGTACGAGTGCCCCCTGTACACCGGAGCGGGAGGCAGGATTGAGTATGCCAGGGGCGATTGTCCCGTGGCCGATGATCTGTTCGACCGTGTCGTCTCAATCGGGCTCAGCCAGTGGTACAACGCGCAGGACTGCCGCCATATCGCCGACGGTATAAACAAGGTGCTGTCCGCCTATTGCACGCCGGACCCCGATGGTAGGCCGTGGACATAAACAGCGGGGCGGCGCGCTCTGACCGCTCGCAAGCGTCGCCGATATCTGCCGGACGCCACGAAGGAAGGAACAGGACATGAGACACTGCCAGGTGCTGCTGCTCATCGCATGTGCATCGCTTGTCTGTGTTCCCCCCATCCGTGCTGAGTTGAAGGTTCTTGACAAACCGCTGTGGATATTTCCCGGCCAGCAGGTGCGCGTATGCCTGGAGCAGCCGGCCGGCTCTGGCGAACTCAAGGTCGAGGTGCCTCCCACGCTGGAGATGTTTGACACATGGGACCAGGACACCATCCAGCGCTACTACTTCCGCGCGCTACATGCCGGCGACGCCACCTTGCGCTTCTCCGGCGCTGCAGGTGAGCTGCAGATGCCGCTGGAGGTGGTAGCCTGGGGCGATGTTCATCGGCCCCGCGAGTACAAGGGTGTAGCGCTGCCGCGCATCTGGCCGATGGACGAAATCACCTACAGCCATCTGAAGTCAACCCGCACCATGTACACCGAGAAGGACCTCGCGCGATTGCGTGAGAAGGGCGAGGTGACCCCACGGGCAAAGCGATGGCGCGAAACGCCGGATGAGGAGATCTACAATATCATCCCCGGCCCTTCGGTGCCACGCATCTATGGCACATACGGTTCCGATGAGCCGAACCACGGCATCGGTAAGGGCTGTCCGGTTTGCGGGATGGCTGTCTTTGAGGGCCGCAGCGGCTTCTATCCGTGGGAATACAGCGCCGATCCGCTGGACTGGAAGATACGCTGTCCCAACTGCAAGACCGTGTTCCCCTCCAACGACTGGCGAGCCGGCGACATGCACTCCGGTCCCTTTCCCGATGACGGCTTCGGCTGCGAGCCGGTCAAGCCGGTGATGGCGCCTGGTGGCGGCAAATGGCGGTGGCCATTCATCGCCTACTATCACCAGCACGCGGCATACATGCGCGAGTTTACCCCCGGCATCATCGAGACCGCCCGCGCCTATGCCGCCACTGGCGATTCGGCCTATGCCCACAAGTCCGCAATCAGTCTGCTGCGCTTTGCCGAAGCGATGGTGGACATGTCGCTTAATCTCAACCACCGCAAACGGGCAGTACGGGGCGTCCAACTGGGACCGGTCGGAGCGCCCCTGGAAGACCGTTTCCTTCCGCTCGGCCCCCGCAGTTGGTCGTACATTGAGAGCAATTGGGACTACTCGAGGATGCAGGACGCCGCCCGGGCATGGGACCTGATTCTCGATGCTCTCGACGACGATCAGGAATTGGTTGACTTCGCCCAGCGACATGGCCATCCTGAGATTCAGACCATGGAGGACTTCCGCCACTTTGTTGAGACCGGCATTCTCCGCGTACCCATTCAGATGGCGATGGATAATGCGCTTGAGCGTAACTGGCCCGGTCCGGAGCTGACAGCGAACGTCCTGGCGCTCTGTCTGGGCACCGAACGAGCTACTGAAGTTGCTGACTGGGCACTGAATGTAGCGGGGCTCCGCTTCGCGCTGACCAATCTGTTCTATAAGGATGGCGCGGCGCACGAATCGCCCAGCTACAACCATGGCCACATCCGCGGCGTCGCCGAGATCTGTAGGGTGCTCGATGATGTTATGCAGGTCCATCCGGACATCTGCCAACCACCCCGCTTCGTCTCACCGGCCCGCGATCCCAAATTCCGCCGCATCTTTGACTTTCCGCTGGAATCGAGCCTGATCGGTCGCACCACGCCCTATGTCGGCGATAGCGGCAAGGGCGGCCATGCGGATCCTGAACCGCTGGGCCAAGGCCGGCCATTGCAGCTTGATAGCTGGACTGTTGCATATCAGGCGACCGGCGATCCGCGCTTTGCCCAGGCCATGTATGGGCCGGAGGGCAGTCTGGCAGCGAGCATCGGGGACCCGGAACTGAAGCGCATTGCCCGGCAGGTCGGCGAGGAAATGGGCTGGCAGGTGAGACTGCCGAGCAACATTCTTGACGGCTACGGTTTCGCGATCCTGCGGTCCGGCCAGGATGATGACCAGCGCGCCTTGTGGATGCACTATACCCGTATCACCAAGCACAATCACCCAGACATGTTGAGCTATGGTCTGGCAGGCCTCAAGCGCGAACTGCTGCCGGAACTGGGCTACCCGGAAGGCTGGGGCTACCCTTGGTCGGGTAGCTGGGGCACTCACTATAAGACCAAGATAACCGGCTTGCCCAGCAACGACTTCAACCGCGGCGACCTGACCACATTCGTTGGCGAACCGCCCGTGCAGGTGGCTGCTGCGGAGAGCTTCGCCATGCTCGGCGGCCAGAGATGCACCCGCCAGCGGACGATGGCGCTGGTGGATCTGTCACCAACCCAGTTCTACGTGGTAACCGTCGAGCGGGTGCAGGGCGGCGAGGAACATACCTTCAGCTTCCACGGCCCGCATGGTGAAGCCGTAGCCGAGAATGTCGAACTGCAGCCGTACAAGGGCACCGCTCTGGGCGAGGGACTCGAGTACGGCGATTCCGCCCCGGCGGCCGAGCGCGACAAGGAGCTGTCGTGCCTGGCTTTCATGTACGATCCGGCACATGGCCGTCCGAAGGGGATCTGGAGCGTAAACTGCACCCTTGGCGGTCAGGATGACATCTACTTGCGCATGACCAGTGTGTATCCTGAAGGCGGCGATCTGATCCTGGCCAAGGGGCGCAATCCGCAGGGGCGCGACCTCTACGAGATGCCCTGGACGATACTGACCAGCCGTGGCGAGGCCCCGCTGACCCGCCAGTACCTCAACGTCATCGAGCCTTACGCGGGCCAGGCCACCATCAAGAACGTAGAGCGCGTGCCGGTATCAGGCGGCGACCCCGAGGCGCAGTTCGAGCCGCTGGCCCTCAGAGTGACCACCGACGGATTCGTGGACACCATCATCCTGCAGCACCAGGCCGGGCCGCTGCTGACCGCCGACGGTATCAGCTTCGACGGCGAGTTCGGGCTGTGGCGCGAACGCAACGGAGAGCTGGTGACGGCTGTGCTGGTACGCGGCACCCGACTGCTGAAGGACGGCACCGGCGTGACCATGGACGCTGCCGAGTACACCGCCGCAATTGTCTCATGCGACTGGACAGAGCGCGCCATAGTGGTCAAGCCGGCTCCGGCAGATGCGGCGTCACTGCCCGGCCGCCACATACGCATCACCAATCCGCACGGCAACTCAACGTCATACCAGGTCAAGAGCGCCGAGCCGGTAGCTGACGGCTGCCGCATAGCCTTCGAACTGGACCCGCGTGTCGGGGAGGGCTTCGTGAAGGAGGCCCAGGACGGAGTGCTGGTCAGCGCGAACTGGATGCGCCTGCACCAGTTCGGCTACTATGCAGGCAAGACACTGGCCAACGAAACCGGTGAGGTGCTGTATCGCATCAGTGATGTGGCCGACGGCTACAACTGTCTTATCATCGCCGAAAACGGTGCCGACCTGACCGCCGCGAATCTGGGGGTGCAATTCAGCGACCTCGACGGCGACGGCTTGAAGCGGTTCGTGATATACGACTATGGCCCCGGCGATGCCGTGACGATGGAGAATTCCGCCGTCGTGAGAAGACATGGCGAACACACCGTGCTAATGCGGCGCAGCGGGGGCACGGGCAACGCGACCATAGTCCTGAACAGAGCAAACAAGCAGGAGAGATGACCGAGAAGCCGGTCGCCCCTGGCGGACCGCAGGCGTGCCCGGAGGGCGGCGTGAAGCCGTGGCCGCTGATTGATGAAGGTGAGATCGTGGTACTGGGCCAAACGGAGGAAGGAACAGGATATGAGAACCTGGCAGATGCTGTTGCTCATCGCATGTGCATCGCTTGTGTGTGTTCCCGCCATCCGCGCTGAGCTGAAGGTCCTTGATAAGCCGTTGTGGATATTTCCCGGCCAGCAGTTCCGCGTATGCCTGGAGCAGCCGGCCGGCTCCGGCGAGCTGAAGGTCGAGGTGCCTCCCACGCTGGAGCTGTTTGACACGTGGGATCAGGACGCCATCCAGCGCTACTACTTCCGGAGCCTGAAGCCGGGTGACGCAACGTTGCGGTTCTCAGGCAAGGGCGGCAGCATGGAGATGCCGCTGGAGGTGCTGGCCTGGGGCGACGTGTATGCTCCCCGGGAGTACAAGGGTGTGAAGCTGCCGCGCATGTGGCCGATGAACGACCTCGACTTCAGTGAGCTAAAGACCCGTCGGACGATGCACAGCGAGGTGGACCTGGAGGAACTGCGCGCGAAGGGTAAGGTCGAGGCACGGGCCAAACGCTGGCTTGAGGCACCTGACGAGGAGATATACAACATCATTCCCGGCCCCTCCGTGCCCCGCACCTGTTTGATGGTGCTGGGCAGTCTGGAGGCCAACAACGGCATCGGCAAAGGCTGCCCGGTCTGCGGTACGAAGATCTACGAGGGCCGCAGTGGCTTCTACCCCTGGCAGTACAACAATCAGCCGCAGGACTGGAAGGTGCGCTGCCCGGAGTGCGGAACCGTGTTCCCCTCCAACGACTGGCGCAATGGCGACATGCACTCCGGCCCGTTTCCTGACGACGGCTACGGATGCGAGCCGGTGAATGCGCCGACTGCCGCCGACGGGGGCAAGTGGCGCTGGCCGTTCATCGCCTACTACCACCAGTGGGCGGCCTACATGAATGAGTTTACGCCGGGCATCATCAACACCGCCGAGGCATTCGCGGCCACCGGCGACAAGGCTTACGCCCACAAGTGCGCCATCGCCCTGCTGCGCTACTCCGAGGCGATGGTTGATATGTCCCTGAACCTGAACCACCGCAAGATGGCCAATCGCAACGGTGTGTACAAGGGGCCGGTGGGCGCTCCGGTAGAGAGTCAGTTTGACAAGCTTGCCAGCAGCTTCTCGTATGTCCAGCCCAACTGGGACACCCCACGCATGGAGAACTGCGCGCGCGCATGGGACCTGATCTTCGACCAGCTTGATGACGACCGCGAGCTTATCGAGTTCTGTCAGAAGCACAGTCACCCGGACATCAAGACCATCCCGGACTTCCGCCGCTTCATTGAGGCGGGCGTAGTCCGTACACCCATCCAGATGGGGATGGACAACGCTGTGTCGCGCAACTGGCCGCAGCAGGAGATCATGATCGCCAATACGGCGCTGTGCCTGGGCACTGAGGGAACGACGGAGGTAGCCGACTGGTTGCTCAATGTCAACGGCATCCGTTTCGCGTTGACCAACATGTTCTACAAGGACGGATCGGCGTATGAATCGCCCAGCTACAATCACGGCCACATCCGCAACACCGCCGATATCAGCGTGGCTCTGGGCAAGCTGCAGGCGCTACACCCGGAGGTCTGCAGGCCGCCGCGATTCGTGTCCGTCACTGAAGACCGCAAGTTCCGGCGTCTCTACGACTTCCCGTTGGAGTGCAGCCTGATCGGGCGTACCATTCCCTTCGTCGGTGACGCGGGCAAGGGCGGGCCCTCCGGAGTGTTGCCGCTGCGGCAGGGGAACCCGTGCGATCTCAACGACTGGATGGTTGCCTATCGGGCCACCGGTGACCCCCGCTTCGCCCAGGCGATGTACGGGCCCGCCGGCACGCTGGCTGCGAACATAGATGACCCGCAACTAAAGGCAGCGGCCGTGAAGGCCGGAGAAGAGCTGGGCTGGCAGGTCAATGTGCCCAGCAATATGCTCGACGGCTACGGGTTCGCTATTCTGCGCTCCGGCGAAGGCGACAACGAGCGCGCCGTCTGGATGCGCTATGCGCGCAATCTGCAGCATGCCCACAGCGACATGCTTACATACGGGATTGCCGCTCTCAAACGCGAACTGCTGCCTGAACTGGGCTACCCCGAAGGCTGGACCTACTCCGGCCACTGGGAAAGCAACTGGGGTACGCACTATGGTACCAAGATAACCGGCCTGCGCACCACCAATTTCAGTAAGGCGGAGCTCACGACTTTCGTGGGTGAGCCCCCGGCCCAGGTGGCCGTTGCCGAGACCTCGGCAATGCTCGGTGATCAACAATGCACGCGACAGCGCGTCATCGCGCTGGTTGACCTTTCGCCGACCGACTTCTATATCGTGACGGCGGAGCGCGTGCGGGGCGGCGAGGAGCACACCTTCAGCTTCCACGGCCCTGACGGCGAGGTGACGGCGGAGAACCTGCAACTCGACCCCTACAAGGGAACAGGTCTAGGCGAGGGCCTCGAGTATGCCGATTTCTCTCCCACGAAGCACACCGACAGCGAGTTCTCGTGTCTCGGCCTCATGTACGATCCGGCGCGTGCCAATCCTCAGGGTGTCTGGGGCCTCGACTACCTCCTGCGCGACCAAGACAACGTCCATCTGCGCATGACCAGTGTCTACCCGGAGGGCGGAGAGCTGACCGTCGCCAAGGGGAAGCCGCCCGGTGGCAGGAAGCTCTACGAGATGACGTGGGCCGTGCTGCGGAACCGGGGCAACGCCCCGCTCGCCAGCCAGTACGTGAACGTGCTTGAACCGTATCTCGCGGAGCCGAGCATCGCCAGGATCGAGCGCGTGCCGGTAACCGGCGGCGACGATGGCTCACCGTTTGCGCCGCTGGCTCTGCGCGTAACCACGCGTGATTCCGTGGACACCATCATCCTGCAGCAACAGGCCGGGCCACTACTCACCGCGGACGGCATCACCTGCGACGGCGAATTCTGCCTATGGCGCGAGTGCGCGGGCGAACTGGAAAGCGCCACCCTCGTGCGCGGCACAAAGCTGCTCCGCAGCGGTAGAGGAATTGCCATGGACGCTGCCGAATACACGGGCGAGATCGTCGCCTGCGACTGGACGAAGAGCGCGATTACCGTGCGGCCTGCGCCGCCCGACGTGAGCGCTCTGGCCGGCAGGCACATACGCATCACTAACCATCTCGGCAGTTCCGCCTCCTGCCAGATCGAGACCGCTGAGGCCGTTGCCGACGGATGCCGGATAACGTTCAATCTGGACCCGAGAATCGGCGAAGGGTTCGTCCAGGAGTGCAAAGACGGCGTTGTGACCAGCGAGATATACCTGAGACTATACCCCTACGGCTACTACGACGGGAAGACGCTGACCAATGAGACCGGAGAGGTCCTCCATCGTTTGCGCACCGTTGATAGGAGCGACTGTATCATCGCGCAGGAAAGCGGCGGTGATCTCAGCGCCGCAACACTACAGAAGCAGTTCGGAGACCTTGATGGCGACGGCCTGAAGCGGTTCGTCATCTATGACTACGGCCCCGGCGATGCCGTGACGATGGAGAACTTTGCCGTCGTCAGGACACACGGCGAACATACGGTGCTGATGCGGCGCGGCGGTGGCACTGACAACGTGACTATAGTGCTGAACAGAGCAAAGGAGTAGGAAAGATGAGCGAGAAGTTGGCAATCCTTGGCGGACCGCAGGCGTGCCCGGAAGGCAGTGTGAAGCCGTGGCCGCCGATTGATGACATTGACCGCGAAATGGTCATGGCCTCTCTGGAGCAGACGGTCCACACCTTCGGGCCGAACTGCCAGGCATTCGAGAAAGAGTTCGCGGAGTGGAACGGCAACAAGCACTGCATTACCACCAATTCGGGGACCGGATCGCTGCACATGTGCGTGGCTGCGTGCGACTGCGGCCCGGGTGATGAGGTCATAGTGCCGGCCTACTCCTGGTCATCATCGGTGACCTGCGTGCTGCACCACAACGCGATTCCGGTATTCGTGGACCTCGATTTCGACACCATCAATATTGATGTGAGCAAGATCGAGCAAGCGATAACGCCACGCACAAAGGCCATCCTCGTCGTGCACCTGCACGGCCTGGCGGTCAATATGGACACTGTGATGGCTGTGGCCGGCCGCCACGACTTGAAGGTCATTGAGGACTGCTGCCAGGCCCACGGTGCTACGTTCAAGGGCAAGAAGGTCGGCACAATGGGCCACTGTGCCGCATTCAGCCTCAACCAGAACAAGTGCCTGTGTTCGGGCGAAGGTGGCATGTTCGTAACCGATGACGACGACATGCTGTTCAAGGCCAGGCAGTTGTGGTCATTCGGAGAAACCCGCACTCCGGCCGAGACGCGTGACTACCACGCCTACGCGCTGGGGTGGATGTACCGCAACAACGACCTGACGGCGGCGTTCGGGCGGGCGCAGTTGAGCAAACTGGACGCCTACCTGGAACAGCAGCAGGTCAATGCCGCACGGCTCCGCGAGTGTCTACAGGGCGTCCCACACCTGATTCTGCCGACTGAGCCGCAAAACCACGGCCACAATTGGTACAACTACACCATTCGCTTCGACATGGAAGCGCTCGGCCATGCCGACGACGCGGCGGATTTCCGCAACAAGCTCGTTAAGGCGTTGCGGGCCGAAGGGGTGCAAACCGGCGTGTGGCAGAGCTACATCCTGCCGCGAATGACGGTTTTCCAGGCCAAGAACGGCTACGGACTGGGCTGCCCGTGGAGCTGCCCCCATGCGGTCGAGGTGGACTACTCGCCCGAGAACTTCCCGGTCGCCGACAAACACGCCAACACGCACACCGGCATGACCACGCCGCTGCGCTCGCCGAACGGACCCGAGGTCGCGGAGCTCACTGCGGCCGGCATCCGCAAGGTCATGGAGAACCTCGACCAGCTTAACGAGGTTGACTGGGAGGCGCAGAAGTGAGCCTCAAGGCCGGATTCGCCGAAACCGACATCACGCCGCCGCTTGGAACGCGCAAGATCGGCTGGATCATCGAGATCATCGCCGATGAGGTGCTGGACCCACTGTACGCCCGCGCGGCGGTACTAGACGATGGCCGTAACAAGGTTGCGTTCGTCCAGCTCGATACTCTCAGCATCCGCTGGACTACCACTAACGACATCCGCCGCAGGATTGAGCAGAGGTATGGCTTCCCGGGCGACAACATCATGGTCTCGGCGACACACAATCATGCGGGACCTGCGGTTGCGGGCTTCGGCGGCTACCGGGAAGACGAGTACGTCGAAACGATGGTCGGCAAGATAGTGGACATGTTCGGGCAGGCGCTTGACAGGCTCGAGAAGGCCGAGCTGGGCATCGGCAGTTGCTTTGAGTTCGGTCTCAGCTCCAACCGTCGCATCATCATGCGGAACGGAACGGTCAAGACGCACGGCAATTTCGACAACCCCGATGCGCTCTGCTTCGAAGGGCCGATTGATCCCGAGTTTGCCGTCATCGCGGCGCGGTCCAAGCCTACCGGAGACGTACTGGGCGTCATGGTCAACTTCGCATGCCACCCAACCCATCACGGCGGCGAAAAGACCATCAGCGCTGGTTTCCCGGGCAGCCTGGCCGACGAACTGAAGAGACGCGGGGTGCCCGTTACCATGTACCTCAACGGCGCGTGTGGCAACATCCATACCGCCGATCCGAGACGGCCGGGCTATGCGCCCACCAAGGAGGAAATGGGGGCGGCGCTGGCGCGAGATGCTGACAAGGTGCTCGATGAGATGGAGTTCGGCGACGAGTGGGCGCTGGACGCTGCAGAGACAACCGTGCAGTTGCCACACCGCCACGTAACCGAGGACGAAATCAAGGGGACGGTCAAGGGCGCGCAACGCTTCGTGGACCCGAAGGCTTACGACGGCCAAATGCCCTGGCTGGTAGAGCGGATAAGGACCCGTGGCACTCAGCCCGCTGAAGTGCAGGCTCTATTCGTGGGGGACTACGCCATCGTCAGCATTCCCGCCGAGTATTTCGTTCAGAATGGCCTGCGCATCAAGGAGGAGGCATACCCCACGCGCGCGCTCGTTGTGAGCTGCGCCAACGGCATGGTCGGGTACGTGCCCCACAAAGAGGCGTTCAAGCGCGGCGGGTATGAGACCACCTTCGGCGCGGGCAGCCGGCTGGGGCCCGAAGCCGGCGACATTCTGGCGGATGCAGCCATTGATCTCATTACACAAGGAGCACCAAAATGAAGATATCCATGATGACGTACACCATGGCCCGCGGTCTGGCCAAGGGCGAGAACTTCGACGCCATAGCTCTGTGCCGGTTCACCCGTGAGTTGGGCCTCGATGGCATAGACTGGGTGACTACATATCACTACACTCCGCAGGAGATACGTTCCGTCACCGACGACCATGGCCTGGAAACCATCGCTCACACATTCTCCTGCGACCTCAACTTCCTGACATCAGGAGAGCGCGCTGAGGGCAGAGACAAGTTCAAGCAGGGGATCGAGGCGGCCGTCGTCCTCGGCACCGATATCGTGATGCTGCCGGTCGGCGGCAAGGAGCAGTTCACGCGGGATGAGTCGCGGGACAACTACCTCGCCGGTCTGGAGGAGGTAATCGGCTTCGCGGATAACGCCGGTGTCACGGTAACCGTGGAGAACTTTCCACACTACCTGAGTCCCTTCATCACTTCTGCGGACGTAAACGCGGCGGTGGCCCGGATACCGCAGTTGCGCGTCACATACGACAACGGCAATGTGACTACCGGCGGCGAGAGCGGGCCGGAAGGGTTCATCAACAGCGCCCCGTACGTTGTGCACGCGCACTTCAAGGACTGGAAGGTATGCTCCCCTGACGACGAGGGAGCGCGGGTGTTTCTGGACGGACAATACCGCCGGGCGGTGCTCGTCGGGGACGGTGACGTGGACCAGATCGGCTGCATCAAAGCCATGCATGACTACGGCTACAAGGGATACATCAACTTCGAGTATGAGGGGAACGAACTCACGCCCCGCGAGGCCACCATCGAGGGCGTGCGGCGGATGCGGGAATGGATCGCTTCAGTCCAATGACCCGGTCGAGTTCGCACCTTTGGGTGACTTCTGCGTAAAAGTCGCAGGCCGGAACTGAGAAGCTAATGATGGCGCCCGGTAGCTACACGGGCGCCGTCATCTATCGCGTCGGTGCTGCTGCAGTCACACGCGCAGCTTCGACTGCTAGGCCAGGCCGAACAGGCCGGCAAGTGCGGACAGCAGCCGCTGTATCGGCCCGATGGGACGAAGAGCCTGATCAGCCGGTGCATTACCTGCGCCCAGAGATTCCAACTGCTCATCACTGAGCGTCGCCTCTCCCTCCTCGCCGATCTCGATGAGCTGGCTGTTGAGGATGATGAGAACCTTGTCTCCGACGGCAAGCTGGCTGTTGACCTGCGGGAAGGCACGACTGAGCTGGAAGTAAGCTTCCGAGTAGGCCTTGACGCGCAACGCTACCTGCTGTTCAGGTTGATAGCGCGTGTCCTCCCAGCGGCTGCCGCGCTGCACGAAGCCCCGCTGGCCGACGTTCTGGATATTGGCGATGCGCTGGCGCACACCGGCGGCATCAAGATAGGTGTTGGTGGCCGACGCCGTCTTCTGGTACTGCATGACCTGCGCGTTCTGGGCCCGGGCCACGGGGGCAGCACCTACGCCTGCTGCAAAGCTCTCCTTCATCGTCGTATGGGCGCGGTCTCCGGCCTCGCTCACGGTGACCGCGCGGCCCTCATCAGCCAGGAAAGCCGTGTACTCGGTAAGTATCCCGTACTCCATGCTCAGCTTGATGATCTCATCTACCAGCTCCTTGTTCTCGCCGTGGAGGCGGATCTGGTCCAGCAGGTAGCCGATCTTCCGTGCCGCCCAGAGGCTCGCGATGTACTCGGTGCCCCCATGTGTCTCGGGGAAGGTGCAACTCAACTCGTATGACTTGGAGCCCTGGGTTGTACTTCCGCTGAGTGCAATGGTAGTGCGGCCTGCGCCGGCCTGCTTATAGCGGCCGAAAACCTCGATCTGAGAACCATGGAACAGGTCTGGCAGCTTCTCCGGGAAGGTGTCGTACACGTTGACGGTGCCATAGTTGAGGGCCAGATCGGTAAGCAGAGGCTGAGCGATCTTGGCGTAGAAGTTCGAGACCTTCACCTCGATGTCCTCACTCGGGCGTACATACGTGGTGAGTCCGCCGTTGCCCTGGGCCAGCTTGTCCAGCAGGTTGGTGTTCACGTCGAAGCCGACGCCGAAGACGAATAGGCGCGTGGTGCCGGCAATCTTCTCAGCGTAGCCGGCTACGTTCTTGACGATCTGCTCGTTGCTGGTCTCTCCCACGGTTGGCTCGCCGTCGGTCAGGAAGCAGATGTAGTTCACCTGGTCCTTGCGGCGCTTCTCCATGGCCGCCCGCAGCGCCGAATCGATATCCGTGCCGCCGCGCGCCTCGAAGCCCTTGATGAATTCCCGGGCCTCCTTGACCCGCTCCGCGGTAGCAGGAACCAGTTCTCTGGCAAACTCCCTCACGCTGTCATTGAAGGCGATGATGTTGAAGCGGTCCTGGGAGTTGAGACTGTTGACGCAGAACGTCAGCGCGTCCTTGGCCTGCACAATCTTCTCCCCGCTCATGCTGCCGGAGGTGTCGAGCACGAAGCAGATGTTCTTGGGCACCACATCGCTGCTCTCTTCCTCCACCGTCGGTGCCGCCAACAGCAGGTAGAAACCGTCCTTGCCCGCCTCCTTGAACGTAATGACGCTCAGGCCTATCGGATCCTGAGCCACGTTGTAGTACAGAAGTACATCCCGGTCGGGCAGGCTATCCTTCTCCTCATACGACACCCGCACGTGCTTGTCGGTGAGCTTGTTGACGGCGATGTCATGGCTCGGTGAGTAGACGCTGCCGATGGACTGCTGCGCGTGAATGTCGGCCACAAATGCGACGCTCTCGATCGGCCGATGGGAGAGCTTCTCAGGGCTGAGCGGATACACGTAGCCCACCAGCCCGCTGTCGTAGTGAATCAACTCAGTGTAGCGGATCTCGATGCGCCTCTCGCCCTTGGGCGGTATCGGATAGATCTTCGCCTGGTATGCGCCTTCACCCGCGTATGTCAGGATTGCCGGGTCCTTGCGGCGCCGAACGATGTCCTCATAGATGCTCTGCGCCTTGTCCTTGTCCAGCAGCTCGGCCTGGAGCTCCTTGCCGTCGGCGTGCAGCGCAAACTTCTGCACGACCGCCCCCTTCGGTAGCGGGAAGATGTAGGTGGCCTCCATCTCACGGCCGCCCTCGTTAACAAAGACCTGGTCAACGTAGGTGGTCGCCACCTGGTCCTGGATGTCGCACTTGACGTGGTGGTACTTGACAGTGAAGTAAGGCTCGTCGGGGATGATGTGCGTCGGTGTGCCGGGGATCAACATGCCGTCGGCGAATGCACAGGTGCCGGCCAACAGCAGTGCTGCTAAGGTCACGAGCAGGCCTTTGTTCAACATCACGATCACCTCCGCGGTCTTCCCAACTACGCTGGGTAGTTTGACGCACATGTATGCCCGAATGTTCCAGTTAGTGACTCAACTCGCCGCAGAATGCCGACAAAGCCGCAGGCCTACATCCGGAGAATGGTGAAAGTGTCTGTGGAGGGATATGCTGATCTTGTGAACCGGCAATGTCACCTTGATGGCATTGCTCAAGCGGGTCAGGTCGGCAAGGTAGTGAATTGAGAAGATGAGAGTACTTGTCGCCTATGAAACAGGTCATGGCTCGACAGCCGAGATAGCGCAGACAATCGGCGAGGTGCTGGAGCAAGCCGGCCTTGAAGTCGTCGTCGAGCGCTGTCGGCAAGTCGCCGATGTCTCCGGCTACGACGCATTCGTGGTTGGCGCCCCCGTATGGGCGACCAAATGGCTGAAGCCTGCGCGCGCGTTTCTGCGGGAGAACGCGCATTTACTGTGCGAGCGCCCAACGGCCATTTTCATCACCTCGGGCGCGGCGAGCGATGGCAAGGGCAAGCAGATGGCGATGAGAAGCTACGTCCCGAAGGTGCTGGCCGTAGCGCCCGGACTGCAGCCCGTCGCCATGGGCAATTTCGCCGGCGTCATCAGCTTCCCCAAGTACAGCCTGCCGATGCGGCTGATGATGAAAGCACTATGTAAGGCACAGGGCATGCCTACCAGCGGCATCGTTGACCTGCGTGATTGGGACGAGATACGCACCTGGGCCAAAGACGTGTATGAGGCATTCGAGAACGCCCCGGGGCGGTAGGTTGGGGAAGAATGCCAGAGAGTGAAATGCTGCCCACCGTCGAGCCGCAATGCGCCTACGACGTACCCTCAAGTATCGCACATTGCGTCCGCAGTGCCTGCCTGAGGCCCTGCACCGGTAGGTCCCGCACGTCGGCCAGTCCTTGGGCAGCGCACAGAGCGGCGGCGGTGCCGGCGGCCTGTCCCGTGGCCATGCATGTGCCCATCACCCGAGCGGAGCCGTTTGCGTCACGCGTCGAGGAGATGCACCGGCCGGCGACCAACAAGTTCTTCAGACCGCGAGGGATGAGACATCCATAGGGAATGTCGTAGGAGCGCCCCTCCTTGATCGGTATCCGCTTCTGATACGTTCCCGAACCGTGGATGTCCACATGATGCCCACCCCTAGCGATCCCCTCTTCCGACTTTGTCCCCTCGATTACGTCTTCAGCCGTCAACTGGTGCTCCCCGACCACGCGCCGGGTCTCGCGCACACCGATCCGCGGGCCGATGCGCGATAGGCCGGCAGCGCCAAAGCCGGGCAGCCGCCTCTGCGCGAATTCCATACATGTCCTCACCTGATGCATAAGTGGAATAAACGCGGAGCTCACCTGAACCGAATCGGTCGCGTCAATGTCGGCGATGCGCGTGGTATTCAGCACCACCTCGCGGTTTGCCATCGAAGTCGGTGACATGAAGATTCCCGTGCACGGGTACATTTCGTCAGCCGCGATGGCCTCCCCAAGCAACGGCCCCTCGGCGCTGATGACGAAAAACGGAAAGCCGGAGTTGCGGATTTCCGCCGCACACTCCACACGCGTCTTGGTGATGATCGGGTTCTCGGCGACCAGCAACTCCTCGGGGTGATCGCCTACCCAGTCCAGCAGCCGGTCGAAATCCACACCCGCCATCTGAAAGACCATGCTCACCGGCTGAAACTCGCCGTTCGGCCCGCCCTTTTCACATTGCGCGCCGGCCAGGAAGGCAACATCGGCGTCACCCGTGCAATCCACAAACGTGTCGGCATGGACAGCCACTCGCCTGCCGCGCCCGAGAATTCCCACTTGCCTAATGACTCCCCCCTCGGCCCGGACGTCGGCAACGAAGCTGTTGATGAGAACAGACACACTGCGGTCGGCGAGCAGTTCGCTGGCCGCCAATCTTGTGACGTCCGGATGCACGCAGACACCCCACAGCGTCCGCCAATCGAAGAGGCAGCCGACGTAACCGCCCAGAGCCTTGCAGCGTTCCAGAAGGTCAGTGACCACACCCCCCACGATCCATCGGCCAAGCGAGTTGCAGCAGCCAAGTATGGGCAGGCCGCTTGCCAGGTCTCCGCCGATAAAGGGACCTGCCTCGATCAGCAGCGTCTCGGCACCATTCTGCGCAGCCGCTGCCGCCGCCGCAACGCCGCCACTGCCGCCCCCCACGACCACAACGTCAAAACTCCCGTCCAGCCCGCGAATGTCCACCCTCTATCTCCTCAGCTATCCTGTGCCGCCTTCCTCGAGGATCAGTGTCACCAGAGCATCCACTGCTTGCCCAGTAAGGTCGGCGTCCGCTGCTGCAACCATGATCCGCAGCAAGGGTTCGGTTCCTGACGGGCGTATCACGATGTAGCCGCTGTCACCCAGTCTCTGCTCCCATTCCCGTACCGCCTCGGGCACTCGCCCGCTCGCCTGGCAATCGTAGCCATCTCTGACCGTGACATTTCGCAGTATCTGCGGCACCTTCGATACCGGTGCGCTCAGCTCGGAGAGCGGCCGCCCTGCCTGTGCCACAACCTGGCACAGGCGCAGCGTCGTGTATAGGCCATCGCCTATTCCGAGGTCATCCAGCACGATATGCCCTGACTGCTCGCCTCCCAGCTTTGCTCCCGTTCTGGTCATTTCGCATCTGACGTAGCGGTCCCCGACCGGCGCGCGGAGCAGTTCCACACCGCGTTTCTTGAGCGCCATTTCCAGGCCGGGATTGGTCATCAGCGTCCCTACGACCACTGGTGGGTCCAGAGCGCCCCGTTCCTGCATGTCCACGGCCAGGATGTACTTGATGAAGTCCCCGTCACGCACGTGGCCACACTCATCCACAAACATCGCTCGGTCTGCGTCGCCGTCGAAGGCCACTCCCAGGTCGGCACGTTCTGCCAGCACCCGCTCCGCCAGTTGCTGCGGGTGCAGCGCCCCGCACTCGACGTTTATCAACTCTCCACGCGGCGCGGCGTGTATGGGGACTACATTCGCGCCAGCCCGACGCAGGACCTCAGGCCCCAACCCATAGGCCGCTCCCCATGCGCAGTCCACCGCCAAGTTCAGGCCCGTGAGTGCGTGCCTGTCGTCGAGGTAGGACAGCAGAAGCTCCAGGTAGGCCTCCCCATGACCAGTCTCCTGTCTGGTCTGGCCCATGCGGCCGCTCGCTGCCATCGCGCGCTCGTCATCGGCGCCAATCAACTCCTCGATCTGGCCCTCGGTCTCGTCAGGGAGCTTGTCTCCCGTGGCTCCCACCAGCTTTATCCCGTTGAACTCCGGTGGATTGTGCGAGGCCGAGACGACTACCCCCCCGGCCTTCGCGAGCTGCCGCGTGTGCAGACACAAGCCGGGGGTGGTGATGATCCCGCAGTCCACCACATCCACGCCGGCGCCGCACAGCCCCGCACTGACCGCATCCGCCAGCGCCGGGCCTGAAACCCTCGTGTCGCGCCCGATTAGCACCTCAGGCGCTTCCGACCCCGCACGCAATACCGTCCCGAAGGCTGCACCAAGGCGGCGCACGGTCTCTGTGGTCAAATCAGCCCCCACTACCCCCCTCACCCCGTCGGTGCCGAACAGCTCTTGCACGGGAATGTCCATTCAAGGCAACTCCCTTTCATGTGTCTGCACCGATGCCGCCAACCCGGCACCCGAGTAAGGCAGAACGGTCACCGGACTGGGGTGTGCCCATATTACATTCCTTTGCCCACGATGTCGACTCATCTTCCTGAGCTAGTACCATACATGGGTTACAGTTGAGCTGTGGTGGTGCCGTTGTCGTAGCCGTGCCCCTGCTGGGCATCAGCGGAGGGATGGGCCGATTTCTGCGGAATATGTACTGCTGTAATGCTACGTGAGCAGCGGCGAGCAACCGGAAAGAGGGAGAATGGCAGGATGGCAAAGACGGAATGGGCCTCGGACGGTCAAGAACACTGTCTCATCCACAGGAAGGCCCCGACGCGATGGGCAGGTGGTTTCCCGCTCGGCAACGGCACATGTGGGGTGATGGTCTGGGGCGACGGGAACCCACTCGCGTTCACACTGGACAATGCCAATCTGTGGGACTTGCGGGTGGATGACGACTTCATGCATGACCCGGATTACACCTATGACAACCTGCGCCGTCTGGTTGCGGCGGCGCGCGGCGAGGAGGTCCAGGAGACCTTCGAGACGCGTGGCGGCATCAGGGATGCCGTCACTCCCACCAAGGTTAGCATCGGCCGTGCGGAGTTGCAGCTAGGCGCCGCTGAGGAGTACGAATGCAGCCTTGATGTGGACACGGCGATGGTGCGGGGCAAGCTGCAGATAGACGGGACAGCGCATGAGATATGCGCTTTCGTACACCGTGACCGGAACGTGTTCTGCTTGCATGTTGATGATGTGCCGGATGGGGCCCAATTGCGGTTGATTCCCCTGATGGAGACCGGTGAAGAGCCGGCGGAGTTGCAGCATCCAGCGCCACAGATGCACGACGACGGCGAAATGCGGGTGCTGGTGCAGGAGATCCCGGAAGGTCCCTGGTATGCAGTCGCGTGGAACGTCAGCGGCCCGGATTTCTTCATGGCAATCGAGGTCGGTGACAGCGGGGCAGAAGTGATGCAGAAGGCGACTGCCACGCACAGGGAGGCCGTGGCGAAGGGCTTTGCGGGGCTCATGGATGAGCATGTGACAGCGTGGCGGGCATTCTGGTCGGTCTCGGGAGTGTACTTGCCAGAGCCTGAGATGGAGTTCCTGTGGTACTACGGACTGTACCTGCTGGCCTCATCATCGCGGCGGGGATCGCTGCCGCCGGGCTTGCAGGGAGTGTGGGCGGTGGACGGGGTCAAGGCGCCCTGGCGGGGCGACTACCACGCAGACATGAACGTGCAGGAAACGTTCTGGCCCGCGGGCGCCAGCGGGCACGTGGACTTGATGGATAACTGGTGCGACCTGATGCATGACGCCATCCCCAAGGTGCAGGAGTTCACCCGCAAGTTCTTCGGTACCGAGGGGACGTTCTGGGTGTGCTCGACGCTACCGGATTACACGATGGTGTTCGGCTGGGGCACCGTGCAGTTAGCCTGGAGCAACACAGGCTGGCTGGCGTGGGTGGTGTGGCTGCGGTGGCGGTATAGCATGGACAGGGAATGGCTGAGGGGGATCGGCTATCCGGTCATGTCTGAGTTGTTCAGGTTCTACGCGGCGAATCTAGAAGAGGAGGAAGACGGCTGCCTGCACATTCCACTCTCCAGTAGCCCTGAGTACAAGGAGAACAAGCTGGAGGCGTGGTGCAAGGACCCGAACATTGATATCGCGTTGATACGGCGCTGCTGCGACTGGTTGATGGAAATGGAGGCGGCGCTGGGCATTGACGAATTGAGCCAGACGGCGCGCAAGGTGCATGAGAAGCTGGTCCCGTATTCGCTGACCGAGGAGAAGGTACTGCGTCTGTGGCCGGGCAAGCCGCTTGACGAATCGCATCGTCATCCCAGCCACCTGATGGCAATTCATCCTGCCATGGACCTAACCATCGAGGGCAGTGAAAAGGACAGAGCGATCATCGAGGCCAGCCTCAGGCATTTCTTCGAGTTGGGGCAATACCGCTGGGCCGGGCACACGTACGCCCAGTTCATAAGCTTTGCGGCGGTGCTGGGGCGGTCGGGCTGGGCATACGACAGCCTGCGGCAGTTCTACGAGCACTGGATCGGGCCGAACGGGCTGCACTTCAACCGCGATTTCCAGGAGACCGGCATGACGATTTTCGCGTGCCCGCTGGACGGCTATGCGCCGTTCACGATGGAGGCCAACTGCGGGGTCAGCCAGGGGATCTGTGACATGCTGGTGCAGGGCTGGGGCGACATCGTGCGGATATTCCCCGCCGTGCCGGATCGCTGGCGGGATGTGGCGTTCCGTGATCTGATGACAGAAGGCGCATTCAGAGTATCGGCCATTCGCCGCGACGGCCGGACGGTATGGGTGAGGATCGTGGCGGGAGTGGACAGACAGCTTCGGGTGCGCGACCCGTTCGCAGGAGAAGCCTGCACGATAGAGGGAGCGGCGTCGCGAAGGGAAGGCGATGACATTGTCGCTGACCTGGCGGCGGGGCAGGAGATCATGATGCAGCTTGACGGTGTGGAGGTTGACCCGGCGGAGGCGTTGGCGGCTGTGAGAAGCAGTAGCGTATCGCTGCTGGGACTGAGATAGGCCAACCGCAACGCCTTGACGCCGAACGTCAACGCGCGTTTCGGCACGTATGCAGTCGAGAGCGATGCCGATGCAGAGAGGAGCAAGTCCATGAACAAGGCCATTCTCGGCGGGAAGATCATAGACGGGACCGGAGCCGAGCCAATTGCGCAGGGCGCGGTAGTCATTGTAGATGGGAGAATAGAGGCCATCGGCAGGGCCGGCGAGGTTGATGTGCCGGAAGATGCGGAGAGGATAGACGCGAGTGGCAAGGTTGTGATGCCTGGCATCATTGACGGGCACCAGCACGTGGGTTTCGGCTTCAGGCCGCTGACCGCGCTGCGGGGGAACCTCATGCGGGGGGTGACAACTGTCGTAGGGGCCAACTCCGGCCCGGAGGGGCCAATTCTGCGCAAGGCGATCGAGGATGGGCAGGTTGGACATGCATCGCGGTACCTGGTCTGCGGTGTCGTCGGGGCGACCGGCGGCCACATGCACCGCGAGGATGGCAACGTGTCGGGTGTGGATTGTGACGGGCCTTGGGAGATACGCAAAGGCGTGCGGCAGATGAGCATGGCCGGCGTGGACTTCATCAAGACGGCGGCTTCCGGCGGCTTCCAGTGGGCCAATGAGCGGGTGGAGACAGAGGACTACACAATCGAGGAACTAACGGCGCTGGTGGATGAGGCGCACAAGAGGCACAAGCGGGTAATCGTCCATGCGCATTCGCAACCGGGCATCAACCACGCCGTGGAAGCCGGGTGCGATCAGATACACCACGGAGCGCTGATGGATGAAGAGGGCCTGGAGGGCATCAAGGAGAGAGGGCTGGAGTACCTGCCGACGCTCTTCATCACCAGTGAGAAGAGCTACAGCCGCGAGGCGCTGCCGGCACACATGAGAGAGCGGATGGCCCACGCCAACCCGATCCACCGCGCAGCCGTGCGGAAGGCCCACGAAATGGGCATGGAGATGGGGGTGGGAACGGATGGCGGCCCGGGTGACGCCATGTTCGAGCTGATGGAGCTGGTGGCTTGCGGGCTGTCGCCAATGGATGCCATCGTTGCCGGCACGCGCAACACCGCCAGGGCGATGGGCGTCCTGGACAGCTACGGAACGCTGGAGCCGGGCAAGCTGGCCGACCTTCTTATCGTGGCCAGGGACCCGCTCGAGGATATCTCGGTCCTGTATGATGTCGAGAACATCCAGCTAGTGATGAAAGCGGGCGTCACGGCCGTGACAGATGAGGAGCTCAAGCAGTACTACCACCCGCGAGGGGAGTAGCAGCCGAGAACGGCACCATGGGAGGGCATAGGAGCTATGACAGGTAGAGACCGGGCGCTGGCTGCCATCAATCTGGAGCCGACCGACCGGATTCCACAGACGGAGTACTGCAGCAACTGGGCACTCGTCGAGGCGGTAACGGGCATTCACCCGAAGGACCCCGAGAAGGGGGCGAAGGCGGGTGCCGAGTTCCACCGGATTCTGGGGCTGGAATTCCAGTGGTCCACAGCGGGGGAGCCGACGCCGCGCGGGGAACGCGGCCGCGTGTCGGACATGGGCCATGCCGTGTTCCTCGAGGACGGTTCCGACAAGCGCGAGACGATCAGCCTGCCGTTCAGGACGCCTGAGGATGTGTTGAGCTTCGACGCGGTCGAGGAATACGGGCTGTACAGCGACGAAGCCGCCCTGGTCGCCTACTACGAGAATATCCACCAGAACAAATGGAACGCGACGGACGATTACTTCACGCCCATCGGCTTCTATGAAACGATGGTCTCGGCTTGCATTGCTGCCTTTGGTTGGGATGCGTTCCTGACGGCGGTGGGCACCGACCCAGACGGCTTCAACAAGGTGTTGGAGGGCTTCCTGGAGCTCAATCTGCAGATATACCGTGCCCAGGCGCAGACTTCAGCGCCGGTGTTCCTGTGCCATGATGACATGGTATGGACAGAGGGGGCGATCTTCCATCCCGACTGGTATCGAAAGTACATCTTCCCGAAGTACAGACGGCTGTGGGAGCCGATCAAGGACGCCGGCAAGAAGCTGCTTTTCTGCTCCGACGGGAATTTCACCGAGTTCGTGGATGACTTCGTGGAGTGTGGCGTGGACGGCCTGATCTTCGAGCCGACGACCGACTTCGAGATGGTCTGCGAGAGATACGGGGATCGCATCTCCGTCTTCGGGGGCAAGATTGACTGCCGGACGTTGACCTTTGGCACCAGGGAGCAGATACGGGCGGAAGTTGAGGCGAGCTATGCCATCGGGCGCAGGTGCCCGGGATTCTTCATGGCGGTGGGGAATCACATCCCGTCCAACGTACCCGTTGAGAACGGCCTGTACTACTTCGAGCTGTGCTCTGAACTGCGGAAACGCTAGGGCAGGACCTGGCCGCAGGCAGGTTCACAGGTTGGCAAGCTTGTGCCAGGCGACAATGGGAGTCACTCGCTTGAGGCTGGCAGACTGATGCGCCTCGTCGCCGAGCAAAGGCTAAGGCAGCAGATCGGCGACATGGACCGGCACGCCACCACGGTTTACGGACTCGTAGCCGGCCAGGGAAATGGCGAGGCTCTTGACGCCTTCGATGTAGGGGACGCTGGTCCGAGTGTTACCGGCGATGACCTGGTCGTAGAGCTCGTAAAGCACGTACTCCGCCCAGTTTTCGGCGGCCTGCATCTCCCCCGCCTCGTCGCCGACCCAGCGGGCATTGGCGCCCTCAATGGTGACCAGCAGGCCGTCGGCGACTACCTTGAAGCCGACATCCCACTTTCCCTGCGGGACTATCGAGCAGCTCAACGTCCCAAGCGCGCCGCTCTCGTATTGCAGAACGAGCGCGGTGACATCAGGGATATCGAACTCCTCAGCGTAGTAGCGCATGCCATCGGACTGGTAGCCATCAGGCAAATCAGTCCAATTCCTGACGGTGGCGGTTTGAGCCGTTACGGTGCGCACCTCACCGGCCAGGAACCTGCCCAGGTCCAGCATGTGAGTGGCTTGCTCGACAAGCTGGCCGCCGCCTTTGTCCATATAGGGCCACCAGGCAGGCGGCGGCAGGCCCGGCATGTAGTAATGGGCCTGTACCATCGCGATGGGACGCTCGGCCAGCAGCTTTCGGACCTGTATGAGCGCCTCGGAGAAGCGGAACATGTAGCCGACCTGGGTGGCGATGTCGGCCTTCTCGACAGCGGTCTGCACGCGTGCGGCAAGCTCCATGCTGACGGCGACGGGCTTCTCGACGAAGAAGTGAATGCCGCGTCGCGCCGCTTCCTCCTCGATCTCGCCATGGGCGAACGGTGGGGTGCAGATCACGATCACGTCCGGCTTCTCGCCGTCATAGAGTTCCCGGAAGTCCGCGTATGCGTTACCGCCGTATGTCTCAGCGGCCGTCCGGGCGCGATCCACAGCCACGTCAGCATAGCCCACCATCTCAATGTCATCGCGCTTGGCCGTATTGTCCAGATGGCGTTTGGCGATCCCGCCCGTGCCCACAAACCCGACTTTCAATGCCATGTGTGTCACTCCTCGGCGCTCAGAGTACATAGACCTTGTGCGGCGGCAGCCCGGCCGCTGCTGGGTAGTTCCGCATAGTCCCGTTCTTCCCTTCCCTGATGCCGAATCGGCCGGCGGCAGGCAGGTGCTGTCTGGTCGTGTGCGAAAATGTATGCGATGGCGCGCCGCTGTAGGAGTGGGAAGCGACTGGTGTGTCGCCAAAGGAGGAAGCCGGATGTCTCAGTGGGCGATGTTGCGCGATGAGGACGTGGAGCCGCTTGCCGATGGCGTGTGCGGGGTGCTGGAGAAGGTGGGGATACTGTGTCAGAACCAGGAACTGCTGGGGGCGCTGGAAGCGGCCGGAGCGAAAGTTGACTACGCGGCCGAGCGCGCACGGTTCCCGCGCGACATGGTAGTTGAATTCGCGGAGGGCCTCCGCAAGGCCGGGGGACAGAAGATCGGGCTTGCCACCTACGGAGAGAAGGCAGATAGGGCCGGCGATAGTGCGGAAGCCGGGAGGTTCCCAAAGCCGGCTCTGCCGAGCCTGGGGACACAGGTGGCGCAGTTCTACTACGACTGGGAGGAACGTGAGCAACGATCAGGCAACAGGGAGGACCTTATCACTCTGATCAAGCTGGCCGATGTCCTGCACCCGGAGGAGGGCGCAGGCCATGCGCTTCTGCTCACGGACGTGCCGGCGATGATGGAGCCGCTGGAGGCGGCGCTGCTGCTGGCAGAGTATTCTCAGAACCCCGGGTTAGCGTTTGCGTGGCACATAGACCAGGTGGATTACCTGAAGGAGCTGGGGGAGATCCTGGGGATCGAAGACTGGTTCACATGGGGCGCGCTGTGCTTCGCTCACCCTTTGCGGTTCGACAAGGACGTAGCGGACAAGTTCCTGCGGCGCGTGCGCGAGGGCGTAGTGGTGGGCATGGCGGCCATGCCGATCGCCGGCTTCACGACGCCAGCAACGGTGGAAGGTTTCATCGCTGTGTCAAGTGCCGAGCATATTGCGGCTTGGATGACGGCGCGGGCAGTGGACCCGGAGGCGAAGCTGGGCGGCTCGATGTGGGCGGGCAGTATTGACATGAGGACCGGGGAGGTCAGCTACTGCGCCTTCGATGCCATGTACTACGCCTTTGCGGCTGTGGAGTTCCTGCGCCGCTGGTGTGGCATGACGGTACCGGTGGGCGGAGGCGAGTATTGTGCAGCGAAGGTTCCCGGGCTATACGCGGCCCTGGAGAAGGCATACAAGGCGATGACCATAGCGGCATTCACCGGCCAGCATCCCGGCCTCGGCCAGGGAATGCTGGATGACGGCAAGATACTTGCGCCGGTCCAGCTCATTCTGGAAAGAGACCTGGCATTGGGGGTGCGGCAGTTCGCCCGAGATGTTGACCCGACTCCGGACAATATCGCCATGCCCAGCATCGTGGAGGTTGATCTGGGGCTGAGGATGGACCATCTGCGCAGCGAGCACACACTGAGAAGCTTCCGCGCGAGCCTGTGGCTGCCCGAGCTGATCGAGCGCTCCGGCTGGGAAGGGTTCGAGCAGGAACAGAGAGTACTGGACAGAGCGCAGGCGAAGATAAACGATCTGCTCGGCCAGTATGAGAAGCCGCGGGGCCGGGAAGAGCAACTCGCCGAGATGCGGAAAGTGGTAGAACGAGCCAGGCCGAAGCTGCAGGGCTGAGAGCAACCGACCGGAGAAATGAGCGCTGATGAGCCGGATACGAGTCGGCTGCCAGACCTATACATGGGAAATGCTGGGTGAGCAGTGGCAGGGGAAGGTCACCGACCTGCTCGACTGGATCAGCGATGCCGGCTATGAGGGCATTGAAATCACGTGCAACATGATCCGGGAGTTCTCCGAGCGGCCGGATGACTTCAAGGCCGAAGCAGAGCGGCGCGGTCTGGCGGTGGCAAGCTTCGCATACGGGAGTGCCAGCGGCTTTATCGACCCGGACGCCTGGAACGATGACATCGCCGGAGCGCGGAAATGGATTGAGTTCCTGGTTCATCTTCCGGGAGCCGTGCTTGAGTTGAGCGGCGCATCACATGCCAGTCGCGACAACGTATTCGCCAAGCTGGACCAGGCCATCAAGTTCTACAACCATGTCGGCTCTCTGGCTGCGGAGGCCGGCATACAGGCAGTCGTCCATCCGCATTCCCACCACGGCTCGCTGCTGGAGAGTGCCGAGGAATACAGCTACTTGATGGGCAACACCGATCCCCGGTGCGTCGGCTTTTGTCCCGACACCGGCCACATCGTGCGCGGTGGCCAGGACCTGCTGACTTGCATCGAGCGTCACATTGACCGCATCCGCCACGTTCACCTCAAGGATGCCACCGCGCAGCGCAAGTGGGTAGGTCTTGGGCAGGGGCTGTGTGATTATCCCGGCTTGCTGGCGATGTTGGAGGCAGCGGGTTATGGTGGCTGGGTCATAGCCGAGGAAGAGTCCGACGATGCGCGCATGGACGGCATTGCAGCCATCAACAGCAACCGGCAGTATCTGCGCTCAATCGGCTACTAGCCCATCTGGTATTGGAGGAGCATCACGTGAAGCATACACTCGCACTGTGCGTAGCAGCAGCCTTCATCTGCGTGCTTGTAGCGTTTGCGGGCGCCGATGACCTGTCGTACGTCATCCCCCAGAAGCCTGACCCGCCGATTGCGGTGGATGGCGACCTGGGGGAATGGGTCGAGGTGCCCAATCCTATCAGGATTGAGCGGCAGGAGAATGCCACCTACAAAGCGGCAATGTGGGACGGCCCTGCCGACCTGAGTGCGACCGGCCACATGGCATGGCGGCACGAGGGCCTGTTCCTGGCTCTGGAGATCACGGACGATCACATCGCCCAGACGCAGCGCGGGCGTGATATCTGGAAGGGCGATCACGTGGAGTTGTACCTGGACTTTGCACCCGACGCCGAGCCGAACCGGTCCAGCTTCGCTCAGGGACAGTTCCAGATATCCTTCAGCCCCGGCAACTTCAAGCATACGGGCGACCCCCTGGTAGACGTCAAATCTGAAGTCTATAGCCACTATCCGCCGGACCTGGACATAAGCTCGATACAGTACGCCGCGCTGCAGACGGCGAAAGGCTGGGTCATGGAGGCGATGATACCCTTCAGTCTGCTGGGGGTCAGCGTGCGGCAGAACCTGCCCATAGCCGGCGAGATCGCCATCTCGGAGTGCGATTCGGAGGAGGCGTCGCAGGAGAACATGATGACGATGGGCACCAAGCCGTGGGTGCATACGCGCCAGCGGCTGGTGATGATGGCACTTGGCAACGCGGCCGGCGAGGCGACGCTACCGCCAACCGTGCAGCCCATCGCGGCGGAGGTGTCACTACCGACAGCCGCGTCGCAGGATGTGGCCTTCCAGGGCCTGGATATACCTGAGGGGAAGGCGGCGTACCTGTTCTTCCGCGCTCGGATCGTCAATTCAGAACCGGCCGGATGGACTACGGGGCTTAGGCTCGCGCTGAACGGCAAGGCCATCGAGGGCGGACGACTCAGCAACCGTCCGGCGCGCTCGATGCGCAAGTGTGGGCTCGAGGCCACCTTCATCTCCCCCACCGGTGAGATCAGTGTGCCATACGGGCCGGATTTCGCGGCGGCGGACAAGAGCGACAGCTACAGCCTCATGGGCGGGGTGAAGCTGCATGAGTACGAGTTCGACGTAACGGATCTGCTTGTAGCGGGCGAGAACACGCTGCATCTGCAGAGCCTTACAACGGCCGGCAGTGGCCGTGACATCGTCATCGGCGACATGGAACTACGTATCAAGACCCCACCTCCACCCCCTCCGCCAAAGAAGCCGGCGCCGACCGGCGCGCTGAGCACGATTGCTCCCCGTCGGGAGTTCAGGACGGATTACACGGTCCAGGAGGGAGACGGAGCGACTCTGGCAGTGCAGGTCTCGGGCGAGGGCTTCATCATCGAAAGCCGGTTCTCGTCACCGGACGGCAAGTGGAACACGGGCTCGTCCCCCTCCTACAGCCATTCAAGGCGCATCGAGCAGAAGCCCGAATGCATCATTGTATATGACACCTTCAAGAACCTGACGCGGGACAACGTGCCGGTCATGCAGCGACATACCTGTGATTTCGGGGAGCGCTTCCGCAGCGCGTGGCTGGCGGGAATCAACCCATCGTCGGGCAATCTGACAACCAGCGAATCTGAGAACCCGTCCTGCTACGCGACGACGGAGCGGGCAGGCCTCGGCATGTTGCCCCTCAACGACGAGTTCCGAGTGCATGTGACGAATTCGTGTCTAAACGGGGTGATGGGGCTAACCGATTCCTACTTCGTGCTCTCGCCTGGTCGGGAATACACGGCGGAATGGATGCTGATACTCACGGCGAAGCCCGATTTCTGGGAGTTCATCAATACCGTCCGCCGGGCCACGGACGCCAACTTCACCATCAAGTATCAGTTTGCTTTTCTCAGTCCGGGCACGCTGACGAACAGTTGGGGCGATGAGACGGTCCAACGCTTCATTCGCAACAAGGGTCTGGGCGTCGTCTGCGCCACGCTGGGGCACCAGTACAAGGGCCGCGTTCCACACGGCACCGCCTTCCAGGAGATTGATCATAGCGGGTACATCCAACTCCGCGAGCGCGTCAAGCGTTTGTGCCCTGATGTGGAGTTTGCGGTTTACTTCCACTGCTTCCTCGACGTACGAGAAGGTGCCGAGAATGACTATCCGAATGACCGGAGACTGCTGAGCACAGGCGAGCAGGGGGTCTACGCTCAGCAGTACATGAGAATCTTCAATCCCACTTTGGACAACGACTTCGGGCCGGCCATCGCGAAGAACATTGATGTCATCTTCGACACAATCGGCGCGGACGGCGTTTACTGGGATGAAATCGCCTACAGCAAGTACAAGTACCACTACGGGGAACCGTGGGATGGCTGCAGCGCCGACATAGACCCCAACACGCTGCAAGTCAAGCGGCTGAAGAGCGCAGTGCCGCTTATCTGTCTGCCATTCCAGCTCAAGCAGATAGAGCGGATCATGGCCCACGGCCCTCTGGTCTGCAACGGCAACCCGCAGACGCGCAGCCACGCACAGCTCAAGTACCAGTGCTTCGTGGAAACCGGCAGCATAAGCAACTGCCTGCGCGGGATTCTGCACAGCCCCGTTGCGCTCGGCGACCACCTCACGGAGCGGTCAGAGGCGGATGCGTACCGCTGGATGCTCAAAGCCCTCGACTACGGCTGCGTGTACAACTGGTACAGCCAGACGGTATTCCCGGAGTACCCGACGCTCGCCGGCTACATGTTCCCGATTACGCCCGTTGAATTGCACGAGGGCTACATCATCGGCCAGGAGCGCATACTGACCAACCGCAGCGGCCTGTTCGGCTGGGGTGACGCTTCGCAGCATGAGGTCCATGTGTTCAACGATGAAGGCGCCGAGGTCGCGGGTTTTGATGCGCCGCTGAAGACGATAGAGGGCAGGACATACACGGAACTGCGGATCGCTGAAGGCTGGAGCGCGGCGATCATCCGCAAGTAAGCGGAACAGACAGGAATCTTGTTTGGCGGCAGCGAAGTACTACAGCGGCGTCCCGGCGGCTTGTGGGGCACCGAGCACGAGATGCGCGTGGTGACAGACACGAGGGGGCGGCCATCGGGGTCTGCACCGGCGCGGCTGACGGACAGGAGAGCACGGAGATGAAAAGACTGGGATTGCTGATGGTACTGGCACTAGCTCTGGGGGCGTCGGCCTGTGCACAGAACGTGGACCGTTCGACACCCGGAGACGGGCTATTCTTCGACGTGATGCCCAGGACGATACAGGGATATGTAGTGGTGCCGGCGCGGCCGATATTCAAGTGGTTGGGTGCCGTCCGCGTGGACTACACGAGGGACAAGATCACGGCCTATCAGAAGGTCAGCGACGAGCCGTCGTTGGAGCTGTGGGTCGGCAGCCAGGAGGCGCGCTGGTACGGACAGCCGTACAAGCTGGACGTAGCGCCTGTGACGCGGGATGGCCAGATATTCGTCCCGCTGCGCTTTGTGGGCGAGGTGTTCGGCTGTCGCGTGGATGTCATTGACCGCATTGTGCGGTTGCGGCTTATCCAGTACTGGCAGAAGGCTGAGATGATCATGCCCCCGCCCTGGCCGTCGCCCGAAAATGCGGTCTGGAACACCGTTTATTCCTGGTACGGGGGCGCAGAGAGGAGCATCGGCCGCGAGAATGAAGGCATCCGAGTCATAGGAGACTCCATGAACTATGGCAGCGGCGCGGCCTCTCTTGTCGTGATGGCCAAGTGGAGAGACGGTGGAGTGACCAAGGACGAACTCACGCTGCAGTTGCGCCGTAGCGGCTGGCAGATTACCGGCCGCAAGTCCACACGCGTGGACCGCGTCGAGGCGTTCCCTTACTAACGCCGGTCTCGGCACATTGATCCGCAGAGCCGATTGCTCGTTGTAGCAAAGCCGATTGCTCCAGCGCGCTGCTCATGCAGGAAGCGGAGGATGAAACATGAAGAAAGCCGGAGTCGTGATGATAGTACTCCTGGCGTTGTCACTCGCAGTCTGCGCTCAGACGGTGCCGACTCCCGGTCCCGGCGGTGGGCTGTTCTTTGACGTGCTGCCGAGAACCATTGATGGTCGCGTAATGGTGCCTCTGCGTGCTGTATTTGAGTGGGTGGGCGCGCGTGTTGATTACGAGGGCGGTCGGATCGCTGCGTACGACAGCGTCGGTCAGATGCCGCGGGTGGTTCTGGAGATCGGCCGGACGGAGGCGGAGCTGTCCGGCCAGCCTTACCAGATTGATGTCCCGCCGCTGGTCATTGAGGGCCGCACCTTCGTTCCGCTGCGATTTGTGGCCGAGTCATTCGGCGTATGGGTGGACGCAAGGGGGCGCACGGTGACGCTACAGATGCCGCAGTACAATCTCAAGGCGGACATGGCCATTCCGCCCGCCGAAGGCTCTCACGAGGCGAAGATCTGGAAGGTGGTCAGCGACTGGTACATGACACAGCCCAGCCCACGCGTGGACGGCATGCGGGTGCTGGAGGACCAGACGGACATTGCGGCTGGTCGGGCCACGGTTGACATAATGGCAAGATGGGAGCAGGGCGCAGTGACCAGAGACACCTTCGCGCTGCAACTGGCACGCGACGGCTGGCACATCACCAACCGCACATCGCAGCGGGTGAATTAGCGCCAGTCGTGACGAGTGCAATCGCTGCACCACGCTTGACACTAGGGCCGGAGGCCGTGCGGATTGGCAGTTCCCGCGACGCCACCGGCTCGCGTTTCTCACAGGAGGCGGGCAAAGTACGGTGGAGACCGAGGTCAGCTTCTTCAGCGAAGGTGTGGAGATCAGTGCCACCTTCCGCATGCCTGATTGATGGTGGGACCGCCAAGGTCCTCCGTGCGGCATCTGTAGCCCCTGACGCTGGAATGGCTGGGCAAGTATCTGTGACAGACCTCGCCGACCTGAGATGCACGGGAGACGCGAATGAAGACATACCGGAAACTCATACTGGTCGCACTTGACATGCTGCGTGCAGATCACCTGGGCTGCTACGGCTACCCGCGGGCGACGTCACCCAACATTGACGCCCTGGCGGAGCAGTCAAGCCGCTTCGCCGACTGCACGTCATCCTTCTGCTGCACCGTACCATCATTCACCAGCATGCTGACGGGGAAGCTGCCGTTGAACCACGGCGTGGTCATCAACCCGTGGCAGGCTCCGAACTGTCACAGCATCTTCCTGGATGATGAATGTCCAACCATCGCCGAGCGCTTGTGGGAGGCCGGCTTCCTCACAGCAGGAGTGGACAACCTGATCAACTTCGCGAGCCACCCCAACTGGTTCGCGCGGGGCTATCAGCACCTGATGAACGCAACGGGCACCTCCCGCCCCGTCGCCTATCAGACGCGTGGGGCCGCCATCAACGCCGAGCTGCTGCCCTGGCTGCGTGCGAACCACGAGCACGACTTCTTCCTCTTCGTGCATTACTGGGATCCGCACGGGCCATTCACCCAACCTGATGAGTACAACCAGCCGTTCCGCGAGCTTCCGCTACCCACCGTGCAGGCCGCCTCAGGCCGGCAATACGTCCAGGGTGCGGGCCTGGCCGGCGCTGTGGAAGAGAAGGGCCGCGAGCCGATTGACCAGTATGACGGCGCCATCCGCTTCGTGGATGAGAAGGTAGGAGAGATGCTGAGCCTCTTGCACGACCTAGGTGCAGCAGAGGAGACGGCCGTTATCGTCACCAGTGACCACGGTCGCACCGACTACGGCCGGCGCGATCCGTGGCGGGCCCGTGGCGTGCATCAGGGCACCATGCACGTGCCGCTGATTGTTCATGCGCCCGGTCTGGAGCATATGCCGGTCATCAAGAGCCCTGTTCACGGCACCGATGTGGCGCCGACGATCATGCAGCTCATGGGGCAGCCGATGCCCGAAGAGATGGATGGGATGAGCCTGTGCGGCGCGACGGAGGGCGAGCCGCCGGCAGAGCGGATCATCGGCGCGTGTGGAGCGCATTGCGGCGCTCCGCAACGGCTCTTGCGCAAGGGCGGTCTGAAGCTGGTGCGCACCTACGCCGACGCGATTGCTGACATAGCCCATCTGTACGATGAAGAGGGCAACGCAGCGTGGCGGGACGCACGGCAAGTGGAAGTGTACGACCTGGCGACCGATCCGTATGAAAGCGTGGACCTGGCAGGCGAGAACCCAGCGCTTGCGGCCCAGTTGTGTGCAGAGCTTGAGCAATGGAAAGCGGCCAACGCGGACGATCCCGGACGTCCGGACCCGCTGATTGAGAATTCGCGGTGGGGTGTCAGGCGCGATTCGACGCTGGTGAATTAAGCCGTCCACAGCGCCATCCGGAGGCGCCGGGGTAGGCGGTCGGCTCTCTCGGCAAGGCCTCACATGCCGACGACCTGGGCGTCGCCTGAAGCAGTAACACGCCCGGCGGCGAAATCCACGAATACCGAGTTCTGAACCGTTACCTTGTCGCCGGGTCCGAAATCGTAGATGAACAGCATCTTGCGGCCGTCGCCGTCTGCGTCGGGGAACTCGGCTTGGTCGAGTGGGCGGTCCACGAAGAGCTTGGACGATTGGCTGGTGTCGGCTGGCCGCTCGATGCGCTTCACACGGTAGGCGGCCCTGAAGTCCTCGCCGGTGACGAACGCGCCGTCATAGTAACTGAACGGCTCCGGGCCGCCGCTGTCGGGGATGACAAACGGCATCTCCACAAGCAGATGGTCCTTATCCTCGCCGACTCCTTCGATGTTCGACCTGTAGATTAGCGAGTTGAGGTCCAGCTTGACGACATTGCCGGGCGGCATGACCTCCACTATGTGGTAGGCGGTGCGATGCGGGCCGAAGCGCAAGTAGATCATCTGGCCCGCGAGCGCTTTGCCCACAGGCAGCTTCGTGCTAAGCGTGACCGCATTGTTCTCAAGATCAGCGGCGGTCACGTCGGCGGCGAAGTTGGGCACCGCCTCGACGACTCCCTGGCCGTTGCGGGCAAGGCGTCTGCCGTTGACCAGGTGCAGGCACCGCAGCTTACCGTTCAGCTCCGACCAGTAGCCGAAGCTGCCCTGGAACTCGATGTCGCCGACTTTCAGGGCCACTTCGGGATGGTGCGTGTAGATGAGTGTGTCCACCTGTCCGCCGCCTGCCGCTACGCGGAGCGCGACTGGCTTGAACTCGCCGCTGACGTCGCCCTCGACCGCCAGCCGCTCGATCTTCTCGATGAAGGGAGCCCCTGCATAGGGCTGCCAAATCGCAATGAACTCGCTAGCACCGTCTTCGGCGGTGTCTTCAGCGAACAGGAAGCGAATATCGGGCACATCGGTCTTCGCATAGCGGGCAGTGAAGTGGTTGCGGCCCTGCCGGCCAAGCAGGTCAAGGCGAATGTGAACGTCTTTATCCCGGCACTTCCAGTCGGCCCATGTATCGCCATCGGCTGCGCTCTGCTGCGGCTCGACGATGTTGTTATTGAGGCTTCTACTCACACTGCTGAGTGCGAATGGGTCATCGCTCTTAGGGCCGAATTGCAGGTTGGTTGCGAAGTTGTCGTTCATGGGGCCGTGGAAGCAGTATGTGCGCTGCGTTCCGCCGGCCAGTCTCAGCACATCGAGGAGGTACGCATTGTCGCCGGGGGCGTCAGCCAGGCATACGGCCCGGCGGAACATCCGGTTGGGGCAGGCAACAGGCGCACCGGCCACATCGGCGAACGACGCCTCTGGAGCCCCGGCAAAGCCTTCCAGCCAGCCCTTCCCAATGCCGCCCGGATACTGCCGCGAGCGGTCAATCATGCCGGTGCAGTGATGAGCCGTGTCTCCGGTTGCGCCGAGTGGATGAGCCCAGCAGGGATAGCCCAGTTCCGGCGCGAGGCTCTCGCCTTTGGAGAAGACCTCGACATTGAGATTGTCATTGTGTTGATGACCGACGCCGTAACCGTAGCGGAAAGCGATGCCGACGCGGCTGTCTATCTGCTCCGCGGTGGGTCTCGATTCGAGCATGACGAAGCCCGCACCGTCAATCACGCGGCTCTGCAGCGGCGGCTCCGGCCCGACCTTGGCCACTTGGGCCTCGACATCCGGCCATACATCCGGCTCGAACAGTTGTGGCGGGCGCTTGCCACACAGATAGATGGCCCGGGCGATGCGGTCGCTCGGCCAGCGCCGATATGCCCGTTCGTAACAGGTCCGGTAAATATTCGGGAAGCCGTTCGGGCAGATGACGGTTCTGCCGGCCCCACTGTCGCCATACTGCGGGGCGAACCTGCCGGCCACCAGCATGTCTATCCATAGATCATACTCCGCTCGCAGCTTGGGGTAGAGCTTCTCATCGTAGAGATTGCAGCGCGCGGCCCACTTCTTGGATTGCACGCGGGAGAGTATCTCAGCCATGTCGGACTTGCTCTGCAGGTAGCCGATGGCGTAGCCGGTGCCTGACACGAGCGTATGTCCCTCGCGTGTCAGGGCATTGACCAGCGTCGCGTCATCAAAGCCTCCCTTATTCTGTCCGCCATTCCAGGCATGGGTGAACATCTCCTCGAGCCACCGGTCACTGACGGCACCCATGTTTGCGCACACGATCATTTCTGCCAGATCTTGCTCGCGAGAGCCTTGGCTGCCGCCGCTCAACTCCCGTCGCATCCAGTCCCAGCCGAAGACCTGCACCAGGCAGGTGTCGAACAGCGCCTTCACGTCGGCGGGGGAGTTTATGGCGGGGTCCTTCGCGTGCAGGAACTCGACAAGTCTGGTGTCCTTGTCTATGTAGTCGAATATGGCATCATAGGCGCGCAGCGTCGGAACCAGCAGGTTGTTGCGCTCCCAGTTGCCGTCAACCAGAGCCCTGCCGCCTCTTCCCAAATACTTGGGCCGCGCCTGCTGCCAGCGGTAGTTCATCCCCGGGTACACGTAGGCGATGCGGGCAAGTAGTACGCCGACCCGGTGCGCCGCCTCTTCGTCACCCAGCAGCAGGTAACGCAGCGCCATTTGCTGGATGGTGCCGCCCTCCTGCCACACATTGTGATGGTTGTAGTTGGCAATCCAGGCGGCGGCCTGCGCTCTGTCGCCGTTACCTGCATCATAGCCCCAGCCGTCGTCGGGATAGTCGCCGCTCGTGAAGTCGTCACTCATGTAGTCATTGGAGGGAAACAGCTCGCCGCACACGGGACACTTGCACTTGAATGCGTATGCATAGGACCTGCCCCACGGGTAGAAGCCGCTCTTCTCATATATCTTCTCTCCGCACTTGGGACATGGCCAGTTGCTGTAGCAGTCTCTCGGCACATTCCAGGAGGGAAACACCTTCCACAACTCATCGTCAGCCAAATCGTCAAACCGGCGTTTGGCTTCCAAGCCCTGAACCAGAGAAGGATGGTTCTTCATGTTCTCTCTGGCGATGGCGATAATGTCGTCTGTGTAGTAGGACCGCCCCTGCTTGCGTGCCGATGGTTCCAGGCCTGGCAGCGCCTTCAGGTTCTCCTCGATATCCTCCCGGTATGTCTTCACCGTCAGCGGCACCACGATCTTGTCGCCGCCCTTGGGGGTGAGGACTATCTGGGCGTTTGCCATGCCCCGGTCGGCGCGGAGGTAGATGCGTGTGGTGGTGCGCCCCTTGCCCGGCTTGGTTCTATCGAGGATTCTCACACCCTCGGGCACCACCACGTCAACCTCGACATCAGGTGCAAGCGAGAGCTGCACCCAGAACATTTGCTCCATGACCGGTACCGGCGCCGGACCGATGCACGGCTGATCGCATGGCTTCCATGGGTCGGGCAAATCCGCCGCCTGACTTGCACTCATCAGCGACACCACCCACATGCACAGAACTAGAGGTAACAGATAACGCATCTGACCCACCCTTTCTGTCCTTTATCCCGTGGCCTAGTGGTCGCCTGCCACTGGCACCCACACACGCATCGCCGTCTCACCGCGATTGGCCCATGCGTAATATGGGATGGCTGTGACGGTCACTTGTTCCCAGCCGCCCGGTCGGGAAGCGCCCACGTTCGGGTACAACTCACCGCCGTCCAGCGACGGAACGGGCTGCACACCCTCACCGACAAGTACCGTCACCCCTCCAAGCAGATCGGAGCGGTGCTGCGGCGTCCAGGCTTCACCGCTCAGGCTGTCGGCCGGCAGATGCAGGTCGGCCATCGCAACGTCCGGATTGTCCGCGCCCTCAAAGCAGTACACGATGGGCCCCCGCTGCAGCGCCACACTGCCCGCGCAAGAGTCAATGTACGGATGCGCTTCGGTCACCTGCACCTGCATGGGCAGGTGCAACTCCACCACATCGCCCGGCTGCCACTTGCGCTGCAGCGTAGCGTACCGCCCCGGCTTCGGCGCCTCCTGGACCTCGCCATTGACCTTTACAGCGGCTCCGTGCGCCCACGCGGGAATGCGCAGCGCCAGCGCGAACTCCGCTTCTTCTGCCGGATTGACCGTAATGCGAACATCTCCCTGCCACGGATACGCGGTGGCAACCTGAAGTTGCACGATGGTGCCGTCCTCCAGCGCCAGGTCGGCCTCGCACGCATCGTAGAAGTGCATCTGGATGCCCTCTGCAGTGGTTGTGAAGAGATATCCGGGTATGGCAGCGATTGTGCGCTGTACGTTCGGCGGACAGCAGGTACACGGCCACCATGCCTGCCGGACCCAGGCTCCTTCGGCACTCGGATGGGTTGCGGCGGCGCCGACATTCGCGGCCAGTGGATTGCTGTAGAAATACTCGGTTCCGGCGAGCGAAACGCCTGAAAGGAACCCGTTGTAGACAATGGTCTCCATCACGTCGGCAAAGCTAGCCTCTGCAGTCGCCAGAAGCATCCGCCAGCCCCACATGAAATGCGCGATCTGGGCACACGTCTCAGCATAGGCGCGGGAGTTAGGCAGCTCATAGGCCTCGCCGAAGGCTTCCTGCTCGTAACGGGCGCCGACACCGCCGGTGATGTAGATCTTGCCGCCCACCAAATCGTCCCAGAGCCTGCTCAGGTTGGCAAGCATCGTCTCATCGCCGGTCTCTGCATAGTAGTCGGCCCCCCCGCAGCAGAGGTACCCCGACCGCACACAATGGCCGGCAAGGGCCTTGCGCTCCGCTATTGGCGCGAGCTTGAAAGAAGCCTGGGGGCGGCTCAACAGCGACCCGGCCAGCTCCAGGTACGGGGTGCGGCCGGTGGCCCGGTACAGCTCCACCAGGGCCATCTCTATCTCCGGATGGCTGTCGGTATCGGCGCGCCCCCCGGGGCCGAAGACAGACACGAGCAGATCGGCGAAGCGACAGGCCACATCGAGCAGCCTGGTGTCACCGGTGGCCCGGCAGTAGGCGATTGCGCCCTGCATGAGATGGCCGGCACAGTACAGCTCGTGGGAGTGTCCGGCCTCAATGGTCTGGAAACGCTGACTCGCTAGTTCCTCAACGTAGTGGGTGTTGATGTAGCCGTCGTCATCTTGCGCGGCGGCTATCTCAGAATTGATGCTCTCCACCGACTCGCGCAGGGCGGGCAGGTCGTCGGACTGCAGGGCGAAAGCGGCGCCCTCAATCCACTTGTAGAGGTCCGAGTCGGTGTAGCGCGGGCCGCGGCGTTCGGCTTGCCTGGCACCGGTGAGCCGCCGGAAGTTGTCAATCACCCCGTGCTCCTCGAGCAGCTCCAGCAGGCGCGGGATGCTGGCCTCGGCATTCGCCTCCATGCGTGGGCGCCAGAATCCCCGCTCCATGCGCACCGCCCGCACGGCGACCGGCCTGAACTTCGCATGGGGGCTGCGACGTGTGTCAACAACGCCTGCGCCCATCCAGTCGTAGTCGGCCCTCGAGTCGGAGGTCATAGGGTCAGCACCTCACCTGCAGGCTCCTATGGAAGTAGAGCACGCTAGTATGATATGTCCACTGATACCGGCTCGCCGACGCTGCATTCGCCCAGGTCAATCGTCAGCTTGGAGGAGGTTTTCTGCCACTGCCAGGCGGGCGTTACGTCCTCTCCGCCCGGCGACACGTTCTCCCCATTGACGACGACATCGGACGGATACGGGATGTCGTGAACAACGAACTGCAAATGCCGGCTTTGCACGGCACCCTCGAAGTCGCCCTCGGCAGCGGCAATCTCTATGTGCGTGTGCTCGTCGGTGGACTCTTGCGCCATCCTGGTGATGCGACGCTTACCGTCTTCGAATTCGTGACCGGTTCCATCATCCTCATATAGCTCGAAAGCGGTTGCCGGCCCCGGATAGACGTGCACGGTCAGTTCGTCATCCGGCTCCTGGCCGACGTACTCGATCTCACGGCCGTTCATCGGGACGATAGCGCCTGGACGGACCATCAGAGGCCCGCCACGGTTGGCCGGCACCGCCGGCTCGTACCACTGGCCGCCGCTGACCCTCTCGCCGCTCCAGAAGTCGTGCCAGTCTCCCTCCGGTAGGTAGATGCGGTCTGTGAACATCCCTACGAGGATCGCCGGCCCCAGCATGTACTGGCGCTGTAGATCGTGGGTCTGCGGGTCATCGGGAAACTCCAGCGGCATGGCTCGCAGGATCGGCACGCCGGTTGTGTGTGCCTCCCAGGCGCACGAGTACAGGTAAGGGATAAGGCGATAGCGGAGTCGCGCGTACCAGATGAAGATCGGCTTCATCTCGTCCCCCAGATACCAGGGATGGTACCAGCAGTAGAACGAGTTTATCATGGACCAGGGCTGCAGGAACCCGAAGTGGATGCCGGCGGGCGTGAATACGTGCATGTCGCAAGTGGTCATGCCATGGCCCGACATGCTGAGGTTCAGGGATGCCATGGCGGAATTGTGCTCTCCGCCTGTATCGCCCGCCCAAGTGGCGGCATGGGCCTGGATACCCGCCCATCCGAGGCAATAGAAGACGAAGGGCCGCCGGCCGGTGTGGTCGCGCAGACCCTCGTACATCTGTCGGGCGTAGAACAGCGGAATCAGGTTGTGCATGTCGGCATCGGTGAGGCCGTTGCCCCAGAGCCGGTCGGGGTGATGGAAGACCGTGGAGCCGGCATCCTGCTTGAAGAACTCAGCGCCCTGGTCAACGAACTTCTTGAGATGCTCGAACCACGGCTCCTCGGGCCGCGTCCACTTGTCCAGGCGCATGCCGTGGCCGAGTTGCTCGTCCTTGAACAGGTCATGCTCAGCCTTGCTCTCGTCCTCAGCTGTCTCGACGGACACGCCCAGCCGCCGCTCCTCCTCGTGGGTGAAGTCATAGTCGCAGCACAGCCACAGGCCGAACTTGTAACCCATGCGGCGGATGGCGTGGAGGAAGCCATCCTGCGCCTGCTCCGACCAGGAAGCGATTGGAAAGCGCTCCGGGTGCCACTTCTTCTCGACCGAGAAATCATAGTTCGTTTCCATCCACCCCGGCTCGAGGCTGATGGCATCACAGGGAATGCGCTCGCGGCGGAAGCTGTAACAGTCGTCCATCAACTCTCTGGCATCGGCCTGGGTGCGGCAGATGAAGAAAAGCCCGAAGGCCCACTTTGGCGGCATGAACGGCTTGCCGGTCACTTCCGTATAGCGCGTGATGACTTCCTTGGGCGATGGGCCGTACAGGAAGTAGTAATCGAGGCTGTCGCCGGCCGCCGAGAAACCAAACCAATCTTCGCTGCTTGCCCCGAGGTCCAGGAGCGTCTGCCGAGTGGTGTTAACCAACAGCCCGAAGCCGTCATTGGTCATGAAGAACGGTATCGGCATGTAGCTGGTGACGTTGCGGACCCAGAGGTCGGCGCTGTGACCACGATGCTCGACGCGCTCGCGGTTCTGGTCGCCGGTGCCGAAGAATCGCCGCTGGGCCGGCAGCTCGAAGCGGGCCTCAAAGCCCGGCTCCGGCCCGCTAACTGCAGGCATGGTCTCCTTCAGCAACTCCTCGCCGGCGGCATCAAGTACGCTTATCGTGCCATCTGCAAGGGCCACGCTTACTGTAAGCAATTCGCTGCTCAGGGATACGCTTTCAACATCCTCCTGGAAACTGAGTCCCGTTGGTGTCCAATCATCCTTGAAGAACTCATAGCGGATAAGCAGCTTGGTCGGCGGCACCCCACCCGGGAATTTGCGCACCCGGACGATGCCGGGAGTGCAGAACTCCACTGCTATCGTCTGCTTGTCGTCGCTGAGCAAGGCGCCCTGCTCTGTCCTCGTCACCTGGTACTTGGCTGACATTGCGTGTGCTTTCCTGTTCTCTTCGGACAGATGCTGTCCCGGTGCATTGTGCGACCTTAGAGCAGTTCGCGCCGCTACGCGGTTAGACCTCCCGTAGCGGGCGTGCCCTCTTGTACGGAGACGAGATACCGAGCAAGTAACTCGGAGGTGACGGATTCACGTAGGGGCATCTGGAGGCCGTCCTGGAACTCCAGCCGCACCTGATCTGCTACTGGCCCATTTCTTGGCCGGGCCGCATGCGTTCGCGCTAATCTAGAATGGCGATGGCCTCGATCTCGACCAGCCAATCGCGATTGACGAGAGTGCCGATGCCCACGGCAGTTGCGGCGGGATAGTCCGGCTCCAGATACTGCAACCGGATCTCTCTGAATAGCCCGAAGTCCTGCATGGCCTCTTGCTTGATGAAGAACGTGAACTTCACCACATTGGAGAAATCGGCGCCGACGGCTGCCAATTGCGCACGCAGGTTCGTGAAGACTTGATGACTCTGGGCAGCCAAATCGCCCTTGCCGACCAGGTTGCCATCAGCATCAACGGGGCCCTGCCCCGAGATGAAGTACAGCCGCTTGCCCTCAACCAACATGCCCTGATTGAAGCCGTTTCCCGCCTTCGCCACTTCCTCTGCCTGGACTACCTTGCGCATCATTGTTCATGCCTCCGAATCTGTGCTACCTAGTTCTGTCCGCTCGCGGCGGACTAACTCGGACTCGCCAGCGCTTCTACGCCATGTGGATGGCGACTATCTGGTATCCTGGAATCTCCGGTATCACAAACTCGATGCGGCCGGAGACGAGGCCGAAATCGAGTGCATGATGCTGCGGCTCCAGATAGACGGCTGAGACCTGTCCAGGCGCAAGCACCGAGAATCTCACATCATGGATGGGGATGATGTCCTCAATGGTGTCAAAGTCCTGGCCACGCCGCTCCGGGATGTAATGGAGGGCATGGACCACCAGGCGGTTGTGTGCTCTCTGGCGGTTGACCGTCACGAATGCGGTGCTAGGCGCATCGGTGCGCAGAACCGGCTCCGGCAGGAGCATATCAATGGCATTCAGTGCGATGCGCTTGCACCACAGCGGCGCGTTCCTGTCGTACATTGTGAAAACCGGATGCATCAGGTAGATGCAGTTGCCGTTGCGCACGGCTCCGGGGTAGTCGGCGGGGCCCTCTATCGGGGTGTGACGGTGCGAGCAGAAGTGCCTGTAGGTGCGGCTGAAGTAGGGCTTCAGGACGGTAGAGAGCACCTCCGCATCGGCGGAGGGCTGCACCTCCAGGCCTTGCAGGTACATGACGTGGCCGGTGTCGGCCATGCCATTCCCCAGCCTTCCTGGCACGATGAAATCAGGGGCGACGTCAGCGTCACCTACCAGCGTGACGCCCAACTCCGGCACGTTGAAGCGGTCGCCGTCGGGATGGAAGCCGGACTTGTAGGAGGCCAGGACAGAGCCGCCAGCCTGCACGTAGGCGGCCAGCCTGGCGGCAAGTTCATCCGTCACCGTCATTTCATCAGGCAGCACGACGAGGTTGTAGCCGGAAAGGTCCACCTGCGAGTCGATGACATCGAATTGGTGCTGCGACTCTTGCAGCATGCGGGCAGCACCGATGGTTGCACGGGGCAACGCATCGCCGCCGCCCAGCGGTGTCAGTTCCTCGGGGGTCATCAGGCCGATGTCCACCACGGCCTCTGCATGACGGCACCAAGGCTCGGCCGCCTCGACCCGCTCATACACACCGCCGATCAGCTCGAGTGTGTGTCTGCACACCTTGCCGGTGGGGTGAAGCTGGTCGCCGATCTCGCATCTGGCATTTAGAGCCAACATGCGAAAGCACTCAAACTGCAGGGCGGCGGGGTTCTTGAATGAATGGAAATCCCCCCAGGCTGTGTGGAACTTGCCCGTATGCGAGACGGTGAGCCTGTCGAGCACGCGGGCGTAGCGCTGCGCCACCGGGAAGTGCATATAGCCCCAGCCGCCGCTAGGGAGCGATTCGAGTTCAAAGTGAGTGAACCACTGCCTCATGGCGCGATGTCTGGGGCCGACATGTCCGGAGTTGAAGAAGACCGATGCCTCGGGACGCCGCAAGCGGACCGCCTCAAACATGCGCTCCCCGAACCTGTGCAGGACTTGGACGGCGAAGCGCTGGCGATCCTGAGGGTCGGAAGGCTCCAGGCCGGCCTGCTGCATGTCGTTAATGCAGTAGAGACAGCAGCACGGGGTGGCGGCGACGATGTCAAAGAAGAAGCCGTCAACCGGCATCATCTCGCAGACCTCGACGGTCTGCGCCTCGACAAAGTCCACGTAGGGGGTATTCAGGCACAGGCGCGAGTAGAAGCCCGGCGCGAAGGGTTTCTGCCCCACCTGGCAGCCGTTTTCGTCCAGCGCAATCCATTCCGGGTGTTGGCGGGCAGTGAAGAGGTCCCACTGGACAGTGATGTAGATGGGCACGCGAATTCCACGGGCGTGGCAGGCCTCTATCTGCAAAGGAAGAAGGTTGCACGTCAGATGCGGATGGCGGCGCTCGGGAAATCTATCCGTATCATGGTAAATCATGCCATGATGGCAGCGCGAGAAGCAGGTGATGGAGTTGACGTGAGCGGCCTCGAGACTGTCAGCGAACTCGTCGGCGTCGAACTCGCTGCCAACGCCCGGAATGTCGGCGCTGGTGTGGAAATCAAGATGTATCTGACGATAAGGCAAGTCTATCATGATTGTCTCCCTGGCTGTGAAGTGCCGGCAGTCGCCGCGTGTGGGCGCGGTGTCATGTTCCTCTCCGGAAAGCTCCGGCCTTCCCGCCTAGGGTAGTGTCAGGGCGTAGATGTGGCCATCTTCGCTGCTTGCCAGGACTTGCGGGACAGCGGAGCCCGGCAGCAGCTTGCCGCTGGCGAGGCTGACGAGCTTGCCGCGAGTGACGAAACGGGCAAGAACGCCACCGTCCTTGGCATTGAGTACGTAAACCGCGCGGTCGTCACAACCGGCCGCCAGCAGCAGCCCCCGCGCCGTCTTCAGAGCGTTGATGGTCCGCACCTGGTTGCCCAGTTCCCTGCGCCACAGCACCTTGCCGGTGCCATCCACGCAGTAGATGTTGAATGACAGGCTGCTGGCGATGATCTCTTCCATCCCATCGTTGTTGACGTCGGCACAGATGACGCCTGTGACCTCGTCGCCGGTATTGAACATCCACAGCGGCTTACCCTCGGCGCTGACGACCTGCAGGTTGGTGTCGGCGCCGCCGAAAGCCACCTCGCGCGTGCCGTCGCCGTCTATGTCGCCCGCGGCGACCGCATTGACGCCCGGACCGCCCTTGGTGCCATAGCCCCACAGCTTCGAACCGTCCGGCTTCGCAACAGGCCACCAGTAGTACTCGGTCCCGCAAACGACCTCCTGTTTGCCGTCGCCAGTGAGGTCCACGGCGACACCTGCCGTGGAACGATGGACGCTCTCCAAATGCCACAGCTTCCTGCCGCTGGCGTCAATGGCGTGGTAGCGCCAGTTGTCGGCTCCGGCGATGGCGATCTGTTTGCCCTCGCCGCCGATATCGGCCGGAAAGACGGTCGCCACGTTGCCGGCACGCTTATAGTAGGGCACGTCGTATGCCCAGACTTGCTGCCCTCCGGCATCGAGGGCCACCACCTGCGCAGCGGCGGTCCCGGCGATGACTGTGGGCTTGCGGTCACCGTAGAAGTCCACCACGCACACGCTGTTGACACGTCCCTTGCAGTCGAAGCGCCAGAGCAGCTTGCCGGCCGCGTCCAGGCAGTACACCTTGCCATTGGTGCTGCCGGCAACGGTTTCGTCACGGCCATCGCCGTCCAGATCCGCGCAGACAATGGAGGTGAACTGATAGGCGGCGGGGGCGTATTCATCGGCAGTCGCCCGCCTCTGCTCCAGCTCCGGCCCGCCTCCCCACAGCTCAATCTCAGCCAGATAGATGCCGGTACCAGGGCGGGGAGTGAGAATCAGCCGCAAGTCGCGGGCCTTTGCGCCGATCTTCCTGAACTCATAGCGCTCCGGCTGGTGGCCCGGCGATCCCCAGTTGCCGCGCTCTTCGACATCCCTGAAGTCAATCAGCGTTCGTGTGTCCTTCGTGAAACCATCGCTACTTCCGAGCAGGCGCAAGCGCCCGAGCTGATACAGTTTGTTCTTGCTGGACGAAGATGCATACCATTCCTTGACGGTGAGGCCGTCCAGGTCATAGACATCATCCATGTGCAGGTTGATGGTGACTTCCTGGTCGGTGTCCCACATGACGGCATCGCTTGTGCCCTCGTCGCCGCCGTTAGTGATGCTTTCGAGGATATTGGCGCCTGGGACGCCGGAGAAGACATTGGCAGCAAGCGGCTGCGGGTCGCAGGTCATCTGCGTGATGACCTGTATGCGCTCCGGGACGCCGGGGTTGTTGGTGAGCAGAAAGCCCTCGGGCTTCTCGACATAGCTCCACAGTTCGCGCATGTTGGGCGCATCGGCAGCAGTGCTCGCTGCCGGCGTCACGGGCGGCGCGGCGGCCGCAATTGCCTGCATCAGGCCGGCGACTTCCTGGGGGGACGCGGTCTGCTCGAACCTGACGTGCTCCACGGTCTGTTCGGCCTGGGGCACGGTTGCGGCCGGGGTTTTCAGGATCGCCTCACCGCTACTGATGTCGGCCTCGATGTCGGCCCCGCCCTCGAATGTCTTCGTCTGACCCATGAAGGTAATGCGTCTCGCACCGACGAGATAGGCCTTCCTTGGTGTCAGGATGGCGAGATCGGCGTCGGCATCCAGAGCGCCCGGCAGCACAACCTTGCCCGCAGCATCAGGGACAGCCACCATTACAGGATCGCCGGCGCCGCTTATGGAGGCAATGTTCTCACCCAGCCGCGTCAGCTTGACCTCCGATGGCTGCTCTCCCGACGCGTGCAGGGCGGTGAACAGGTTGACATGGTTGCCTGCGTCCAGAGGCTTGTTGATGATGCCCTGGTACACCCTGACCACCGGCTCCTCGGCGTATGGATAGCCGCTCCAGTTGCGGCCGGTGGCTGGATCGTCGTTGATGATGCAGTGGGTGTCAGGCGTCATGGCGACTGCCGCGTGCTGGCCTTTCTGCTCGATGGCCATCGTTGTCCCGTCGAGTGTCGTGTTGCCGATGGTCTGCCAGACAGCGCGGAAGCTGTAATCTCCAGGCTCGCGGGCGGCCATCCGGTCAACCACGATGAAGAAGCGGTCCTTCAGCCAGATGAGATTGCGTTGCCAGTCAACGCCGGCGTAGTTGTGCAGGACGGTGCGCGAGGCCGCCATGGTAGGGAGATCGGTTATGCTTTCCAGTTCGCAGAAGCCGGGGATCGGGGTGGACTGGCCGTCCTTGAGGATCAGCACGCCATTGTGATATTTCGGGAGCGACTTGATGTAATCAACATCGGCCAGCCAAATGCGTCCGTTCTCAGTCCACTGCAGAACGGCGTTGGCATCCATGTGGCCGTGTCCGCCGCGCGCGAGGCCGTCCAGCAGCAGGTATTGGTCCTGCGGATCGAAACCGTTGCGGAAGGCGACCTTGTCGAAGGCATGCGCTCGGTCCACCGGCTCACTGCCCACGAAAGTGTCAAGCCACAGATCGTCCAGCAGCCACACGACAGTCCCGATGAGGTCGGTAGGCTCCTGCGGAGTGGTCGTGGCAGTGTAGAAGTCGCCGACTGCCTGGCTTCTGCTGACGCCCGCCTTCTTGTCCAGCGCCCACAAGTAGCGGCCGTCACGGTAGAACCATTCGGCGGCACGCAGCATGTGCAGTTCTCCGCCGATCGGCCCCCAGCCGCCAATGTCGCCGTAGGGGACTTGGTAGCCAAGGTTGTTCATGGTGAGGATGGCGTAGTCGGCATTGAAGCGCACGTGGCCGCTCTCGAAATAGCTGAGGTCCGGCTGCCCAAGACAGTAGCGGAGTACGTGCTGCAGAGTATGCCACTGGTAACTGTTGCAGTCGCAGTGGGCTTTGCTGGCGTTGAGCTGAAACTGGAAGGTGCCGTCAGCGACCCCCATCCACTGCTTCCCCTCGGAGGCCTGGTAGTAGCGATCGAAGTACTGCCCCGCGTAGAGGCAGCCAAGGGCGGGAAAGGTCTGGTGGTTGAAACGCACGCGCCTGCTGGTCGGGGAGGCGGCCTTGGAGGGGCCGACCTCGCTGACCCAGCGAAAGAGTATCTTGGTAACATCCAGCCTTTCCTCATCTGTTAGTGTCGGACATTCCTCCACCTCATCCCAGCCGGGGATGACGCCGAAGATGTGAAAATCCGAATCCATGCCCCAAGGCCCGCCGTACGTCTCGGGCTTGCTCAGATAGCTCTCGTACGTGCGCTTGATCATCCACACGAACATGCGTGCATAGGCTTCCTGGCGTGTAAGGGCATAGTTCCTGCCTACGCTCTGGGCGTGGGAAAAAAGCCCGCGGGTGCCGGCGGTCTTGAGGTGGTTTTCACATGCGCTCTTCTGCCCTTTCTCCCATGCCTCGTCGGGCGCAGTGCTGAAGAGGCGTCCGTAAGCAGCGAGAGCATCGCCGTTCAGCTTGACATCCAGCATGCGTGGCAGGATTAGATCCGGTCCGGGCCTGACATGCTCCTTGAACGCGTCTACCCCCAGACGTGCTCCGGTCGCATCCGAAGCGCCGATGCAGATGAGGTTGTGGCCGGTTCCCCAAGGATCGTGCACGCTGCGGATTTCAAAGCCTCCGTCGCCAGGGAAGCCGCTATCCGCGAAGACGAGGCTGTGTGAATACGGATAGAGCAGGCGGCGGTTGTTGATGATGGTGCCGAGCATGATGGCATTGGTGGCAGCAACATCGTCGTCAGACACCTCATCGGCCAGCCTGACCGGCAAGTCGGCACCCGTGGCTTGCTTGATGGCGGCGGCCAACCCGCCGGCCAGAGCGCGCCAGTCCGCCTCATCCGGGGTCACGATGACGGCCCGAGGCTTTCCCTCGGCGACAAGCACTGTATCCAGATAGAGGTGCTTCGGCTTCGTAATGTCGGCGAACGACTTGGTTGCGTTGTGGACGGTCCGCACATTGTCAATGTACATGCTGAAAGGGACGGCCGGGTCATGGGTGCCCGCATAGAACCAGAGCTTCACCACGGCGGAGCGGTCGTCGGACTTGAGCTCGTTCGGCTCCCATGCGAGGCCCGAGCCGGAAGCGCCGGGCAGAAGCTCGAGAGAGGTCTTCGCGTTCTTCAGAGGGCCGCTCCAACTGTGCCAGCTCATCACGCATTGGCCAGCAGCATCGTACCCGCGGACGTAGAGCGCCTGGGTATTCTTCGGCTCCGAGGTCCAGGCATCAAAGGCGAGGGCACGGTTCACGCTCATGTCAGCCGGCGCGATATCAATGCTGATGCTGACGTATGAGTTTCCGTCGGCGTCTTTGGGGGAGGTTCGCGAGACAAGCAAGCTGCCTTTGCCCTCGCTTGTGTACGCAGGGTCAGTGTTGACCTGTAGCTTTGCGGTCTCGTCCTTGCCCCATTGCAGGGCAACGCCCTTCAGGTCTTCTCCCATATACAGGTTCTGTGGCGGCAGAGCAACGCTCTTTCTGGTCACAGCCGACGCGGCCGCATCAGGGCCCATGTCGCTGTGGAGGGCCTCGATCCGCTTGAACCGCCCTAGCTCGGGCTGTGCTGCGGCGGGAACTGCGGGGAGATAGACGGTTTCTGCGGGAACGGCACGGACATTGTCAATATAGATGTCGAAGGGGACGCCCGCGCTGTGGGTGCCGGTGTAGAACTGCAGCTTCACAACTGCACTAGCATCGCCAGAGCGGATGAAGCTCTGCTCCCAGCGCAGCCCGCTGCTGTTCTGACCGGGCACCAGCCTGAATGTGCTCTTTTCGGTGCCCAGCGGCCCCTCCCAACTGAGCCAACTGAGGACGCAGTTGCCCTGTGCATCGTAGCCGCGCATATAGAGAGCCTTCGTGTTGTCCGGTATCGCCGTCCATGCATCGAAGGTCAACGCCGCCTTAGTGAAATCCACTGCCTCGAAGGACATCATCACACTAACGTAAGTATTGCCCTTGGCGTCCGCAGGCGACTCCGAGTATAGATGAATGCTGCCCTTCCCCTCGCTGATGTACGCGGGGTCGGCATTCACCGTGAGAGTATCTTGTCGCACCGGCTTGCTTGTCAGCACCAAACCCGACAGGTCGTCGCAGTGGTGAATGAACGCCGGCTGTCCGTTCGCCTCTGCAGCACCAACGCCGAGAGCCAGGATCGCAATCATGCCGAACAACTGCCTCATGGAGACACCTCCGCACGCAGTATGTGAACACACCTTTGCCATGCCGCGATGGAGTTCCTTCATGGGCCGATTGGAATCGACGCGCCGCTCACCCGCGACGGTTCACGCGAGTGGTCTGTCTGTGTTCGGCAGGTTTGCAGTAGTGGGCAAGGAATAACTGAGCGAAAGGAGGCAGGCATGTCACGGATTGTGGTGTTGGCTGACATGGGTGGCAGGCACACGGCCCATGACGTGTACGACCTGTGGGTCGAGGTGCAGGACCAGGCGATTCTGTTCGGGTGGGACCGATATGACGGAGGTCAGTACACCTTCGCCGTCACGGGCGACGGCGGCTTGCACCCTGTGGGAAGGCCTGCAGCGGCTCAGAGACAGGGCACGGCATACGAGGCGGCCTGGCAGGACAGCAAGTGGATGGCCGCCTGGCACCATCTGCGTACCCACGGAACACACGAACTGCAGCTCCCGCCCCCTCCCGCCGATACCGAGCCGTACTTCGACATCACCTGCGAGATCAGCGGCCGCAAGCACGAATTCCGCGCTGAAGACGCGTCCCTGCTATTCCCTGCAGTATGCTTCGACAATGAGGGGCAGCCCTGGGCGGTGTGGGTCAGGTGTGGAGATGTGGAGAACAATGGCGGAGTCATTGACCAGGTCAATGAGATCGAGTGTGCAAGGCCGCAAGGGAACGAGTGGGTCCGTGAAGTCGTAGCCGATCTGCGATACGGGCTGCAGCCGAAGGCAGGAGTGTGGGGCTACCCGGGCCGGCGGCGGAGACCATACGTCGTGCCCGATGACCGCGGCGGTGTGTGGGTCATGTGGGAGCGGAAAGAGCCGCACGACGGCCCGACGACCAAGGCCAGCGGAGTGCTCTGCGGACGCAGGTTCGCGGATGGCAAGTGGCACGATCCGGTGCGGCTTGTTGATGAGCCATACATGGACTATTTCCCCGCCGTGCGCGGTGTCACGGAGGGGCTCATCGTTGTGGCGACCCAGAAGGCGGTGCCCGACCCCGATCCCCGCCGCGGAGAGGTGGTTGTTCTGTCTGTCCAGGTGGATGGTGCGCCGCCGCTGGTGCCCGATGCCGGATTCGAGCAATGGCGGAGGATCAACCTGGTACATCGCGAGTTCTTCTCACCACCAGACCGCGAGTTGAAGCTCGGTCTGGAGAGTTACCAGCTCATCTTCGGCGACCCACACACGCACACGTGCCTCTCCACAGATGCGGAGGGCGATCTGATAGAGATCCTCTCCTATGCGCGCAACAAGGCGAAGCTGGATTTTGTGGCGATCACGGACAACGACTACATATACGGCACGCGGCTGACCGACAGGGCCTGGCTTCAGACCATGGCCATTGAGCCGTTCTGGTCGGAGGAAGGCCAGTTCACTGCTGTACCGGCGTATGAGTGGACACTGGCGGAGGACGGGTCGGTGAGGCCGCAGCATCGCTCGATCCTGTTTGAGAGCTACGACCAGAGCATCCTGCGCTGGTACGATCAGGATGAGCCGATGAAGGCGCTGGTCTCCTGGATCCAGACCACCAATGGCATCATGAATACGCAGCACGCCCAGTTCCGACTCACGGCCAGCGACCGCGAGACCAACATGGAGGTCTGCTGCGGATGGGGCGACTACATCAACAAGTCGGATTGCTTCCACCGGCATCTGAATGATGGCTTCAAGGCGGGCTTTGTCGGCACCTCGGACGGACACCGGCGAACGCCCGGCCTCGGCGGAGGACTGACGGGGCTATGGGTAAAGGAATTCACGCTGCCGGGGATCATCGAGGCATTCCGGGAGCGGCGCTGCTACGCCACGGCCGGGGCCCGGATCGGGCTGAAGTTCTGGATCAATGATGCTTTCATGGGACAGACGGCAGCGGGCATGGGGCCCTTCACAGCCGGGATCGAGGTGCAAGCCCCACGAGAGGTCGAAAGTGTCGAGATCTTCGGAGACGGCCGGGTTGTGGCAACGTTGACCGGACTGCCCGCGAGCTTCAAGGAGCAGCTCGACGATCTCCCGCGCTGCAAGTGGTACTACGCGAAGGTGACGATGCCGGGCGGCTTTCCGGAGTACCCGTCGAATATCGCACCCGCCGAGGGCCCGTGGGCGTGGAGTTCGCCGGTATTCGTGAGCGACTAGGCAAGAAAGCACAGGACTGGCGGTCAACAGGCATCGAGCCGGGTGTGATCGTTGAGCAGACCCATAGCGCGCAGCATGAGAGAGGGGATTGAGATGACCGGCTTTGACAAGCACCGGCAGCGCAGGCTCATCTACAATGATGACGGAGACCAGCAGTACCCGTACCCGGGATACGCCTACAATGTGACCGATGACCAATCGTTCGTTGACATGAGGACAACGCCCACGTTCGATACGCACGTTGACACTTACGCCTGGTGCGTGGGCAACGGCTGCGAGCCGCCGTGGGGCCAGTCGTACAAGTACAAGATATGGCCTGCCATCGGCTCGGCGCAGCGGGCCAACGACATCATCGTCGAGGCCTGCCATCAGCATGGGATCGAGGCGTGGGCCTCGCTGCGCATGAATGACATTCACGACTCGTTCATGGCCAGCACTTACGAGGAGACCAACGATCCGCTGAAGGCCGAGCATCGGGAGTACCTGATCGGGGCCGAAAAGGACCGCCAGCTCCCCAAGGAGCTGACCGAACGCTACCTGTGGTCTGCCTTCGACTTCTCGCGTCCGGAGGTGCGGGCTCACCGGCTGGGCTTCATCGAGCGCAACGCCTCGGCGCATGATTTCGACGGCTATGAGCTTGACTTCACGCGCTTCGTGTGGGACTTCGCACTGGGTCGCGAACGGGATCATGCCGACGACATGACGGCGCTGACCAGGGAGGTACGCGGCCGCCTGAACGCAATCGGGGACGCGCGCGGACGTCCGTACACGTTCGCGGTGCACGTGCTGGATTCGCCGCGCGTATCTCTGGAACTGGGGCTTGATGTGGGGCAGTGGTTGGAGGACGGGCTGGTGGACGTGCTGGTGGTCGGTCTCGGCTATCTGCCCTACAGCATCCGGCTCGATGAGTGGCTGGCGCTGGGCAAGCACTATGGGGTGCCGGTGTACCCATCCATGAACACCAATACGTTCAGTCACTGGTGGAAGAAACGTACGGGTAAGCCCGAGACCTGGACTGAAGCGATTCGGGCAGGCGCGGCCTACCACTGGCATGCCGGCGCCGACGGGATCTACTTGTTCAACGTCTTCTGCATGGAGGACAAGAACGTCGGCCCGCTCTCACGGGATGTGACGTATGCGCCGCTGAGCCAGGTGGGCGATCCGGCGGTGCTTGCGGGTAAGGACAAGCTATACTCGATTCAGCCGAATTTCGATGGTGGCTTCTGCCAGCATGGGTCGGAGATGACGTGGCTGCCGGCGCCTCTGGACAGCATGGAACGCAAGTTGCCACTGCTGATGGGGCCGGACGCCGACGACCCGAATGCGAAGTTGACGATCCTGGCATGGACGCAGGGCGGCGAGCCGGAACGGGTGTGGCTGCGACTGAACCATACGCTGCTGCCTGCGCCACGCAAGGACGGGCAGTTCTACACGGTGGACGTACCGGCAGGCCTCATGCGGGCAGGAGAGAATGAGTTGGCCATCTGGTGCGACAGGCCGGTGGTGGAGGCCGACAACCCGCTGATTGTCAACCAGGTCTTCGTGCAGGTGAGGTACGGGCAGTAATCCGTATCGTGCAGACAATGCGGCAGTCTTCCTGGTGGAGAATTGTACGCCGGCGCGCGCTGAGGTGCCCTGACATGGTATCCGTCATACTCTCATTTGACACCGAGGATTTCGTCACCCCGGAGAGCGATGATGCGCTGTTGATGCTGGCCCGTGAGTTGGCAAAGCGCGACATCTGCGGGTGCTTCGCACTCGTCGGGGACAAGGTGCGGGCGCTGCGCGAACGCGGTCGTCGGGACGTACTGGAGCAGGTCGCGGTCCATGAAGTTGACTATCACTCCAATGACCACAACTTCTTCCCGCCGACCGCAACGACCATCGAGAAGATGGGCTGGGACGACGGACTGCGCTGGGTGCTGGCCCACGAGGCGCCGGGAGTGGCGGACCTGGAAGGGCTTCTTGGGCAGCGGCCGACGGCATGGGTGAGAACCGACTCACACTGGACTACACAGAGCCTGCACGCATACCGGCTGCTGGGCATGAGAGTCTATGCGGCGCGGCATTTCGCCCGTGAAAGCGCGCAGCCGTGGTGGTATGAGGGCCTGTTGACGGTGCCCTACATGCAGATGCTGGAGCATTTCATCGCGCAGGATGGCAGCCCGCGCGCGATTCTCGACCTCGCAGCCGCCGACTTCGAACGGAAAGTGGAGGCGGCGGGTCGGGAAGACGTGATTGTTTACGGGACGCACCCGTGCATGTGGGTCTGCCAGACGTTCTATGACATTCACAACTGCAAGCGCCGCGGCCATCTGCCGGCGAAGGAGAAGTGGCAGCCGGCCCCGCTGCTTCCCGCAGACAGAATCGGGCGCAACCGCAGGTTTTTCCCGATGTTCCTCGACTACCTGCAAGGCAGCGGGGTGGAGTTCATCACGTATCGGCAGCTTGTGCAGCGCTTTGATGAGCCGAGTAATGAGTGGCTAACCAGGGCGCAGCTTGCCAGTATGGCACGACAAGTGGTGAGAAGGTTTGCGGCGACACAAAGCGGCGGCCGCTACTACAGCGTCGCTGAAGTGCTGGGGGCCCTGTGTTGGGCTCTGGCGAGATACGAGGACGGCGCCCTGCCAGGTCGTGTGCCGGTGCGGCGGCTGCTGGGGCCGGTGGAGACACCACGACAAACGATCCAGCCGCTGCAGGTATGTGCGCGGGCGGTGGTAGGCGCAGCAGGCAAGGCTGATGCCCATGTCGAGGCGAACCATCGGCTGCCTGCCGGCATTGACGTAGGCGGGCACCACTTCACCCCCGCCCAACTGCTGCTCGCGGCGGCGCAGTCGTACCTCGCCGTACTGGCAAAGGGGAAGCCGTGTGGGGCTGTTGTGCAGCCTGGCGACGACTGCCCGCAGGAGCAGAACCTGCTGGAAGGTGCAACCATCGGTGCGTACAGCCTGCCGAAAGGGTACCGCCCCGAACGGCTGCTCGAGCAAGGACGGCTGCAGAGCTGGACGCTGAAGCCTGCAACCGCATTGGAGGGACGATGAGCGATGATAGAGGCGCGTGAATATCGGCCGGAAGACGGGCCCGGATACGTGGCAGTGCACAATACCGTGTGGGGCGGGGATCTGGCGATAGACGTGCCGTACTGGGAGCAATGGGCCAAGGGACCGCGCACGGCGGCCATCGCTGTGGACGGTGATGAGGTCGTCGGCGCCATACCCTTCGACTTCCGTGATTTCATCATCCGCCCTGGGCTGGTGATACGCGCGGCGTTCGAGTACTCGGTTGTGGTGCATGAGAAGGTGAGAAGCACGGGGATCGGCTCGAAGTTGATGGATGCGGCGAAGGAATTCCTCGTGCCGCAGGCGGATGTGATGATGGTCTATCGCGGCGCCGAACGCAGCGCCGGCTACCGCTTCTACGCGAAGAACGGACACCATGACATGGTGTTCTACCGTGGCCTGTCCTGGACCAATCCCCAAGGCACGATCGGCGACGGCGTGCGGTTCTGCGACAGGGGGGAGTTGCTGCGCAGAGAGACTGAGCTGCTGCAGGTATTCGCCAGCGCGTATGGCTGTTACGGCGGCTACCCGCAGCGGGTCCCGGGCTACCACGCTACCGCGTTGGAGGGGATACAGTACGAGGAGTTGAAGAGCGACTTCTATTTCCTGCTTGTCGAGGATGGGGAGGGACTTGCGGGATACGCGCTGTTGGCGAAGTGGGCGAAGGGCGATAGCCTGCAGATTGCAGAGATGGCCACGCGCGGCGGCGACCAGGCCCTTGCACATACCATCTTCATGGCGGCTGCAACGAAGGCTGCGGAGATCGGCACAGGATTGGCCTTCTCCGGCCCGGATGATGGGTTGTACGCGGGGCTGGCACGTTCGCTGGGGTTTGTCGGCAAGCTGCGCGCTGAGATTTCCATGTTCATCATGGCGCATCTGCTTAATCCGCCGGACCTGGCGCAGAAGAGCCTGCGACAAGTGCCTGAACTGGCCAACACCCGCATCGAGGTCTTCACGCCGCAGGCGGACTATGTCCTGCAAGCGCCGGCACATCCGAACAAAACGGTAACGCTGGAGATGAAGGAAGACCACCTGACCAGGCTGTTGCTGTGTCGCCTGGACCTGGGAGCGGCAATTCAGGACCACCGCGTAACGGCTTACGGGGCCGATGACGGCGATGTTGCAGGCCTGGCCAGGGCGTTCCCGTGTCAGCAGTGGGAGCACCATCCGGTGGACTACATATAGTACCCGGCAGCGGACACCTTGCATCACCGCGCAAGAAGGAGGCAATTGATGGACACAATTCGTTTCGGAATGATTGGAGGCGGGGCGATCAGCAAGTCTCACATTCCAGCTATCCAGGCCAATGAGAGCACCGACATCGTGTGCGTCGCGGACGCGAACGCAGAACTGGCGAAAGCACGTGCAGAAGAGGTGGGTGCTCCGTATAGTTGCGGCAGCTACGATGAACTGGTCGAGATGGATGAGGTGGACGCCGTCGTCGTAGGCATCCCGACCCAGTTCCACGCCGATGCGGTGATCAAGGCGGCGCGCAACGGCAAGCACGCGATGTGCGAGAAGCCGATGGCGCGGACACTGGACGACTGCCGGGCGATGATAGAGGCCCACGAGCAGGCCGGCACCGTGCTGGCGATGGCGTTCGTGCGCCGCTATGATGACAACTGGGGGCAGATACGGAAGATGATCCATGAGGGCAAAGCCGGCAGGCCTTGCATGTGGCGAGTGATCGTCGCCGGCGCCGCTCCCGGCCGGCCCAACTATGGCGAGTGGTATTCCGACGAGCGCTTCAGCGACGGCACCTTCACCGAGAGCGCATCCCATGACCTCGATTTCCTCCGCTACATTTTCGGCGACGTGGCCGCAGTGACCGCACACATGGAGCAC
>CAZJVY010000011.1:8584-63168 GCA_964549395.1 uncultured Armatimonadia bacterium | reverse complement strand
TCGCCCGAAGGCTCTCAGGCCTCCACCATCCGCTCGGTGCAGGTGAGGAGGTAGACGCCGGAGGGGACGACGGACATCAGCACCGGCGATCCACGATCGTTGTGAGACCGCCTTGCCGCCTTTTTCAGCAGCCGAGCTCTGTCTCCACCTCGGAGATCGCCTCCTCGATGATGTCCATGCCCTTGGCCGCAATCTCAACGTCCATCACAATCGGCGGCGACAGTCGCAGAATGTGCCCTGCAGGGACCCACGCCAGGCCCTTCTGGAAGGCGCGCTGGTAAACGAGCTTGCCGGCCTCATCGAACGGTTCCTTGGTCTCCGGATTTTTCACCAGCTCGATTCCGGCCAAGCACCCTTTTGCTCGCACGTCGCCGACTATCGAGTGGGTGTCCTTCATGGCAAGCATACGCTGCTCGAAGTAGTGCCCCAGCTCCATGGCCCTGTCGAGCAATCCCTCTTCCTCGATGGCCTCGATACTGGCCAATGCCGCTGCGCAGGCCATCGGGTTCCCGCCGTAGCTGGTCGAGGCCGAGATCGCGTTGATGCTGTCCTTGTACCTCTCTGATACGAGCATCGCCGTCACGGGAAAGCCATTGCCGAAGCCCTTGCCGACCGTAACGACATCGGGAGCCGTATCGTAGTGCTCCATGCAGAAGAACTTGCCGGTGCGTCCCATGCTCGTAAGCACCTCATCCGCCATGAGCAGTATGCCGCGCTGGTCGCAGAACTTGCGCAGTTTCGGAAAGAAGTCGTCGGGCGGGAAGACGGACCCGGCCCATCCCTGCACCGGCTCCAGCACGAATGCGGCCACGTCGCCGGTCGTTGCGCACTCAATGAATTCCGCGTAGAAGTCGAGGTAGGCGTCAGTGTCTATGGTCCCATCGGTTTTCGTGAACATCGGGCGATACGGATATGGACGGGGCACCATGTAGAAGCCCTGACTGCGGCCGGCACCATACGAGGGGTTCATCTTGCCGAGACTGACCGCGTGCCCGGTCTTGCCGTGAAAGTCCATGAAGCAGGAGATGAACTCGCTCCTGCCGGTCGCCGCACGACACACCCGCAGGCCCGCCTCGACAGCCGTCGTGCCGCTGTCGTAAAGCTGCATGCCTGTCAGGTCCCAAGGCTGGATCTCGGCCATCTTCTCCAGCAGCTCGACCTTGACCGGTGTGTTGAAGTCATGGCAATTCATCAGTGTCTTGGCCGCACGTGCGACTGCCTCGCTGATCTTCGGATGACAGTGGCCCAGCGTGGTTACATAGATGCCGCTGGAGAAATCTATGTATGTGTTCCCATCTACGTCAGTCAAGGTGACGCCGTGCCCCTTCTCAAAGACCACAGGACACAAGCGCACCTGGCTGGAGTATCCCACCATGTAGCTCATGCCGCGCTCGTTGAACTGCCGAGACTTCGGCCCTGGGACCGTATCTGTCACGAGACGCGGCACGCTGCCGGCGTCAACGTGAGCCCAGTTGGTGTCGGTCATATGAACGTCCTCCGTGGCGGGGTATGATCCGGTGCGCTAGTTACGGCCTAGATGGTGCACCTGATAGTGCGGCTGTGTCAAGCCGGGCACGAGAAAACGAATCCCCAAAGCCCAGACTGGCAGCCCTAGGGACATCAGTAGATGTTCCAGGTGTCATTAGCAGCGGCAGCTATTCCTCAAGCGGCTCGAACTCGTCCTTGCCCGCACCGCACTCAGGACACACCCAATCATCGGGCAGGTCTGCGAAGGCGGTCCCCGCCGGGATATTGCCGTCCGGGTCGCCCTTGGCGGGGTCATAGATGTAGCCGCACACCATGCACTCGTACTTCTGCATCACTCGTCTCCCTTCCAGCGCAGCAAGTCTAACCGTCGCCGTGGCTGCACTTCTTGAAGCACAGGAACCAGTCGAGACAGTAATAGTCGTCGCCCTGTCCTTCGACCCGTTCCTTGGCCTGTCCGCACGATCCGGGCGGCGGAACGATGACGTCATCGCCTATCTGCCAGTTCGCCGGCGTGGCGATCTTATGCTCGTCGGAGTGCTGCATGGCGACTATCAAGCGCTTGATCTCTTCCATGTTGCGGCCGTTGCTGAGCGGGTAGTACAGGATGGCGCGCACTATCGCCTGCGGGTCCATTATGAACACCGCGCGCACGGCCTGAGTCGTACTCGCCGATGGCTGCAGCATTCCGTACGCCTTGGATACCTCCATGGTCAAGTCGGAGATCACCGGAAAATTGACCTCGATGCCTTTCATGCCCTTGTACTCGATCTTCTCCTTGATGGTTCGCAGCCAGGCGATGTGGCTGTAGGTGCTGTCTATGGACAGGCCCAGCAGCTCCGTGTTGAGCTCTCTGAACTCATCCTGCATGCTGGCGAATGTCATGAACTCGGTCGTGCATACCGGGGTGAAGTCCGCCGGGTGCGAAAAGAAGATCACCCATTTCCCCTCATAGTCTTTCGGGAAGCTGATATGTCCCTGTGTCGTCTCTGCCTCAAATGACGGTGCCTTCTCCCCGATCAGGGGCAAGTTCTGTCCTGCCGTGTTACACATGTCGACTATCTCCTTTCTTGAGTTATTCCATTCCTTGACGACACCCATAGGTTGCGTTTCCCATGGCCGTCTGAGTCTGTAAACGTCCCGGCACGGTTCCATGCCTCCCGTGCCGCAGTGCCGAAAGTCAGTGCTCCTTGGCGGCCTCAACCAGCTTGACGGGCCGCCGGCCCAGCTCTTCATCAACCGCCGCCGCGGTCTCTGCGCCTTCCGCCGCGGTCTTCAGTTTCTCAACCAGTTCCTCCGCCGATTCTTCCTCTTCTTCCTGCTCGTCAATGTACCATTGCAGGAAGCTGCGGGTCGCCTCGTCGTTCCGGTCGGTCGCCAGCTCTGCCAGATCGGTGATCAGGCCGGTGACCTTCCGCTCATGCGCAAGCGTATGCTGGGCGACCGCCACCGGCGATTGCCACTGCAGAGGCGGCGCCTCAATCGCCGTCAAAGTGACACGGCCGCCTCGCTCCACGACATAATCCAGGAACTTCATGGCGTGGACCAGCTCTTCTTCGGCCTGACAGCGCATCCAATGCGCCGCTCCCGGCATGTCAATCGAGCTGAGATATGCCGACATGGACAGGTACAGATAGCCGGAGTACAATTCTGCATTGGCCTGGCTGTTGATCGCGTCTTCCATTACCCTATCCAGCATCGTGCTCTCCCTTTCCACGCACTCTTGCCACACAGACGCCGCGAAGTGTCAATCGGATGCAGTTGACTTAGCTGCTCGGTTGATTGTTCGGCTTGGCCGACTTACCTGCTGCCGGCACATACTATCCGGCTATGAAGCTCCACCGCGTGCGACCCGCTTCAGGATGGCAAGCGCCTTTGCCTCGGTGTCGGCTGCTTGCTCCAGCAGTTCGGCCCACTCGTCGCGGACCTCGGCATCGCGCAAGGCTTCGGTTGCCAGTGGGTCGAACAGGCCGGGGCTGCGCGACTCAAGCAGGTCCACGACCCTCCGGTACAAGTCGGCTGCACTAGTGGTCTCATCCTCCGCGAGTTCATCGGAGATCGGCTCGACATTGGACAGGAAGTCTGCTGCCGCGCTCCTGGCATCCAGCAGCACCTCTGTGAACCATTCATGCCGCAGGATCATCTCATCGCCGATGGGGCCATCAGGAAAGGGCCGTCTGCTCTTCATCAACGTGGCCCAATGCGCATAGGCTGCAATGGGATCCATGTCCGAAGAGCGCAACCTTGCAGCGGCCTGCAGCGCCAACTGCCGGGCCTCCGTGATGTCTGCAGAGCCGCTGTACTTCCCGATGCTGACCGCGAGCCTGCACCCGGCGGGTGCATCCTGCAGCAGCGGGTCGGCTGCGAAGTCATAGCCCAGCCACGTGCTTCCATCGGCGCTCTGGCCGCAGATCAGTGACCAATCGCCGGCTGCGCGGCCCCATCCCAGAGCCAGCAGGGAGCGCCCCTCACGAAGTTCTGAGACGACCGCCTCAGGCCCCGGGGGCCTCGCAGCTATCCGCCACTCGGTGAAGCCTAGGTCCCCCAACACATCGCCTAGATGCTGCCAGCGCCGCGCGATTGCCGCGTTGACTGAGAACTCGTCGTCTACCACCAGCATGAAAGCGGCGTTGAGAAGTCCCATCAAGTCCGGATATGACACGCTCAGCGAGGCGCTCGCCAGAGCCGATTGCAGGCACACTGCAAGCCCGCAAAGCCCCCTGCTATGCCTCGGAAGATTGCCACTATCCAGGTCTATCAAGAGCTTCCCCGGTTCCGCCCGGGGCCCATCGAACAGCCGTTTCGGCGACATGAGCTCACTTCCCGCAGCTACAGTCCTAACTCATCGGCGATTCCCTGCATCGCCTGCAACACGACGCCGATGTGCTCGTCCAGCTCCATGCCAAGCTCGTCGGCTCCCTTGATGATGTCCTCGCGCTTGACGGCCGCGGCAAAGGACTTGTCCTTCATCTTCTTTGTCACCGAGCTGCTCTTCACGCTGGCGAGCTTCTTGTCCGGTCGCACCAAGGCCGTCGCGACGACTAATCCGGTGAGTTCATCCACCGCGAATATCGCCTTTTTCATCAGCGTGTCGCGTGTGACGCCGCTATGCTCTGCATGCGCCAATACGCCCTCGACGATCTCCTCGGGCCAGCCACGCTCGCGTAGTATCTGCGCACCCTTGAAGGGATGGTCCGCCAGGTTCGGATAGAGTTCATAGTCAAAGTCATGCAGCAGCCCGACCATGCTCCACGTTTCCTCGTCTTGGCCGAGTTTATGCGCATAGGCACGCATCGCCGCCTCGACGGCCAGGGCGTGTTTGATCAGGTTCGCGTTCTTGGTATGCTCGACGAGCACAGCCATCGCATCGTCGCGTGTCATATCTTCACCTCCGGCTCATCGCCGCACCATCAGGGAGGTCTTCCATGCCTTCACGGTGAATTTCGCGAATGTTGATGGCAACTCCTGCAGCCTCGTCACGAGCTGGCTGGCGGCCCCATGTGGCGGCAGTGGGCTTTCTGTTGGTCTGCTGCCTCGCGGTTGACTTCCCCTTCCTACTGGGCCGCATGCCGTACCAGGACGACACAGGCCGCATGACGGCTCCCCTGATGCGCTACTACGGCATGTGGCTTCAGCGCGACAGGCTGGCACTGTGGAACAATGACCTGGGGAGCGGCTACTACCAGCACGGGGCCGGCCAGTCGGGCATGCTGTATCCCCCAAACCTGATTCTGTACCGCCTACTACATTGGTCAGTCGCCTACCGGGCCTCCCTTATCCTGCATACCCTTGCTGCCTCTGTGTGTGCGTATCTGCTAGGCCTGGCGCTGGGCCTGAGTGTCCTGCCGGCCCTACTCCTGGCGGTCTGCGTAGGGACGGGCGGCGTCATGGCGGCCCACCAGATCCACATCAACATCGTCATAGGCATCAGTCACGCCCTTGCCATGCTCTGGCTCGCAACCCAGTGGTTGCGCAGGGACCGCCCCTGGCCGTGGGCGCTCGCCGGTGCTGTGGTTCTCGGTCTAGCATTGCTTGGCGGTCAACCGCAGTACGTGTGGCTCGCATTTCTGATGATCGTGGTCTATGCGGCGGTTGCGCGGTCTCATGCATCGTCCCGGCTGCCAGATGCTGCCTCTCTGCTGGGCAGAGTGCTGCTGGTTCTTCTCGGGGGGCTTTGCCTTTCTGCAGTACAGACTGTCCCTTTGTACGTGTATTCGAGCATGTATCCCCGGCCGGAACCGGCGGGACATTATGCCTTCATCACCGCCGGCAGCTTCGAGTGGCGCGATTTCGCCAGACTGTCTATGCCTGCGGCGGGGCTGAAGCCCGAGATGGATATGGGCTACTGGGAGAGTCTTGGGTATGTCGGGACACCGGCACTGCTGCTCGCCCTGCTGACTGCAATGACACGGCACACGCGGACTCTGGGGAGCCGCTATGCCTTGGCGCTCATTGCTGTCGGTACGCTGCTGATGCTAGGGTCCAACACTTTTCTGTACCGGCTACTGGCCGGCCTTCCGCCATTCTCCGTATTCCGCGTACCGGCCCGCAACGTAGTCCTGGTGTCAATCGGCCTAGCTCTGCTGGCGGCTGATTACCTGCAATCACTAGCCGCGCCCAACAGAACGACGCCCGCACCTTCCCGCACACTGGCAGCCGTGCTGTGCATAACGCTGCTGTCGGCGGCCGCGGGCTGCATGGTGGGACCTCACTCGACAGCGCTGCTCGAAGCGTTCTTGACCGGTGTCGCATTGGTGTCCGTCACTGTCGCACTGCTGGCCCGCGCAGGTAACGGCTCCAGCGTTGCCGCCGTTGCGGTCGCATGCTCTGTGCTGCAACTGGGTATCCTGTGGAGGGCGCTCAACCCCACCGCGCCACCTGAATTCTGGAATGATCCCCCGCACGCTGCGCAGGTCTGCACTAGTCGCACCGTCCATGCAGGTGAGAAAGCGGCTTGCCTGCAGCCCGCAACACCCTCCTACCCGCCCGGAAACGCGTCACGTAGTCCGGTGATTGACTGGCGGGACCGTCTGGCCGCCAATACGTGCGCAGCCTACGGTGTCCCCAGTGCTCTGCTTTCCGAGGCGATCTTGCATCCCGCTGCAATGCACGCTGATACCTACCTGCACGGCAAGTGCCATGACTCGGTCGCACTCATTGATTTCTGTACCCGTCTCGGCATCAAGTGGATAGTCCTGCCGCCACAGCCGCTGCCGCCGCCGTGGTCAGTGCCTGAGCCGTCACAGCCTTACCTGTACGAGAATCCCGACTGCGTAGGCTCCTTCTTCCTGTGCGAGAGGACGGCCCCCGGACCGGGCGGGTATCTGCGTCCCGCGCCGATCGGCGGGCCGTACGATCTGCGGCCGGTACACTGCGAGACTCTGGGTCCGGGTGAGTTCCTACTCGACTTCACCGCTCCCGGCGGGTCCACATTATTCATCATGCAGAGCCATTATCAGGGGTGGTTTGCCGCCTTGGATGAGCGACCGGCGGAGTTGCAGCTTGCTCACCCGGCCGGCTATTTCATGTGCATGGCCGTCCCTGCGGGCAGACACCGCGTCCGCTTGAGCTTCGAACCGTGGGATTATGACATCGGGCTGGGCATATCCGCCGCCGTGGCCGTGCTGATGATCATGACTTGGCTCATGTGGCTGCTCGCCCGCCGCCGAGGCGGTAACGGCCGGTCAAGCGCGCGTTGACAACACCGCATACTGGAGAGCGACACTAATCGGCAGGACTTTCAGTGCACTTTGGTAAAGTTTGTAGACATAGACTGGCTCTGCAGCCACCGCGATAGAGAGGGAGATGAACTGGGTATGGCGATTGAGAGTACGTTCGCGGATCCACGGCCCATTGCCGTTGAGGAGAAGACTGAACGCATCGTCGAAGCCGGTCTCATCCGTCGAGTCGACAAAGTACGCTTGGTTCTAACGTTCTTTCTGCTGGCCCTCTTGCTCTCCGCACCGCCGGAAATGCTCACCAATGCCGCCGTCGCACACCTGGCCATCGCAATCAACGCCTTGCTGGCTATCTTTGCGCGCTACATTGTGGACTGGGACGGCGTCTGGGAGAAGGGAAAGCTGCCGTTGGTCGGCACGATTCTGATGTTGGCCGATGTCGCCTGGCTCTCCCTGTTTATCTACGGCACCGGCGGCTTCCACAGCCCCTTCGAGGGCCTGCTGCTGCTTGCTATCCTGTTCGGCGCGGCGTTTTTCGATGGTCTGACGCTGGCCTTTCTCTCGGCCATTGCCATAGTCAGCATGGTTCACGTCTACTTTGCGGTCGCCGCGACCCAGGAATTGTCTACAACCTGGCAATTGTCCGGGCAGCTAATCGCGGTTGTGGCGGTGGCCTGGCTGGCCTATGGCCTCTCAATGGTGCTTGAGCGCGAGCGTAAGGCAAACGAAAGCGTAATCCGCAGTCTTAGTGAGGGCGCACTACTCATTGATGCGGACCAGACCGTGATGATGGCGAATCCCCAGCTTGAGAAGATGTGCAACCTGCCACGTGAAGCCGTCGTGGGTGTGAGGGTGCCTGGCATCCCGCACGAGCCGGCGTACCGGCGTTTCCTGGACCTGACGGCCGATGTGGGGCGGCTTGGCCCCGATGATCCGCCTACCACCCGCGACATACCCACCGGCCTGCCCGGACAGGGCTTGAGCGTCACAACGATCCCGCTGGGCCGCTCCGCAAGCCGGCCCTTGGGCTGGATGGTTATCTGCCAGGACATCAGCGGCACAAGGGCGATGGCCGAGATGACCTCGGCGGGCATCGCTGTGCTTTCCCATGAACTGCGCTCCCCCCTCGCGGCGCTGCGGGCCACCTCCGAGGTTCTCTCTACAATGGCCGACCAACTCGACGAGGAGCAGCGAGCCAATTTCGTCCAGACCATTGGCAAACAGACCGACCGCCTCCTGAGCCTGGTGAGCAAGCTCATGAACCTATCGGCTCTGGAACGAGGCACGTACCGCCTGCAACGGCAGCCGGTGCGCGTCGAGCAACTCATCAGCGACGTAGCTGACGGCATCAAGCTGCGGGCACACGAGAGCGGGATACGATTCCTGACTGAATGCGGAAGTGACATGCCGGAGCTGTCCGGCGACTACGACCTGCTGCAACAGATGTTGACCAATCTGTGTGAGAATGCCCTCAAGTACACACCGGCGGGTGGGGAAGTGAGGATTGCGGCATCCCGCGTTGGTGAATCGGTCGAAATCGCGGTGAGTGACACCGGCTCCGGCATCCCCGAGGACAAGCTTGAAGCGATCTTCGAGAAGTTCAGCCAGGCAGACGCTGCTGTCGGGGCTTCAGTAGCCGTACACGGCATGGGTCTGGGGCTGTACCTGTGCCGCATCATTGCCGAACTGCACGGCGGGCGCATCGCGGTGGAAAGCTCTCCGGGGCGAGGCAGCACGTTCCGTGTGCTGTTGCCTGTTGAGCCGTAATCGAGCGGTATATGGACCGGGGCGACGTCTCTGGTGCCGGAGGGGGGACTCGAACCCCCACGGGCCGAAGCCCTTGGGATTTTAAGTCCCATGCGTCTGCCTGTTCCGCCACTCCGGCACCCATGAAAGGCAAGCTGATGTCGCCGTCTGAGAGATTACCACAAATGCACCTCTGTGTCCACATCTGCGGATAGGCCGCGCTCCGCCGGTGTGCGGCACACGTCCGTTCGCCGTGTCACTTTTCGTCGCTAATGATTGCATACCGAACCTTTCCTGAAGTATAATAGTCTAACAGCACGACAGATGAATAGGCTCAATGTCCGACAATCCAGGACGCTGAGACGTTTCAGTGTGGCGGCCGGCGGGGTGTATTGTCTCGCGATAATCGGTGCCTGCCTCCTAGCGGCCGGCGGCGCCGCTCTTGCGCTGCCTCCGCAGATTGACATCCCTGAGCATTGGGGCACTGGAAGCGCCGTCACCAAGGCAAGCCCCAGGCCGGCGGCCGTTGCACCATCCCCCCTCCCGAGAGAGCAGGACCTGATGCTCATACCCAAGGGCCGCCTGATCGTGGGCAGTGGCACCGTGGATCCGCGCCATTATCTTCTGGAGCGCGGCGCCCTGGCTTCGACCTATGTATTGCAGGCTCCGGAGCCTGCCGTCGTCGAGTACACGTATCCCAAGGGTGGTCTTTTTACCGCCGGCTTCCCGCTGATGAGGCTCTACGACATCGGCATACTGCCTGACTTGCGCAAGGCTGAGGCGGCGGTCCGCGATTATCTGGAGCAACCGTTCACGATACTGCAGCCTGCGCGCTCCGTACGCGACTTCCCTTCGCCCACGGCATCGCGACCTTTACTCAACCTCCTACCGGCACCCGAACCTGCCCCCGAGCCGGCTGCGCCGTTACGTCAGGGGGGGCTTGCGCGCAATTCGTCACCTTCGTCGGGCCTGAGCATCGAGCGCAAGCAGGCAGGCAACCAGACCACGACGGTAGCGGAGGCCCAAGGGAAACTCGATGAGTTGGCGGCCCAGTTCGTCGCCGTGCGCGAGCAACTGGTTACACTGCATGCGGACAAGAACCGGCTCGAGGGCCAGATCGCCGAAGCCCAAGCCAAGCTGCAGCAGGCCGAGCAGGATCTCTGCGCGCGGGAGGCTCTCTACGATCAGGGCGTGCTTGCCGCTGACAATCTAGAGCCCGCCAGGAAGACCTGCCGGCAGCTTGAGGCCAGAGTGGCGTCACTGCAGGAGCGACGACCGGACACCGAGGGCCGAATCGCTTCAACTCGGGCGCGGGCCGACGACCTACAGGCCCAGCTCAAGAGCGCAACTGCTGCCGTAGAGTCGGCTCGCCAACAGGCCAAGAGCCGGCCGTCACGAGTTGCCGCTCCCGAGAGGGCCACCACACCCAAGCCACAACCGGCTAAAGCGGCAAGAGCCGCCAGGACACAGCCTACTCATAAGCCGGAGTTCCCGAAACCGACAGCGGGTGATCGGGCAGTGCCTGACCGGTCGCGTCTGGCCGCTCTGGCAGACGACATTCGCGGTTTGGCCGCGCATGAGCGTGAGCATTCCGCACAGCGGCGTGTCGCGCTGCCTCCGGTGCCCGAAGCTCTAACGCGTCTCGGCGAACCCAGGTGGCAGACAGTGACCGCACCAACCGGCGGCGTAGTCGTTGAGGAATTCGTGCCCAACGGCGGACAGGCGGCCGCGGGACAGCCGTTGCTCAGAATAGCCAACTCACGGTGGGCGCGCGTATATGCCGACCTCTCGCCCCAGTACCTCGGCGAGTACCGGCAGGGCAGCCCCGTTGCCATTGTCTTTGACGAGTACCCTGATGCCAGATTCGAGGGCTGGATCAACAGCATCACGCCGACTGCGGACGGCCTCGCACTACGCGCCGAGATCTATGCAGTATGCACGGCCGGGTACTTCGGGTCTGACGCCTATGCGACGCTGCAGTGGCTGGCCGGAGCCGCTCCGGTCGCAGCGCGCCATTCGGACACCGAGTTGGGGCCGGCCGTTGAGACCGTCCCGGAAACCTACACCGGCCACTACAGCATCTATTCTCTAGTGCCCATCGTGCCGGCCGAGTTCGGCCCGGCCCTCGATACTGCGGAACGCACCGTGCACGGCGAGTATGTCGGATACATGCGCGTGGCCAAGCTCGATGCGGAAGCAAGAGAGCCTTCAGACGCGTCCGAGAAGCTGAAGGAGCGCGTCAAAAAGCTTGCCGAGTGGCGCAAGACCTTCACTGAGGGCATGACAACGACAGTCTTCCCCAATGGCTTGGTTCTGACGTATCCCGCCAATGGTGAGAGCAAGCGAGCCGTCGAGAAGATGGCCACGGGACAGGTAAGCCATGTGGCGAACCGCTGCGCCCGCACTATGGCCGAGGCGCTTGGCTGGGGCCTCGGAGACGCTGCCTACTGGGCGCACGGCTTGCCGGGTAAGGGCTACAAGCTCCGTGAGGACGGTCTGGCGCGGCCCGGGGACATCCTGGTCTGGCCCTTCACCTACGGACCGCGACGCAACCAGCATGTCGGCATTGCGGTGCTGCAGGGCGGCAGGATGATGACCCTCTCCAATAGCGTCGGCCGCCTGGGCACCGACGAGATCCTGCCCGGCTACCTGGCATTCTACCAGCCTACACCGGTCACCCCAGAGACGACTACGAGAATCGACTAGCCTCTCGCCGGTCCGTCAGCATACGCTACGGCCCGCCTTTATGGCGGGCTTTTTCCGTGCCAGCAAAGGTTATCGGCCGCGGCAACACTCGCACAAGGCCGGCTTGCCTTTGTTCGTCATCGTGCAAAAGAAGGGGGACCGGCGAAGAACGGCGAATAAATAATGGCACTGAGGATTGACGCCAGATTGCAGACTGCCGAGGGCAGTTGTCGCAAGGGAGGAATGAAACCATGCAAGAGATTGGCGTAGGTATGGTTGGCTACAGCTTCATGGGCCGCACGCACAGTAACGCCTACAGTCAGGTGCCCTTCTTCTATCCGGAACTGGAGCTCAAGCCGGTGAAGAAGGCCATCTGCGGACGCACCAAAGACGCGGTTGACGCCGCCGCGAAGCAGATGGGGTGGGAGGAAGCGGTTTACGATTTCAACGAACTGCTTGCCCGCGACGACATCGGTTTGATAGACATCAACACCCCCAACAACGCGCATGTCCCGATGGCCATCAAGGCGGCCGAGGCCGGCAAGCACATCATCTGCGAGAAGCCGCTGGGCATGAACGTAGCGGAAACCGAACAGGCTCTCGCCGCCGTTAAGAAGGCCGGCGTGGTGCACATGCTGTGCCACAACTACCGCCGCATCCCCGGTGTCTGGCTGGCCAAGCAGATGATTGACGCGGGCGTGTTGGGCGACCTCTACCACTGGCGCGCGACATATCTGCAGGACTGGCTGATGGACCCCTCCGCCCCGCTCTTCTGGCGCTGCCAGAAGGAAATCGCCGGTTCCGGAGCTTTGGGCGACCTGATGGCCCACAGCATTGACCTGGCCCTGTGGCTTGTCGGCGACATCGAGGAGGTCAGCGGTGCCTGGAAGACCTTCGTCAAGCAGCGGCCTTTGCTGACCAGCACCGATGGCGGGCTGGGCGGTGGCGGCGCGGCGGAAAAGGGCGACGTGACCGTGGATGATGCCAGCGTGGCACTGGCGCGCTTCGCCAACGGCGCTATCGGTACCTTTGAGGCAACCCGCTTCGCCCCGGGGCACAAGAACTATAACTGCTTTGAGATCAACGGCTCCAAGGGCAGCATCCGCTTCAATCTCGAGCGCATGAACGAGTTGGGCTACTATAATGCGCAGGACGACTGCGAGCAAGCGGGCTTCAAGACCATCATCGCCAATGACGGCTGCCATCCCTTCCAGGGCCTGCCCGGCGGCGGCCCGCGCTACTGGCCGGCCGGTCACAACATCGGCTACGAGCACACCTTCATCAACACCGTAGCGGCCCTCTTGCAGGGCATCGCCGAGGGCGGAACACCACACCCCAACTTCGAGGACGGCGTCAAGATCCAGAAGGTCCTCGCGGCGGTCGAAAAATCCTGCACGGACGGTGCCTGGGCGCAGGTGTAGGCCCGCTTAAGGCGGCGATCAGCCGCATCCTGACTGTGAGTCGTGACCATTGTTGAAGGAGGATTGTGATATGAGAGTTGGTGCATTGACGGCAGCATGGAGCGCGCAACCGCTGGAGGAGGTCCTCGACTTCTTCGCCGAATGCGGGCTGGAGGCCGTGGAGATCGGGGCCGGCAACTATCCCGGCACCGCACATTGCGATCCCAAGGTCCTGAACGCCTCGAAGGCCAAACGCGACGCATTCGTCAAGGCCATCAAGAGCCGCGGGCTGAAGATTTCGGCACTCAGCGTGCACGGCAACCCCCTGCATCCTAACAAAAAGACCGCTCAAGCCAATCACGAGGCATGGCGTGCCGCTGTTGCCCTGGCCGAGAAGATCGGCGTCACCGAGATCAACAACTTCTCGGGTCTGCCCGGCGGCTCGCCAACCGACAAGACGCCCAACTGGGTAGTCGCCCCCTGGCCGGAGGACCATCTGGCCGCCCTTGAGTACCAGTGGGGCGTGGCCATCAAGTACTGGCGAGCGGAGAACAAGTTCATTGACAGGAAGGGCATCAACGTCTGTTTCGAGATGCACCCCAACTTTCTGGTTTACAACCCGGAGACGCTCATCAAGCTACGCAAGGCATGCGGCAACCGCATCTGCGCCAACTTCGATCCCAGTCACCTTTGGTGGCAGGGCATTGATCCCTGCGCGGCGATTCGCTGGATGCAGAGCCACGGCAAGGTGATTAAGCACGTTCACGCCAAGGACGTACTGGTTTATGACTGGAACTCCAAAGTCAACGGCGTGCTGGACACCAAGCACTACGGCGATGAACTCCATCGTTCGTGGATCTTCCGCACCGTCGGATACGGTCATGGGGCCGAGGTCTGGAACGACATCGTCAGCACGCTGCGGATGACCGGCTATGACGGCGTTCTGTCCATCGAGCACGAGGACAGCCTGATGACCCCCAACGAGGGCTTCATGAAGGCCATTGCCCTGCTGCAGCAGTGCTACATCCGCCAAAAGCCCGGCGCAATGACCTGGGCCTGACGGGCAAAGGGGCGCAATCGAGGCTTTGTGACACAGTCAGTGCAGCTACGCAACAAGAACGGGCCGACCAATGGGGTCGGCCCGTTGCTGTTTTCAACGGCGTGTGCGGGAGATGCTGCACCCGCTGCTCAGTAGTTCTCCGCCCACGGCTCGTAGAAGGCCTGCGGATGCTTGCAGGCCGGACACACCTTCGGTGCCTCCATGCCTTCATGCACGTAACCGCAGTTGCGGCACTTCCACTTGATTTGCTCCGAGCGTTTGAACACCTCGCCCTTGGCAACCCGGTCGGCGAGAATGTTATAGCGCCTCTCGTGCTGTTCCTCTACCTCGGCAATTTCATGCCACGATCCGGCAATCTGCGGAAAGCCCTCGTCTTCGGCGGCTCTGGCAAAATCGGGATAGAGCGTGCCCCATTCCATCTTCTCGCCGGCGGCTGCGGCCTGCAGGTTCGCCAGCGTGTCTCCGATCGCGCCCGCGGGATACGCGGCAGTGATCTCGACATCGCCGCCCTCCAGGTACTTGAAGAACACCTTGGCATGTTCCTTCTCGTTGTCGGCCGTCTCGATGAAGATGGCGCTGATCTGCTCGTAACCCTCATTGCGGGCCGCACTGGCGAAGAAGGTGTAGCGGTTGCGGGCTTGCGACTCGCCGGCGAACGCTGCAAGCAGGTTCTTCTCCGTCTGGGAACCTTTGATGCTGGCCATATCTGTCCTCCTTATGTCAAATGGCTTGGATGGTTCGTGTCCTAGAATACAATTCGCCGCCCCACCACCTGATTCCTGGCAATCCCACTCTCAGGTGCCGTGAACGTGGCATGGCGCACAGACTGCCGTGCCGTTCTCGACTGCAGCAGCGCCGCGTCCGGCGGAAGCGCATCACATTTCGCGTTCCTACCGTTTCTGTTTCCTCACTGCTAACGCGACGACAGCCGCGTGATAGATGCCGAACGCCGTGACCGTGCCCCAGACGAACAGGGCCAGCGCCGGCTTCAGTCCCAGCCTGTACGAAGGGAAGGCCATCAGCCACCCGATGATCACGTAGTTGAGCAGGATTCTCAAGAACGGGCTGCCCCTTGTGCTCACAACGTCTCCCCTCATTCCCTCTGTTGAGGCCGGGCGCATGGACTGAGGACGATGGGCTCGTCAGCAGGCCTGCAGCGCTATCGGCGATCTGTTGTCCATCTCGCCACATCGGCCATCAGCGCATCGGCCGCCTCTCGGCTTCGAACATGGGTGCACATCATCAGTCCACGCGGCGAAAGCTCCCTCATCAGAACCTCGACCTCGTCAGGGCCCGACACCGAGAGCCACAGACTCCTGCCCGCCTGCTGTACGCGTTTGAGGTACTCAAGCCAGTGGCTTGCGCTCGGGTTGCCGCTACCCGGTACCCACTGGATCGCCTCAACGCCGGGCATCTCCAGCAACATGTCAAGATGCGGCAAGGCCCTTGGGCCGTCCAGGTGGAAGACCGAGTGCCCCAAATAGTCCGTTTCCATGCGGATGCCCGGCATGATGAGCTCTTTCGACATGTCTGGTGACACGAGCGCCAGGAAATCGCACTGACTCGTCATAGTGTTCCCGGGCCCCCAGGCCGGCACGAACCCGCACGCCCCCTCCTGGTAACGATGGAACAGTGGGAAAAGCCGCTCGTAGTAGTCAATGGTAGCTTGATCCAGCTTCTTGATGGCCTCTCGTACTACCTCAGGCCGGTCCGCAAAATCGTAGCATAGCTGCTGCTGACCTCGCAGCCCGGCCAGGCCATCGGTGCCCCCGTGGCCGTCAGGAATAGTCACAAAGAACTTCCCGGCGGCGAATTCGAGCGCCTCGGTGCACATGCTCTCCATCTTCTGCCACCACGGCGCGGAAAAATCCAGTTCGAAGGACGGCGGATTGTCCCAGTCCGTCAATAGCGGCTTGGCCCAGGTCGTGCCCTCGGCGAATACCAGTTCAGCCCCCAAATAGGCCGAGAACGCATCCGGGCCCAGGTTTGGCATGAACGATGGGTACGCCTCGCCACCGAAGTAGGTGCAGCGGAACCTCTCATCTGCCACCGCCAGGACGTACTCCATGTCCAGCCAGCGCTCCCTGATGTCCTCCGGCCCCGGTATAGGGCGTGGCTCTGCCAGGCGCGCCGTCACCTGGATGCATGCACGGTCAATGATCTCCTGGTTCCACCAGGCGATCATCCGCTCTTGCACCCTATCGAAATCCGGTTTGTACTCCAAATGTGCCACCCGCCTGTCCAGTATGATGAAGTGACTGCTTCGTCAGATGTGGGCCGACAACCTTCTTCGCAGCTCAGCCTCTATGGAGGACTTCACCCGTCTGAGAACGTATATAGAGACAAAGGAACGCGTTGTGCAGGACGCGGCGGCGGTGATAGACGAATGCAGAAACCTAACGTGCACAGCGTATCGTGCGTCGTGTTCATTCTGTCGCTTGGACTGATTGCCATGAGTGTCAGTGCCGAAAGCAACATGACGGGGCTTCTGGAGCATCCATGCACTCTCATCAACCAGGAGATGCTCCAGCAGTTGCGGGCGAACGCTGCGAACACCGAACCCAACAGATTTGGCTTCAGCACCGCCGAGGTCTGGCAAGGCTTCCTCGCCGAGGCCGACAAGTTTCTCAATGCCCCTCCGTATAGCTACAAGGTGGACATGCCGCAGTATGGAGGCAAGCCGAGTATTCCGTGGGAATACATCCTCAGCGACGAGACCCCGCCACCTCATGACGAACTCCCCAACTACCCACCCTGGACGGCCATGACCCAGGAGCAGCGGCCCGATGCCATCACGGTCCGCATCAAAGCCCTGTCGGCGGCGTATCTGGTCACTGGCGATGTCAAGTACGCCGAGCGTGCCAAGCAGATTGTCATGCATCTGACGCGCTGGGAATATTGGACCGACCGCAGCTACGGTGCGGGCAAGATCAAGGCCTGTCTCGACACCGGCCACATCACCAAATGCGTCGGCCTGTTCTACGACTGGTGCTATGGCATGTTAAGCGAGGAAGAGCGGGCCGCGATCCGCGACTCGCTCGTCGAGAAGGGCATCAAGATGATCCTGGAGGATGTGGAGCGCTACCCGGCGGAGACCAACGGCTATGCAGTCCTGACCAGCGGACTGGCCTGCGCCGCAGTGGCCATTCGTCCCGAGGACCCGCGCGGCGGCGAGTATCTGGCGCGTGCCATCGAACTCACCAAGGCATCCTTCGACCTGTGCGGCAAGGACGGCGGGCTTTTTGAGGGGCCGGGCTATGGCACATACTTGCTTGACAACTTCGCGCATGTTCTGGACGCTGTTAGCGCTGCGAAGGTCGAAAACGACCTGTTTGACCACCCCTTCCTCGCTACCATGCCAGTTTACGCCATCTCCAATCTGACTCCGGACAGCCGCGTCATGCCCAACTTCTCCGACGGTGGCCCGACCGCCGGCTATCCCGAAACCATGTCAATAATCGCCAACCGAGGGTCCACCGAAGCCGCGTGGTATCTGCAACAGATAGATGCTATCAAGCCGGAGACACTACACGAGTTTCTGCGCTTCAACCCGAACGCGATCAATCCCCAGCAGCCTACCTTCAACCCCTCCCGCCCCTTCGTGGACATCGGCTATGCCATACTGCGCGATGGGTATAAGCCCCATACGCCCTTCCTGGCGTTCAAGTCCGGGCCGTTCGACAATCCCATCGGCCACAACCACTTCGACCACAATGCTTTCGTCATCAGCTATCTGGGGGAGTGGCTGATTGCCGACCGGGGCTACCGTTCCCGCTATAAGCCGGAAGAGCTGAAATTCAGCCAGGGCGCTATGGGCCACTCGACCGTGGTGCTGGACATAGACGACGGGTACATGCTGGATACTACGCATCCGAGCCCAGGGCATGACCAACTGCGGACTACTGGTGGCCGAATCGAGAAGTACTTCTCGTGTGAGGCGTTCGATTACGTCGAGGGGCAGGCCGCCGCCCCCTACAACAGCGACGACCGCACCGTGCTTGATGACTATAGCCGCAGCATCTTCTACTTCAAGCCGCACTTCTTCGTGATGGTGGACCATTTGAGTGCACCCGAGCCGCACAGCTACGATATCACGCTTCAGGCCGGCCCGCAGAGCATCTGCGAGCATGTGGAGGGCGATTGTTGGACGATCACCGGTCAAAAGGCGCAACTCGGCTGCTGGCTGTACGGCCCGCAGGGCACTATTACCGAGGCCCTCACCTATCCGGGCGCCGAGCGTTACGGGCAGTTCATCCGCGCATACACACCGCAGGTCAGGGAAGCGCAGTTCGTTACCCTGATGCGGCCGCGCGCCTTTTACACCACCTCCCTGGTGCGGAACGCCGGTTTCGAGCAAGGCATGACGGGCTGGAGCCCGCGGGCCAACGAAGACCTGCCCAACCACGTTATTGATACGCAGGTGAAGCACAGTGGCGAGGCGTCGGGACGCATAGACCGCAGCGGGTACTACTACAGTCCCAGAATAGGCGTCGAACCGGGCACGAAGCTGAAGGCCAGTGTGTGGTTCAGATCAGCGAATACCACGCAACGAGGCGGAGTGCTTGCCATCTACTTCTTCGGTGCCGGCAAGTGTTTCGACCAGAAGAGGAGCGAGGAGCTGCGCCCGACGGACTGGACTAAGATGGAGCTTGACGCCGTAGCGCCCGAGGGCACCGTCAGTGTCTGCATCGGCCTGAATTACTTCGGCGATGGCAGCGGCTGGTATGACGACGCCTCATTCGAGATAGTTGACCAGCCGCAGGAGCGTCGCCAGGCGGGCGAGATGCCACAAGTCGCCGCGCTGGAGAGCGGCAAACGCGGCGTTACGGCCACTCTCAATGGCATGCAGTTTGCACTTGTCACCGCCGGCGGGCAGGTGCAAGCCGGCGATCAGGTGCTCCAACACGACGGGAGGTTTGCGGCTCTATCAGGGGACAAGTGCTGGAACTGCGCCTATCTACAGGATGGCACATTTCTCTCCGCAAACGGCCGCAATGTCATCAAGCTCGGCGGGGATGCGCCGGCGACGGTGGCCGTCTGGCGCGGAGAGAACGGTGCTGTTCACGTGCTCATGACCGACAGCCTGGTCCCCCATGCCCCGGCTCTGGGGCCGGCGAACGTCAAGCTGCAACTGTTCAGCTCGCGGCCGATCACGAAGGCATATTGCGGCGAGACCGAACTGCCCTTGAAAGCTGAAGGCATGGTCTATACCATCGGGGGCTAGGGTGCCTGTGCCAGGCAAAGCATGGCGTGCAACACCGCCCGGTGATGGTCGCCGTGGATTATCAAGGAGGCACGGAACATGAGATATATGGGGCTGCTTGCCGTGTGTGCGATCTGCAGCACGAGCGTGGCGCCGGCGGCATGGTGTGCGCCTGACAACTACCAACTGGAGTCGATACTCATCACGGCCACTACGCCGGTCGCCGCCGCCCTGTCCGGCGAGGAGAAGGTGAGCCACCCGGTCTACCTCGCCGAAGGGGGCCAGTGGAAGCCGCTGAAGGTGACCAGGGCTGCGACAGGCGTTTCGTTCTCCGTTCCCGAAGACGCACTGGGCAGCACCATTATCGTCCTCGACAAGCCTGACTGGTTGGTCCTCCCCGATGCCGACGCCCCGGTCATTGAGGCGGTCAGCGTCGGCAAGACCGCCGTAATGCAGGTATCCGATGACATGAACGCAGGCCGCCTCGATGCGTCTCCGCCAAACATCACCTTCACACTCCGCGACAAGCTCAACCCGATCAGTAGCAGCGACTTGAGCGTGTCACTTGACGGCGTCAACGTCACCAGTGCCCAAGGCAAGGTGAAGATTGACCGAAGCCGCGACGGTAGACGAGCCGATGTCATCATTACGCCAGGCGAACTCTCAAGAGACAAGCACACTCTCATGCTGAGAGTATCCGACGCCACGCCCGGACACAACGTCAGGACCGCGCTTCTATCATTCGATACCTCACCGCTCTTGCGTAATGGCGACTTCGAGACACTCAGGCCCGACGGCACGGCGGAACACTGGCGCGTGGCAGCATGGAGCGTCAAGCCGGACACCAAGTGGGAGACGACTGTGGCAAAGGGCGCCGGCCGCACCGGCAATGCCATCAAGATGACCGGCACCGCGGGCAACATCTACCTCGTCGTCGGCCAGCCGGTTGATGTAACGCCCGGTGCAACGTACATCTTCTCCGGCTACTACAAGTGCGAAAGCGATCAGAGCTGCGGTGCGTCGCTTTACGGGCGGCCTGAGGGGGATGTGAAGGAGCAGTATACCAGTACGACATTTGAGCCCGCGACTGACTGGACGCCGTTCTCCTGGGAGGTCACTGCCGAGCAGGGACATATCTTCTACGAGGCCTTCGTCGTCAACACCTCGCATGGCACCGTCTATTTCGATGATCTGACACTTGCGCCAAAGGAGTAGCGGGAGAACACCTGCCGCTGCACCAAGCCGGTACTCGCTTGGCATAATGCCAGTGGGCAATGGGGTGAAACGCATGAAGAACAGATGGTGCACCATTGCTGCAATGGTTGCTTCGCTGGCCGTCTGCGCAGTTGCATGTTGTGCGCCCGCAGACTACCAACTTCGCACCATAGCAGTCTCTTCGACCGTAACGGTACGCGTGACGTTGCCGCTGGAATGTACCTTCAACCAACCGACGTACCTCAACAGCACCGGCGAATGGAAGCAGCTTGAGATAACGCCCTCCTCCGCCGGCACGTGCTTCTCCCTGCCACGCGACGCGCTCCGTTCTGCAGTGATTCTGTGCGATAGGCCTGCATGGCTGAAGCTCCCTGATACGGACCCTCCGGCACTCAAAGCGGTGAGTGTGAACGGCGTGGGACTTGATATTGCCGGCGGAGTGCCCGACGCGGGCCGCTTTGGCGGTCCGCCCAAGTCCATTGTCTTCACAGTCGCCGATGAGCTGAATCCGGTGTGTGGTCCCGAGATTATGGTGACATTCAACGGCATGCCTGTGCAAGTCCACGGAGGCACGGTCCGGATAGACCAGAGCAGTGACGGCCGCAGCGCCGACATCATCATCACGCCGGGCGCTCTGCCCAATGCCGCTTATGCGCTTAGCGTGACAGTGCCCGATGCAACGCCAAGGCGCAATACCCTCAGGGCCGGACTGACCTTCACGACGGCTCCCTTGCTCATCAACGGTGACTTCGAGCAGGCAAATTCCGCCGGTGCCCCCACCGGCTGGCGAATCGCGGCCTGGGGCGTCAACGCCGAGACCACCTATGAAACAAAGGTTGTCAAGGGCGCGGGGCGAACTGGCGGCGGCCTGAAGATGACCGGTATCGCGGGCAACATTCATCTTGTCGTCGGCCAGCAAGTGAACGTGGTGCCCGGCAATACCTACGTGTTCTCCGGTTACTACAAGACGGCTGGCAATGAGACCGCCTTTGTGTCCCTCTTCGGCAAACAGGAGGGCGAACTCAAGCAGCAATATGTCACCAGCCCCAACTTCCCGGCAGCGGCCGACTGGACGCCCTTCTCGTGGGAAGTCGTCCCCGAGCCGGGGCACCCGCTTTTCGAGGTGTTTTGTTGCAGCAAGTTCAGAGGCGACGCCTACTTCGATGATCTGCAACTCAAACCCAAGCAATAGCACCGGGAGGTACGGCGATGAAGTGGATGCTGGGAACCATTGTGACGGTCTTCATGCTAGCGACTTCAAGCGAGGCGATTGACATGAAAAACACGTCTGAGTGGCTACAACTTCAAGACAACGGGGACTACCTGTTCGACAATGGCATCTATCTTCTCAAGTTTGCCAAGCGCCACGGGTATGCGGGCGTGGAGGTTCGCATTCCCGCCGCCTCCGGCAAGCGCCTTGACCAGTACTGGACGCCGCAATACACCTTTGCACCGATGTGTCGCTTCTTCGACAATATCGCCTTCACCGGCGCTGATGTCGCCGAGATTCAGGGTTATGTCACAATGAACAATACCTTTGTCGAGGCACGCAGTGCGACGGTTGACGGCCAACCGGCTCTGGTTCAGAAGGGGTACCTACAGGTCCGCAAGGACGCGTCTCGCGGGCAAGTCGCCTTCGAGAAGACGCTTGTGTTCCATAGGGACCATTACGATGCCACGCTGTCAGTTCAGGTACCGGATGGCGCCAGGTATCGCTACGCCGACATCTGGTGGGACATCAATGACGACTGGTCCAACCGCTACGAGAACAGCGCAGGCGACTGGATACGGCTGCGCGACCGTCGTGCCGACTCACCGGCGCCATTGGGCCCCGAATCGTTCCGTTCCTGTGCCGAGCTGGACCGAGGCTACGGTGTCTGGATGGCGGTGTCAGGCCCCCGTGAGGAGATCCTGGTGACCACCAATGACAATGCGTTCAAGTCGCTGCCTGACTCCGGCGTCGGCTTTTACGACGGCGAGGACGAGCCGGACCAGGAGCCTGACAAGTACGAGTCTCACTCCTGCATGTCACTGGACTTCATCGGCGGTCGCACGGTCCCGCAGCTATTCCAGCCCACACAAATCACCGTCACGTACAGCGTTTTCTTCATCGTGCGCTCAACCTACGAGGACCTCTACGAGCCGTATGAGCCCCACTGAAACGTGAATGTGTCGCGCTGTGATAGACGTTCCGCCGACCATAGCGGACGGAAGTACCGGGCATGACTCCACAATACCAGGCAGGTGATAACGATGGACCGACATCTCTGCATGACCGCCGGGCTGCTCCTGCTCACGCTCGCGCACTGCTGGGCCCAGGAAAGCAAGCCTGATCCGCGGCTTGTTTACGCGCCGGACATCGTCGGTGTGGACCGCATGTTCATGATCGCCCTGAAGGTCGCCGTGGAAGTACCGGAGACCAAGGTGACAGTCCCTGACGGAGTGAACATGTTCGACCGCACCAGGCTGCCGGCAAAGACAGATGTGCGCAGGTTCTACTTCCGCGCCGCCAAGCCCACCGACAAGGCGGAGATCAAGTTCGCTCTGCCTGACGGCGAACTGGTCGTCCCAGTTGTCGTCTGGTCGTTTGAGGACTTGCGCCAGTTCCGCGAACTAAAGGGCGTGCAGTTGCCGCGCCGCTGGCCGCTGGGCGAGCCGCTCCCTGAACTCAAGGAGAACCAGCTATTCCCGACCGGAGCCGAAGCCAAGAGCAGCCAGGGCAGCGGCGGCTGGCTGGGTGTGCCGGATGATGTCATCTGGGACATGCAGCCGGACAGCACCATTCCTCGCTGGCACTGGGTGAATTTGCCTCTCGGCTGCCCCGTCCACGGCACGGACATATACAAGAAGACGGCCTACTACCCCTGGGGCTTTGAGACCTCGATGCCCCCCTGGAACTGGAAGATCCGCTGCCCGGTCGGCGACGAGCTGTATCCGTCCAACGACTTCGCCAATGGCGATATGACCGGCGGCGACTTCCCGGACGACGGCATCGGCGGGGGCTTTGTTCAGGACGGCAAGCACTATGGGTTCATAGCCGAGGTGTGCCAGTTCTACTGCCGCAGGATGATGACGGTTGCTCCCTCCTGTGCCGGCAGCTACGTTGCCACGGGAGATGTCCGCTATGCCCACAAGGCGCTGGTGGCGCTCTGCCGTCTGGCCGCCGAGTGGGGGTACCTGGCGACCATGACCCAGCACCGGCACCGTAACAGCGCCCACCAGGTCGAGCGCTTCGGCCAGGGGCGTTTTGATGAGGGGCCCTGCCTGCGTTCCAGCGGCTTCAATGTTTACTGCATCGAGCTGCCCGGCCACCAGCGCTCACATGCCGAAGCATACGACCGCATCTTCCCGGCTATCGAGAAGGACCCGAATATCATCCCCTTCCTGCAGACCAAGGGGTTCGACGTGAAGACGCACGAGGACGTCCGGCGGTTCATCGAGGAGAATCTTTTCGCGGTCTGGATGCAGGGGAGCATGGACGCGGCCTGCGCATCCAATGAGCCGATGTCGCAGTGGGGATTTGCGCGTATGGCCGAAATCCTCGACTACAAGCGCGGCTCCGAGTTCATGGACTTCCTCTACTATGGCCACGTGTTCGAATTCAACCCGATGATCGTGTTCGCACCGAACACGTACTTCCGCGACGGGGCGCCCTTCGAGTCCACCGGCGGCTACAACGGCGCGCACATATCCGGCCTGGGGCCGATTGTGGAGATCATCGAACGCATGCGGCAGCGCCGCCCCGATGTCTATCCCGAAGGCAAGTACCCGCCGCTGACGAAGTGCCGGCGCTACCGCAGTGTCTTCGACTTCTCCATGGACACGGTGACAATTGACCGCGTGTTCCCACAGATCGGCGACGGCGGGAGCTTCCCCAAGTATGCGAAGCTGCCCAAGGTTACGTTCCAGAACGGGGGCTACGGCGCTTTCGAACACGCCTACAAGATGCTCCAGGACCCCAAATTCGCCTGGGCTCTGGCACGCGATCCCAAGTGGCGGCCCTCTGAGGATTTCCCCTACACGCGCGAACAGATCGAGGCGGAAGCAGACAAGTGGCCTGACGACTGGAACGACCACAGCTCCCTGCATGACGGCTACGGCATCGCCATTCTGCGGAGCGGCAAGGACGACCGGAAGCGGGCGTTCTGGATGTACTACGGGCGCAGCCGGGGCCATTGCCAGGACGAGATCATGAGCTACGGACTCGACGCCTATCAGGGGCAGCTGCTGACGCACATGGGCTATCCCCGCAACTGGGGCGCTTGGGAGCCGGCATGGACGAGCCACTTCGGCGCCCGCCAGTTCCCCTACCAGAACATGACCGCTCAGGCGCAGTTCTTTGCCGACGCCGGTGCCGTGCATGTCGTCGAGGCCCGAGCCCAGAACTTTGCCGACCGCCTGGACGCCGAGAAGAAGATCGAGCTGCCGCCGGATGACTGGCAGCGTCGCACTGTCGCTCTTGTGGACGTCGCGCCCGACCAGTTCTACTGCGCCGATTTCTACCGCATTTCCGGCGGCGATGAGCATTGGTGGCCGTTCCACTGCCAGGAGGGCGATTTCACAACCGCCGGCATTCAGCTTACCAAGCAAGCAGGCGGCACCCTCGCCGGTCCCGATGTGCCTTACGGCGATCCGACGTGGCTAAAAGAGCACGGCTGCAGCTATGGAGGCTACGGCTGGCGCGGACTGCTCTTCCCCTTCCCCCATCTCTACAATGTGGAGAAGGGCACGACCGACGGGGTCTGGTCGGCTGACTGGAAGCTGAAAACCGGAGACGGCCTGCACGTGCGGCTGACGGTCGCCGGCGCTGAGCGAACGGAGGTCAATATCTGCGACGGCACCTCCCCGGCGGGCGGTAAGCCCTATGAGATGAAATGGGTCATGCTCCACAAGCAGGGCGAGACACCACTCAAGACGCAACTGCTGAACATCATCGAGCCGTATGTGGACAGCCCGATTATCCGCGAGGTGCGCCCCTTGCAGGTCTCCGGTGATGATGAGGCCGGCTTCTCCGCACAGGGCTGTGTCGTGCATCTGGCTGACCGCACTGATACGTTGCTGCGTGCCGCCGATCCGACGATTCAGCGCACGGTTGAGGGCGGCTTCAAGTTCGCCGGCCGCTTTGGTTTCTGGGCGGAGAAGAACGGCACGCCGGTCGCCATGTCGCTCGTGGGCGGCACCACCCTCACCAAGGGAAATCTGGGTATCAGCCTGGACAGCCCGGAGTACCGCGCAGCAATAACGAAGGTGGACCGCAAGAGCGAGATCATCACCGTAGCTCCCGCGCCCCCCTCGCCAGATGCCATGGTCGGCGCCTACATCTACATAACCAATCCGGCCCGGCGCATCGCCTACAAGGTGGTCGCGGCCAAGACGGTGGGGAACGCCGCCGAGTTGGCTCTGGACATGGACTCGCGCATCGGCATCGGCCAGATCACCGGCGCGGCGGATTTCCAGGTGCAGACCGACACGCCCTTCCAGTTGCAGGGCTACCGCTACTATCACGGCGCGCGGCTGGTCAATGCCGACGACACCGCCGAATACAAGATACTGGAAGTTCGCAGCGCGCAGGGCGCTATAGTTGACCCCGAGGCGCATCCGGATGCCACCGCCGACAAACTCGCCAAACAGTTCGCTAATGGCACATGGTTTGAGGTGTACGACTACGGAGTGGGAGACGAAGTGGTGTGGCCCTATACGGTAAGCGTCCGCCTTATTGCCGACAACGTCTACGAACTCTTCGCACCTGTCACCGTGACGCTCAATCTCCCGAAAGGGAGCACGGCGAGGTAGCCTACTCGGTAGCTGCCTCCGCCGGAGTACCCCTTCCTGGCAAGGAGTCGCATCCATTGCGGCGAAATGCGCGCTGTGCGTGACATCCGGACAATGGGAGGACAACGGCGTGAAGATACTTATCGTGATTCTGCTCGTCGGGCTGCTCGGCAGCGCCGCTACAGCACGGTCCCAGGAGGTCAAGCCGACTGACCAATGGCTTACTAAGGCCCCCAACGGCGACTGGGTGGTTGACAATGGCCGCTACCTAATCAAGTTCGCCAAGGAGCACGGCTTCGCCGGGGTTGAGGTCCGGATACTCGCCGGCACCGGCAAGCGCCTCGACCAGTACTGGACCAAGGAGCTGACGTTCCACGCGATGTGCCGTTTCTTCGACAATATCGCTTTCACTGGCGTACAGGCGGCTGAGATTCAGGGCTACCTGACGATGGACAACAGCTTCGTGGAGGCGGTGGCCAAGACCATTGACGGCCGGCCCGCACTCATCCAGAAGGGCTACCTGCAGGTAAGGACCAGCGGCGAGAAGGGGCAGGTTTACTTCGAGAAAACGATGGTCTTCCATGATGACTACTATGACGTGAAATTGCTGACGCGCGCCCCGCAAGGCAACCAGTACCGGTACGCGAACGTATGGTTCGACATTAATGACGACTGGTGCGGCCGCTACACCAACAGCGCCGGCGACATCATCCGCCTGCGACGCAGCCGTGCGGACGCGCAAGACGCGGCTGCCACCTTCCGCTCGATTGACCAACTCGACCGTGGCTATGGTGTGTGGATGTCCACTGCCGGGGCGTCCGAGGAGATACTCATCGCTTTCACCGATCCCGATGTGCTCAGGCCTCTGCCCTATGCCGGCATCAGCTTCTTTGACGGACACGATGAAGGCGGCACCGAGCCGCCGAACTCCTCCCATGAGTGCATGGCAATCGCCGTCATCGGGGGGCTGACAAGTGACGTGCCGTTCGAGCCTAACGAAATCACCTTCGGCTATCGGGTCTTTCTCATGGCCCGTAGCGACTTCGCCACCCTTTACGGCTCGGACTGACGCCAAGCACCCAGAGCACAGCATGGCGACGCAGACGTGTCCGAACGCGGAGGATGATAGCAATGCGGTCACACGTTCTCGCCATCGGCGGGCTGCTGTTGTGGCAGGGGCTGATCTCGCCCGTGCTTGCTGAGAACAGCGACGCGCTTGCATACGCGCCCGACATCGTCGGTGTGGGGCGCATTTTCATGGTCGCCCTTAAAGCGCCCGTTGACGCCCCGCAGATCGCAGTCAAGGTCCCCGATTGCGTGGAGATGTTCGACCGCACTCCCCTGCCCGCGAAATCCGAGTTGCGCAAGTACTACTTCCGTAGCCTCAAGCCGGCGAAGCGCGCGGACGTCGTGTTTGCGCACCCGACAGGCCCCATAACCGTTTCCATCGAGATATGGTCACTCGAGGACCTCAGGCAGTTCCGCACGCTCAAGGGCGTCCAACTTCCACGCAGATGGCCGCTCGGCGAAGAGCTTCCCGAGCTTAAGGAAGCCCAGACGATAACTACTGACGTGATGCGGCAAGCGGCCAAGGGTAAGGACCCCGGCCAACGCTGGCTAACGGTGCCCGATGAAGACATCTGGAACATGCAACCGGACTCAACGATCCCGCGCTGGCACTGGGTCAATGTGAAGGACGGCTGCCCGGTGCATGGGACCGAGATATACCGTGGGCGCGCCTTCTATCCGTGGTCCTGGGAGTACACGCTGCCGCTTAACTGGAAGATCAAGTGCCCGGTCGGCGGCGAGAAGTACCCGTCCAACGATTTCGCCAATGGGGACATGACCAGCGGCCAGTTCCCCGATGACGGCATCGGCGGCGGCTGCGACTACAACGGCGAGAGGTACGGCTTCATTGCCGAGCTGTGCCAGGCCTACTGCCGCTATATGCTCTCGGTGGCCCCCGCCTGCGCGGACAGCTATCTGGCTACCGGAGACATCAGGTACGCTCACAAGGCGCTTGTCGCCATGTCGCGTATCGCCGTGGAGTACGCCTATCTGGCCACCATGACGCAGCACCGTCACCGCAACACACAAAGCCAGGTGGAGCGGCTCGGCCCCGCGCCGTTCTCCGAAGGGCCGTGCCTAGCCCACAGCGGCCTGACCACCTACATGATCCACTTCCAGGGCGCGGCCCACGCTGAAGCCTACGACAAGATCTTCCCGGCCATCGAGCAAGATACGCAGATTATCCCCTTCCTGCAGAGTAAGGGCCTCAACGTCAATACACATGATGACGTGCGGCGGTTCATAGAGGAGAACCTGTTCGCAGTGCTCATGCAGGCCCTGATGGACGGTGCCACCCACGCCAACCCACCCGTTGCCGAAGAGGGGCTTGTCCGCGTCGCCGCAGTCCTCAACTACCGGCGCGGCGATGAACTGATGGACTGGGTCTATGACGGCCCGAACGGAATGCGCTTTTTCCTCACCAATTCCTATTTCCGCGACGGCTCGCCGTATGAGTCCACCGGCGGCTACAACGGAATTCACGTTGACGGTCTCGGGCCGATTGTCGAAGCCATCGAGCATCTCCGCCACATGCGACCCGAGCTCTACCCGGAGGAGAAGTACCCGAATCTCACAAAGTCCCACCGCTATCATCAAGTCTTCGACTTCTCCATGAACACGGTCAATATAGACCGCACCTACCCCCGGGTCGGCGACGAGGGAACCTATCCGAGCTTCCGCAAGTTGCCCAAACGCACCTGGCAGAACGGTGCGCCCGCCGCCTTCGAACACGCTTACAAGGTCTTCAAGGACCCGAAGCTGGCCTGGGCACTGGTCAACAACCCGACCTGGCAGCCTTCGCCGCAGCTCCCATACACCGCGCAGGAACTCAAGCAGCAAGCCGCACAGTGGCCGGATCAGTGGAATGATGCCAGTTGCCTGCAGGACGGGTACGGCCTGGCGATGCTGCGCAGCGGCGAGGGCGACGGCAAGCGCGCCCTGTGGATGATGTACGGACGCGCTCGCTGGCACACCCACGATGACATCATGCACATCGGCCTGGATGCCTACCAGAGCGAGATTCTGGGCCAAATGGGCTATCCGAGGAACTGGAACTCATGGTACACCAACTGGATTACCCACATCCAGGCGCGCCAATTCCCCACCGTGCAGATGACCGCGACCAGTCAGCTCTTCGCCGACGCCGGTCCGGCCCATGTCTGCGAGGCCTATGCCCAGGGCTTCTCTGATGCCACCGGGCAGGGCGGCGGCTACGAGGTCTTTACATCCGAGTGGCAGCGGCGCATGTTGGCCATCATTGACGTGTCTGCAGAGCAGTTCTACTGCCTCGATCTCTACCGCATCCACGGCGGCAAGGAGCAATGGTGGACGTTCCACGCGCAGGAAGGGGATTTCACCACCGCAGGCCTCGATTTGACCAGGCAGGAAGGCGGCACGCTGGCCGGCCCCGATGTGCCTTATGGTGATGAGAAGTGGCTGCAGGCGGCGGGTTGTGGGAAGAGCATCTACGGCTACAATGGCCCGATGTTCGGCTTCGCACACCTCTACAACGTTCAGCGTGCCAAACCCGCCGGCGTGTGGTCTGCCGACTGGGCACTCCGGAACGCCGACGGCCTGCACTTCCGCATGACGGTTCCCGAGAGCAGCAACTCCGAGGTCATCATCGCCGACGGCACCTGCCCCGCCGGCGGCAATCCGTACGAGATGAAATGGGTGCTGCTGCACAACCAGGCCGATGAGCCGACGAAAACCCAGGTTGTCAACGTCATGGAGCTCTACCGGGCTAATCCGCTCATCAGGTCCGTCCGGCCGCTTCAACTCTCAGGCGAGGACGAAAGCGGCTTTGAGCCGTACGGGTGCGTCATCGAGCTGAACAACGGCCGCACCGATACCATCTTCGCCTCTGCGGACGGCGCGGTGCTGCGTGCCGCACCCGGGGGCTTCGAGTTCGCCGGCCGCTTCGGGCTGTACTCGGAGCATAACGGTTTGCCTACACACGTTGCATTGATCGGTGGCACCAGGTTGACGAGGAACGGGATCGGCATCGCCACGGACAGCGCCGAGTATCGCGGCACCATCACGGCTGTGGACCGACCTGAGCAGAGCATCACCGTATCGCCGGCGCCGGATTGCCTTGACGCACTGGTGGGCCGGTATATCTATATCACAAACCCCGTCCGCCGCATCGCGTACAAGGTGCTGGAAGCCAGAAGCGTGGCCGCAGGCGCCGAGCTGCGCTTGGAATTCGACTCTCGCATAGGCACCGGCAAGGTGAGCGGCCATGACGCCAATCTGGTCAAGACCTCGACGCCCTTCCCCCTGAGCCGCTACCGGTACTACCACGGCGCGCGGCTGCTCAACGCCGCCGGCACCGCCGAGTACCGCCTCATCGAGGTGCGCAGCGACCGGGGAGCGATTATTGATGCGTCGGTGCATCCGGAGGCCGCCGCCGACAAGCTGGCGGTCGAGTTCCCGACAGACACATGGTTTGAGGTGTACGACTACGGCGTCGGTGACGAGGTGGTTTTCCCCCACGCTTGCAGCGTCACGCTGACAGGGCTTTCCGCCTGCGACATCACCGCAACAACCAAGCTCACCGCCACCCTCCTTTACCACAGCGGCGTGAGAACCGTCAAGGCCTTCCGAGGGTCTGCTGGCTAGTGAGCGGGGCAAACGCTGTAGGCCCGATGCAGATGGCTTCAGGACCGTGGGCGGGGCTTTCTCGGAGTACGGCCATGGCGGAACTGGCTCAAATCCGCGCGATGGAACTCGATGCTGCCAAGCGCCGGGTGGCCGCGGCGATCATCATCTGTCCCGAACAGGCCGTCAGGCCCCAGATGGTAGCTGCAAATGGGCTTTTTATACCCAGAGCCGATGCGCTTGGCCTGCGCACTTGACATGCTGATCTCGTAGCACTGGTCGTCAAAGGGCGAAGGTTCGCTCCACCGTCTGTACTCAAATGGCACACCCCAGCCGTCGCAGTCCTCGGCGTTCCTGTGTACCGCATTCCACTCGTCCGCAGTCGGCAGCCTGCCGTGCTCCGCCGCCCAGGCTTCGGTCTCAGCGCACAGCCTCTCCATCTGATACATAGTGGTCGCAAACTCAGGCGTCAGTTCCGTCCGCCAGTGTAATACTACTCCCGGGTGCATCCTCGCCCACCCGAGGACGAACAGCCCCAGTCCAGCGAAGGCCAGCACAGAGGACAGCGGGTGACCATGCGAGCGGCCTATCTTCCGCTGTACCATCATAGCTAGTACGATGGACATGAGCGCCAGCCCGAAGAACACGCCGGCGGGAGGAGCCTGTTGATTCAGGACATTGTGATTGACGGCGGCAGACACATAGCCCACGTGCTGGTATGTCGGCTGGACCTCAACGAAGCCTTCTGACTCGATCCGCATTGGCCTCACTTGACCTCTCGCGGGCTGCGACCATGTGGAAATATGGCGGGGTCGAGTGTGAAACCGTAAAACATCTCGCGGAAATCCGGCCGGTCGTCACTGGTGCCGAAAACGCCATCCCCTCCCAATATCCAACTTGGGATGTCCCATATGTCCGAGCCATTCTTGCCACGATGGATCCCCAGGCTCGTGACTGCAAAGAACTGGCCATCAAACCCGGGCTCGTCCGGGTGTATTGTGTATTCGAAGGGGTGCCCCCACCCGTCGAGAAGCTCCGCCGGGTCGTGCATAGCCTGCCATTCATCTGCGTTGGGCAAGCGCCCGTGATGCTCCGCCCATGCCTCGGTGTCTGCGCTCAGTTTCTCAAGCCGGTATACAGTGACGTAGAACTCCGTGTACGGCCGCTTGACTGGATTCTTAAGCGCCCACACGCCGGCGCCACCGGCAACGATTGCTGCCACGGCGGCAAGTGTCACAAGCACCCAGCACCGGGACCCTTGCATACGACGCGCGGTCAGCACGCTCAAGACGACAAACAGCAGTGCCATGCCCAGAAGCAGGCTCGAATACGGTCGCTGCGTTGTGCTGACGTAGGAGTCGACGCATGCAGATATATAGCCCACGTGTTGGTACGCGGGCTGGACTTCAATGGCGCCCTCATATTCTATGCGCATGGCCCCTGCTCCCTAGCAATACTTCTGGCCCTGGCGACGCAGTTGGGGGTGCGAAGTCAGGGCCCAGAACATCTCGAGGATAGCTGCGCGGTTCTCTCTGCATGTAACCGATGGCCCGTTAAGAGTGCCGGTATTGTGATATGTTTCACCGCGACAACCTCCGACACACCAATGCCGCACCACGCACTTCCCGCAACTATCAATCCTTGCCGACAAGCGTACCTGCTCACGCACCCCGTCAGTCCTACTTGACCTAGCCCATATAGAGCGCAATTGTTCCATCTTTATGTTACCCAAAGCGAGTTCGGGATACACCAAGTTCACGCACGGATATATGGTGCCGTCGGCATCGAGGAGGAATGTCTGGCTGCCGGTGCCGCAGGTCTGTCGTGGACTGCACGACTGACACGTCTGGGCGAGGATTGACACATGGTCCCTTCCGAGCAGTGGGAGCAGTTCCGGTTCCTTGTCCACCAGCCGCTGCACCATTCTGATGACATGCACCGGCTCGACGGCACGGTAGCCGCACCCGCCGCCTATGCTCTTAAGCGGCACGAAGCGGGCTTCCTGCGCCCCCAAGTGTCTCGCCATGCGGAGAAAGTCAGGGATCTCACTCACGTTGTCGGAGTGAAAGACCATGCTTATCAAAGTGTGGGCGCCGGCCCGCACCAGTCGCCGCGCCGCCTCGACCGCACGATCGAAGCTGCCAGGGCCTCTAATGGCATCGTGTGTGGAAGCCTGGGCACCGTCAATCGAGACCTGGCATTCCAGTCCGGTCTCCGCCGCCGCTGCGGCGAATTCATCATCCACAAGCAGACCGTTGGTCGAGATGATTGGGCTGAGGCCGCGCCGTCTGCCCCACCGAGCCAGTGCAAGCGTCTTGTCTTTCTCCAGCAGCGGCTCGCCACCGAACAGGGCCAGCATGGCCCCCGGCACAATCCATCTGCGTACGCTCTCCAGCCCCCGAATCATCTCATCGGCGCTGAGTTCGTTCGCTACAAACTCACGACCGGCGTTGTAGCAGAACCTGCAGTTGAGATTGCAGCGATTGGTTACGTTGACAGTGATGCTCTCGATGCGCTCTCTGGGCGGCCTACGAGGCCGGCCGCCAAGCACTCCGGCGCGTTTCAATCGCGAGAGGATCGCAGCGGCGTCACGCTGCGCATGAAAGCCGACATCGCCACCCGCAGCCGCCTCCAGAGCGCTGGCCGTTGATGCACCGTCGCAAAGCTGCTGAATGAACTTGGCGGCGGCACGGTCAACCACAATCCAGAAGGGGATGCCTCCCCAGACGAATAGGACGCGGCCTTCCCTCGCCTCGGTGTAGTCCGGTGGCATGCACCTCATGGATCGTCTTCCCTGTGTGCGCGGAATGCCACGAGGGCTGTCAACAGGCACACGATCCCGACAACGGCAAGATCGCGAGCGACTACGCGCGAGACGCCGATGGTTGCCAGCCAGACGGTGCCAAGGTTCCACGCAATATGTGCGCTGATGGCCGGTACCAGCGAGCGTGCGGATGCAGCGAGCATGCCGAAGCCGAGGCCGAGAACGAATGAGGTCGCCAGGCTGGGGATACCTTGGTGCGCCAGGGCGAAGGCCGCCGCCGCCAGCAAGACCGCCGATGGCCTACCGAGGCGCTCAAGGAGGGCTCCCTGCAGTACACCTCGGAAGTATACCTCCTCGATGACAGGAGCAAGCACACCAACCCAGGCGATGGCCCATAGCAGCTGATAGCGAGGGTTGAGGGGTGCCGCCAGGTAGCGGGCATGTGTGGCCCCGACCGCCATACCGCCGGCCACACCCAACAGAACGCCCCCAAGGCTCATCATTATGACTCTGGGCGTCGCGCCGCGCCCCGGGAGCAGGCCGGGAAAGTGCTTAATGATTAACACCGCCCCGGCAAGCATGAGCAGCGGCGGCGCCAGGTTGGCCAGGAACCACCACGCCAGCGCCGGCGCGGTCGCTTTCATCCACAGGTGGCGAGTCAGGGATGAGGTGAAAAAGAAGGCGGCCAGTGTAAGCAGTGCCGCCTCAATCGCGCTGATCGGCGCGTGCTGTTCAGCCTGCTCTGTCCCGCCGACCGATGCCAACGCCGACACTCCTGTCCAGTCTGGCGCGAGGCAAGCGCTATCTCGCCGGCGGTCTGTCGCGCCATTTGTGTTTCGGGCGCTGGGCAAAGAGCTGCGCAGTCGCCAGCACGAAGACACCTGCATAGAAGGCCCAGCCGACCATCTGCACGTGCGAGAACCCCCACAGCTTTGCGAGGCTCATGGCCGCCACCGAACCGACCACCGAGGTCAAGCCGTTGATGCCCCACAGCCACGGCACCAGGTTATGGCCCCAGTTGCCGACCACGCGCAGCCCACTGGGGAACGGCATTCCCAGGCAGAACCCCAGCGGGAACAGCATGACCATCGTGATCAGGCACCGCCACCGGATGTCGAGGGCCAAAGTGCCGCCGACCACGGCGGGATACAGCAGTTGCGAGATCAGCCCGTACACAACCACCCCCGCCGAGGCCGCCATGACCACCTTCGGCAGCTTGTCCTCGGGCCACCGCTGAGTGAACAGACTGCCGACGGCGCTGCTGATCAGTACGGCGAAGAGAAGGGTCGAAAGGCTCAGTACCGGATAGCCCAGGTAGAGCACCAGCTTCTGGATCAGCGAGGTCTCCACCAGCATGAAGCCGATGCCCAGCAGCATGAAGTAGCCTATGGCCCCAGCCAGCGGGCCGGGCTTGAGCCGGTGACGAATTCCCCTCGTGGTGGTTAACAGGAGCACCAGAGACAGCGCTACCGCCAGACCGAATGCCTCGGCCATGAAGCCCGTAAACTGCGCCGGGACACCGAATGTCATGTCAACGACGAAGGGCCTGTCATCGGTGCATGGGATGATATTGATGGGGACATAGCCATGCGCGACGCGGTCGGCGTTGAACCAGTTGACGAACTGGCGGGCGTCCATCATCGGATTGTCGGTGAGCCACTTGAAGGGGAGCGGGACGTATGCCCCCGGGGCGTAGGCCGGGTCGAAGTGCGCCGCTATGGCGTGCTTGGCGAACCGTTCGCCATCTTCCGGTGAGAGGGCATTGCGTGAGATGATGAGCAGGTGGCGGTACGGCCCCAGCATGTACGCCCGCCGTGGCATGCCGGCCGCCAGGAAGTGGTCTACGGTGTTCTCATAGGGCACCCCGACTGCTGCCAGCGCCTCGCGGGCGGTAAGCATTGTCCGCAGGAGGATTAGCGGCTCCTGGCACACGAAGGCGATCTTCCCCTCGGGTGTTAGATGCTGCAGACAAGCGGTCAGCGCTTCCTTGGTGTGGATGTAGCTCTCGACAAGTGCCAGACTTGAAGATGCGGTGGTGGCGGTCTTGGTCAGCGCCATATAGATCATATCAAACTGCATCTGCGAGCGACTCAGGAAGCTTCGCCCCTCGTCCACGTAGATGTGCACGTTCTCGTAGTCGTATATGTGGCCCGTGAACTCGCCATACCGGCGAACGATGCGCGGGATTGAGGGGTTGAGTTCGGCCCCGACTATCTCCTTGCTGCCCGACGCCAGAGCCAGGAGAACGTCCAGGCCGCCGCCGGGCCCGATGAGCATGACTCGCTGCGGACGGAACTGCTCGAAGGGCACAAAGCCGATGAAGGCCTGCAGACGGTCCCCGATGGCCGACAGATCCCCATCGAAAGCGATCATGTTCGTTGGAACCTCGCCGTCGGTATAGACGTAGAGGTCGCCTTTGGGGTCGAATTCGCCGTTGCCGTCGGCATAGGCCACGACATCCGTCCTGGCGAAGGCGTTCCATTCGCTTGCCACTATCCTGGCATTCGCCTGCGGGTCGGCGAGTTCCTGATAGAGCGGTTTGGCGAGGGGGTCGTCCTGTAGTGGCAAAGCCGGCAGGTCGAGGTAGCGGAACGAAGTATTCCCGATGAACAGCAGGCCAAGCATGATCAGAACTGCGGCCGAACCGGCCTTGAGAGGCCACCTTTTCAGGCCGCAGGCAATGACGGCCGCGCCAAGGGCGGCGAGCAGCCCGCACACGAACGCCGCGTTGATGGCGCCCACCAACTGCAGTATCGCGATGACGGCAAAGCTGCCGATGGCGGCGCCAGCCAGGTCAGCGAAGTACAGGCGGCCGCTCTGGGCTGAGAATTCGGCAAAGGCGCGGCTGAGCAGCAGTCCGGCCGCAAGGAACGGGCAAATGCACACTGCGCTGACTACCCATACCGAGGTGAGCCTGGCCGACAGCGGTGTGGCGAAGAGCAGAACGACCGCGAGCGGGTAGAGCACTGCAGTGGCCAGGCCCCGTATGCTCAACTGCGTGGGAGTGTGCCACTGAGGGAAACGCCGACAGAGCAGGAAATCGAGGAGGCCACCGACGCCCAGGCCGCACGTTGCCAGCGAAATGGCCAGGAACACGAAATGGTAGCGCAAAAGAACCGAGAAGGCGCGCGTGAGGGCGACCTCAAAGGCAAGAACCGAGGTGGCCGTAAGGAATACAGCCACGCTCACCGGGATGGATAGCCCGTGACTTGCCTGGCTGACACGCCTGTCCTGCGCCATTGCTGGTCCCGGTCGCTACGCCTGGTTACCGTCGCCTTCCAGGTTGCGCGTGTATCTGCACTTCGGGTAGCCCGAGCAGCCGATGAACTTGCCGCGACGGCTGGCACGGACGACGAGCTGCTTGCCGCACTCGGGACATGGTTCCTCGAGCTTTTCGGTCTCCGGGCGCTTGTAACCTGCTTCATAGGCGACTGACATCGGCTTGGCGTTCTTGCACTTCGGATATGCCGAGCACGCCACGAAGGGGCCGCGACGGCCGGTCTTCACCACCATTTGCGCCCCGCACTTGTCGCACTTCAGCTCAAGGACGCCGCCCGCCGTGGCCTGACCGTGCCGCGCTTCCCGGTCACCGGTCGCCGTCGCAGCTGCGGCGACCAACCCCGCGGCTTCGGCATCCGCACCCAGAGCCTCTATCGGCTTGGTATTGCGGCACCTGGGGAAGTTGCTGCAGCCCAGGAAGGGCCCCCGCCGGCTCATGCGCACTACCATCATCCCGTCGCAGAGGTCGCACTGGATATCCGTCTTCTGAGCGGGGGGCACCGGGTCTCCGTTGGCGTCCACCGTCTCGGTGTGTTCGCAGTCCGGGTAGCCTGTGCAGCCAATGAACTTGCGGCCGCGGTTGTTGAGTCGGTAGACCAGCGGCTTGCCGCAGTCCGGGCAGTCTCGTCCAACCTCCTCCACCTCTTCCTGAGGCACGACATCTCCCAGCAGGTCCCGGGTGTAGTCGCAATCAGGATACTTCTCGCAGCCGGCGAACTTCCCGTACAGTGAGTAGCGCTCCAGCAGGCGGCCACCACACTTTGGGCATGTCTCACCCTCTAGCACTGGCGGCTCGGCAGTGGCTGCCGCCTCGACCTTGGCCTCAAAGCCCTCGTAGAACTGTTCCAGAAGCTCCCGCCATCCCAGCTTGCCGTCTTGAATCTCGTCAAGCTGCTCCTCAACTTTGGCAGTGAACTCAATGTCCACGATGTCAGGAAAGTTCGCGACCAGGTAGTCGTTGACGACGAAGCCCAGGACGGTGGGCAGGAATGTGCGCTGTTTCATGCGCACGTACTTCCTCTGGCGCAGGGTTTCGATGGTCGGGGCGTATGTGCTGGGCCGGCCGATGCCGTTCTCCTCAAGAGCCCGCACCAGTGACGCTTCCGTGAACCTGGGGGGTGGATTCGTGAAGTGCTGCTCAGGTACCACCTCCACAAGCTGGAGGCTCTGATCCTGGCGCAGTTCCTGGAGCAGCAGCGCTTCCGTCTCGTCTCGCTCCTGGGGCAGGACTGCGAGGTATCCGGGGAATTGCAGAACTGAGCCGGCGGCGCGGAGTCCGTAGTCGTCTGCGGCGATGTCCACAGCTATCTCGTCGAAGACCGCGGGCGCCATCTGACTTGCCACGAACTGCCGCCAGATGAGCTCGTAGAGGTTGGCCTGGTCTTTGTCGAGGAAGGCACTCATGCGCTCCGGCGTGCGGGTGACATCGGTGGGACGAATCGCCTCGTGAGCGTCCTGCACGCCCTTGCGCTGCTTGCCGGTCGCTCCCTTGCCGACAAACTTGTCGCCGAATTGGTCGGTGATGTACCGGCGGGCCTGGTTGCGGGCGTCGTCTGAGATGCGCGTTGAGTCGGTGCGCATGTATGTGATGAGACCCACGGTGCCATCGTCGGTTTCGACACCCTCGTAGAGCACCTGCGCGATCCTCATGGTCTTGTTGGCAGAGAAGCGCAGCTTGCCTGCGGCCGCTCTCTGCAGCGTACTTGTCCGGAAGGGAGGCTGAGGGGCACGCTGAGTACGCTTCTTGGCGATGTCGGCAACTCGGTACTGAGCTTGCTTCAGTTCCTCAACGATAGGCAGCACGTCCGCCTCGGTCTTGAGCTCAAGCTCCACATCGCCCTTCGTCTTCAGTCCAGCTTTGAGTCGCTTGTCGGGCTCGCCCGTGGACAACATGACATCAATGGTCCAGTACTCCTGTGGGACGAAGGCGGCGATCTCGCGTTCGCGGTCGCAGATGAGGCGGAGTGCGGCGGACTGGACGCGGCCGGCGCTAAGTGCGTTCTTCTGACCCCTGCTGCCGATCCTGCTCCAGAGCACCGGGCTGACCTTGTAACCGACAAGTCGGTCCAGAATGCGCCGTCCCTGTTGGGCATTAACGCGGTTCATGTCTATGGCCCCGGGGTGTGCCAGAGCGCGTAGTACGGCATCCTTGGTGATCTCGTTGAACTCGATGCGCTTAGCCTCACTCAGTCCCAGTGCTTCGACCAAGTGCCAGGCGATTGCCTCGCCCTCGCGGTCAGGATCGGTTGCGATGTAGACTTCGTCTGCGCCACTGAGTTGCTTCTTGAGGGAACTGACGGTCTTGCGCTGTGACGGTATTGTCACATAGTCCGGCTGGAAGCCGTTCTCGACATCAACGGCAATGCCTTCCTTGGGCAGGTCACGCACATGGCCCTTGGAGGCCAGAAGCTCGAACTCGTCTCCGAGGAAACGGGCTAGCGTCCGGGTTTTCGCCGGTGACTCAACTATGATCGCTTTCTTGCTCAATTGCTGCACCCTTTGATTGAATTCAGTAGTGTCGCAGCGGCCGGCGCTCCTCACGGCCAATGCGCCATTGTCTATCCTATTCTGACATAGGTGTTGCCCGGGAAGCGCCTGACCAAACCTTTCATCTCCAACAGCATGAGAGTTGCGTTGACGCTTGCGACTGACAGTCCGGCCTCTGCCGCGATGTCGTCAACCTGACGAGGCTCGTAGGACAGCGTCTTCATGATCGCCGCCTCGTCGCCGGCCAACTGCGGCTGTTCTCGGGGTGCCGGTCGTGTAGGTACGGCCTCCAGCATTATCCCCAGACCGGCAACCACATCCTCGGCGACTTCGACGAGGGCTGCGCCGTCCTTGATGAGCGCATGACAGCCGCGACTGTTGGGGCTGTCCACGCTGCCGGGTACGGCAAAGACCTCTCTGCCCTGTTCTGCCGCGAGCCGCGCAGTGATAAGGGCGCCACTGGCGGATGGTGCCTCAACAACTACCACGCCAAGTGCAAGGCCGCTGATGATGCGGTTGCGGGCCGGGAAGCGCTCGCGTAGCGGCTCGGTGCCGAAAGCGTACTCCGTGACCACTGCGCCGGCCGCCGCGATGTCCCCCCGCAGTTGCCGGTGCGAGCCCGGGTACGTGATGTCTGCGCCTGAGGCCATTACCGCGATGGTGCGCCCTCCGGCCTCAAGCGCGCCCTTGTGCGCTTCACCGTCAATGCCTTCCGCCATGCCGCTGACGATGGTGAACCCCCTGCGCGCCAGGTCCCGGGCCAGACGCCTCGCCACCTGCTCACCGTACGGCGTACACTTGCGGGTGCCGACGATGGCGATGGCCTGATCATCCTGCGGAGCCATTCCCCCCTGCACGAACAAGAGCGGAGGCGCCGCCTCGATTTCAGAAAGCAGCCGGGGGTAGGCTTCACTGCCCCAGGTGACGACATGGACGTCGTGCTCCGCCATGGCGCCCCTGATAGCTGCCAGGTCCACGTGGCGTTCGGCTTCCCGCAGCTTGCTCACATGCTGGGTGGTGATGCCCTCTACCGTCGCCAGATCGGCATCCATCGCGGCCAGTATCCGTTCCGGCGTCTCGAAGGCACGAAGCAGAGCATGCTGACGCAGCGGCGTCAGGCCGCTCGCGTTGAGTAGCAACCATGCGTCAAGGTTTGTCATGGCATTTCCCCGAGTTGCAGCGTCGCGTGCCGGGAAAAGGACAAGAGGCCCGTGGGCCTCTTGCATTGCTGGACACTATCCTATTTGTAAAGGCGACGCGTGTCAAATCGTGTCGTCGCTTTCCTCCTCACGGCCGCCCTCCGCAGGCAGTGCATTGGCGTTGCGGCCCACCAGCTCCCTCTTGAGCCTGTCTACTTCGTCACGGAGGTCACGAACCATGTCGGTGCGCTCCCGCAGCTTCTCCGCCGCCGCGGCGACCTTCGCTTCGGCTTCACGCACCAGCCGCCTCTGCGCCGCCCACGCCGACCAGGCGGCGATGCCCATGACCAACACGCCGGCCACCACACCACCCATGGCCAGATACGCCTTCGGCATGTCCGTGAAGAATGCATTCTCACGGCAGATGCATCCGACAACGCGTATGGTCTCCATATTCCAGTTGATGAACATGGCGCCGTACACGACGACGATGACGATCAGCAGCACTGTCACGATTGTTTTACCCATGGATGCCTCCCATTCGGCTTCGGCGGGCGAGGTGCTCAGGGCATCGGCGGGACCATCGGCCCTTCCGGTCCGGGCATCGGTCCAGGGCCTGGCATGCCGGGCTCCATGGTTGGCCGCGTCTCCTGTTCCGGCGGGCCGGGCGGCTCCAGGGAGTTGTTGACTGTGAACGAAAGCTGAGCCTTGACCTCGTTGCCTACCCAGTCCGTTGCCGTGATCACGAAATTGCGGATTCCGTTCGGTAGCGCCACCGCAGCACCTCGCGGGTCGTATATGTACCACAGCAATCCCTGCTGGGCGTCATACGTCGCCTCAACCAGTTTCCCGTCCACTTCCACGGTAAGGTCCTCCGGGTTGATACCAGCGCCCTCGTCCACTACGCTAACGGACAGAGCGATTGGCGGCGCCCCCGGCACCTCAACCAAGTCAGCGTACCGTCCCGGGAACGTGTCGCCGCGGTCCACGACCAGAGGGAAACGCGCCTGGATGCCGCCACGACCCGGAACGTCCAGCAGGCCGGCAGTAATCTGAGGCCTCACGTTATCTGCCGCAGCCGATTCAAACCCGTACGCCAGACCATCGGCGGCCATTATGTAGGCACTGTCCAGGCTCAGGCTGAGACCGGAAACGACACTGTCTTCGAAGAGTATGGTCGTCCGCTGAACCGGCGTGCGCCCCCCGCGCCTGCCTCCGGGCTCCTCCATTGGCATCATGCCGCCCGGCCCCATGTCCGGCGCTCCCGCGGCTGGCTCGGTGGTAGGGGTGGTGCCCGGCGTGGGAGCAGCAGCCTGTGCCAGGGCTTTCGGCTCCGGCAGCTTGTACTCCCAGAGCAGCGCACCATCGGTAAGCCCCAGTGCCGCCATGTTGGTCTTGCCGAAGCGGGCGAAGACCTTGCCGTCTGCGATACTCAGGGGCCCCGAAACGGGCTTGCGGACCCCCTGCGCGGGAAAGCGCCAGAGTATCCTCCCGTCGGTGCTGTCCAGACAATAAACAACCCCGTCATTGCTGCCGACGTAGATGTGACGGTCGCACGTCGCCGGCATGGCGGAAATCAGACCGCCGGAGTTGAACGTCCACCGCCGAGCACCGCGACCGGTATCGTATGCGATGAGGCTGTTGCCCGATGCGACGATCACCTTACCGCGCTCGATAATCGGCGCTGCAAACACGTACTTCGACGGCAGTTGAGCACGCCAAACCAAGCCCCCGTCGCGTGCGCTGATCGCGTAGAGATGCTCGTCCTCCGAAGGGGCAAATACCACGTCACGGTAGTAGCAGGGCGTGGTGAACACTTTGCCGCCTGTCTGGAATTGCCAGGACAGAGTGTGATTGCTCGCGTTCATCGCGTAGATGCGGCCGTCTTCAGAGGTGAAGTACAACATGCCTGAGACGTAAAGCGGTGCCGAGCGGACGGCTGCCGTAGTCGGGAACTGCCAGATACGGTTGCCATTCTCGGCCTTAACAGCCCATAGCTTCTTGTCGTCAGCACCGAAGTACAGGACGCCATCATGTAGCAGCGGGGTGGCGTAAATCCGCGCGCCGACCGAGAGTTCCCACTTCTTCTCGCCCGTCCGGCGATCCACTGCGTAAATGCTATTGTGAGCCGGGAAGTAGACCGCATCCGGCCCGACAACTGGAGATGCCACGGCCTTCACGGCCTCCTTGATATCCGGCGAGTAACGCCAACTCAACACGAGCGGAAGCTGCAAGCCACCAGGGCTCACGCCACTGTGGCCCGTGTCATAGCCGGCCATGTATGAGTACTCGCCTTGCTGCCCGAGCAGTGGAGCCGCCCACGCGAGAATGAGGCCTGCGCAGATTACCAACACGCTCAGCTTGGTGGATTGCATCGGCGTTCCTCCTAGCCATCCCAGCCAGAGGCGTCCAGTACACTGCACTGATGTGAGAGTGCAGTTATTACTATAGCCAGTAATAGCTACGATTAAACCTGCCTTAGTAACCGGGCGGCGCGCCGCCTATCTGGACCCACACGGCTGGTTTCAGCCACTTCTCGGCTACTTGCTGCACCTCCGTGGGGCCTATGGCACTCACCTGAGCCGGCAGCCCGCTCTGCAATTCAGGGCCCTGGCCGGGGCTTAGCACCTCACAGAAACCCATCAGGGAGGCCGCATACAGATTCGACTGCTGGTTGAGCAGATAGTTCCCGGTAACATACCTCACGGCCCTCGCAACCTGGGCTTCTGTCGGCGGCGTCGCCAGGAGTTCGCCGATCCGGTCTCGGACTACCGTGAAGACCTCGGCCGCCTGCCCGGCATCACAGCCGACGGCGATCTGGAAGGTGCTGCACAGGTTGGACCCCGCCACGCCGGCGTCCATTCCATAGACCAGTGGCCGCTGCTGGCGCAGAGCCTGCCACAAGATGGATCCCTGCCCTCCAGCAACCACCGCGGCCATCACCTCTGCCGCGGCATAGTCGCTATCACCGGGTGCCGGCGCTCTGGTCAACATCATGATTATGGCATTGCCCGACGGCCACGGGCGGTGTATATACACCGGCTCACAGTCCGGCAGCCGTAGCCCTTCCCTCTGGTCGTCAGCGCCCGGCAGGAGGCCGCCGAAAACGTCCTTCACCTGTCGGCGACAATGCTCGAAATCCAGCGGCCCACACACCGCCAGCACAACATTGTTGGGCCGCCAATACCGCTCGTAAAACCTGCGTACATCGCCCTGACGCAGCCGCCGCAGGGCGAGCGTGCTCCCCTCCGGAGGCCAGGCACAGGGCGTGCCTGAAAAAAGATGCGAGAAGCCGAGCTGACTGGCGTAGGCAACGCTGGTCTCCTCGGCCGCCACCAGCATTTGCTGCTGGGCTGCACGCACGGCCGCCAGTTCACTCCAGTTGAAGCGAGCGCCCATCAGAATCTCACGCAGCGGAAGCAGGGACTTGTCAAAGTGCTCGGCCAACGTCAACAGGCGCAACTGCGTGCAATCGAACTGCACCGACTGGCTCACGACTGCGCCCCACTCCGCGAGTTGCTGAACCGGATCGGCTCGGTCTGCCTCCGCCGGCCGGTGCAACAACATGCTCTGGACGACGCCGCGGATCCCGGCTGTCTCCGCCGTCTCGCAGCTTGCGGGCACTTTGACGAAGGCACCAATGGCAACCGTCTCAGCTGCCGGGTTATGGCGGAACAACAGCGTCAGGCCGTTATCAAGTTGCACGCGACGCGTTTGCGGCAGGGGCTGAGCGTGCACCACAGCCGGCGCAAATGCAGCCGCGACACATGCCGCCACTGCCACGGCAAACATCGTCGCGGACCTCGCGGCCGTCCAACCACTGAGCAATGCTTCTACCCGCCGTGTGCTAACCGCCGGCCTCAAGCCGATCGAGGCCTTGCTGGGCTTCGTAGTTAGTGTCGTCCAGGTTCTGCGCCGCCTTATACTCGGAGATCGCGTCATGCGGCCGACCCTCGCGTTCGTACATCTGCCCCAACTGAACGTGTATCTGCGCTTCGACCTCTTCGGTTGCCGCTCCTGCTGCCCGCATGAGCACCTCCCTCGCCGCTCGATACTCGCCTTTGGCCTCATACGCCCGCGCGAGCTGGCGCATGGCATCCACAAAAAACGGGTTGAGGGACAGCGCTTCGTTCAGGTACGCAATTTCCTTGTCGTAGAGCCCGGCGTGATGGTAGGTATGCCCAATCAGGAAGTTGGCCCGAGCGCGGTCCTGGGCCGTGTTGGCGATAACGGCGGCGGGTATCCGTTCGAGAGCCTTGAGGTACTCATAGCGTGCACGGTACCAAGACTCCATCTGAAAATAGATGTTCCCCAGTTCCAGGTATGCGTCCGGTCGGGTTGGCGCTACTTCGATGGCCTTGTTGAGGTAGTTAACCGCGTCGCCGAGCCGACCGCGGTAGTAGAAATCCACCATCGCAGCGTACAGCAACCCCTCATAGTTGCGGCTGTCAAGAGCCAGCGCAGTCTGAGCCTCCTCAGCCGCTTGCTGGGCCTGCTCCTGCCCCAGGTAAGCCTTCGCCAAGCTGGCGTGGGCACCGGCGTTCTCGGGTTCGAGCTTCGTCACCTTCTTCAGTACATCCACCGCTTCACTGAACCGTCCTATCTCGGTATATGCGATGCCAAGGTTCAGCATTGCAGCCGCGTAGTCCGGCCGCAGCTCTATCGCCTTCTGAAATGACGCAATGGCATCGTCATAGGTGTGGGATGCTATCTTCAGCTCGGGCATGGTGACATAGGTACGTGCCTGGAACAGATATATCTCGCCCTGGGCATTGTGAGCCAGAGGATAGTTCTCGTTCATCTTCAGCGACTGATTGGCGCTTTCGATGGCGGCCTCAACGACGGCAATTGACTGGAACAGCATGCCCTGGTTGGCGAAGAGGTCTCTCGCGTCGGCGAGGTACGCCAGCGCGACGAGCGCGAACGGTTCCGGGTCTACGGGGTTTCCCTTCTGCTCCAGCTCCAGGCACCGACGGTATGCGTTGCGTGCCTGCGCCCACTCACCTGCTTCCATGTACGCGTCGCCCCAGGCCTTGTTGAGGGCCGACCAAAGGCGCAGGTTGGACACAAAGTCCTCCGCAGCGCCATACCGCTGCACAAGGTATTCGTGGGTCAGACCGCGACGGCGCAACTCGATGATCCTCGGATCATTCTCCTGGCCGTCCAGTCTGCTAAAGAGCGTCTGGTATTCCTGGCATACCTCACTGGCGTGTTTGAGATGCTCGATGGCCTGCTCGTAGGCTCCGGTCTTGGTCTCGGCAAGCCCCAGGTAGTATAGGCATTGGACGTGCAAAGGTCGCTCTCGCGCCAGCTCGCTCAGAACCGCGATTGCCTTGCTGTAATCTCCCTTGAGATAGTACAGCCGGCCCAGCGCCATGTTGACGTCGTCCACGTCGCGCCCGCGGCGGAGCCGGAGTTCCTCCTGATATACCTGCAGGGCTTCCTCGTAGGCCCCCTGCTGTTCGTAGATCTCCCCCTCGTAAAGGCGAATTCCGGGCCTGTGGGGGTTTATCTCAACAGCGTGCTGGAAAGCCTCCAAAGCGGCTTTCAGATCGGGGGTAGGCATCTTCAGATGCGCACGACCAAGGAAGTACCATGCCGACTCGAGGTCTGGTTTTTCCGCGACGACGGCCTTGATGATGGTAATCGCGCGCTCGTAGTCTCCGCTCTCGAAGGCACCCACGCCGTCGGTGAAGCTCTTCCCGGCCTGGGCGTGAAGCTGTGCCGGCAAGGATATGAGGGTAATGAGTAGGATGAGGGCCACAGCCACTGAGACGAGGTGCGCTCTGGTCATCCCGGAGCTCTCCCTTCGAGCCATCTGCTGCCACGATGTGCTGCTATGTTAAGGCGCTGGAATTATATGGTATCATCTTCGCGGTTGTCAACGCAACACAGCCGCGACAGCGCCCGCCGCCGAGGCATGCCGGCGAGAGTATGGGCGTGCCGGAAGTGCTGGACTTGTGATGGCATACATGGTATCTATTTAGGGGATCAACGATGGAACAGAGCGATGAACGGCAGAGCATCCAGAGCATAGTCAACCGCCTCCAGCGGATTGAGGGGCAGGTACGCGGCCTGCAGAAGATGGTGACCGAGGGCCGCGACGGAGTGGAGATACTCATGCAGGTCAGCGCAGTGCTGTCCGCCACTCGCCGCGTTGCAGGGGCGATAGCCAGCTACCAGATCGCGGAGTGTCTGGCTCAGGCCGGTGAAGACGCAGACCCGGACGATATGGCCAGGTTGCAGGCCGTCGTGGAGGCTTTCAGCAGGCTGGACTAGGGTCAGCCGGCGGTGCCGGAGTGCTCAGCGGCCATGTTGCTGGACCCAGAGCCTGGGTTCCCATGCGGAAGCGCCACTCGGGCCGGTCTTGCGTTGCGGACCGCAACTTGATACCATTGACCGGTGGCTTCACCGAGACGAATTCCACTGGTGCCAGGCGAAGCGGCACGCAATGCCCGGCTTGCCATGAGAGCTGGAGGATGCTCCGATTCGGATACTTATCACCGGCGCCGCCGGCATGTTGGGAAGCGCAGTCGTCAGGATGGCTCCAAGCGGACAGGATTCCATGGGGGTGACGCGGGCTGACGGCGATCTGACCGACCAAACGGCGACAGAGCGTGTCTTCGCTCAGCACGCGCCGGACACCGTGATCCACTGTGCCGCTTACGCGGATGTGGATGGTTGCACACGTGATCCGCAGCGCGCGTGGAGCGATAACGCCGAGGCGACGGCTGTGGTGGCACGCGAATGTGCCTTACACGGCTGCAGGCTGGTGTTTGTGAGCACCGACTACGTCTTCTCCGGCACAAAGCCCGAGCCTTACGGCGTGGACGACGTGCCCGACCCGGTCAATCCGTATGGCGAGAGCAAGCTTGCCGGCGAGCGGGCGGTTGCTGAGCTACTGGCCGACTATCTGATTGTGCGCACCCAGTGGCTCTATGGCCCTGGCGGCCGGAACTTCATCAGCTCGGTATGTGAGCGTGCACGCTCCGGGCAACCTATGCGAGTGGTAGCGGACGAGTACGGATCGCCGACCTATACATCGGACCTGGCGACTGCTTTGTGGGAGGCGGCGATTTCGCAACTGCGCGGGATAGTGCATGTGACAAACTCGGGGACCTGCAGTCGCCTCGAGCTGGCGCAGTTCGCGTTGCGGGCGGCCGGTCTGGGCGATACGCAAATCGAGCCGATCAAGTCGTCGGAATGGCCGAGCCCCACTGTGCGGCCCCTACATGCCATATTGGACAACAGCCGGTGGGTACTTGCCGGCCATGCCGGTTTGCGGCCATGGCAGCCGGCGGTAGCCGATTTCGTTTCCGCATATCTCAGCACATAGGAAGTTGAGGAGAATGGCAAACAAGGTGGCAAGAGCGCGGTCCCCCGTCCGCGTTGACTTCGCCGGTGGCTGGACGGACGTCCCCCCATTCTCTACGGAAGTGGGCGGGTTCGTTGTCAACGCCTGTATCAATAGGTACGCCTACGCCACGGCGCTGCCCGCTGAGGCAGGGACCTTCGTACTCGAATCGGCGGACTACGGCACGTTCATCGAGGCTAGCAGTATCCGCGAAATGGAGTATGATGGTAACCTAGACCTGCTAAAGGCGGCTGTGCGGCGTCTCAAGTCGGTGCCCGGCCTGCGCATTGTCACCCGCTCCGAGGCACCACCCGGGTCTGGCACCGGCTCCAGTGCTTCGATGGGGGTGACTCTCGTCGGGCTGCTCAACCACCTGCAGGGCGGCGAAATGTCCCGGCCCGAGATCGCCGCACTGGCCAATCGGCTGGAGATCGAGGAACTGAAGGTTGCCGGCGGCAAGCAGGACCAGTACGCGGCGGCCTGCGGCGGGATATCGTTCATGGAGTTCCATGACGGTGAGGTGGCAGTTGAGACCCTATCCCTATCCAGTAGCTTCCTGTTGGACCTTGAGAAGCACCTCACCCTCGTTTACACCGGACAATCGCGGCTTTCGGGCAACATCATCCAGCAGGTCATGGGACCGTACGCCGACGGCGATAAGGGTATCGGCGCAGCGTTACGCAATATCCGCGAGTGCACGCTGCTCATGAAGCAGGCATTCATAGATGAGGACCTGCAGCGTATCGGGCAGTTGATGTCGGTCAACTGGGAGAACCAGAAGCGGCTGTCGCCCACGATGACCACTCCCAAGATTGAGGCGCTGTTCAAGGTCGTCGAGGACTGCGGGATGCTGGGGGGCAAGGCCTGTGGCGCGGGCGGCGGCGGGTGCCTGATATTCCTGGCCGAGGCCGACCGTGAGCACGTGATTCGGGAGACCGTGCAGGACCTGGGCGGCCAGATACTGCCCTTCAACTTCGACTACACGGGCCTGCAGGTCTGGGAGCCGCAACTGCTGCCCTGAGACCGGCACAGAGATGTCAGCCGAGCGCGTCGGCAGACGTGTGGCGAATGCCTTGGGCCTGCACATGCTACGACCGAAAGCGGCAGCCGGAATCGTGAGCCACCACAACATAAAAGGACAATGACAAATGGATTGTGACGTTGCCAACATCGATCTGAGCGGGGCGGGTCAACTGCGTGTGGAGTGGGCAGACATCCAGATGCCGGTCCTGCGCCAGATCCGCGAGCAGTTCGAGAAGGACAAGCCCTTGGCAGGCCAGCGCATCGCCGCGTGCCTGCATGTAACCACTGAGACCGCCAATCTGATGAAAACGCTGGTCGCTGGAGGAGCGGAGGTGCGCCTGTGCGCCTCCAATCCCCTCAGCACCCAGGACGACGCGGCAGCGTGGCTGGTCCGGGACTTGGGCATCGGGGTATTCGCAGTCCATGGCGAAGACCGTGACACCTACTACCGCCACATCAACGCGGTGTTGGACATGCAGCCGACGATCACGATTGACGACGGCGCGGACCTCATATCAACGCTGCACTCGGACCGGCAGGCCCTGATTCCCAATATCATCGCCGGCATGGAGGAGACGACCACAGGTGTCATCCGGCTGCGTGCGATGGCTGCCGATGGCGCCCTCAGATATCCGCTCGTAGCCGTCAACGACGCGAATACAAAATGCCTCTTCGACAACTATTACGGGACCGGTCAAAGCACGATAGACGGGATCCTCCGGGCCACGAATATGCTCCTGGCCGGGTGCGATTTCGTCGTCTGCGGCTATGGGCAATGCGGCCGCGGCGTAGCGACGCGTGCGCGAGGCATGGGTGCATCGGTCATCGTCTGCGAGGTGAACCCCCTGCGGGCCTTACAGGCCGCATTGGATGGCTACCGCGTCATGCCCATAGCCGAGGCCGCGAAGGTGGGCCAGGTTTTCGTGAGCGTGACAGGCGATACCTCGGTGATCCGCCGCGAGCACTTCGAAGTCATGCAGGATGCCGCGGTGCTGTGCAATTCGGGGCACTTCGATGTGGAGATCGCCCTGAAGGACCTGGCTGAGATTTCCGTGAGCAGGCGTCAGGTCCGCCATGCGACCGAGGAGTACAAGCTGCAAGACGGCCGGCGGATATTCGTGTTGGGCGAGGGGCGGCTCGTCAATCTGGCTTCCGCTGAAGGTCACCCGGCATCAGTCATGGACATGAGCTTCGCCAATCAGGCCCTCTGTGCGCGATATGTGGTGGAGAATAAGCTGCCCGTAGCGGTCCACACCGTGCCTGCCGAAATTGACAATCAGGTGGCCAGTCTGAAGCTGGCGGCCATGGGCATCGCAATAGACAGGCTTACCCCGGAACAGGAGAAGTACCTGAGCAGTTGGGAAGCCGGCACCTGATCCGTTTCGCGTCTGCCGGGTGGTGAAATGCTGCAGGCTCTGTCAGTCATTCTGGCAACCGCCGTCGTCCTATCGGCGGCGGTGTTCTGCTTCGAGCGATGGCGCCTTGCCCGCCCGGGCGGGCCGTATGCCGCCGCCGACTTCTCCGGCGTTGTGTTGCTCGCCGCGACGGCTATCGGATGGCTGTTGTGGTCACGCACCGCCGACACCGGAGAGATCACGAAGCTGCTTGGCGTGTGGACGGCTGGTGTCGTGGTCTTCATTGTGGCCGCGATAACAGACCAGTTCAAGCCTGTGCGCGGATTGCGTGCTCTCGTGACCGTCCTGGTCACCGGTCTACTTCTGTACCCTAGCGGCATAAGCATCAGTACCATCAAGCTTCCGTTCTCTCACAGCTCTGTCAACCTCGGCCCGGCAGGCATGGTCGTGGGCATGGTGTGGCTGGTCATCTGCGGCTCGGTCTTTGCCCGCGTCGGCACCATTCCCCGGGTATCGCTGGGAGTTGGCGCACTGACGGGTCTGACCTTTCTCACTGTGGGAGTGCTGCAGCCCGCCAATGCCACACCCGTGGCGATTATGGCCGCTGCAAGCCTGGCGCTGGTGTGCCTCGCCCAGCTTCCCTTTGCGGCCTATCTGACCTATGGAGGTGCTACGGCCGGGGCATACATGCTTGGGGTCTTGCTGGGCACCGTCTCCATTGCCGCCGCTCTCAAGAACACCGCATTCCTGGTTGCGTTGCTGCCTCTGTTGGTCATCAGCGTACCGCTGTTCGGCGCAGCGTACTCCTGGATTGCCGACTACGTGCGCGGTCAACGGTGCGGTCTCTGGAGCCGTCCGCATCGCCATGTTCACGAGATATTGATGCAGCAGGGCTATAGCGAGGTGCAGATGAGTGCCATCTTGCTGCTGGGCACGGCTATCATCTGTGCAGTGGCAGTCGTGCTGGTCCTGCTCATCGAGGTGACATTCGTTCTCAAGACGCTCGTTCTTGTTGTCGGCTTGAGTGCGGCGCTCCTGGTGCCGTACGTGGCGTTGCGGCTGATGAAGCCGGCACACCCGCCGCAACCGGCCGCAGAATACGAACTGCTGGGTGTGCGCATCCATCGCGTCACCATGGATAAGGCGATGGAGCGTGTCCGCAAGTTCGTCAGCCAGGGCACGCCCCATATCATCGTGACAACCGATGCCGGCGGCATCATCCGCGCCCAGGAAGACCCGGAGATGCGCCACATAATGAACCGGGCCGACCTCGTCACTGCAGACGGCGCCGGCGTGGTGTTGGCGGCACGGTTGCTCAATCTGGGCATTGATACCCGCGTGGCCGGATGCGACATGGTCAGCGAGATATGCAAGGTGGCGGCGGAGATGGGCCGCTCCGTGTACTTGCTGGGGGCGGCGCCCGGAGTTGCGGAGATGGCGGCAAGCAATCTGCAAGCACGGATACCAGGGCTGCGAGTGGCCGGCGTGCATGACGGCTACTTCTCGCCCGAGGACGAGCCGGCGATAATCAGAGAGATCCGAGACAGCCACCCGGCCGCCCTCTTCGTTGCATTGGGAGCACCACGGCAGGAGAAGTGGATCGTGCAACACATGGCTGAGCTGGGAGTGCCGGTCTGCATCGGCATCGGCGGCAGCCTCGATGTCATTTCCGGCCTGAAGCAACGCGCCCCGGTGTGGATGCAGCGCTGCGGGCTGGAATGGATGTACCGTGCGCTCAAGGAGCCGACTCGCATCCCTCGTCTCTACGTTCTCCCGCTCATCCTCTGGCTGACGTTCCGCGAGTTGCTGCGGCCGCCGCGGGCACCCCAGCGCGACCAGTAAGCGAATCGCGGTCAAATCTCAATAACATCACAGGTGATAGTGCATGTCTGAGCCCGTTCTGATCGTCGGGTCGCTGGCACTGGATGATGTGGAGACACCGTTCGGCAGGCAGGAGAACATCGTCGGCGGCGCTGCCTACTACTCCTCCGTAGCGGCCAGTCTGTTTGCACCGGTCAATCTCGTAGGCGTGGTCGGCGAGGACTTCCCACAGGAAGCGCTGGCGATGTTGGCCGCCCGGGGCATTGACCTGGCAGGCGTCGAGGTCGTGAAGGGCGGCAAGTCGTTCCACTGGTCCGGCCGCTATGACACCGACATGAACACCCGGGATACGCTTGATACGCAGCTCAACGTGTTCGCAGACTTCAATCCGGTGCTGCCCGAAAGCTACAAGCACAGCCGCTACGTGTTCCTGGCCAATATCACCCCCGCCCTCCAACTCTCGGTACTGGAGCAGATGGCAACCGATGCATTCGTCGCCTTCGACACCATGGACCTGTGGATAGAGACAGCGAGAGATGACCTTGTGCGCGTGATGGAGCGGGTGGACCTGGTGCTAATGAACGATGCCGAAGTGCGGCAGTTCGCCGGTACACCCAACGTCACGCGCGCTGCCCGCGAGATTCTGAGCATCGGGCCGCAATACGTTGCGGTCAAGATGGGAGAGTACGGCGCTACACTCATCTCACGGGATGCCCGCTTCACACTGCCCTGCTGCCCCTTGCTGGATGTCGAGGATCCCACCGGGGCGGGCGATTCGTTCGCAGGCGGACTAATCGGCTACCTCGCCTGGGCCGATCGTCACGAGGAGAGCGATCTGCGGGTGGCGCTGGCGTTGGGCACAATTACCGCGTCGAGATGCTGTGAGACATTCGGCACCGAGGCGTTGCTGGAGACCACACCCGAGCAAGTTTACAGGCGGTATGAGACGCTGCAGGCGATTACCTGCATGCGTGAACTCCCATCCGACTTCCCCCAAGCGTTTGAGTGACGCGGGTTACTGGCCTGCGGCGGAAAGGAAAGGCACATGAGTGTTGAGGCGACACTTGGATATGCGGTTGCGCGACTGACCGATGGCAACGAGGTACGAACCCCCTTCTGGCACCTCGACAGCGGCGTGGAGGGGGAAACATTGCTTGTGCTGGCCGCCCAGCATGGCAATGAGGTCCAGGGCTGTGAAGTCATTCGCAGCTTCAGGGAGCTGTGCGCAAGGGAGCTGCAACGCGGAGCCGTCTATCTGGTGCCCTTCGCCAACATCCCGGCGCTGCGTCACCGGCGGTCGCACATCAGTCTGGAGGGAGAGCAGGCCTACGCCGATGACGAAGGCCACAACATGAACCGCACCTGGCCGGGCAACCCCGACGGCAATGACACCGAGCGGGTCGCCTGGTCGCTGCATGAAGCCGTTGTCCGCCACTGCAGCCGCTGCCTGGACCTGCATAGCTGGTCGCGCTTCACGGCGACGGCGGCACTTGCCCGCAGCGATCGCGAGCTGTCAGCAGCCATGGCCCGCGTCAGTGCCATTCGTTTCGTCCGCTGGGGCATCTTCGCACCCCGACCCGAAGAGGCCACGGGTACCACAGTTGCCACGCTGTTCCATGAAAGCGGCCGAGGTGCGCTCTGCATCGAGCTGGCACCGCAGTGGGTGATCCGCGAGAAGGAGGTCGCCGAGGGCCTGCGGGCGGCCACCAACCTGGCCAGACTGTTCGGGATGATGGACGGAGAGCTGGAACTGCTGGAAGGGCCGATAGTCAGCATCGGCGACGACGGCGAGGACCGGACGCACGAGGTCAAGGCGCCCTGCAGCGGGCTCTTCGTAGAGGCTGGTCTCCAGACATCGGATTACGTGGAAGAAGGCCGAATGTTGGGACACATCACACGGGACGATGACCTCAATACGGTCGAAGTAGCGGCTCCCGCGAGCGGCTACCTGTGGCGGTACGGCTGTCACCGCGAGCACTCGGACGTGCGACTGCCGGCGATGCACCCGTACGCCGGCGAGGGGGACGTGCTGGCAACCGTGGTTACGCCGTGACAGGGCCTTTGACCGGGCGCTGCGGATCAGACGAGCCTCGGCTCTGAGCGGCCGGAGAAGGCGAAGAGGGTGCCCTCCCCCATCTCGAACTTGACCGTGAAGCTGTACGTCCGGCCTTCATGATCCACCATCATCGTGTGCGAGGGCGTCCCGGTACTCGTGGCACGGATCAGGTGGCTGTTGAGGTTGTCGGCGTCTCCCTGCGTGGCAGCCCGGAAATGCCCCTCGAAGCGGTTACGCATCACCCGCAGCCGATCCGACTGGTCAATGAACTTGATGCTGCAGCGCCCGACGGCGACCTCGGCCCCGCTGTTGAAGTCATGGACGACAGCCTTCACGTTGTTGATTATGCCAGGTAACTCCACATTGCTCACTCCTCGACTAACACAGATTAAGG
>CAZJVY010000011.1:0-8574 GCA_964549395.1 uncultured Armatimonadia bacterium | reverse complement strand
GGGGAAACCATGCACCTATCCCTGGCGCGCCTTCTGGCTTTCGGCAGCGCGAGTGTGATTCACGACCTCTCGTATCAGGCTGTTGGCAATGACGACTTCGCGGCCGTCATTGGTCAGCAGGCGTGTGTTGCGCAGGCCCATCTGCACCACTTGGCCGCTCACATCAGCCGTCGTTATGCGGTCTCCGACACCGAACAGGTCGTCATAGAGGATGAAATAGCCTGCCGCCGTGTCCGCCAGGGCATTGCGGAAGATGACCAGAACGGCCACCACCAGTGCGAGGCCCAGCGGCATGATCTCCGCACTCACCTGGAACCCCAGGTAGCGCAGGATGATGACCAGGGCGACGATGATGAGTACCGTCTGGCTGATCAGCAGGGGCAGGCCGAGCACGATCCTGCGGCGCAGCACGCGCATCGTGGCATCGCGGTGCAGGTCGTGAGCCAGCACCTTCTTCAGGCCCTTGCGCAACTGCCATCGCGTAACCAGTATGAGAACCTCGAAAACGACGGCGATGAGTATGGCGTGAGCCAGTCTGGTAGGCAATGTGGACGCCCACACGCTGCTGATGTAGCTCCCGATCGCATCTAACACTATTGGTGCTCCTCTCTATGGCCGGCAGCCGATGGGTCATCTTCCCAGAGGCTGCCGGAGTGCCTCTTCTTCCTGCAAACGCCGTCTTATTGCGGCCCGGCGCCGGGTCTGCACCACAATGGCCACGATGAACAGCAACCCCATCGCGGCCCATACCAGCAACTCGGACGACAACGGAATACCCGCGCTGAGGTATCGCGCACGGGTCTGCGTGAGCCACTCGGCCTCGATGGCAGCCTGCGTCATCCCATAGGTGCGGATGAGAGCGCGGTTCAGGTCGCCAGTTGTAGTAAGGTTCGCCACAAGTGCGGCGATTCCGCCCTGCGGCCGCAGTTGGTGCAGATATTGCGTCAGCGTGAGTGCTTGCGCATAGGCCAGCGCGACCTGCTGCGAATCGCCGCTGAATGCGCGCTCCATCTCAGCAATGCTCAGCAACTCCCCCGAGACGGCTACCTCGCCGAGGACTCGCTGCTGATCTTCGGTCAGCTTGCCCGCAGCGAACTGGGCGATCCCCTCATGCAGCCAGCGCGGCTGGTCGGCGGGCATCTCCGAGCCGAATTTCGCAAACAACATGATATGAGCCAGCTCGTGTGCCGTGGTGCGTGCCAGCGATTCGTCCCCCACGATACCCAGCAGAATCCGGTTCGTCTCAGGCAACGCCAGACCCATCACATACGGCTGCGGCTTGCTGCCGATGGTAGCGAACATCTCCGTGCGCGTATTGAACAGCCGGACGGTAATCACACCCGGAAGCTGAACGTCCAGAGAGGCACTGAGCGGCCCGAGCGCATCTTCGGCGGCCTGCGCGACTACCTCCGCCTTGTCATAGCGGCCTTCCGGGTAGAGAACGCGGAAATGCTCGGTCTGCATGGCGTAGTCGCTCTGGCCCAACGCCGCAGCCGCAAGCAGTATGGCCGACACTACCCGGATGAGGCGCTTCATCGCTTCCATATCTCGCACCAGCCCCGCGCACGGCACCAGCGACAGTACTTCCCCTTGCGCGGAGCGAAACGCCGTTCGCGACGGATGCGCGCCACTCTCGAAACCAGGTCTCGGCGCAGGTAGTCAAGCTGCTCTGTCGTCATGTCCACGCCACGGAGCTTACGGGGCCGCAGGCAATAGTATGACACCTCCACCACTTGTGGCGCGAAATGCTCGGCGGCCAGCAGAAGGAGCAGTCCGGCGGAGATATCCTGCGCCAGCTCGGCCCTCGTCGGCGGACGACGGCTGGAGATGGCTCTGATGACACGCAGAGGTCCGCCCTCGTTCTCTGGTCGAAACACGAGGTCGGCGACGGCGGCAAACTTGACGCTGTCCACCTCGCCGTCAAGTGACAGATCGGCGTGTAAGGCGGTCGGGTTGTCAACGACCCAGTCGGCAGCGAAGTCGGAGAGTATCTGCAAGCCCTGCCGGCGCAGGCTCTCCTCCTCCATGGTGTCTGCACACAGGTCGCCCTCCCACAGCCCCTCGAATAGCTCCTGCAGACTTCGCTCCGCACCCTCAGGCGACATTCCCTCACGATACAGCTCCGTTATCGCCCCCCGCAGGGCATGATGCAGGACGGCGGGACCACCAAGGAACCGCCGCGTCGCCTGCCGGTCAACGAAATGAGAAAGCAGGAACTTGTGCGGACACTCAGCGAAATCGCTCAGTTGCCGAGCGGTCAGCGCCCGGTCAAAGAAGCCGTTGGGAAGAGACAAACTGTCATCCCGGGCAGTCATTCAGCTACCGCCTTGCTCTGACATGTCCAAAGGGCCATCCGGGCCGCCCTGGAAAGCGTCAACACCGGGTGCATTATATCACATGGCTCCCGATGCTGGATAACATGGAATCGGCTTTCAACCGGCTCACGCAGGTATGCAGCGCGATGTGTGGAATCATTGTCCAGATACGATCACGACAGATGGCTGCGGGGTCTTCGGCGGATGAGTGATCGAGAGCGGGAAATGGCAGCCTACAGCAGGGACACCGTACTGCGTGCGGCGATCGTCTGGGGAGCCGAAGTGGGGCCCGCCGGGTTTCGCAAGCTGTTGGCGCGCTTCGGCTCCGCCCAAGCGATTCTGGAGGCCGGGCCGGAGGACCTCAGCGAGGCCGACCCTCGGCTGACCGCCGAGCAGATTGAGGCACTGACCCGACTGGCGCCCAGAGGACCCGAGTTCGCCGAGTATCTCGCCCGCCTGCGCGAGAGCGGTGTTGACGTGGTCAGTAGCCGGGACGAAGACTACCCCCAGGGCCTGCTGGCGCTCCGCAACCCACCTCCGCTTCTCTGCATCCGTGGCCGCATACTGCCGGAGGATGACGTCGCAGTGGCCATAGTGGGTACACGCTCGCCCAACCGCGACGACGTGGAGAGAACATACGCACTTGCCAGGCTCTTTGCGGCCGAACGTATCACAGTTGTGTCGGGGCTGGCGCTGGGAGTGGATAGTGCGGCCCATCGCGGGGCGCTGATGGCAGGCGGTCGCACGCTAGCCGCGCTGGGCAGCGGCATTCGGCGCGTGTATCCGGCTGAGAACGCGGACCTCGTTGACGGAATCGCCGAGGCCGGTGCGGTGCTGTCCGAGCTGGCGCCCACCAGCGGTGCGGTAGTTGGTACACTTATGGCGCGCAATCGCCTCATCGCCGCCCTGGCGCGCGCGGTGGTGGTGGTCGCCTCGGGCATTGGTGGAGGAAGTCTCGTGACCGCCGAATGGGCGCAGAAGCAGGGCAAGCCGGTGGCAGCAGTTGATTGGGAGAAGATGAACCCGAAGCGCCTGGGCAACCGGCAATTGCTGGCGGAGGGAGCCTTCCCGCTGGCCAATGACGTGCATGTTCGCGAGCTGTGTGACCTGATACGTCGCTCTCATCCATCTCAGTCCCAGACCCATGAAACACCCGACCACGACACTCATGACGAGGGCGACCAGCAACTCACGATCTTTGACTAACGCATGATGCGGGCCGCCGGCGCAGTGGTCACCTCTGCTGGCGGCTCTATCAGTCACACCCCAAGATGATATGGCTTCTTCGCCCGGCTGTGCTCGATTGCAGAGAGTCGTACAGCTCTCAAGATGCTTCGCGTGCTCGGTTGACTTGAGTATGTTGACATGATGTCCTTGACAATAGGCCGCTCAGTCGCTATAGTGACTGCTGATTACTTAGATTAGTCTAACTTCCGGATAGAAAATGGCTGTGACTCAGCTCAGCGCTACTCAGGAAGACTACCTGGAGGCCATCTACCGCCTCGAGATGCAGCGGGGAGCTGTCCGCGTCAAGGACATCGCCAATCTGCTGAAGGTCAAGATGCCTTCTGTTACCTCGGCCTTGCAGACCCTCAGCGAACAGAACGTCGTTACTCACGAGAAGTACGAAGCCATCGAGTTTACGCCCAGTGGGCGCAAGCTGGCCAAAGAGATATACCGAACCCACCAGGGGCTGCGGGAGTTCCTCGCCGATATCCTGCAACTGGACCCGAAGGTGGCTGAGCAGCAGGCGTGCCAGATGGAGCACGCGCTCAGCCCGGAGGCGTTGAGGCGGTTGCTGGTGCTGATTGACTTCATCAAGCGCTGTCCGCGCGGCGGCGCCGACTGGCTGGAGCATCTGAAGGGCCGCTGGGAGGGCCAGCCGTGTACGGATGATTGCTCTGCATGTCTCAAGGGCATCGAAGCCCCGGACGGCTCGCCGTTTGTCTGCAGAGGTCCCGAATGCGACGATATCACCCTGGACCAACTCATGCCGGGGCAGCGCGGAGTCATTCTGCGGCTGGGTGGCAGTGGTGCGGTGCGACGGCGAATCATGGACATGGGCTTCACGCCGGGTGGCGAACTGGAGGTCGAACGGCTGGCGCCGTTGGGCGATCCGATGGAGTTCAAGATCCGGGGCTACCACATCTCCCTGCGACACGAGGAGGCGGCGAATATCCATGTCAGGGCGAGCTGAGATGCTGCCACCTCCGCCCGAGGTGCCGCTCGTTCAGGCGGCTCCGTGCCGACCTCACGAGGTCGTTGAGGTGCGCGGCGGCCACGGAATGAGACGGCACCTGACTGACATGGGCTTCGTCCCTGGCGCGGTCATTAGCGTCGTCGGAAGCCATGGTGGCACATGCATCGTGCGAGTGCTCGACACCAGGCTGATGCTTGGCCGCGGAATGGCCCAACGCATCATTGTCCGCCCATTGCGATAGTCAAACCGACGGCTGTCCGGTCATTCGCGGGTGCATCTGAAAGCCGTAAGGGTCGACAGACGATGAGTCCATTGAGGAAAGACAAGCCCATCGTTGTGGCCCTTGCCGGCAATCCGAACTCTGGCAAGACCACGCTCTTTAACAGCCTGACGGGCTCCCGGCAGCATGTAGGCAACTATCCCGGCGTGACCGTGGAACGTAAGGAAGGCCGGGCGGAGTTCGAAGGCCGCGAGTTGCACATTGTGGACCTCCCCGGGACGTACAGCCTCACCCCCTATTCCCTGGAGGAAGTCGTCGCGCGCCGCTACGTCATACACGAACGCCCCGATGTGATCGTTGATGTCGTTGATGCGACCAATCTGGAGCGCAACCTCTATCTCGCCACCCAGTTCATCGAGCTCGACGTACCGGTGATCATCGCGCTGAACATGGTTGACATGGCCGATGCGCAAGGGCTGCGCATAGACACCGTCCTGCTCGGCCAGTTGGTCGGCGCGCCGGTCATCCCCATGGTGGCGACAACCGGCTTCGGCAAGCGCGAGCTTCTCGAGGCGATCGCGGATGTCGCCACCAAGTACTCCAAGCCGCAGGTGACTATCTCCTTCGGCTCGGAGCTGGAACCCCATATCGCTGCGGTGACCGAGAAGCTCGATACCCTCGGCCTGGATGATCAGATGGGCATCTCGCCGCGCTGGCTGGCGATAAAGCTGCTGGAAGATGACGCCGAAGTAGTGAAGGACCTCCGCCAGAGAATTCCCGAGGCCGAGGAACTGCTGGATAGGGTTGCGCAGGCCAGGCGCCATATAGCTGAGGTGCTCGGCACGGATGCGGAACTGGCGATCGGCGACCGGCGCTACGGATTCATAGCAGGAGCCTGCCGACGTGCCGTTGCGACCGTAAGGCGTCCCAAGGTGGACATTACCGACCTGATTGACGACATCGTGACCAATCGCGTGATCGGGATACCGCTGTTCCTGGTTCTCATGTGGCTGATGTTCGAGATGGTCTTCACGCTGGGCGGACCGCCGATGGGATGGATCGAGGCCGGGTTCGACTCGCTCGGCACCGCTGTCTCGCAACTGCTCCCACCCGGGGAACTGCGCTCCCTCATCGTTGACGGCATCATCGGCGGCGTGGGCGGCGTACTGGTATTCATACCGAACATACTGCTGCTGTTTCTCGCCATTGCGTTCATCGAGGACACCGGCTACATGGCGCGCGCGGCGTTCGTTGTGGACCGCCTCATGCACTACATCGGCCTGCACGGCAAGAGCTTCATCCCCATGCTCATCGGCTTCGGCTGCACCGTCCCGGCGGTCCTGGCCACGCGCACAATAGACGATGAGAAGAACCGGCTGACGACGATGCTGGTTGCGCCGTTCATGAGCTGTAGCGCGCGGCTTCCCGTCTATCTGCTACTGGCCGGGGCCTTCTTCGCGCCCGACATGGCCGGCAAGGTCATCTTCGCCATCTACATACTCGGCGTGATGATCGCGATTGTCATGGCGCTGGTCCTCCGCAAATGCCTGTTCACCGGCGAGACCACACCCTTCGTCATGGAGCTGCCGCCATACCGTCTGCCGACACTGCGCGGCCTGATAGTGCACATGTGGGAGCGGACCTGGCTGTACGTCAAGAAGGCGGGGACTGTAATCCTGGCCGCCTCGATCATCGTCTGGTTCCTGCTGACCCATCCCGCGCCGGCCCCCGACCTCGCCGCAGCAGGCGCAGGCCAGGGCGTCGCACACACCTACGCCGGACGGATCAGCCGAACGTTCGAGCCGCTCATTCAGCCCCTGGGCTTTGACTGGAAGATCGGGGCCGGCCTCATAGCCGGCTTCGCGGCGAAGGAGACTGTGGTCTCAACCCTCGGCACCATCTATAGCCTTGACACAACCGGAGACGGCGAACGCGGCCTGCGCGAAGCCCTCCAGGCCGATCCCGCCTGGGACCCGCTCGTGGCGCTGAGTGTGATGGTCTTCGTGTTGCTCTACGTTCCCTGCATCGCCGTCGTCGGCGCTGTGAGAAGAGAAACCAACTCCTGGAAATGGCCGCTGTTCCTCGTTGTTTACACCTGCAGCCTGGCATGGATAGTCAGCTTCATCGTGTACCAGGTAGGCAGATTGCTGGGCTTCTGAGTCGCAATCTGTCGCCTCGTGCCGCCTGCCGGGCTCCCAGGCTCATCCGCAAATCTCCCACGCGAATGTTTGACTTTCGTACCAAGGTAGGCAGGTGGCAGCGCACTTCCCGGTCAATACTCTTTCTGCTTGCCCGTAACCCGTGCAGGGGGTACCGCCCTTCATGCTGGCCCGAGTTCACAGCGCCACGATCATCGGCGTTGACGCACACCCCGTCCAGATTGAGGTTGACATCACGCGAGGCATGGAAGCCTTCAACCTCGTCGGGCTGCCGGACGCCGCCGTCCGCGAAAGCCGCGAACGCGTGCGCTCCGCCATCCGCAATTCGGGGTTCCACTACCCGTATGAACGCATCACCGTGAATCTTGCGCCGGCGGACATACGTAAAGAAGGCCCTGCCTTTGACCTGCCGATAGCGCTGGCGATCCTGCTGGCCAGCGGGCAGATCAGCGTTGACGCCATGGATGAGACGGTGATCGTCGGGGAGCTGGCATTAGACGGTCTCGTAAGACAGGTTGCCGGCGCACTGCCGATTGCGCTGGGCGCGAGGAGCGATGGCAAGGTCCGCCTGGTCGTGCCCGCACAGAACGGACCCGAGGCGGCGGTGGTCAGCGACTTTGAGGTGTACGCCGCCGACAATCTCTATGACACCGTCCGCATGTTGGAAGAGGGCTTTCTGCAGGAGCCCGTAGCGGTGGCCGAGGAGCAGCTTGACCTGCAGGCCGCCGACTATGGAATTGACCTGAGCGATGTCAAGGGCCAGGAGCATGTCAAGCGCGCCCTGGAGGTCGCTTCAGCCGGCGGGCATAACCTGCTGATGATCGGGCCCCCCGGCTCGGGCAAGACGATGCTGGCCCGCCGCATGCCCGGCATTCTGCCGCCGATGGACTTCGAGGAGGCACTGGAGGTCTCCAAGCTGTACAGCGTCTCCGGTCTCATGCCGGCCAGAACCGCACTGATCCGCGAGCGGCCCTTTCGTGCTCCACACCACACCGTGTCCACGGCCGGCCTGGTCGGCGGGGGGAGCATTCCCAAGCCCGGCGAGATCAGCCTCGCCCACAACGGCGTGCTGTTCCTCGACGAGCTGCCGGAATTCGGCCACGACGCGCTGGAGGTACTCCGCCAGCCGCTGGAAGACGGTATCGTGACCATATCGCGCGCGCAGATGGCACTGACATTCCCGGCCAATTTCCAGCTCGTGGCGGCAATGAACCCCTGTCCGTGCGGGTTCCGGGGCGATGCGACCCGCCAGTGTACGTGCAATGCGGGGCAGATTGCGAGATACCTGAAGAGGATCAGCGGCCCGCTGCAGGACCGCATTGACATTCAGGTCGAGGTGCCCCGCCTGGCCGCCGATGAGCTGATGGGGAAGCAGCCGGGAGAGGCATCGTCACGCGTGCAAGAGCGGGTCGTCGCCGCCCGCCGCCTGCAGCAGCAGCGCTTCGCGGATACGCCGTTCCACAACAACGCCTCGATGAACAGCAAGGCGCTGCGTCATTTCTGCGTTCTGAGCGACGAGGTGGCCTCTCTCCTGCGTGCGGCGATTGACCAGTTCCAGCTTTCGGCCCGTGCCCATGACCGCATACTGAAGGTATCCCGCACCATCGCCGACCTGGACGCCAGCGCGGAGATGAAGGTCCACCACATCGCGGAGGCCGTGCAGTACCGCAGCCTGGATCG
>CAZJVY010000010.1:0-66019 GCA_964549395.1 uncultured Armatimonadia bacterium | reverse complement strand
CAATTCGCCTCTGGAGGAGGTATCCCGATTCCGACATGGAAGCTAGCCCGCAAGTAGTCATGTGCACACCGACCGGTGCGCACGCCAACGATACTGGCTTATTGCCGGGAGGTCGCAAATGGAATACAGACAGCTTGGTCGTACGGGAACACGAGTTTCCAAGGTGTGCCTGGGGACGATGAACTTCGTGGGGAGCACCGATCTGGATGAAGCGAAGCGCATCATAGACGAGGGGATTGACAGCGGCATCAACTTCATAGACACGGCCGACGTATATGCGCGGGGCGGATCCGAAGAATACACGGGGATCGCGCTGAAGGAGAACGGCCGCCGCGATGACGTTGTGCTGGCGACCAAGGCCGTGGCGACGATGGGCGAAGGGCCTAACGACCACGGTGCTAGTCGCTACCACCTGACGCGGGCAGTGGAGGCCAGCCTCAGGCGCTTGCAAACGGACCGCATTGACCTGTTTTACCTGCATATTACGGACATCGCCACTCCGCTGGACGAGATCCTGGACACGCTGGACGTGCTGGTAAAGCAGGGAAAGATCCTCTACATCGGCACCTCGAAGTGGCCGGTGCCGCTGTTCATGGAACTGCTCATGCTCGCTGAGAAAAACGGCTGGCCGCGAACGGTTGCCGAGCAGCCGCCGTACAACATAACTGACCGCCGCATCGAGTTGGAGCTGGTGTGGGCGTGCCTGCGACACGGGATCGCGATTGTGCCGTTCGGTCCTCTCGCTGGCGGCATACTCAGCGGCGTGTATCGCAAGGGCAAGGCGGCGCCCGAGGGCCACAAGTTCAAGGAGATCGGGCAGAGGGATGGTCACAATCGCTACACCGAAGAGAGCATGGACCTGGTGGAGAAGCTGATCCCGCTGGCGGAGGCGCGGGGTGTCACGCTGGCGGAATTCTCGCTGGCGTGGCTGATGCAGCGACCGGGGATCACCGCACCCATCGGCGGCCCTCGCACTGTCGAGCATCTTCACTCCATCGTTCGCGCAACTGAGATCGAACTCACCAAAGAAGAGATGGACAAGGTGGACGAGGCCATTCCGCCAGGTGGAAATGTCACGAACTACTGCACCCTCTACGAGCGCACGTGCCGCGCCGTCAACAAGCCCGAGCCGTTGGGAGCATTCTAGCCGGCCGCAACCCGCTGGCGAGCAATCCGGCAGGAGGAAAAACATGAAGTACAAGCAGTTAGGGCGTACCGGAACGAGAGTGTCGGAGCTGTGTCTTGGGACAATGAGCTTCGGTGGCTGGTCTGACGAGCAGACCTCGATAGACGTTGTGCATGCGGCCGTGGACCTGGGGATCAACTTCATAGACAGCGCCGACTGCTATGGGGCCGGGGTGTCCGAAGAGATACTGGGCAAGGCACTCAAGCAGAACGGGCGGCGCGATGATATCTTCCTGGCCACCAAGGCGGTCGCCAACATGGGCGATGGCCCCAACGATCACGGCGCCAGCCGTTACCATCTCAGCCGCGCGGTCGAGGCCAGTCTCAAGCGGCTGGCAACCGACCGCATTGACCTTTTCTACCTGCACATCGTGGACATCACCACGCCGCTGGATGAGATATTCGATCAACTGGATATCCTGGTCAGACAGGGGAAGATCCTCTATGTCGGCACTTCGAAGTGGCCGGTGCCATTGATCATGGAGGGCTTGATGTTGCATGAGAAGCACGGCTATCCGCGCATCGTCGCCGAGCAGCCGCCGTATCACCTCTGCGACCGCGGCATCGAGAACGAGCTGGTATGGACCTGCATGCGCCACGGCATTGCGCTGTGCACGTGGGCGCCACTGGCAAACGGCATACTCAGCGGGGTCTATCGCAAGGGGCAGCCGTTCCCCGAAGGGCACCGCAAGTCGGGTGCCGACCCGGAAACCGACAAGCGCTTGACAACGGGCGCTCTGGACCTCATTGAGAAGCTGATCCCGCTTGCGGAAGCCAGAGGCATACCCCTGCCTGATCTGTGCCATGCCTGGCTGCTGCAACGGCCGGGGCTTACCGCACCCATCATAGGCGCCAACAAGGTTAAGTATGTCGAAGCGGCTGTCAAAGCCACCGAGATCGAGCTGACGCCGGAGGAACTGGCGAAGATTGACGAATTCGCGCCGCCAGGCACGGCGGTGAGTGACTACTACGACGGCAACGTGTATGCCCGCATGCGCAGAGCCGTCAATTCAGACAATCCATTTGGCTACTAGGGCCAACTGCCGCGAATCAGGAGGATAACGATGGAATACCGACAGTTAGGACGCACCGGCACCAGAGTCTCGCAGCTCTGCCTGGGTACCATGAATTTCGGCAGCGTCACCGACGAGCCGACAGCCAAGCAGATCATCAATGAAGCCCTCGACGCCGGCATCAACTTCATAGACACCGCTGACTGCTATCAGCGCGGCGTGTCCGAGGAGTTCACCGGCAGAGCATTGAGGGAGAACGGCAAGCGCGATGACGTCGTGCTGGCCACCAAAGCCGTCGCCGGCATGGGTGATGGGCAGAACGATCGCGGGGCCAGCCGCTATCACCTGTCACGCGCAGTGGAGAACAGCCTCAAGCGGCTCCAGACAGAACGCATTGACCTGTTCTATCTGCACGTCGTGGACATCACAACGCCCATGGACGAGATATTCGACCAACTCGACATCCTGGTCAAGCAGGGCAAGATCCTGTACGTGGGCACCTCCAAGTGGCCCGTGCCGTTGATAATGGAGGGGCTGGCGATGCACGAGAAGTACGGCTGCCCGCGCATCGTCGCCGAGCAGCCGCCGTACCAGCTTTGCGACCGTGGCATCGAGATGGAGTTGGTCTGGACCTGCATGAGGCACGGCATCGGCCTGGTCACATGGGGCCCGCTGGCCTACGGTCTGCTCAGCGGAATGTACCGCAAGGGCCAGCCGCTGCCTGAAGGCCACCGCTGGTCGAGCGCCGACCCCGACAGCAACAAACGCTTCACCCATGAGGCGTTAGAGCTGGTGGAGAAACTCATCCCCATCGCCGAATCGAAGAACATTGACCTGCCGGCGCTGGCGCACGCCTGGCTGCAGCACCGACCGGGCATCACTTGCCCCATCGTCGGCCCGCGAACCATCGAGCACCTGCGCGCCGCCCTGGCAACCGTGGACATCACCTTCACGCAAGACGAGCTGGATGCAATTGACGAGGCGATCCCGCCGGGCACCTGGGTCAGCGACTTCTACTTCGGCAACACCTACGCTCACATGGTCCGCTCGATCAATCACCCCGAGAACCCCACGGGATACTACTAGACACGCAGCACCAAATACGATACGGGGGAGCCGGCCCACAAACAGGGCGGCTCCCCCATATTCCTTCTACGGCACCTGGGCGTCAACGGACATTCCTGACTACCGGGCTTCCACCTCCGCAGCCCACATCAAGCCTGGTCTGGGAGCCGGGCCGCCGTTGGGCGGCTGGTAGACGCGGAACCGGTCCGTAGTCACCTCGCCAAAGAAGAAGGACGTGTTGCGCTGGGGCCCGAAGCCGCCTCCAGGAGGTGTGTACACAGTTCTCCAGCCGCCATCGTCCGGCACCTGTATATGAATGTTCTGGCTGGTGTAGAAGGTGGAACCGGAGTACGCCCAGTACACGGTGACTTCCTTGATTGGTTTCGGCTCCGGCAGCTTGATCTCTATCCAATGGGGTTGGTCGTTTTCGGCAGAGGCCCAGGTCACGTCATTGCCGGCTCCCTCGCCTGTAAGCTGGTTGAAGCCGTCCGTGAGCGGGGCAACCGAAGGATAGTAGGTCTCGTAGTGGCTGTCCACTGTGACCTCCACCTCGCCCGACGCTGTTCGCACGTAGTTGGTACCTGCCACTTTGTCAACGCTGGCGCGCAAGTGCAGTTCGTTGCTCTGCGGAAAGGCGTCGGCGATGGTCACCTCGATCTCATGCTCACCGTACTGCAAATTCTGTAGGTCCAGGCAGACCGCGACCTGCCGTGCGCTCACGGGCGTGACCGATATTCTTTCATCCTTGATCAACTCCCCGTCAAGAACGACCCTGAGCGACCCCAGATCGAGAGCGTTCTCGCGGTCAGCCACGCCCCAGGTCACTACCCGCGGCGGGGTGAGCGTCTGTCCCAGGCTGAGATCGCTCACCGACGGGAGTGGCTTGCCATCCGCCTTGATGCCCAAGAGGATGGGAGGCCTCTCGTCGAAGATGTCCAGGTCCGCCGGGGGGTTGATTATCAGCAGTATCTCGTTGCCGCCAAGTTTCTTCGGGTCGGGCCAGACACGTATCCGGCCGTCCCGCAATTCGTAGTCGGCTTGCTGCCACTTGCCGCCCCTGGCCTTCATGAAGACGTGTATCTCGTCGGATGATGCCCCGATGCTCAGACAAACCTCGATGGGTACATTGATAGTGAGCACGTAGGTTCCGGCGTGCGCTTGATTGAGAGCAGTACACATGGCACCCAAGAGCCACAAGGCGAACCACAGGCGTCCCAGAAATCGGCGTGTTTCCATGGCCTTCTCCTCGTTCGGGTAAGCAACGTCAGGTCTCGGAGTCTTCGATGCCGAATTCGCGAAGTTGCTCCAGGAATTCGGTTCCGCGCACAGTACGCAGGAGCAGAGCCGAGAATATGGGCTCTCCGTTGTAGTGCGTACCGACGATCTTCTTGCGGGCTCTGTTCGCGGCATCCCGGGCGGCTTTTTCATCACCGAGCCTCTGCCTGCAGACAGCGATGGCCTGGTATGCTGCTGCGCTCTCAACCGGCGTGCCAGTAACTGCGATCTGCGAGAGCAAGCTGGCCGCCCTGGCGTAGCTGTCGGCAGCTTGCTGTTCGCCCACCGCCTGAGCACTGATGAACCATGCCCATCCGCTCTCATCGCCTGCCTCAAGGGCGAGAGCCGCTTTCTGGGCCTGCAACTGCGCATCCCCCTGGTTGGCAGCCACGGTTGCCGCCAGGACATAGAATTCGGGCGTGGCAACCCCCGTGTCGGCAATGGCCTCGACTATGGCGGACGCACGATCGCAGTCCTGCAAATCGCGCAGGCAGCGGACCAGTTCTGTTCTGGCGACCAGTGACTGCGGGTCGGCGCTGACCGCCTCCTCCAATGCCTCTCTGGCACCGTCCAGATCGTTCTGATTGCGAAGGCACCTCGCCACCTGCACTTGCGCCTCTATGTCCTCAGGCATGTATGTCAGGCAGTTCCGCAATTCGCCGAGTGCATGCTCGTACAGGCCATGCTCCATATAGGCCCAGGCAGTCGCCTTCCTGGCCGCCGCAGGGTCAATCCCCGCCTGGATGGCCCGAGCGCTCTGCACCATCGCACGGCTTGTGTTCCCCGCCAGGTGATGAGCGACCGCCAGTCCGCCGTAGTACTCCACATGTTCCGGATCCTGCTGCAGACCTGCCTCATATAGCCGTATGGCATCCTTGATGGCTCCGGTAGTCGTCTTCAGAGCCGCCAGCCGGCGCAACGCTGCAGTGTCATACCAGTACTGAGCGCGCGCCTCCTGGTACTCGTCAATGGCCCGCTCCATTTGCCCCTGCAGTTCGGCCAGGTAGCCGCGCAGGTAATGCAGGCCCGGAAGTCGCGGCGCGGTCTCGTCAAGTATCTCAAGATGCGCTTCGGCCTTGTCGTATTGCCCCCGTCCGATATCGGTCAACGTGCAATTGAGGCGAGCGGCCTCCGCATAGGAAGAGCGCGCGATGAAGTGCTCGAATATCTCGCTGGCGGCCTTGTAGCTGCCCAGATGATAGAGGCACAGGCCTAGCTGGAAGCCCGCGCGCTCGCCCAGGAACTCATCGTCAACATGCCGCCTGCACAGGTCGGCAGCGAACTTGTGGTCGCCCGTCACACGGAGAGTCGGCACCAGCGCATCAACGACCTCGATGTTGGGGAGTTCGTCGGCGGCACTGAACCATGCATCCCGGCACGTTTCCCAAAGCCGCGTAGCAAACTCCGTATCCATGTTGGAGAACACGCCGCAGATGATAGCATTGGCGAGCAGCCGGTTGTGCTCGAATGCGCTGCGTAGGACCTTCTCAGCAATCGGCAGCTTGTCACCGTCGCGCAGCAAATCGGGCGCCTTGAGCAGTATCGTGGCGACAGCGGGATGCGGCCCATACACATTACCATCATGCGTGAGTGTTAGCTCAGCATCGAACAGCCCCGGCAGGTTCTTCACAAGCCCCTTATCAAGGACCGCCGCCAGATCATCGGGGGCGACACTGCGTCCGCACAGCGCGGTGACGCACAGGGCGCACAGTGTCTCCTCTTGTGCGGCATCCAACTCGTCCAGGGCTGACAAGGCCAGCGCCGCCGGGCGCAAACCGTGGCGCAGACTGATGCTGAGTGCGAGCATATCTGTGACACCGACTGCTGCCACGTGGCGCGGCACAACACCGGTCGCGGGCCCGGTCGGCTGCTCGCTGACAATCCTGTCCTGCAGCGACTGCGCCTCACGTGGGGTGAGCCGCAGGTGGTGCATCTTGCCCAATGAGATCAGGTCACGAGGCGTAACCGACGCACCCGCAGGCCCGCGCAGCATGGCGTCATATGCCTGTTGGCAACACGTGCCGACAATCGTGATGCCGTCATCTCCGCCCAGGACGCTCTCCAGGAGACCTCCGACGCCGGCCTGCAGCTCAATGTCATCTATGAGAATGAAGAGTCTTGGTGCCTGCCGCGCCAATTCGCGCAGCGGCTTTGAGATGTCTGCAGACTCTCTGAGTCTACTGTCAAGCATGCAGACGGGATACTTGCGTTGCAGCAGCTCGAAACCCAGCCGGTGCAGCAGCGTCGTCTTGCCGACACCTGGAGCCGCCACGATGAGTTCGTACCGGTTGTCGGAGCCACCGCCGGTAAGCTCACTGAGCAGGCTGGGCTGCATGTCTCTCTCGATGTCCCTCGCCCCGCCCACCTCGAGAAGGCCGTTCCCCAGCGACAGGCCGGTGCTTGCGAACTTCGTGCTGACACGGTAGTCGGTGCGGTTGACGGCTCGCAGCCCGGCGTCGGCCAGCAGGCGCGGGCGGCGCATGCTCTGAACCTCGGCCATATGCCAGGCGAACTCGGCGGCCGCGATGTAGAGTACGATCGCACCCCAGTAGCCGAACGGCACGAGCCTTGCCGCAGGCGAAACCAGGTAGATGGTCAGCCCGACGGCGAGTGACGCGACTGCGAGCAGTACCTTGCCAGACGCTATCCACAGCTTCATGGCTTGCCTCTCTCAGCCACACCCAGACCTATCACGCACTGCCATACCCAAACCGTGGCCCGACCACACCATCAGCAAGCAACAAGTATTTGCAGACGCGCCGCGCGCTACTTCCCGCGCTGCTGATGCTCGGCCACGACCTGGTAGTACACCGCCTCGGCCCTATCCGCCATGGCGTCCAGGGTGAAGATCTCCTCCATGCGTGCCCGCGCCTGTCGGCCCAGTTGTCTTGCCCAGGCACGGTCCTCCAGCAAAGCCTCTATGGCAACCGCAAGCGCATCGGCGTCCGCCGGAGGAACCAGGATGCCGGTCTCGCCGTCCACGATGACCTCGTTGATACCGTCAATATCGCTGGCCACCGCGGGCCTGCCGAGCAATCCGGCCTCGATCAGTACGATGCCCAGCCCCTCGCGCAACGACGGGAGCACGGCTACATCCATCGCCCTCATGAGGCCGGCGCCGTCGTGGCGATAGCCCAGCAGCCTGACGTACTCCTCCAGGCCGAGCTCAGCGATCAGACTCCGCAACTGGGCCTCGCCTTTGCCTGCGCCTACCAGCAGACAACATACGTCCGGTATGCGCTTGACCAGCCGCGCCATCGCTTGTATGAGGTAGATCTGGCCCTTGTGGGCTGAGAAGTGGGCAACAGTGCCGATGACGGGCTGATCGGGCGTCAGCCCCAATTCCCGCCGCACCGCTGAACCGTCGGGGGGCCAGGGGAACCAGTCCTGGTCCAGGCCGTTGTAGACGACCTCGATGCGTTCGCCGGGCAATCCCTGGCCAATCAGGTGGTTCCTGACGCCGTGGCTGCAGGCAGCCCAGCGATCCGCGAACAGGTACCAGTACTTGTGGTTGAGCCAGTGGACGTGCCCGACACACGGCACGCCGGCTATCTTGCCTGCCAGGCCACCCCACAAGCTTGCCGTGGAAAGGTGAGTGTGGATGACATCCGCGCTGATCTTGCGCGCGAACCTTGCCAATATGAACGGCGCGGCGACATTCAGCTTCCCACGAATCGGCAGCACACATGCCTCAATGCCGCGACTGGCTAGTTCCTCCAGCATCAGGCGGTTGAACTTGCACGCCACCACGACGCGGTGGCCGCGGCTGACTAGTTTCTCCGAGAGGTAGGTCATCGCCCGTTCAGCACCGGAGTAGTGCTTGGGTGTGATGACCTGCAGGACAGTGAGTTTCCTGCGGGTCCCAGGCGGCGCCGTCCGCTTCTGTGCAGCTATGACTTCTGTTGCAGGCTTATTGGACATGGCCGGCGTGTTCCTGTCGCAGATGGAGCAGTCAGTCGAGATGTGCCAGCAGGTCGGGCAGGTCTGCGATCATCGCCTGCAACGCCCGCCCGCGATGGCTCACCGCGTTCTTCTCTTCAGTTGATACCTCGGCGAACGTGCAGCCGAACGGCGGGTAGATGAATATGGGATCATAGCCAAACCCTGCGGTGCCGTGGGGCTCATGGGCGATGTAACCTTCGCACCTGCCCTCCCAGCACCCCAGTATCCCATCCTGATATGCCGCGACTATGACGCACACAAACCGCGCGCTGCGCCGCTCGTCGGGCACACCGGTCAGTTCCGCGAGCAGCCTCTCTATGCGCTGCCGGTCGCTATCGCCGTAGCGGCTGGAATGCACGCCCGGGCGCCCGTCCAGTGCGTCCACCTGCAGGCCGCTGTCATCCGCAAGCGCCGCCACACCGGTGTGTCGTGCGACCTCCAAGGCCTTGGAGTGCGCATTGGCCTCAAACGTGTCATATGGCTCGTCGAGTTCGGGCATTCCGTCCAGGTCCGCAATGCCAATGACCTCCATGCCGCAACCGGCCAGCAGCGCCCGGATTTCAGCGACTTTGCCGGCATTTCTAGAGGCCACCACCAGTCGCCGCGCCCCTGCACTCCCGTCCATCAGCCGCCTGACGCCTTCCCGTACGGCCCTACGCCGGCTAGAGCGGCTCTCTGCTTCTCGCACAGGACTTGAATGCCGGACCATGCCAAGTCTAGCATCTTCGCGTGCTCTTCCCGCGTAAAGGCCCGGCCCTCACCGGTGCCCTGTACCTCAATGAGCTGCCCGCGCGATGTCATCACCACGTTCATGTCCACCATGGCCTGCGCGTCTTCGGTGTAGCACAGATCCAGCAACACTTCTCCGGCCACGATACCTACCGAGACGGCGGCCGCCTCGCAAACGAGCGGCCAGGCCTTGATCAGCTTCTTCTCCTGCAGCCAGGCGCAAGCCTCGGCCAGCGCCACATACGCCGCGACAACGCTGGCGGTGCGAGTGCCGCCGTCCGCCTGCAGCGCATCACAGTCAAGCCGTACCGTCCTGGGGCCCAGCTTAACCATGTCCGTCACCGCGCGCAGACTGCGTCCGATGATCCGCTGTATTTCGTGGGTGCGGCCACCTACGTGTGTGCCGCCTTCACGCTGATTGCGCTCACTCGTCGCCCGCGGCAGCATACCGTATTCAGCGGTTACCCACCCCTGGTCTGTGTTGAGCAGGAAGCCCGGCTGGCGCTCTTCCACGGAAGCGGTGCAGTACACCCTGGTGTGGCCCAAGCAGACGAGGCACGAACCCTCCGCATACTTGTTCACATGGCGGGTGAGGGTGCAATCCCGCAATTGGCTGTTCTCACGCCCATCAACCCTCAGCAATTTCTGCGCCTTTCGCGTGTCAGTGTATCCATGAGCAGCCCGTTGGTAAATTATACGTGAGGCCGCAAGTGACCTGCAACCCGCGGCTGCGGTCCCAACGCGCCGATAGCGCCAGCCTTATGCGCGGAGCGCAGGAGCCAGGCAGGAGCGCATGTTGCGCTTTGCCGGCCGTCTCCCCTTGGGTCAACGGGGTTGCAGCAGAGGGTCTCACAGGGGGATGCATCCAGCGGTACATTTGGGCTCGGCCCTCATGTACACCTGCAGCAGTGACAACGATGTGGGCTGTTGTCCGCATCGAGCAGCCGCGCCCGTCCTTGCATCGTCGGAACCAACACGCCTTCCGCCAGGAGCGAGGGGGATGCTGCCAACGGTGGTGGAGGCGGCGGGAATTGAGCCCGCGTCCGCAATGGAGCCGTCTAGACTTCTACGAGCGTATTGCGCGATTGGTTCTCGCACGGGCGGCCCTCGCGCACGGGGCGTCACCCGGCCAGCTCACTTGTGAAGTTCCCCGGCAAGCCGCTGGAGCCTCAACGAACCGGGTATCCGACCTGTCTTATGCCTGGTCCCGCCCGATCGGAGAGGCGGGGCAGACACGGCTACTCTAAGGTAGCCGGCGACTGCTTACTAAGCAGCCAGTGCCGTTGTGTTGGCAGTTGTGTTTGTGCCGTGTTTAACGAGATTGCGGCGATCTCGGCTCGCTATCTGGACCAACCCTACATCACGTCGAGCCCATTCGCCCCCACTTGGCTGCGTCTATCCTCCATATTATACCCGAAAATGGCCGTTCTTACAACTTGCCGTGCCATTTCAGATGAGAAGTAGCACCGCGGTCTTGACAAACGGGAGAAAGCGTGCTATATGTATATAACATATAGGGGGCACGATATGCGACACAGAGGACGACGCGGACAGGGACACCCACAGCACCCATTTGCCGCAATAGCCAGCAACCTCTCCCGCTTGGTGGAGCCGGTTCTGTTGTACCTGCTGGCCACCGACCAGGCGCACTACGGGTATGAGTTTCTGGAAGCCGCCGTTGATTTCGCGATAACTGACGCCGAGATTGACGCGGCGGTCGTGTATCGGACGTTGCGCGCTTTGGAGCAGGACGGGTACGTCGTGTCAAGCTGGGCCCCCGGTAGCGGCGGACCGGCCAGACGGGTGTACCAGATCACGCCGGCAGGGGTTGAGCACCTGCGCCGTTGGGCGACAGTGTTGGCCCAGCGCGGTTATGCCATGCTGTACTTCGCCGAGCTGTGCAGTGGCATCTAGCGTGATCCTGTGACGAGGCGTGCTGTGTATATGCAAATTGCATACATGCACACAAGAGCTGGACATGGGAGGCAAACCGACATGAGAGTGGCGTTGGCGCGGGATGGTGACCAGTTGGCAGCTCACTTCGGCCGCTGTGAGGGCTACGAGATAGTGGATATCGCCGACGGTGAGGTCATAGAGCGACAGGGAGTGCCCAACCCCGGACATGAGCCAGGCGCCCTGCCTGACATGCTCAGCAAGCTCGACGTGCGCTGCGTCATCGCCGGCGGAATGGGCCCCATGGCTCAAGAGCTGTTCGCACAATCGGGCATAGAGACCATCACTGGTGTAGCGGGCAGCCTCAATGAGATCATAGAGGCTTTTGCGTGGGGCAAGCTGATGACCGACGGCGGCAACCCATGTCATCATGTTGGTGAATAGCTTACTGTGCGTGTCTCCGCGCGCGTTGTGCGAGCTCAAGCAGTTGCTGCTCTGATAAGGGGTACTCTGATAACGAGAATTCGACAGGAGGAGATAGTGATGCGTATTGCAGTGTCGGCTAGCGAGGGAAGTATTGATGCAGCGATGGATCCGCGCTTTGGGCGCTGCGCGTACTTCGTCATTGTGGACAGCGAGACGATGGAGTTCGAGGCCGTTGAGAACACCGCGGCGCAGACCGGTTCCGGCGCAGGCATCCAAGCCGCGCAGTTGGTTGGCAATAGCGGTGCAGAGGCGGTCGTCGCAGGCAACTACGGCCCCAATTCCTACGGAGCCCTCAGTGCCGCCGGCATCAGTCTGTATCAGTTCGCCGGTGGCACGGTTCGACAGGCCGTAGAGGCGCTCATCAACGGCCAGCTCCAACAGGTGGGCGACGCCACGGTCACCTCCAAGTTCGGTATGGGCGGCGCTGTCGGCGGTGGTGGAGGCATGGGTGCAGGTATGGGCGGAGGTATGGGTCGTGGCTCGGGTCGAGGCGTCGGTGGCGGCATGGGCGGAGGATTCCGCCAGCCTGCCCCGGGCAATCCGCAAGCACAAGGGCCGACGCCAGGAGGCGGCTATGGCATGCCGGCTTACGGGCCGTGGGACATGCCCCCGGCTTACGAGGGCATGATGCAGCCGCCGTTCTGGGGGTCGCCTTACGGGCCATTCTCGCCGATGTCACCAGAGCGGATGGCGGAGTATGAACTGCAGATGCTGCAGATGCAGCGCAGCTTTCTGGAGCAGCAGCTCAACATGCTGCAGCAGCAGATTGCCTGGATTGACGAGCAGATCGGGATGCTGCAGTCAGAGGGCGACTAGGCTGCCGGCTGCGGCCGAAGGGAGGCCGGGCGATGAAGGTGGCGGTTACAGCCAAAGGCAAAGACATTGGGTCACCTGTGGACCCGCGGTTTGGGCGGTGCCCATACTTCGTCGTCGTTGATATCGACACGATGGCGACCGAAGGTTTGGAGAACCCGGGAGCGCTTGCAGGCACCGGCGCCGGTGTTGCTGCGGCCCAGATCATAGCTGACGCAGGCGCCGAAGCGGTCATCTCCAACGTTGTGGGGCCTCACGCATTCACGGCACTCAATGAAGGGGATATCACCGTATACGGTGGAGCGGCCGGGAGTGTGAAGAGTGCCATTGAGATGTGGAAGAACGGCCAATTGCAGCAATTGGATGTGCCGAATGCACCACTGGAGGCCGGGGCCCAACGCCGTGGCTGAGTCGCAATACTCAAGCCGGCGTTTGATCGGAGTATATAGAATGTTGCAGAGCGACACGTCGAAGCCCATCATATCGGTGGCGGCGGGCAAGGGCGGCACGGGAAAGACCCTTATCGCGACAAGCCTCGCACTGGCCCTCAATGACATCTGTCCGGGCGGGGTGCAGGTTGTTGATTGTGACGTTGAGGAGCCAAATGCCCACCTACTCATGCAGCCACAAATCGCCGCTGAGGTCCCGGTGCACGTTCTGGTCCCGCAGGTGGACCTTGATGCCTGCACGCGATGCGGCGAGTGCGCCAGAGCCTGCCAGTTCAGTGCCATCGCCGTCATCAGGCAGGCAGTGCTCACCTTCCCCGACCTGTGTGCCGGCTGCGGGCTCTGTGCGTACGTCTGCCCCGTTTCCGCCATCGCGGAAGTGAAGCGGCAGGTCGGAGTGGTCAGATACGGGACCGCAGTGAACGGGCAGGTGGACTTCGTCACCGGCTACCTCAACGTCGGCGATCAGCGCGCGACTCCAGTTACCAAGGCCGTGAAGCGTCGCATTCGGTCTGATCGGATCAGCATACTGGACGCGCCTCCCGGCACGGCTTGCCCGATGCAGGAAACGGTTGAGGGCAGCGACTACTGCATTCTGGTGACAGAGCCAACACCATTCGGGTTGAGCAATCTGCAGGACGCAGTGGACACGTGTAGGCGTATCGGCGTCCCCTGCGGGGTGGTCATCAACAGGGACGGTGTGGGCAATCGCGGTGTTGATGATTACTGCGCTGCGGAGGGCATTGAGGTGCTCCTACGCATCCCACAGCAAAGGGAGATCGCCGAGGCCTATTCGCGAGGCGATACGCTGGCCGAAGCCTTCCCACAGTGGCGTGATGATCTTGTGATGATGTACAAGCGTATCGAACACTTGGTTCGTACAGACATAGAGCAAGGAGTGAGCTAGCAATGCCCAGAGGTGATGGGACAGGAGCCCGAGGACAAGGGCCGGGCACTGGCAGAGGCACGGGCGGAACGGGTGGCGGCGGCATAGGAGGTGGCGGCGGCCGTGGCAGAATGGGTGGCAACCGAGCTGCCGGCCCGGGCGGCAGCTGCGTATGTCCGAGCTGCGGCGCGCGTGCGCCGCATCAGCGCGGCGTGCCGTGCTATCAGCAGGCGTGCCCCAAGTGCGGAGCCAAGATGGCCCGAGAGTAGAGCTGTTAGCGTAGCATTGTCACTGCAGAAAACAACAATAGCAAGGAGGTGCAGTCATGCCAGGTTTTGATGGAACAGGACCACGAGGTATGGGACCAATGACTGGCGGAGGCCGGGGCTTCTGTAACCCCTCCGGCCAAGCGTACGGCTACGGCCAGGCCCCGTTCGGGAGCTATGGAATGCCCCGAGCCTACGGCGGCTACGGCGGCCCCTTTGGATGGGCCGGCATGAACCGTTACGCCGGTTGGGGGATGCCCTATGGCGGCTACGGTATGCCCTACGGCGGCTATGGCGGCTACGGTATGCCGTACGGCGGTTACTACGGCCGGCCGTTCGGCTTCGGGCGAGGTATGGGCCCCTGTGGGGGCGGTATGGCCTGGGGCCGTGGTGGCGGCTTCGGCCGTGGCTTCGGCCGTGGTATGGGCCGCGGCTTCGGTTGGTGGTAATCCCGTACCCGCACACACAATAGCGCCGACCGGCAGGGCCCATCGAGACCGCTGTGGCCCTGCCGGCCGTATGTTGACATGGATTGACAGGTGGCAAATATGGCTTCTACTCCACGCCAGTTGACTGTAGTGAGCGGCAAAGGTGGCACCGGTAAGACCACCGTTGTCGGTTCTTTCGCGGCTCTTGCCACAGATAAGGTGCTGGCCGATTGCGATGTTGACGCAGCGAATCTATACCAAATACTTGATCCCGCCATTATCGAGTCGGACGATTTCATGGGCATGCAGGTGGCAGTGCGCAACGAAGACCTGTGCACGAGGTGCGGCAAGTGTGAAGAGGCTTGCCGGTTCGATGCCATAACGGTTGATGAAGTGGACGAACTGGCCTGCGAGGGCTGTGGCTTCTGCGTCGCTGTGTGTCCTGTCAACGCCCTGCACATGCAGCCGATGTCGTGCGGGTACTGGTATCTGGCCGAAACGCGCTTCGGCCATCTGGTCTACGCACGTCTGATTCCAGGTTCGGAAAGCTCGGGGCGGCTGGTGACCATGGTGCGACAGAAGGCGGAAGACGTCGCGCTGGAGCACGAGACACCCCTGATCCTGATTGACGGCGCTCCGGGCATCGGGTGTGTCGCGACCGCCGCGATTACCGATGTGGACATGGCCCTGGTGGTGACCGAGCCGACGCTATCAGGCATCCACGACATGGAGCGTGTCGCCGCTCTCATCAGCCATTTCGGCATCCCGATGACGGTTATCATCAACAAGGCCGATATCAATGAGCAGAATGCCCGCCGCATCAGGGACTATTGCGCGGCCAATGCCGTTGAGCTGCTGGCCGAGCTACCCTATGATCCGACCGTGACCGAGGCGATGGCCAACGGTGTCCCCCTGGTGGAATACCAGGACGGGCCGGTGGCGCAGGGCATCCGCGGGGCCTGGAGGCAACTGGAGGAGATGCTCGAGATATCCCCCGTGGTAACGTGAGAGATAGGACGGACTTCAGGTATGCCTGGACCAGACGAGACAAGTGCACAAGCGCAGCAGCAAGCGCAAGAGCGCTATAGGCAACAGCAGAAGGCAATAGAGCAGCGCGCCAGTGAGATAGAGCATGTACTACTGGTGATGAGCGGGAAGGGGGGCGTGGGCAAGACGACCCTGGCGGTCAACTTTGCCTGGGCGCTGGCCGCCCGAGGCGAGAGCGTTGGGTTGCTTGACGCCGACCTGCACGGCCCCAACGCTGCCTTGATGACCCACACCCACGACAGTCGCCTGGGGCTGCGGAATAACCTGATGCAACCGGCGGTGGCCGCACACGGGCTCAGCGTCGTATCAATGGCTATGCTGCTGGAGGACCGCGACACTCCGACGATCTGGCGCGGCCCCCTGGTAGCGGGCGTGCTGCGTCAGTTCATCGCAGAGGTTGACTGGGGACGCCTTGACTACCTGATCGTTGACCTACCGCCGGGTACCGGCGACGAGCCGCTCACCATCGCGCAGTCATTCCCCGGCGCCGACGGCGTTGTGATAGTCACGACCCCACAGCAAGTCAGCCAGGAGGACTGCCGTAAAGCCATAAACTTCGCCAGGAAGCTTGGACTGCCCGTTATCGGCGTTGTCGAGAACATGAGCGGCTTCGTCTGCCCGCATTGCGGTAGGGAAACCGCCATCTTCTCACAGGGCGGTGGTAGTACAATGGCCGGCGCGATGGCTGTGCCATACCTGGGATCACTACCTCTGATGGCGGAAATCGTGAGCCTGTCCGACAACGGCCAGCCGCTGACCGACAAGGACGCGCCTCAGGCCGTCCGCGACGCACTGGCAAGACTGATGGACAACATAGATCATCAGTTGAGCAGGCGGGAGAACTGATATGGGCAGCGCGACCAGCGGCTACCGTTACTTGTTCGGCCCTGTGCCCTCACGCAGACTTGGGAGGTCGCTGGGCATAGACATGGTGCCATTCAAGACGTGCAGCTTCAACTGCATCTACTGCCAGCTCGGAGCCACGACGAAACTGACGACAGAGCGGAGGCCCTATGTCGGGACATCGGAGATCGTGGCTGAACTGGACCGATGGCTTGCTGAAGACGGTGATGCCGATTACCTGACGCTATCCGGCTCCGGCGAGCCGACGCTCAACTCAGAGATTGAGGCCATCATCTCCTTCATCCGAGAGCGTACCGCCATCCCCATTGCCCTGCTGACGAATGGTTCCCTTCTCTGGGACCCGCAGGTGCGCAAGAGCGTTAGACATCTGGATTTTCTTATCCCCTCCCTGGATGCAGGCACTCAGGAATGCCTGGAGCGTGTCAACAGGCCTACGCCGGGGCTACAGATGGACGATATCGTAGCCGGAATTGTCCAGGCCAGAGATGAGTGTGAAGGCGCGATGTGGCTTGAGGTAATGCTGGTGGCCGGTGTCAACGACAGCAAAGACGAACTGGCCGCTATCCGGCGCGGAATAGACGTCATCAGACCGGATCGGGTTCAGATTAACACAGTGGTGCGGCCACCGACTGAGGCCTATGCGAAGCCACTCTCTCCGCAGCAGCTCCAGCAGGCCAGAGAGCTCCTGGGCCCATCGGCCGAGATCGTCGCGCCGCTGCCCGAGGACTATGCCGGCGATAGCACCCATCAGGAGACCGCTGAAAACGTGTTCGACCTGCTGCGCCGGCGACCGTGTACTGTCAACGATGTCGCCGTTGGCTTGAGCATCCATCCCAACGAGGCCACCAAGTACGTCCAGGCGCTCCTTTCCCGAAACCGTATCACCGCGATCTCGAAGCAGGGCCGCACGTACTACGTGCCTGTGTAGCACCGCAGGGCTCCTGGAAAGGCAGGACGTTTACACCGCCCCGCTCTCCCACTATAATCTTCTGAGTCTGTCAAGACGTACACCACGCACCTTAGCCTATGAAGATTGGCCCATCCGATTGTGACGACGACAGCGAGCAGGCTCTCCACCACATGGCGCATACCGTTCTGGGGAGCATCCACGATAGGCCTGCTGCTGATGGTCTCCGCGTTCTTTCCGCTATGCGGCTGCGGAAAGGGCACGGGAACATCTGTCGAGGCGCCGACGGCTACATTCCCATCTGAGAAAGCGCCATCCCCGAGTGAGGTGGCGCCGCAGTCCAGAACGGAGCCGGCATCGGAGCCCGACTGGACCATCCCCCAGCAGTACGCAGGGCAACTCGTCCGCAAGAGAGTTCGCTACTTTCCGAGGAAGCTGCTGGCCCTGACCTTCGATGACGGTCCGGATGCGGTCGTGACTCCCCGGATACTTGCCGCATTGGCCGAGCACGACGCCCACGCTACGTTCTTCGTCCTTGGCAGGCAGGCCAAGCAGCATCCGGACCTGCTCAAGCAGATGGCGGCCGAGGGGCACGTCATCGGGAACCACAGTTACTCACACCCCTCGCGGACCTCACCTCAAGAGGCAGGGGAGGAACTTGACAGAACTGAAGCCGCCATTGAGGACGCCGTCGGGCGCAAGCCTAGGCTATTCCGCCCTCCCTATGGCATTACCGACGGCAATCTCAGCCATCTGGCGTTATCGCGCGGCTACACGGGAGTGCTGTGGACGATTAGTTCCGCCGATTCGCGGCCCATTGGCCCTGATGTCATTGCGAAGAACGTCATCCACACGCCCAATCCCAGCGATATCGTTCTGATGCATGACGGACCCGGACACAAGGATACCGCCGACGCCCTGCCGCGGATTCTGCAGGAGCTTGGCGAAGCCGGCTTCGAGTTCGTGACGATGCCAGAGCTGTTGCGCGCCTGGGACAAATGGCAGAGCTGAGCCGCGTGCCCGGCTGCGTTTTCGACCGCCGGATGGTCGGGTTGGCGCAATCCATCGGACCGTCCGTATCTGCCAGGTGTCATTGACATGGGTACCCTTTTCCCGTAGAATCGCTTGTGACGATGATCAAGCGGCCCTGACTTGGTTGGGGCGCGGCTGGGCTCTCCAGAGGGCAGCGGGCAATGCGATCCGTGGGACGAAAAGTTCCACGGCTTTTTGCTTCAGACAAGGCAGATCGGGATGGACGTTAACAGGCGGAAATCAGCGGTTGCGGCGCTTTCGGTCGTCTCGAACTCCGTGCTCGTGGTGGGCAAGCTGGCAGTCGGGCTGCTCATCGGCTCGGTATCGGTGCTTTCGGAGGCAATCCACTCGGGTGTGGACCTGGTGGCAGCCCTGATTGCACTCTTCGCCGTCAGGACTTCCCATAAGCCTGCCGACAGAGAGCACCCGTTCGGCCATGGCAAGATCGAGAACATCTCCGGCACCATCGAGGCGCTGCTCATCTTCCTGGCGGCAGGATGGATCATCTACGAGGCCGCACGCAGACTGCGCAACCCGCAGCCCCTGGAGGCAGTCGGCTGGGGCGTAGCGGTCATGCTCGTTGCATCCCTGATGAACATCATCGTCTCCCACCAGTTATTCAAGGTGGGCCGAGAGACGGATTCGGTGGCATTGGAGGCAGATGCTTGGCACCTGCGGACCGACGTGTACACATCTGCCGGCGTCATGGTGAGTCTGGGCGTCATGTTGATCGGTGGCAAGTTGTTCCCCCATGCAAACCTGCACTGGCTTGACCCCGCGGCGGCCATCGCCGTGGCCATTCTCATCATAGGGGCAGCCTGGAAGCTCACGATCGGGGCTGCCCGCGACCTGATGGACGTGAGCTTGCCCGCCGAGGAGAGCCAATGGCTGCGGGAGTATGTCTGTCGGCCGCGCTCCTCGGTCCGGGGCTGCCATAACCTGCGCACCCGCAAGAGCGGCCCAATGCGCTTCGTGGAATTCCACCTGATCGTTGACGGCGATTTATCCGTCGAGGACTCCCATGCTCTGACGGACGTAATGACCAGGGAAATCCGGGAGCGCTTCCCTGACAGCAGCGTTACCATCCATGTCGAACCGTGCGACGGGAGGTGCCGCCCCGAGTGCAAGGACGGCTGCCTGCTGACTGAAGAGCAGAGACTGTCGCGACGGACGCAGTAGCACTCCTGTCAAGTCAATGGCACTGTTCTTGCTCATCTCGTCGGGCGGTAGAGCGCCACATGACCCGTTGCGGCCCGATGCTCTCACCCATCTTGCCCATCGTCGTACCCCTACGCGTACACCCCATCGAAGCAGAGAAGGTGACTTGCGCACATTGCGGAATCTGACTATCATGTTGGGGCAGCGGTGTGCCGCATTTCAGGCGGCACACCGGCACTGGTAAGATGGTCAGCACGTGATGCAGGAGGGTCTCGAGATATGAAGGACATCCCACCCGGTACTATTGCAGACACGGGCATTCTGGACAGGGCCGGAGCCACGTCGCGGCCTACAGCTGTGTTGCTGCTGTCAAGCACCGGCTTCGCGGCATTGATGGTGGCAGCGGCTCACCTAAAGCTGTTTCTTCCCTTCACACCGGTGCCGGTCACGCTGCAGACGTTCGTCGTGCTGCTGGCGGGCCTGTGCCTCGGAGCCACGTGGGGTGGATTGAGCCAGGTGCAGTATGTCATGTTGGGCTTGCTGGGTGTGCCTGCGTTTGTGGGCGGTGTAACTGCACTGGCGGGCCCCTCCGGGGGCTATATCGTCGGCTTTGTCGTCGCAGCTACCGTGGTGGGCTGGGTCTATTCGTCCATGAGATCAACGGCCGGAGCCATCCTCGCCTGTCTGGCAGGTACCGGCGTCATCTACGTTTTCGGATGTGTGTGGCTGATGGCGATTACCGGCGGCCCGCTCGCGCATGTGCTGGCCGTCGGTGTTGTGCCTTTCTTGCCCGGCGATCTTCTGAAACTGGCTGCCGCCATCGCTATAGTCCGGGGCCCGTTCGTGGGCGGCGTCGTCAGGCGCATCTTCCACCATTCCTGAACCGGCGAGGTGCGACCTTGACGGACAGCACGCAAGTCATCTACCGCCACGCCACGCCGCAGGACATCGAGCCCATCGTCGCCATTGCCCGCGAGATCTGGCACATGGGCGCCTCGAAGGCGATGGAGGAGCGCCACGGCATCATCGGGGCAAAGCCCTGGCAGGACCATGTTGCCGAGTCGATGCGTAGAGCCATCACCCAGAAGCTCGACACCTGCATTGTCGCGGAGGCGGATGGCCGGGTGGTCGGCTGGGGTACCTGGGAACTGGACGAAGAAAGCAGCATCGGGACCGTGGGCTATAACGGCGTGCATCCTGACTTCCGGGGGCAGGGGATCGGCACCGAGATAGTCAGGCGCGTGCTACAGGAGATACGGAGCGCCGGGATGCGGATCGCGGCGGTCACCACCGGTCTGAACGAAGGTCACACCGCGGCGCGAGCGGTTTACGAGAAGCTGGGATTCCAACCTCTGACCCGGTCTGTCTATTACACGATGGAGCTGTGAGATGGCCGACGCCGAATATGAAATGATGGGAATCGATCCCGAGAAGTACGAGCAGATTGATCTGCCGTTCTTCATGGAACACCTCGACGCTTTCCTGCCCGATGCCGTGTACGACTTCCACCTGCACCTGAATCTCGAGCAGCATTGCGCGCCGGTATCCGAGAAGAGAAAGAGGGAGAACTGGCCCTCGGCGGTGCCACGCCATTTCCCCGCCGAGCACATGACGGACGTGCAGCACAAGCTGTTCCCTGGTCGCACCACGCGCACGCTCGCCTTCACATCACCCAATCCGGAGAACAACTTGCAGGTGCTGAACGAGTACGTCAGCACAGCGGCGGCCGGGAGCCCCGAGATTGACGCGCTCTACGTGGTGAGCCCGTACCAGTCGCCGGACATGCTCGAGAAGATAGTCAGAGAAGGCGGCTTCCTGGGCCTCAAGCCCTACATGGGCATGGCGACCCACATCGCAGACGTCAATGATGCGCGCATTGATGACTACTTCCCGCCCGCGCAGCAGCAATTCGCTCACGACATGGGTCTGATCGTGATGCTACACATCCCCGGCCTGGAGCGCCTGCGGGCCCCCAGTACACAAGCCGATCTCAGGCGCATGACAGCGTCCTATCCGAACATGAAGCTGGTCATCGCCCACATCGGCCGTGCCTATACCGTCACGTATGGAAAGCCCGGGCTGGAAGCGCTACAGGATGTCAAGGGCCTGCACTACGACTTCTCGGCAAACCTGAATCAAGATGTCATTGAGTTGGCGCTTAGGCTCATCGGCCCAAAGCGACTGCTGTATGGCAGCGATCTGCCCATTCTCTTGATGCGCGGGGTCCGCGAGTACGACGGTGACAGGTACATCAACTTCACATCCGAGCCTTATCCGTGGAATACCGACCGCAAGGCACCTGAGGTCGAGGCGAAGTACACATTCTACGTTTACGAGCAACTCCTGGCGTTCAAGCGTGCCGCTGAGAGTGTCGGCCTCGGTGCTGATGATGTTGCCCAGGTGATGTATGGCAACGCCCTGGCACTGGTCGATTCGGTCAACGTTTGACGTGTCGGGGACAGTCCACATGCGACGCAGGAAGGGGAACATTGATGACGCACCGCGAGCGGTGGCTGGCGACGCTCCACTTCGAGCCAGTGGATCACGTTCCGGATGAGGAATTCGGCTACTGGGATGACACGCTCAAACTCTGGCACGGCGAGGGCCTGCCGGAGGAGGTCAACGACAACTCGGCGGCGGACCGCTACTTCCGTTTCGCGCCACGTGCCTACGTACCAGTCAATACCGGCCTGCTGCCGGCATTGAAGACCGAGGTCATCCAGGAGACTGACAAGTACCGCATCGTGCGCGATGGTGAAGGTACCCTGAAGCAGGAGTTCACCAACGGCACGGACACGATCCCCAGGTATTTGCGCTTCGGCATCGAGAGCCGGGCGGACTGGGAGGAGAAGTATCTGCCGCGCCTCGACCCCGCTGACCCGGCGCGTTACCCCGACAACTGGGATGAGCACGTCAAACGGCTCAATGCCTCGGACGTGCCTGTAATCGTCAACCTGGGCAGCCTCTTTGGCAGATTCCGCGACTGGATCGGGTTCGAGAACATCTCCATGATGTGCATGGATGACCCTGACTTGATTCAGGACATGATGGAGTACTGGGTGCATTTCATCACAACTGTTCTGCAGCGGGCGGTGGCCGAGGTACGTATTGACGCCGGAGCCTTCTGGGAGGACATGTGCTTCAACAAGGGCTGCATCATCTCACCGAAGATGTTCCGCGAGTGGATGACACCCCGCTACAGGCACATTACCGACTTCCTGAGGCAGGCCGGTGCCGACATCTTCTATGTGGACTGCGATGGCAATATCATGGACGTTGTGGAATGCTGGCTTGACGGCGGCGTGAATACCATGTTCCCGGTGGAGGTGGCCGCCGGCAGCAATCCGTTCGAGATTCGCAAGCGCTGGGGCAAGCGTGTTCTGCTGCTGGGCGGAGTCAACAAGCGCGCGCTGGCGCTTGGGCGCAAAGCCATAGATGAAGAGCTGGCGAGACTGGTGCCGCTGGTGAGAGAGGGCGGCGTCATCCCTCATGTGGATCACCGCGTGCCGCCGGACGTGAGCTACGACGACTATCTCTACTATTTGAATCGCAAGCGCGAGCTATTCGGCATTCCACAGCCGGGCCACGGGCTATAAGCGCTTCGGGCAGAAACCACGTCTCCTGGGGGAGAACTGCGATGCAGCACTCGTACGCGGGCAACATCTTGCAGAACCTCATCTATCCGCGCGACCACACGAACCGGCGCGCCAGCAGCTATCAGATGGAGGGAAAGAACCAGGACTGGTGGGACGCGCAGCCCGGCTCCACATTGACCATCGCCGACATCAAGGGCCCCGGCTGCATAACCCATATCTGGATGACCTCCGGCTCCGATGAGCCAGCCTGGACGCGGCGCATGGTCATTCGCATGTATTGGGATGACGAAGAGCATCCGAGTGTCGAGGTACCCCTGGGCGATTTTTTCGGCTGCGGTCACGGTATCATCCGTCAGTGGGAGTCTCTGGCGATGGGCATGTCCGGCCCCGATGACCGCAATCGCAGTGCCTTCAATTGCTGGCTGCCGATGCCGTTTGCGAAGTCTGCTCGCATCGAGGTGACGAATGAGGGCCAAGAACGCCGCAACCTGTACTTCTACGTTGACTACGAAAAACATGCACAGGCACTGGAGGATGTTCTCTACTTCCATGCCATGTGGCGACGCGAGAATCCGTGCGACGGGTGGGCTGAGCCCGGCATCTCAATGGGCGACAGGGATCTCAACGAGACTCTAAACCTGTCCGATGAGGGCAACTACCTGATAGTCGAGGCCAAGGGAGACGGTACTTACATCGGTTGTAATCTCAGCATTCACAATGTGCACGGCGGGTGGTGGGGAGAGGGCGACGACATGATCTTCATTGATGGCGAATCCTGGCCGCCAAGCCTGCACGGCACCGGTTCCGAAGACTACTTCTCTCACGCGTACGGTATGCAGGACGTGCGCGGGCTATACAACGGCACATCGGTGTTCCAGCGCGACCATAGGGACTGGGCAGGGAAATGGACGGTATATCGCTGGCACCTCATGGACCCGATTGCCTTCCGCAAGTCCATCCGTGTGAGCATCGAGCATGGCCATGCCAACTGCCGTTCGGACGACTACAGCTCGACAGCCTACTGGTACCAGAAGGAGCCGCACGTCCCGTTCGCGCCACTACTGCCTGTCGAGCAACGCCTGCCCAATGATATTTGAGTAGCAGGGGAAGCAGTCCAGCCAAATGTCTGAAGATGGACTTGCGATAGGTATCCGACCGGTGGGCGTCGCGCACATCACGGACGAGCCGGACGTGATGGTCATAGAGACCGACACGGCGTTCAGCGATGCCCTCTTGCGGATCGAAGAGCAGGAACATCTGCTTGTCCTGTACTGGATGCACGGGCTGGGCGAGCAGGACCGTAACGTGCTGCAGGTGCACCCGCGCGGGGACCTGTCGAGGCCCCTGCACGGCGTGTTCGCAACTCATAGCCCGATGCGGCCCAATCCCATAGGCGTTACGCGCGTCGAATTGGTGAAGGTCGAGGCGACGCGGCTGTTTGTCAGAGGGCTTGACGCCCGCGACGGTTCGCCCGTGATTGATGTCAAGAGTGGATAGCGATGAATAGAATCCAGGCGATGAGGCCGGAGGAAGTGGAGCTGGCGTCCATCCGCAGCTCCAGCGATCCCATGGTCATTGAGAACTACCTGATGGACGAATCCACGGCCATCAAGGGCGAGGCTGAACGGGTCTTCTATCCGCAGACCGAGGCCGAAGTGGCGGCCGTATTGCGAGATTGCTATGCCAGCGGCACGCCTGTAAGCATCTCCGGCGGCGGCACCGGCTTGACCTGTTCGCGGGTGCCGCTCGGCGGAGTAGTGCTGTCCACAGAACACCTGACTGCACCGGTGCGTGAGAAGCCTGGGTCCGGCGAGAGGGTCATCGGGGACGGCAAGTATACATTGTTCCTCAATGATGGTGAAGCGTACGTAGTCGCCCCGCCGGCCATAATGCTGCAGGAACTGGCACCGATTCTGGCGGCTGAAGGGCTGCTCTACCCCCCCAACCCGACAGAGACCACCGCCTTTCTGGGCGGCACTGTAGCGTGCAACTCGTCCGGGGGGCGCACCTTCCACTATGGTCCCACCAGGGCGTGGGTGCAGAGAATCAGAGTGGTCCTTTCCTGCGGTGAGGTGCTCGACATCAAGCGCGGCGAAGTCATCTCCGACGCAGACTGCTGCTTTGAGGTCGCACTGACCTCCGGACAGACCCTCACAGTCCAACTTCCATCTTATAGGGCACCTGCCGTCAAAGACGCGTCAGGCTACTTTGTTGGTCTGGATGCGACCGGTCTCATTGATCTGTTCATCGGCTCGGAGGGCACGCTGGGCGTGATCACCGAAGTGCAGATCGGTCTGGTGCCGCTGCCACCGGGCATCTTCGCCTGCATGGGCTACTTCCCGAATGTCGAGGCGGCCGTCGGCTTCGTCAAGGCTGCCCGGGCGGCCAGCAGAGATCCGAAAAGCCCCATAGATGCCCTCGCGGTCGAGTACTTCGACCCCCATGCGCTCAGATTGCTCAGGAGAAGCTATCCCAGTATTCCCGAAAATGCCGGCGCCGCCATCTACTTCGAGCAGGCCATAGCTGCCGATGAGGACGTTGTTCTGGAGGCTTGGGTGGAGTTGCTGGAGGAGCACGGCTGCATTGAGGACTGGAGCGGATTCTCGGACAAGGACAAGGCCGAGATGGTGGACATCCGCCATGCGGTGCCCGAACTGTGTCACCAGGGCGTCCGGCAAGCAGGCACCCACAAGGTCGCCACCGACGTAGCCGTGCCTGACGAGGCCCTGGATGACATCCTGGCCGCCTATCGGGAAATCGGTGACGCCTCAGGCGTGGAATGTGTCCTCTTCGGGCATATCGGCAACAACCATCTACACTGGGATTTCATACCCACAGACAAGGAAGAACTGGCTGCCGCTCAAAAGGCCTTCCTGGAGTTGTCTCGCACGGGCGTGCGGCTTGGGGGCACGATCTCGGCCGAACACGGGGTCGGCAAGAAGACGTATGGCGAGGATGGGGAGATCCGCCCGTATCTGTACCTCATGTACGGTGAGCGCGGCCTTCGTGAAATCGCCAAAACCAAGCATCAGCTTGACCCGGAGCATATCCTGAACCGTGGGAATATGGTGCCAGCCGGCTACCTCGACGAACTGGCCGATGAGGCAGAGGCCGACTAGCAGACACGACAGACCCTTGGCATAACGGAAGCTTTGGGTGTAGAATAGACAGACACTTGGGGAGCAATAGGCGTCTTATGTAGGAGCAAGGGAGGCACAGGCACGATGAAGGCCTGGACAGTGCTGTTGGCGTTGAGCGTACTTGCACTCATTGTCGCCACTGTGAGCGGCTGTTTGTTCGGGGGCGGCTCTGATGAAGGAGGCGAGGGTGCGGCACCCGCCGGAGGCGAAGCCGGACCCCCAACGGAAGGCGGTCCACCGGCGGGGCCCGATGCGGGCCCACCACCGCCTGGTGGGGCCGGTGAGACGGGGCCCCCGCCCGGGGAAGCAGGCCCGCCGGCCGGAGAGATGGGCCCGCCGCCTGGCGAAGCCGGACCGCCGCCGATGCCTGGTGCAGGCCCCGGCGCACCGTCGCCCGCGGGCGGAGGGGGTTCAGCGGCAAAGGCTCTGCAACTCAAACACGAAGGCAACTACGACCAAGCCGCTGCAGAATATCGCAATCTGCTGGCCGCTGATCCGAACAATGCCGACGCGCACTGGGGTTTGGCGTGGGTCCTGGCCGAGCAGGGCAAGCGAGACCAGGCCAAGGCCGAGTTCGAGAAGTTCATCAGCATGTCAAGCGATCAGGCCAAGATTAGTGAGGCAAAGGCTGCTGTCGGCCGCCTGTGAAGCTGGGCCAGCATGCTCGTGCCGCTGGCGCGTGCATACTGTCCGGTCTCGAGTAGTCTTCCGGCCCTGCTGCGTCGCGAGCACATCGAATCCCTGCGAACTGCCGTTCGCAGGGATTTTCGTGGGCGTCTCTGGGCGTCTTCCGACCAAATGCAAGTAACACACCATCTCTTGTGCTGCCAGGCTGCAGCTCCGTGCCGATGAGGTGAGGATTCGAATGCGCTACCGCGAGATACCGCGTACCGGACACAAGCTGTCTGCGTTAGGGCTCGGCACCATGCGCTTCAAGGGACGCGACAACGCCGTGCGGACTATCCGCCGCTGTCTCGAGCTGGGCGTGAACTACATCGAGTCGGCTGCCGGCTACGGCTGGGAAAGCCCTGAAGAGAATGCCGATGCGTGGGTGGGCGAGGCCATCAAGGGCTGGGATCGGGAGAAGGTCGTGATCTCCTCGAAAGTACAGGCCAATTGCGGCGATGAGCGGCCCGACAACGGGCTTCCTGTGAGCACCTACGACGGCACTTGGCAAGCGATAGAGAACTCGCTGGAGCGCATCGGCACAGACTACCTGGATTTCTACCTGCTCTGGTCGCTGGGCAATGACAGGATGTACGAGGCGGCGTGTAGCGGCCCGCTACAGGCCATGCGCGATGCCAAGGAACAGGGCCTGGTCAAGCACCTGGGGTTCACGAGCCACGCACCCAACGACAAGATCATCGGCTGGCTGCAGGAGAACCCCGACATGGACTTCATCATCGTCTACTACAATTTCTTCAGTAGAGAGCTGGATGAGCAGGGCACCTACGGTCCCTTTGAGAAGGCCATCGCCTGGGCCCACGAGCAGGGCATCGGCGTGGGCACGATGGGCAGCCTTTACGGGGGCATGCTCACCGGCAAGTCACCGGCTTTCGCCAGTGTGCTCCCGGATCAGCCCGATACGCCGCTGCAGGAGATGGCCTTCCGGTTCCTCCTGAGCAACCCCGGGATCACAACCTGCCTGTCCGGCCTCAATGACATCGAGCATGTCGAAGAGGATGTCCGGATAGTCAGCGAACTGGAGCCGATGACCGAGGCCGAGCGTGAAGCGTTCGTCGAAGCGTTCCACGGCCTCACCAAGGGCCAGAAGATGTGCACGGGCTGCAACTACTGCAAGGAATGCCCCGAAGGTCTGGCTACACCATGGCTCATGCAGTTCTACCAGCAGCACGACGTATTCGATCTGCCCGCGGTGAAGGACCGCATTGCGACCATGGCCACCATGGACCGTTACAACCCCGACAGGTGCGTCGAGTGCGGCCAGTGTGAGGAGAAATGTCCCCAGCAACTGCCGATAATTGAGCGTATCCGGCGGGTGCGAGAGCTTGCCTCGGAGTACCGTAAGGCGGACTGAGACCGGTCCGAGCAAGGGCATCTGCCCGCCGACGGACTGCACGCGCGGCGAGAGCCGCCAGCCGTGCTGATCGGCTGCACGTTACGTATGATGATGCGAGGATGTGAGCTTACGGATAGGCCGCTATCGGGTTTACGTGTGATCAGGCTCACCAACCGGCTGACGTTCGGGTCGGCCGTGCACTTCGTCAGCTACTGCGAGGCGCTGCGGGAACTGGGCGCTGAGCAGGAGATTTGGTGCTTCCTGGGCGGCGGAACCTGGCTCGGCAAGTTGGAGGCCGACGGATTCCCAACGCGAGTGCTGGGCCTGCAGAAACACGGATACCGGCTGTCCACGTCCCGCGCATTGACGCGGATACTCGCCGAGGCCGGTGCCGACTGCGTGCACGCGCACAGCTACGAGGCGGCCCTCCACGTTTCGCGTGCGAAGGCGGCAGGGGTTGATGTCCGGCTGTTGGTCACGCACCACGAATCCCGCCTGCGTTGGCCGAGGCGCATTCTCACTTGGCCGTATCGCACGGCACCGGAGGTCGTCATCTCGCCATCGCGTAGCTGCGGGATGAGGATCCGGGCCTGGTACGGCTATCCCACGGAACGAATGGTCGCTCTGCCCCGTCCCCTCAGCGACGCCCACTTCAGCCCGCCTCTCAGGAGTGAGACGCTCGCGCAGGAGCTGGGGATTGCGGGCGCCTATCCTGTCATAGCGTGGGTCGGTCGTCTGCAGAAGCAGAAGGGACATGCCGATCTGCTGCATGCATTCGCGCGCGTGTTGCGTGATTACCCGGCCGCCCGGTTGTTGCTTGTGGGGGAAGGTAAGCACGGGCCGTGGCTGCGGAGTCTGAGTGAGCGCCTCGCCATCGGAGAAAGCGTGGTGTTCACCGGCTCGCGAGGCGACGTGCCCGCGCTTCTGGCCAATTCCGACATCTTCGCCTGCCCATCGCATTCGGAATGTAGCTGCAATGCGGTTCTGGAGGCGATGGCAGGTGGCAAAGCCGTCGTCTCTACGCCGGTCGGCGGCCCGGTGGACTACATCTCGGATGGCGAGAACGGCCTACTGGTGCCGATCGCCGATGCCAGTGCGATGGCCGATGCGCTTCTGCGCGTCGCTGCAGACCGCGACTTGGCCGGTCGGATGGGGCGGGCAGCTCGCGCCTGTGCCGAGCGGAGCTTCACAAGAGAGCAGTTTGTCAGTCGCCTGGCAGATATCTACGCACAGGCGATGCAGTAGTAGCAGCGGCGTGTGCCCGTCACCACCGGCAGCAGGAGTCCACGCGGCGACTTAGGAGCAAGTGCAAGTGGAGAAGGTCCTCTCAGGGCTGCGTATCATCAATGTGTCAACTTGGCTGCCGTCGGGCGCGGGGCGAGCGTTCATGATATACTCTCGCGCCTTGCGGGAGCTGGGGGCCGAGGTCGAGGCGTGGACCTTCGCGCCTGACCAGGCGATGCTTGCCGAGTTGGCCGCCGAGGGCTTCACGACACGCGTTCTCGGCCTGCTCAAGCACAGCTACCGGCTGTCGTCCTCCAAAGCACTGGCGGCAGCGCTTGCCGACAGCGCGCCGGACTGGGTACACGCCCATAGCTACGAGACGGTGCTCCACGCTTCCCGAGCGAAGGCAATGGGGGCTTTCAAGCACCTCATGATCTGCCAGCATGATGCCCGCCTTCGCTGGCCGCGACGTCTGTACGCGTGGTCACATCGCACGGCACCCGAAATGGTCATCGCTCACACGCCGACCCACGCCAACACCTTGGCGACATGGTACGGCTACCCGCCCGAACGAGTTGTTGCACTACCGTTGCCGGTCAGCGATGCCTGCTTCGAGGCCCATGTGCGACAGAAGGCTCTCGCCGACGAACTGGGCGTGGCGGGGGCCTATCCTGTCGTGACGTGGGTTGGGCGTCTGCAGAGGGAGAAGGGGCACGCAGACTTGCTGTGGGCATTCCGGACTGTGGTTGCGCGCTTCCCCGCTGCCCGGCTTCTGCTGGTAGGCAGCGGGAAGCATGGCGATTACCTGGAGAATCTGGCCAGACGGCTCGGCCTGAGAGAGCATGTCGTTTTCACTGGTGTCCGAGGCGACGTGCCCCAGATACTTGCGCTTACCGACGTCTTCGCCTGCCCCTCACACGCCGAGACGCTGTGCATGGCCGTTCAGGAGGCGATGGCCGCCGGTAAGCCGGTCGTGTCCACGGATGTTAGCGGGCCCCACGACTACATCGCTGATGGTGAGAACGGGCTGATCGTGCCGATCGGCCGGCCGAAACCGATGGCCGAAGCGATACTGCGCCTGGCGGGAGAGGCTGATCTTGCCCGACGCCTGGGTCAGGCGGCTCGTGCATACGCGCAAGAGCACTTCTCCACGACTCAGTTCGTCACGGGTCTAGGCAGCATCTACGTCAGGGCAATTGGCGGCCGCACACCATAGCCCCGAGCGGTACGGTCCGAGCCCCGCTATTCCGTCTCAAGCTCATCCCTCAGATTGCCGCCCGATGAGCGGACGCGGCCCACGGCAACAGTGTGAAGCCGCGGGAACAGCCTTGCAGTAAGCCAGCGCAGCATGCGGACCGGAAAGGGCCTGTTGCGGATGCGCTGGACGTACTGCTCGAAGTTGCGCTCGAACACGAAGGCTTCTTCCACATCATAGCCCGCCGCTCGCAATAGGTTTCCCAGTGTCAGTGCGGTCCAGCAGAACAGGTGCTTGTTCTGCTCCTCGTGCCAGGTGCGGCCCCAAGCAGCGCGCGGCTCCTCCACCGGTACCACGATCACGATCCGACCTTCCGGCTTCAGCTTGTACCGCAGCGCCTCAAGTACGCCCAGAGGATCCAACACATGTTCAAGGGCATGGTGGCTTATGACGACATCGGCCACACAATCAGGCACCTCCGATAGGTCGCAAAAGACCTCAATGCCCTTCTCACGTGCCGCGTGCACGGAAGCTTCGTTTATCTCAACGCCGATACGCCGTGAACAGGGAATTGCGCTGAGAATGCCTCCGGTCCCGCAGCCGAAATCGAGAACGGTGTCCGAGGGGCTAACATGCGGCAGGAATATCCGCGCTGCCTTCTGCTGCACCTCATCGGTCCGGCCGTATGCCCGCCCCTGGAAGTACCGCTTCCCTGTCTCGCCGACATAGTAATTCTTCATGTCTGCAGCCTACCAGTGCGCCCGGAGATGTCTCGCATGAGCAAATCTGCCACGTCCATAGTTCCCTGTAGGGACCGTCAATTCCTCGCATGATCGGGCATGTGTCGGGCCGAGGCCGCGCAGGGCCGTGCCAATGTGAGCTTGATTGATGGTGCTTTTTGTGCCAGAATCGCTATCCGGTGAGAGATGGGCTACTACCAGAGGGCACAGAGGTGATGCAGCTTGCGCGATGGTGACGCAGGCATAACGGCGGCCGCGTCTGGGCGGTACTACTACAAGGGTGTCCGCATCATGTGTGACACCAGCATCCACGAGCGCGCTGCCGAGCTGCTTGCAGACCTGCCGGCAGGAGGCCGGGTACTCGATGTGCCGGCTGGCGGCGGCGCTCTGACCTTGCGGCTGTGCGACATGGGCTTGCAGGCCGAGGGCGGCGATCTCTTTCCCGACCTGTTCCAGGCTCAGGGACTGATATGCCACCGGGTGGACATGAATGAAGAAATGCCGTTCGAGCCCGACAGCTTTGATGCCATTGTCTCGGTGGAGGGGGTCGAGCATCTGGAGAACCCGTTCCTGTTCGTGCGGGAGTGTAACCGTGTTCTGAAGCCAGGGGGCAGATTGCTTGTCACCACGCCCAACCTTGTAGCAGGCGGCGGTCGTCTTCGCTTCTTCCTCACAGGTTTCTATACGATGAACACCAAGCCACTCAACGAGGTGACGCTGTACCCGGCATTCGATCACATCTCCCCGAGAACATATCCCCAATTACGGCACATGCTTCACACCAATGGGTTCAAGCTGACATACGTGGGCAGCATCCAGCGGCGCCGGCGGAATGCCTGGTTCTATGTGTTCTACCCTCTCGTCTGGGCGCACACGTCCCGCGCATTACGTAAGGAGCCCGACGACCGGCAGCGCGCAATCAACAGGGAGATAATGCGGGACCTGCTCAGCCCCGACCTGTTGCTGGGCAAGTCGCTGATGCTTGTAGCGGAGAAGGTGGGTGGCATAGCACCCACTGAAATGGTCAAGCCGAACTGGCCCGGTTTGCACGCCCCCAGTCCCGAAAGCAGCCAGTAGGTGCGGCCGGCTTGCGTGAAGAACATACTGCCGTCACGAACGACCCGAACGTCTCAGCACAAAGGAATGATGGTTGTGAGGAAACTCGGACTGGGTATAGTAGGTCTCAGAATGGGCTACGGGCACTTCCAGCAATGCAAGGACTTGCCCGACGCCGACCTGGTGGCGGTGTGTGACATAAACGCCGACCTCGTAGCGAAGACGCAGAAGGAGTTCGAGGTGCCACTCGCTACGACGGACTACGATGAGCTGTTGGCTTCGGACCAGGTTGACGTGGTCTCGGTCACGACGCCCGACTACCTGCACATGGAGCAAACCATCAAGGCTCTCGAGGCCGGCAAGCACGTGCTTGTGGAGAAGCCTATGGCACGCACCGTGGACGAGTGTCAGCAGATGGTGGACGCGGCCCGCAAGTACGACCGCAAGCTGATGGTAGCTCAAGTCTGCAGGTTCTACGAGTTCTTTCAGGAGGTCCACAAATGGGCCTTCGATGGGACTCTGGGCGACATGTACTTCGTTGAGACCAGCTATATCCACAACTACGAGGAGATTGGCGGCTTCGACGGCTGGCGTTTCGACCCCGAGAAGCGGCATATTCTAATCGGGGGAGGCTGCCACGCCATTGACCTGATCCGCTGGTTTGCGGGTGACGCGATCACCGTTTCAGCGCTGAGTAACCACTTCAACATCCCGCAGCAGCAGGTTGATGACATGTGGATTCTCAACATCCAGTTTGCCAACGGCGTCATTGGTCGGGTCACAGTCTCATCGGGCTGTCAGCGGCCATACAACATTGATCTGAAAGTATGGGGAACCAAGGGCACCATCGAGACGGACAACACGCAGCCGACTGCGAAGATCAGCCTGCGGCAGACCGGCTACCGGCGCTGGCTTGACCTGCCCAAGGCCTCCTTCGCAAAGGCGTTGGCCGGCGAGACCGAACACTTCATTGACTGCATAGTCAACGACAAGACCCCGCTCATAGACGGCGTGGACGGGGCCAAGACCGTTGCCACGGCGTGGGCTGCCATCGAGTCATCGGAGAAGGGCGGCATTCCGGTGGAGGTCAGGAACGATTTCTGAGATAGGCGGTGGAATGGGATAGACACCGCCGGGCGACACTAGTCAGTTGAGGACACGTCTCTCCCATAGTCGCACAGGTCGCCTATCACACACTCGCCGCACCTGGGACTTCGTGCGCGGCACATTTCTCGACCGTGCTGCACCATGTTGATGTGAAGCTGATAGCAGAGCTTCGCCGGGACCAGCCTCCCAAGCTCCCGGTGGATCTCGTCGTCTGAGAGCCCGGGCTGAACCCATCCCAGCCGCTCGGCGATGCGGCGCACGTGGGTATCAACCGGGAATGCCTCTCTGCCCAAAGCGAATAGCAGCACACACGCTGCCGTCTTGGGACCGATACCATTGAACTTCCTCAAATAGGCGCCAGCCGCGTCGGCAGGCATCTCTGCCAGCCAGTCGAGTGTTGCGGCACCATGCTCGGCGATGATTTCCCGCAGGATTGCCCTGATCCGTGCCGCCTTCTGGTTCGCCAAGCCGCCGGACTTGATGGCTGCCGCTATCCGCCGCACGTCCGCATTCGCCACCTCGTTCCAGCCGTCGAACCTGCTCACGAGGGCCTGGAAGGCGCGGCTCGAATTCGCTCTGGTCGTGTTCTGCGAGAGAATGGTGCGCACCAGAACGTGGAGCGGATGATCCGGTCCGGCAGAAGCCTCCTCTCCATAGGCTTCAGCCAGCCTTGCATCAGCAATATGTATATCTCTGCTGAGGCTTGATGGTCGTTTCTTAGGCATGGAATCGGGTAGAGGCTCGCAGATTGGAGCGCCGCCGAAGCTGCCAGACCGGCAACTGCAGATGGCTCCTATTCCGGCGGGGCCGGCTTCTGGCTATCCGGCCATGTCACTTCCACCGTGCTCTCGTTACCCGCCGCATCTCGCACGCGAACGTTGAAACGGGTCTTCTTCTCCGGAAGTGGTACCTGCATTTCGAAGTTCTCGTACCGGCTGTCGTACAGACCATCAACTGCAAGAGCAGCATGCCAGCGACCATCAAGGCGATAGCATACCTCGGCCACCTTCGACAGCTCGTCAGCGGCAACGCCCGCGATGTAGAGCTTTCCATCTCTGGGCTCCACTGTGTCAACCCATACCTTCGGATCGTCATTGTCCACGGTTAGCAGTTCGAGCACCGCCGTGTCAGAAAGCGCCTTCCCGGGGTTGCTGGCTTCGTCGCTTACCACGATGCGCAGTTGATAGACCCCACTTGCGATTGCGGATGTCTTCCAGTCGTAGGTGTCTTCCTCAGGCTCCTCATTCAACACGATCCAGTCCCTCTGGCCCAACTGTCGGTAATAGAGGGTGGTTGTCAACGTGTCCTTGTCGGGGTCTGAGGCGTCCCAGGAAACTGTGTACTCCCCAGATACCACTTCTCCCTCGGAAGGCTTTTTGAGTCTCACCGTCGGTTCCTGGTTCGCGGGCAGATAGGCGATGCTGACCCGGCTCACCTCGGCGACATCTTCAGCCTCGGCTCTGGCGAGCTCCAGGCGATACTGGAGGTAGCGTGCTGGCGGGCTCGCGGCAATTCCGTGCGCGCCATTGTCCAGTGACCTTGACCAGGTGGACCAGCTCTTGTCTGTGGGGTCAGAACTGCTGCCGGAGCGAGTGCTGACCGTTGCCGTGCCATGGCCGGCCGTCTTGGCCTGCCACTCAACCAAACCCCACTGGGCAACTCGCTTGGCATCAAGGACTGATGATTCCAGTACGCCCTCTGTCGCCCGTGCGGTGTCAACGTAGAGCAGGCTGCCTTGATTCGCTGTGCCGATGTACATCTGGCGTCCGTTCAGCGGCTGCATGCAGGTGAGGGCGACGTTGTCCGAGGTATAGGCCACGCTCTGCTGGTTTTCATCCACTATGCACACCAGCTTCCCCTCCCCGCCGGTGCCGGCATACAGCGCACCGTCCATGCAGGCCAGCGAGTATATGGGCGTTTCCTTCTCCTGGTAGAGCGTACGTGCTGTGCCGTCCGCTGCGATCTGGTACACGCATCCCGATTCATCGGAGGCCGTCGCCACGGATATCGAGTGCTCCTGCTGCTGTCCCGCATTGGCGACTGTGATCGCTGTGATGTCTGCATCCTTGGCATCGAACAGCGCGGTGTAGCTGCCGTCTGTGCTCAGACGATAGACAACGCCCTGCCCGGCGGTGCCAAGGTAGGTGTAGGTGTCATCGGCGGCCACGCAGAGGATGTGGGCCTGGGCAACACGGCAAATCTCCCTGTACTTGCCAGCTCCCTGCAGTTCGTACAGCCTACCTCCAGCCCCGGTGCATACGACTGTATTGCCTTGGGCCGTCTTCCCGATGTCCCACAGGTAATCAGCGGGCAATTCGCAGTACACTGACGCTTTGCCTTCGGCGCTGATGTTGTAGACCTTGCCTCCCGGCGCAGTCGTCGCCAGCAGTCCACCCTTGCCATCGCACATGAGACCGGTAATGGCGAAGCAGTCAATGTCACAGAACAGCGTGGTCTTCCTGTCGCTGTCAACCTTGTAGACATGCCCTTCGCTGCCGGTGCCGAGATAGACGTTGCCTGCCTCATCAGCGGCTGCTGAGAGTACGTAGAATTCGCCGAGCGCGTCTAGCTGTTGCACGTATGGGGCTAGAGTGACCACACCGTCACTGCGTACTGCCACGCCCTCCAGCTTGCCCTCGAGGAACTCCTCGGCTGCTGTCTGGGTCCAGGTGCTCAACTGACGGACCGTCAGAGCTCCCTTCGCCTTGGTCTCCTCCTTGTCGGGTGTCTCCTCCTTTTCCTCGCCGTTCTTGGCCTCCGGCTTGGTGTCTTTCCCGTCGCCCCGTGTCGCGCCTGGCAAGTCGAATATGCCGGGCGGAGGAGGTGGGGCCACTTCTGGCTCCGCCTGGCGAATCTCGGACGCGACCGGCTCCGGGAATGCGTCCGCAGCCCAGTACATCTTGATCGGCGCTACAGCCCCCGACGGCTGGTAGCCGCCATCCGTCGTCTGAGCGTTCGCCAAAGCCGGCGCGGGAGGCTGGGGCATGTCGGACGGCTTCTTGCCTTTAGTACCTTTTGCTCCCTGCCGATCGGCGACCGGGATGGCCATGAATTCTCCACCATAGATAATCCACGGGCAGGCCTCAGTGTGCGACAGCTCCGCCTTGCCGTCAGACAAATCGGTTCGCGGCGAAGCAGTAACGAGGGCCTCGATGGAGCCGGGGAGTCTCATCAAACGTGTATCGCCAACCATGATTCCGGTGCTCGGCAGTGCCGCGATGACTGTCAGGTCAGTATTCCGTTCGAGCTTCTCGTAGAACCTGATGAAAGAGTCCAGGTCGTTGAAGGCAGGCATCAGCAAATGCAGGTATGATCGCAACATCCACGCCAGTTCGCCGCTGGCTACCACGACCATCAGGGCACCCTTGGGTGTCTCGATCGGGATGTCGAGCTTGACTACCCGCTCGACGATCTCTCCGGCGTCCGGCCGCATCACTACGTGCAAGTGCAGACTTTCCCCCGCCTTGGCAATATTCTCATCGGTGTACACCCGCTCTATCATGGCGGTGTTGTCCTGTTCATCGAATTCGGCAGTGACCTCAAGCGACGCAATATTCTGAGGCCGGAAGCGGTTCTCCTCAAGCAGGTACATTGGGAACGCCAACTCCGGCATCAAGGCCCGGATGGCTGATTCCTGGAAATAGAGAGTGTTGCTGCGTTCCACGGTGTCGCCCTTCTGCCCCACGATCTTGTAGTGCAGCTTCGCCGTCCCCTCATATCCGGTGTTGAACGTGGCTTCCACAGCAGCAACCATTGCAGCAGCCAGTACCGCCGAGGTCAACTTCGGCTGGTCGCACACGCTGACCTTGAACTCATTAGTGATGTTCCGGCAGCGATCAATCATGCGGAAGGTAGCCGGCACCATGCGTGGGACGTCGCCTAGCCGTGCTGCTATAGACCAAGGCATATCGCCATACATCGTGCCGACGTCTGTCATGCCCGAGCCGATCTTAGAGGACCTCTGAATGCTCGGCATGACGTCATGGATCCATCCGGTGCATATCGGCAGGTTCGCAGCACCGAGTTGCATGAACGGGTGCCCGAAAGCGAGCAGTTGGTCGCCCTGCCGGTAGGTGACCGTGCCCACCGCACTGGCCTCAAAGTCGCCTGTCATCAAGCGCACGCCTGCCGCTGCACCGGGCTGGAGGTCCACAGCAACCGGATTGCTCTTCGTGCCAGGGCCGGCCAGAACCGTCAACCCGTGTGGTTCAAACCTATCGGCCATCAGCCTCATTGCCTGCGGACCCATCCCGCTGCAGGTTACTGGCGGCGTAACAGGCTCAAGCCTGATCGTGCCGGAGTCCGCAAAGGGCCCGCCGCCTCCTACCGAGGCCACTACTGCGCCAGTTATGTCATGCCCATAAACCCGTATCGGCTCCCGCGCGATCCATCTGTCGCCTGGGGCATCTGCGGTCGTCTTCTGCTGCCTCCATGTAGCCTCCAGCATGTCCTCGATGGGAGTGATGCCGAACATCGCTTCCTTCTGCCAGTACCAGCCGTAAGCCAATGCTCCCAGCAACCTGCCCTTTATGTAGCACGGACTGCCACTCATTCCTCCAATGACGCCGGCGTTGCGGTCAATGGGGGGGCCGCCGGTAATCTGGGCCAAGATGATGTCCCTGCCCAACACCATCTTCTCCAGCCGGCCGACGACCTCGAACTCGAACTCCTTGATCTCAACGCCTCGGAAGACCGATTTGCCGATGCCGCGCATGCCGGGCCGCACCTCTGAGGCCGACATCATTGTGGCGGGGTCAAATTCGATCTTCTGGGCAAGGGCCGCCGAATGTACCCAGGCCACAATTAACAGGCTGACAGCCACTACTTTGCCAGTTGCTCTCATTAGGTCATCTACCCCGTGGATTTGCCTCTTGGCTGATGTCAGACTCCTATCAGTTCGCCCACTGCGCGTGCCATACCTCCTGCAGGGCACTCGCGACGACGAGCGCCGTTGCGCTTGTCAAACCGACCCCGGGAAAGCTATCATAGCACAGGAGGGAGTACCTCGTGGACACAGTGCAAGCCCAATTGCCGCAGAATCTGGTAATCGTGCCGTCTGGGGCCGGCACAAGCACGCAGGCGCGCCCAGGTCATACCATAGTTGAGGTGCTAAGCGACCCGCAGGCACTCATCACAACCCCAAGGCCGGAACACGTCGGGGTGCGCCAATCTCTCAAGCGGCTGGGCGCACAGGCCCGACAACTTGCGGACACAATGGACGCCGGCATGCATCCGGAAGTGGCAGGAGCGAACTTCTGGGCTGATTTTGCAGGCTGGTTCGCGATGTTCTCACTCGGCCCGCTACTGGCGACCGATCAAGTGCTGCGTGATGTGGTAGCAGAGCATAGGTGGCACAGCGCCCGCATTCTGGAGAACGCCAGAGACCTGGGCTGGTGGGCCGGCAAGACCCATCTGCTTCCGGTAGCCGCTGGCGTTCTCGATGCCGCAGGCATACCGTGGAGTTCGCGACCCGGCAAGCTGCTTCACTGGCTGCGTGCACTGCTGATGCCGGCTGGCGGACGAATCATCGGAACCAGGGAGTTGAACGGACAGGTTCGTGAAGCCGAGCGCGCCGCGATTGGTGCTGATCCCACCATCCGCCCCTGCGACCTGCTCTTCGCCGGCGTCGGCGCTGCGACGGCGAGCATCATCGCAAACCTGTGGCATCCCCTGACCGAAACTCACGGTCTGCGCTGTGCGGTACTTGACTATCACTACGACGGCTTCACCCGCGCAATCGAGCGGCAGGAATTGCCTCGCCACGACATCGGCCAGTTCTCCACGGAATCTGACGTAAGAGCCGCCAAGTCCATGGCTGCACGCTGGCCCACCTGGTACCGTCACTTCGCCGCGAATGTGGAAAGCGTGGCGGAGTTCCAGACACTCTCAGATGGGCTGAAAGCCGCCATTGCCGAACGCGTGAGAATGAGTCTGGTCAGGCACACACCCGAGTGGCTCTGGCGGAGTGCCGCCGGCAGACGTGCGTTGGAGCAACTGCGCCCCAAGGTGTTGGTGACCTTCCACACGTACACCCCGACCACGGCATCTCTGGTGAATCAGGCGCGTGACCGAGGCATTCGCACGATACTGCTGCAGCATGGCGTTATCAGTGACTGGTACTATGTGGCGGCTGCCCAGCGGTTTGATGAGGCCCTGGTGTGGGGCTCTGAATCCGAGCAGATGCACGGATGGCTGCTGCCCCCGGAGACAAAGATCACCCAAACAGGTAACAGCCTTTATGACGGGGCAATGGCGATACAGGGCGGCTCTTCAGAAGAGCTTGCCGCGCTGCGCCAGGACAGCAAGACGCTGGTGGTGCTGGCGACACAGCCCAATGAGCATCTCTTCTACGATGACTATGCGAGCTGGTGGATCGGTGCCGTCGCAGCGGCATGTGAAGAACTCGATGCCAGGCTCATACTGAAGCTCCATCCCGCAGACGCGAATCACCGGCTCTACGAGCAAGCGGTCCAGGCCCATCCGCGCACCGTCGCCATCTCGGAGCACGGCCAGTACCCGCTTACTGAGCTGCTGGCCGCTTGCGACGCAATGATAACGCGGGACTCAACCGTGGTATTCGAGGCGAACCTGGTGGGGGTGCCCGCAGTGACCATCAATCTCACGGGGCGCGACGACTGGTTCCCCTATGCCGATCTGGGTGGGGCGGTAGGCATCTACCGACGTGACGATATCATCCCGCAGTTGCGCAGAGTGCTGTACGACGGGGAGTTCCGGCGACAGATTGCCCGGCGACGCGCGGAGTTCCTGGCTGCCCAGGTTGGCCCGACCGACGGCAAAGCCACGGAACGCATCGTTGATGTGCTGGCCGGCTACGCCGCCGGAGAATCCTGAAACACTCGTCCCGTTGTCACGGCCACGCTGTGACGCGATAGAGACGGCCGGCACAGTTCTCAAGGACAAGCTGCAAACCCACTGCGGCCGGGCCTACGGCGAATGCGTCATCCCCCTGCAGGTACACCCAATCTATCGCTTCATTGGCGAGGAACTGCCGCACTGCGGTCTCGTCTTTGCTGGCCATGACGCGCCGCAGCAACCGCGCGCGCCTGTCCCACTCGTCCTGCTGGGCAAACTTGTACGCCATATCGTGATTGTCCAGCCACACCGTCGGAATGCAAAGCCCGGAGAAATAGCCCCAGTCATGTCCCACGGCCTGCGGCGCGGTCTGCGCAAGTAGCAGCGGGTTGATGAGAACCGTGTCATCGGCGGCTGCGTGCTGGTTGATGTACGCGACTGCGTCAAGCTCAGCCCTCGCGATATGGTAGGCCAGCTCGATAGCACGTTTCTCCAACACATAGTAGCTGTACTCCCACGCGCCCAGGCCTATCACGATGATTGCCATGACAACGCCCCACCAGCGGCGCACGCTCGCCCGATGCTCGTAGGCGTAATGCGCAAGTGCGAGGTTCGCGAAAAGCAGCGGCAGCCACAGCAGCCGCAGCATGTCATAGTCGGCGTAGTCATAGGCGCCCTTGCGGAAGTCGCAGCAGGTTGTCAGCGCAATCCCCGCGACCACTATGCCGCCGCACAACGCAACGGTCGGGTCGGACAGCTTCCGCCATTCCCATCGCTGCCAGTCGGCGATGAAGGCCGCCCGCACCCACAGGCTGCCCAGGATGAAGAACACCGCCGCGCAAGCGTACGTCACGGCGAACTTGAGCAGCTTGGCCGCAGCGACGGGCGACATATCCGCCAGCAGCGGCCGGAGTGGCTCCGCGAGGAAGGGAAATGCCCAGTCCATTGCGCGGACGACCGGAGAGGGACCGACCATAGACAGGGGATTCCCGGCAGCGCCCCCCGTGCCACATAGTGTCTTGAGTACGAAAAGCCCCAGCAGAGCGCCAACCGTGAGCGCGAACGCGGCCTTGCGGGAACCACGCGCCACCAGGCAGTAGATGAGCCACAGCAGTATGCCGGCCAGTAGAGCTAACGAGAACCACGGCGCGAAGGCCGTCACGCTTGCCAACATGGCGACAGCAAGAATCGCCGCCGGCCACGCGAAGCGCCTGACTACAATGAATACGACCGCCACAGTCGCATACAGCGGTGGAAAGACAAACGAGAATACGTCGCCGCCTGCCCAGACGAGACTCGGCGAATGAGCGAACCGCTCGGCCATCAGCCAGCGTGGATTGCCAAAGAACGCCGTCACCAGCACGGCCAGCGCCGCAACCACCGGTGCCGCCCCGGCCGCCTGCAGCAGGGCAAAGACCCCACCTGCCGCCACCGGTATCCCGTACAGCCCCAGCCAGATGGAGGCATGTTGGTACTGGTCCGGTCTAATGCCCGCAGCCGACAGCAGCGTTGCGGTGGCTGAAAGCCTCAGCATGGCCGTTCCCTTGAGCGGGCGCCCGGCCAGCCACGGCCACTCGGGTTGACCGTCAAAGGTCATGAACTCCTTGACTATGGCCTCGCGATATAGCAGGTCAGGCCACAGCCCCCGGCTGGACAGCCCCTCGTTGCTCAGAGCTATCTGCCCGTAGCTGATCGCCGCACGGTAGCCGATGGCTATGACTATGGCCAGTATTAGAATGTGAATGGCCCGCCGGGGCAGCCGTTCATCGCCCGGATCCCGCCGCAGTCCCCAGGCCATCAGCACCGCGCCGGCCAGTGCCGCCAGCCATGTTACGAGACGAGCAAGCGGACCCCAGCCGTTGATGGCGCAAATGTAGCCCACCCAGCCGATGATAACGGTACCGACTCCGCAGAATACGCCAAGGCGCGCGAGGCCACCGACGGGGCGGATGCCCGCAAGCCTGCAGGCAGCTGCCCCCAGGCCATAGGTAGCCATGTAGGCCAGGGCAACCGTCCACACCATGCTGAGAACCGTAGCCTGCTCCATTGCCCGCTCCTGCGCGTCGGCTCAGTCTATCGCCCACGCGTTGGGCTGTTCGCTGACGTCTATGACAACGGTCTTCGGTCGGGTGAACTCGTGCATGCACTCCACGCCGCTCTCGAAGCCCAGACCGCTGAGCTTATGGCCGCCATAGGACATCCAAGGCCCGACGACATTGGTGCAGTTGATCCAGACAATGCCCGCCTGCAGCCGCTCGGCCAGCGTGTGTGCCTTGTTTACGTCGCGTGTCCACAAGTCGGCGGCCAGGCCGTAGCCGGTGCCATTGGCGAGCCGAATCGCTTCACCCTCGTCGCCGTAGGTCTGCACGCTTAAGACCGGCCCGAAGATCTCCTCCTGGCATATCCTCATGTCCGGCTGGACATTGTCGAAGATGGTTGGCGCAATGTAGTAGCCGGCGGCCAGCGCCGGATCGTCGGGCCTGCCGCCGCCTGTGACAAGCTCCGCGCCCTGCTGCCTGCCGGCTTCGATGTACGCCATCACCCGCTCCCACTGCTCCTTGGAGACCACCGGCCCGAGCTTGGTGTCCGGCTTGAGCGGATCGCCGACCTCCAGCTTCTCGGCAATCTCGACGAGTCTGCCCAGTATCTTCTCCTTCATGTCGCGATGCACCAGCAGCCGGGAACCGGCAGTGCATATCTGCCCTGAGTTCAGGAATACCGTGCGTGCGGCGGCCGGTATGGCCATGTCCAAGTCGGCATCGGGCAGAATCACGTTGGCCGTCTTGCCGCCCAGTTCGAGCGTCAGCTTCTTGAAGTTGCCAGCGGAAGCTTGCACCAGGCGGCGTCCCGCGGACGTGCTGCCGGTGAAACTGATCTTCTGAATGCCATCGTGGGCGGCCATTGCCGCGCCTGCCTCGCCACCCAGGCCGGTGATGACATTGAGCGTGCCCGGCGGCAGACCAGCCTCCAGACCGATCTCACCCAGCGCGATGGCGCTACGTGGCGAGACCGAGGCCGGCTTGAGTATCACCGTATTGCCTGCCGCCATAGCGGGCGCGATCTTGATGCAGGCCAGAGTGAGCGGGAAGTTGAAAGGCACAATACACCCGACCACACCGTATGGCTCCCGCACGCTATAGCCGAAGCTGCCCCGTGGCGCGGCGTAGGCTATGCCCTCGATCTTGTCAGTCAGGCCAGCGTAGTAGCGAAGGAAGCGTGCCGCCCCGGGCACGTCGCCGCCCTTCGTCTGGGTCAGCGGCTTGCCCATGTCCTCTGTGTCCATCAGCGCCAACTCATCGCCGCGTCGCTCGATGATGTCGGCCATCGCATTGAGCAGCCGCCCGCGCTGATCGGCGGGAAGCTTGCTCCATGCACCTGTGTAGCCGTCTTCTGCCGCCTGTACGGCGCTGTCAACATCTTCTGCGCCGCCACGGGGAAGACGGCATACCAGCTCACCGTTGGCGGGGTTGATGTCATCAAGCTCCCGCCCATCGGTCGCATTCACCCACTGGTCTCCGATGAGCATCCGCTTGATCTCCATCGTCTCACCTCCCGCTCAAGACGGCTCGGCCGGATTCTCTGCCGCCGCGACAGCCGCCTGGTAAACCAGCTTGACCGGCACGCCGTGCTCGGCCGCCAATTGCTGGCAATCGGCGAACTCCGGCGCAGTCGTGATGACTGTGCCGCCGCGGATTCCCAGCTTCACCCGCACAACTCCGTAAGCCGTGTCCACATCTCTCATCTCGCGCTGCAGGCACTGGCGTCGCGTCATCACCCGACGCACGCCGAAAGTAGTGGTGTTGAGTAGCATCGCGTCGGTGACGGCGTCGGCCTTCTCCGGCGCTGCCAGGGCAGACAGCTTGATAGCCGGCCGGTTCTTCTTCATGAATATCGGCGTGAACCAGCAGTCCACGGCGCCGGCGCTGAAAATAGCATCTTGCGCCGGCCCGTAGAGTTCCGGGTTCATATCATCTATGTTGGCCTCCAGCAGCACCTGTTCGTCTTCGCGGCAAGTGCCCTTCTGGTGCATCCCTGCGCTCTCCCCCACCATGATCCGCAACAAGTTGGCCCATCCCGGGAAATCCTTTTGCCCCGCTCCGAAGCCTGCCGCAAGCAGCTTCATCGCCGGCAGCGGCCCGAATCCGCTGGACAACACGGTCGCAATGGCCGCACCCGTCGGTGTCACCGTCTCTCCCGCTACGTCCAGCGGCCTAGTCGGCACGCCTTTCAGAAGCCCCACTACTGCGGGAACAGGGACCGGCAGCCGTCCATGCTCGGTATCCGCAAAGCCGTGCGACACAGGAAGTGGCGAGCACCATAGCTCATCCACACCCAGCAAATCGAGGCCGACAACAGACCCAACCACGTCTATCACCGTATCAAGGCCGCCCAGTTCGTGGAAATGCACATCCTCAAACCGCACGCCGTGGGCTCCGGCTTCGGCCTCGGCGATATACCTCACAATCTCGACAGAGCGCTGTTTCACGCCTTCGGCCACTCCCGATTCCTCGATTATGTCAATGAGTTGACCGGGACTCATGCCGTGACCGTGACCGTGGCCGTCGTGACCGTGGGGCTTGGTTACCGTGGCACGGGTTGCTGCCAACCCCTGGACTCTCACCTTCTCGAAGCTCAGTTCCCAGCCGGTCACATTCAGCTTGCCGAGCTCCTGCACCAGTGCATCGGCATCAGCGCCGGCATCCACCAGCGCCCCCAGAACCATGTCACCACTGACCCCGAAGAAAATGTCCAAATATGCAGTTCTCATGAAAAAGCCTCGTTGACGCGAAGAGCTTACCAATCTGGCACGATGTGAGTCTTCGCCGGAACACGCCACTTACCTGCCCTCCGTGCAGGCAGGAGCATGGCGCACAGGCAGGGAAAAGTCATCTGATACGGCGACGACGAGGCCGACTACGCTGGGACAGGAATGGTTCAAGATGAATCCGGAGCGTCTGGCGATTGTGTTGCTCATGGCTGCGCTCATCGGCACCGCAGGATGGGCGAAGACGGGCCGCACCTACTACACTGAAGAGCGTCTGGGCTGGATGCGGGAGAATATCGAGCAGTACGAGTGGGGCCGGAAAGAGCGAGACAACATCATCGCCCGCGCGGATCAGTGGGTCAAGTATGAAGACGACCGGCTCAAAGATCTGGTGCCGCCGCTCGAGGTCCCGCGCGACGGGAATGTCAACGCCAACGGATGCCCGATTCACGGCGAGGAGATGATGAAGTACCCGGGCGGCAAGAGCGGCTGGAAGATGTCGTTCGACAACATGTACAAGATCCAGTGCCCGGTAGGCGGCGAGTGGTATCCCTCAAACGACTTCTGGGCCTACCTGCAGGGCGGCTGTAAGGATAAGGCACTGCTGACAGGCGAGTATGTTGACGATGGATGGGGCTACCAGCCACCTAACGGCGGCAAGAAGTTCTGGTTCGTCGGCTTCTTCGCCGGTCAGATGACGCGACGATGGCTGCTGCCTGCGATCAGGAATATGTCTCAGGCGTATCTTTTAACCGGGGATGAAAGCTATGCGCACAAGACAGCGGTGCTGCTGCGGCAGTTGGCCCAGTACTACCCCGACTACCTCTACGAGAAGCAGTCGCGCTACGGCCTGGAGTTCCAGTCCGACTACCTGGGCCGCCTGCAGTACCACACCTGGGAGTGCTTCACCATCCAGGACGTCGCACTGGCTTACGATGCCATCTACCCGGCCATCGCCAACGATACAGCACTACAGCAGTGGGCGGGAAGAAGTGCTGACGAAGTCAAGGCCGACATCGAGAACCGTATCCTGCGCGTGGCGGCCAAGGACATAACCGACGGTACCAACCGGATTCAGGGCAACTATGGAATGCACCAGTCGGCTCTGCTGCGCATCGCGCTTGTGCTGGATACCGATGAGGGCGAGCAAACCTCCGCTGACATGGTGGATTGGGTGATGAAGGGCCCTGAGGTGGTCAATCTGTACACGCAAACACCGCTACCGGACGCCCTGGTCAATCTCTTCCACCGCGACGGTGTGCCATTCGAGTCACCCAGCTACAACTGCGGCTGGATGACCGAACTGGAGGACGTGGCCGAGCTGCTGCTGCTCAATGGCGTCAACATGTGGGAGGTACCGCGCTTCCAGGGCCTGTATCTCTGGCCGCTGCAGACCACTGTTTGCGGCACCATGTCACAACCGATGGGTGATTCGAACAACCAGTTCGCAGCGGCGCTTGGCACCACTCCGACGTACCTCGAACGAGCCTTTCAACGCCTGCAGGACCCCCGGATGGCCGCAATGATGGTGCAGCGCGATGTCGCCTTCCGCACGGACCTGTTCCAGAAATCAATGGAGAAAGAGGCACGTGACGCAGCCCAGCAGTACGCAGCAGCGGTAGGCGTGGACAGCAGTCTGTTGCCCGGCCTCGGCTATGCGACCCTGCAGAGCGGCAATGGCGCCAGCCGCATCGCCATCGCCCTGTTTTACGGCTACTATACCGCGCACGCTCACATGGAGCGGCTGAACCTCGAGATATACTCGCACAATCATACGCTCATCCCGGATTTCGGATATCCTGAGACCGCCGACACTTACGACCCTCGCCGCTTCGGGTGGCTGTCACACTCGGCGGTACACAACACCGTCATGGTCAACGCAACCTGCCAGAGCTGGGGTGACGGCGCATTGGTAACGTACCATCCGGCTCGCTGGGCGCAGATGGTGGAGGCCACCGCTCTCAGTGCCTACCCCGATGTTGACCTCAGCGATTTCCGCCGGGCCGTGTTTCTCATTGACCTGGACGATGACACGGCATACTGCGTGGACATCTTCCACGTTGACGGCGGCAACCAACATGATTGGCTGGTGCACGGTCCGCCGTCAGATTTCAGCACGGAGACGATACCTTTCTCGCAGCCGCGCACCGAGGGCACATTCGCCGGCCCCGATGTGCCATATGGACAGTTCTACGACGACCCAACGATGAAAGAGGGCAAGCCGGGCACCCGCTACTACCCGTACAAGGGGAGCGCCTACCAATGGCTCTTTAATGTCCAGCAGGCACCCCTGAACGGCACCGGAACCGTGCGGTGGGACCTGAATCGCGATCCGGCGCTCTATCCGTACAAGCCCACGGCCGGTATCGGCTTGCGCGCCCACCTGCTCTGCAATGGCGAGACGGTCTATGCCTGCGACGGCATCCCTCAGCGGCGCAAGGATTTCCCCGAGACGCACAAGTGGGTCATACGCCGACGCACAGGGGAGCATCTCAGCTCCACATTCGCCACAGTCTTCGAGCCTCTTGGCGAGGCAACTGCGTACATCCAGAAGGTGGAGAGCATTGCGGTGTCACCGCCCGACGGCTCCACGGCGCTTCGAGTGGAACATCCGGCGGGCCAGGATGTGGTCTTCTGGACGGCCTGCCCGGAGACGATGCACACCTTTGCCGGCCATGCTGCCAACGGACGCGCCGCGTGCATCCGGCTGAGCCCGGAAGGCACCGTAACGACGGCACGGCTCTTTGACGGGACGGAACTGCAAGGTCCCGGCTTGGCGCTGGTCTCCGACGGCCCCCGCCGAGCGACAATCGCGGCGATTGACTATGAGAAGAACACGGTCACTCTCGATGAGCCGGTCCTGACGCCCGACCTGGTGGGCGCATGGGTTACCGTTGATACCGGTAGGCACAAGGATGCCGTCCGCATAGACAAGGTGCTGAGCGAGACCGCATTCTCACTGGGCGACCAAGACCTTCGCTGCGGAATCGGCAACGTGCTGGGCATCAGCGATGGCAATCTCATCAAGAGCGACCGCCTCATCTACTTCGCACAGCCGGGAATGACCGTAGTCAACGAGGCATATCGTCCGGTCGGGCACTTCGCCGCAAGAGAAGCAAACGATGTGCGTCTGGTCGAAAAAGGCGTCGCAGCAGAGGCTTTCACAGACTCGGACGGCGACGGCCGCAAGCGCTTCATCATCATGGCCGTCGGCACCGGGAATACCATCTTCATACCATCGCAGGCGGACCTCACGAAGTAACAGCCCGAGGAGGGGCGAGCGCACTTGCACCCGATTCAGAAGATCTTCGCTATCGCAGCAGCCGTTGTGACGGGCTGGGTGCTGCATGCTCTGGCATGGCCGTGGCATGCCTACATACCTGCTGCACTGCTGGCCGCCCTCGGCACCGTCGGCGTGTGGGTCGTCGGTTGGGCTGTGGCCAGAAAGCTGTCCTACCCCCGCCTAGCACGCGAACAGCGGGAGGCGATGCGGAAGAGCAACACCGATCTCTCCGACTTGTGAGAGGGGTCCCGCCGCATCACCACGGATGAAGGAGTCATCATTGGAATGCTCATCAAAGTAGCCGTTCTGGGCGGCGGTGCGGGGGCGCGTGCTGTTGCAGCCGATCTCGCCCTGCAAGGTTGCCGAGTGCGGCTGTGGGATTTGCCGCAGTTTCTGGGCGCTCTTGACGCACTGCAGAGTCTCCCCGTCCTGGAGGTTTCGGGCGCCGTCGAAGGGCGGGCCGAGCTGGAGCTGGTCACCGGCGACATCGCGCCGGCCTGCGAGGACGCGGACGTCATATTCGTGGTGACACAGGCACTGGCTCATGGCGAGATCGCCCACACGCTGGCCCCGGTCGTGTCGGAAAACCAGGTCATCATGGTGAACCCCGGAAGCACGGGCGGCGCGCTGCAGTTCGCCCGTGTCATGTCAGAGCGCGGTAGCGCCGTGCCGGCCATTGCCGAGACCTCGACGCTCACGCACACCTGCCGCATTACCTCGGAGCGGGGCGTGATGATTCGCATGCGCTTGGGACTGGTGAAGACCGCCGCGCTGCCGGCCAGCCGGACAGAGGCCGTTGTGGGATTGCTGAAGCCGTTGATCCCGGGCCTTGAGCCGGCGCAGAACGTTCTCGAGACGATGCTGTCTAACGGCAATCCGGTCATACATCCGGCCGTCATGCTGCTCAACGCAGCTACAGTCGAACGGTCGCAGGGACGGTGGGAGTTCTATGAGGAGGGCTTCACCCCGTCGGTGGCGGCAGTGGTGGAGGCCGTTGACCGCGAGCGGTTGGCTCTGGGGCGCGCGTGGGGACTTGATCTGCTGCCCGAGCCCGAGATGAGCCGCCGCCAGGGCTACTCCGAACACGCCGACTACCTGCGTGCATACCGCGATGGCCCCGGATTTCAGGCTCTCGGCGGCCCGGATAGCATGAACCATCGCTACATCACCGAGGATGTCTCCTGCGCGCTGGTCACATTCCTGCAACTGGCGCAGGTCTGTGGCCTCGAAATGCCGGTCAGTAGCTCCATCGCGCAGTTAGCTTCTGTGATAGCCGGCCGCGACTTCCTGGCCAAACCAAGACGGGGCCTGCAGGAGCTTGGCCTTGGTGATATGAGCCGCGAGGAAATCATCGGCTACGTCGAGGAAGGTCGGCACGGCTGATGCGCCTCGGTTTCCATGTCTCCATCGGCGGCGGCATGCGTCGCGCTCTGCAGGCGGCCTTGCAGAGGCGCTGTCAGACCGTGCAAGTGTTCAGCGCCGCTCCCTCAGCGTGGGTGCGCCGCAAGCCTGATCCCGATGAGGATGCCGCATTCGTTCTCGCGTGTCAGCACGCCGACATTCGCCCCGTCTTCGTCCACGCACCTTACCTTCTCAACCTCGCATCTGCCGATGGCGGACTGTGGCGGAGAAGCGTGTCGGTGTTGGCTCAGGAGCTCGATATCGCCGGCCATTGGCGAGCGGCAGGTGTCGTGGTGCACCTGGGCAGCGCAGGAGACCAGAGTATCGCGGCGGGCATGAAGCGTGTCAGCAAGGCGATCAGGCAGGCGCGCAGTCGCAGTCAGGAACCGTCACGTATCATACTGGAGAACTGCGCGGGTCAGGGCAACTCGGTGGGCTACACTATGTCGCAGATCGGGGAAATCATCTCAGCCGTGGGGCGGGAGCGCATCGGTGTATGCGTGGACACCGCGCACGCCTTCGCAGCTGGATATGCCGTGAATACTTCCGAAGGCCTGAATGAGATGATAGATGAAGCTGAAGCGGCCTTCGGTCTTGATCTGGTTCAACTCATCCACCTCAACGACTCGAAATCCCATCTCGGGTCGAGAGTTGACCGTCACGAGCACATCGGCAGGGGCTGCATCGGTCCCGACGGGTTTCGCGTGATCCTCTCGGAGCCACGGCTGCGACACCTGCCGTTCATCATGGAAACGCCGAAGACCCCCGGCGACGACCTGGCCGATGATCTGGCTAACTTGCGCCGCCTCCGCCGCATCATCCCGAGAGAGATACGCCCTCCTCTCCCACGTCTGCGTCGCGGGTAGGAGAACCAGGACCATTCAGCCGTGGGGGCCTTCCGTCTACACGTCCATACATGCCAGCACTCTCGGAGTGAGCCATGCATCAGATCGAGGACTCAACCTGTGTCACTCGTGCTTCTATCCCATACAGAGCCTCTCGTATATCAGTGCCGCCTGTTCCACCTGGTCGGTAGCGACATACTCGATGGCCGTATGCGCCTGCTTGATGCTACCGGGTCCGAGTACCACGGACGGGATGCCCGCGTGAGCGAACTTGCTCGCATCAGTGCCATACTGCACGCCGATGAGACTGGCGTCACCTGTTACCGCCCCTATGGCTTGCTGCGCGCGAATCACGATCGGGGAATCGGGATCGGTTTCGAGAATGAAGTCATCCAGCTTCATTTCGCTGCTCCAGCGCACCGCATCACCGGCTGCTGACGCAATCACGGCGTCCATTTCCTTCTTGGTGCCGACTGACGTCTCGCCAGGTACCATTCTGCGGTCTACCGTAATCTCACAGCGGTCAGGGACAATGTTGGGTGCCTGTCCCCCGCGGACCAGACTGACGCAGCATGTCGGTCCGCCCACCAGCGGATGCTTGGGCCGATCACGCAGCGATACGGCGTACTGGCGCAAGGCGAGCACTATCTCGGCCATCTGATAGATTGCGTTGTCGCCCTTGTCCGGTTCGCTGCTGTGCGCGGCCTTGCCGTGTGTGAAGACATCAACGCGGCACGCCCCCTTGTGAGCGACAACTATCTGCAAGGAAGTCGGCTCTCCCACCACCGCACCATCAGCGCGGAAGCCGGACTCGATCAGCCTGCGAGCGCCATAGAACCCACACTCCTCGTCCGCCGTCGCCGCCAGTGTGACCGTGCCAGCCAGCCCATTGGCGGCAGCGTTCCTCAAGCCGATCATCATTGCTGCAAGCGACGCCTTGTCGTCACAGGCTCCACGGCCGTACAGGCGACCATCCCTGACAACAGGATCGAAGGGAGCGATCTCCATGTTCTCGACTTCGACGGTGTCCGTGTGGGCTTCTAGGAGCAGCGAGGGCCCGCTGCCTCCCTCGACGCGAGCGATGACGTTCTCACGTCCGGGATGCACATGCTGAATCTCGCAGTCTATGTGGTGGCGAGACCAGAAATCGGCCACAAGCTCGACCATCCGTCCCTCGCCGTGGATCTCATCGGGCTGCCCATGGAGGCCGCAACTCACGCTCGGCGTGGCGACCATCTCCCGCAGCAGTTTGATTACCTCGCTCATGGGTATCATCCTCGACTGCAGCTTACCATTCCCAGCCTTGCGCCCGGTCATCAATGCCGGGGCCGTCGTCCTCATAGGAAAGCGGCAGCTCTACGGTTGCCCCACCACGTCGGGAAGAGAGGTAGATGGCCTTGATGACTTCGACTGCCCGGCGGGCTTCACGTCCGGGGATCTCGGGTTCCCTGTCATTGCGGATTGCGTCCACGAGGTCGGCCACGTGCGCGACGTGGCCAGTTTCGGTGATCCCGGCCGCCGCGTCCGAAGCGGCTCCCTTGTCGGTCTGCTCCTCCGCCTGGACGGTATCGTCGCCGGCGACATCCCAGGCAGTGATCTTGTCCCCATCCAGTATGATGGTGCCGTCGTCGCCGGATATCTCCAGCTTGCACCCCATCCCCGGGGACACCGATGTGGTGCCCTCGATGACACCCAGCGCCCCGTTGACGAACTCTACCGATGCGACCGCCGTATCCTCCACGGCGAGATTGCGCACCAGCGTGCGGCAGCGGGCGTTAAGGCGCTTGACGTCGCCCATGATATAGAGCAGCAGATCAATGCCGTGCACGCCCTGATTCATCAGGCAGCCGCCGCCATCCAGCTCCCAGGTGGCACGCCATTCCCCGCTGGCGTAGTATTCGTGCGCCCGGTAGTACTTCTGATACGCGTCGCCGATGACCAGTTTGCCCAGCTTGCCGCTACGCACGGCCTCACGGACGGTCTTGCTGGTCTCATAGGTCCTCATCTGGAAGACCCCACCCAGCTTGACGCTGTTCTCTCTAGCGGTGGCGATCAAATCGTCAATCTTCTTCAGGACTATGTCCATGGGCTTCTCAGAGAGGATGTGTTTGCCCGCCTGGGCTGCCATGATGCCGTTGTCGGCATGCATGCCACTGGGGGTGCAGATGGAGACCGCGTCAAGGTTAGGGTCGGCCAGCATCTTCTCTATGTCAGTGTACACCGCCGTGTCACTGTCGCCGTACTGCTTGGCACGCGCCTCGGCTCTGTCACGCACGATATCGCAGCACGCAACCAGCTTGACACCCTCAACGCGCTGTACGGCGGCGGCGTGCCCGCCCGAGATTCCACCACAGCCTATCAGCCCCCATCCGATCACTTCGTTCTTGCCGGTTCCCATCGAGAAGACTCCTTTCGGCGGCAGATCCCTGCCTGATCGTCGGTCTCTTGTTCCGAATGCTGCGTGGAATATCCTTCATGCAGGCGGCAGAGCCTGGTCCGCTAACGGAAAGGGCAGGTCAACGCTGACCTGCCCATCGTGTAGATCCACGCCCAAGCTACGGTCTACCAGTCCCAATTGCAGATGCGGTCGTCAATGCCAGGGCCGTCGTCTTCGTAGGAGAGCGGCAGTTCTACAGTCGCCCCGCCCCGGCGGGATGACAGGTATATGGCCTTAATAACCTCCACAGACCGTCGCGCCTCGCGTCCCGGGATCTCCGGCTCTCTGTCATTCCTGATGGCATCAACGAGATCACTGACATGCCGGACATGGCCGGTGGCGGTAAGGCCTGCCTTCGGGTCGGCGGCGCTGCCCTTGTCAGTCTGCTGCTCTGTCTCCACATCTTCTCCCGGGACATCCCAGACCGTGATCTTGTCTCCATTCAGAACGATGGTCCCGTCGTCGCCCGACACCTCGATCTTGCCGCCCATGCCGGGGGTAACGGACGTGGTGCCCTCAATGACGCCCAGAGCGCCATTGACGAACTCGACGGAGGCAATGGCCGTATCCTCCACGGCGATGTTGCGCACCAGCGTACGGCAGCGGGCATTGAGGCGCCTGATATCTCCCATAATGAAGAGCAGCAGGTCAATGCCGTGCACGCCCTGGTTCATCAGAGCGCCGCCGCCGTCAAGCTCCCAGGTGGCGCGCCACTCGCCGCTGGCATAGTACTCATGCGAGCGGAAGTACTTCTGGTAGGAATCGCCCACCACGAGCTTCCCCAGCTTGCCGGTGCGAACCGCCTCACGCACCTTCTCGCTTGTCTCGTATGTCCTGCGCTGGAATACGCCGGCTAGCCTGATGTCATTGTCCTCGGCGGCCGCAATGAGGGCATCAATCTTTTCCAACGTCACGTCCATCGGCTTCTCACACAGAATGTGCTTGCCGGCCTGTGCCGCCATGATCCCGTTGTCGGCGTGCATGCCACTGGGGGTGCAGATGGACACGGCATCTACATTCGAGTCGTCGAGCATGTCCTCCAGGTCCGTGTAAATGGCCGTATCGGCGTCGCCGTACTTCTTCGCCAGCTCCTCCGCCCTTTCTACGATTACGTCGCAACAGGCCACCAGCCTGGCGCCCTCAACCTTCTGAACGGCCTCCGCGTGCGTGGGCGCGATGACCCCGCAACCTATCGTCGCCCATCCTACTACGTCATTATTGGCGATTCCCATCACAAAAGCTCCCTTCTCAGCAAAACACCGTGTGTCACTTCTGCCTTGTGCTCGAAAGCGCCCTACCGGCCCGTGCGGCGACACCCATAGCGTGCCGTGCTCAGTACTCGCGGCTGCCCAGGGCCTGCAGGATCCCGGTCAGCACTATGACGTTTTCGGCGGTAGCGTCAAGTATTGGCGCAGGCGGCTCATATCCCATTGACGCTTCCGCCCAGCTCCCGTTGCCCATCTGTGCAGCTATGATGTTGTCGGCTACCGTCTCTGCAATGGTCGCGTAGTTGTTGACGTCCGTAATTGCATAGAGCAGGGCGGCGGCGAGGCCGAGAAAGCCGCTGCGGGCCTCCCCATACCGGTCCTCGCCTGAGGAATCGGCGAACTGGACATAGCTCTGGGCCGTTTCGAGGAAGGCTTTCTCCCCGGTTGCTTCGTACAGCTTGGCAAGGCAGCATGCCGCCAGGCCCGGCACGAAATACCACTGGTTGGGGCGGGCCAGGGTCAGTGCGTGACGCACTGCCTCCTCGTCCTCGTACTCGGTAGCGAACTGGTCGGTCTTCTCCACGTGGAAATAGAGCCTGGTACCGGCTCGGGGCTGGCTGTTGTACACGTTGACCAGGAATTGTCCCGCCCGCTGAGCCGCGTCCATAGCGCCTGTTTGAAGGCAGGCCAGGCCTGCTACAGCGGTGCTCAGAATGTCCTGCCGGTCTTCCAGGCCCGCCGCCGGGCCTGCAGTGAGGAAGCCTCCTGTCTCGGGGTGCTGCAAGGATGTGAGGAAGTCCAGGGCCTGATACGATATGCCGTACAGCTCCAGGCGATGGGCGCCCATTACCACCCACGCGTTCGGGTAGCAGTAGAACGTGTTCATCGGCCCCTGCCGATCGCTTGGGGCCTCCAGGTCTCCCTCATCGTCCAGCACGTTCGCCTCGACCCACGCCGACAGCCGCGTGGCACGCTCAGTCTGCCCGACGAGCGAGAGCATGTACGGGAGCTTGTGGTACCCGCACAGCCCGAACTCCGCCGGCTTGAACGTGCCGTCAGGATTCTGCTGGCTGATAGTCCACTTCAGCCCGCCGACGATGGCCTGCCTACACTGACGCAAATCCATATGACATCTCCTCTTGGCAGCCACGCATCAACCGTAACTGCACCGACGCCGCTGCTGCGCCTGCCGCGTGCCACTCGCAGGCACAACTGCATATTCTCCCACGACGGCCGCAACACCTCCGGCAGGTAACAAGCCGGCGGCGGCGGAAATGCACCTGGGCTCTCGGATAAGATCACGGCAGTTGTCCTGCGCCTGCCAGGCATTAGCCTATGCCCGAGCGCATAGTCTGCCGTTCAGGAGTTGCTGCAGATGATCGTTGATTGCCATGTACACGTCAAGGGTGGAGATAAATATATGCGAGAATTCCGCCCAAGTCAAATACTGCAGTGCATGGATGAGGCCGGCATTGGCAAGTCTGTCATATTCTCGATATGCCTGCCTTCTCGTCCCTCGAACAAGCTCACCATGGGCTGTTACAACGCCGCTCCCGACCGTTTCATACCCTTCGCCCATGTCATCCCGGACGAGGGGCGAGGAGCTATTGACGAGCTGCAGCGCTGTTTCGACGAGGACGGAGCCAGGGGCCTGAAGCTGCACTGCGGCGAGATGAAGGAGCCGTCTCTGGAGCTGCTTAGCCCAATACTGGAGCTGTGCGCTGGAGAGCAAGCGCCGGTGCTGATTGACATGGCCTGCAATCTGGGGCTGGCTCGTGAGATCGCTGAGACGTTCCGGGACTTGAAACTCATCATCGCCCATCTGGGTTCGCCCAACGACGAGGACCTGGCTGAGCAGTTCATCGTGCTGGCTGAGGCCAACCCCAACATCAGACTTGATTCCTCATATTGCCATCGGCCGTGGAAAATACCCGAGGCCATCGCACGCCTGGGAGCTGACCGGGTCATCTTCGGCTCCGACGGTCCCCTGATCCATCCGACCATCGAACTGGCCAAGATCGCAGTCTGCAAGCTGAGCGAAGCCGATTACGCCAAAGTGACGTGCGAGAACGTTGTGGGGCTTCTCCGCCAGCTGTAGGCGCAGGACCGGCCGATTGCCCTGCGAGCGGAGGTTTCTGCAGCCGATGGCGCGAACTGACCCCGGTGGTTTGAGCGCCGCTGCCGCCGTTTTACATCTCGGAGTACCAAGTGCTCACTTCAGGAGGTTTACCAAATGTGTCGCGATTGTGGCTGCAACAAGTGCGTAGTCGAAGTGAATGCCGGCCCGCACGAACGCAATAATGTCCTTGTCTCCCTGCCCTGTCATCCAGGCGAATGTCCGCACGGTCACAGCGTGCGTCCCATTGACGCAAATGGCGACGAGGGAGCCCCGCTCCTCAGTCAATGTATCACTTCTGCCCTGCCGACAGTGAGCGGATCGGCAGGAGAACTGGTCTGGTGCATTGACCATCTCGCCGCAGGCGAGACGGCCAGGTTTGCCATCGGCCCCGATGAAAACGAGCCGGGTACGGAAGGAGTGTCGGTCGAGATCAAGGACGGCCGGCAGGCCGATTTCACTATCGAGGGCGAGCTGTTCACCAGTTACATTGTCAAGCCGGGCATTGCGCGGCCGTTCTGCTATCCCGTAATCGGTCCGGGCGGCCTAAATATCGTCCGCGACATCGTCTATCTGCCAGAGGGCGAGCACGGCTCGACATACAATGGCATTGATCACGTCCATCACAAGGGCATTTGGGTCGCACAGGGCGATGCCAATGGCACGGATAACTGGTCGGAGACCGAGGGCCACGGCCGCACAATCAACCGTGAGTTGACGGTCGAGAGCCAGGGGCCGCTATTTGCTCAGCTGCACGCTGCCAACGACTGGGTGCACGCCAACGGCAGCAAGATCATGGAGGAGGACACGTTCATACGGGTGTACAACACCCCCAACACGGCCCGCATCGTTGACTTCTCCACAGTGTGGATGGCCAGCGAGGGCGGCGTCTTCTTCGGGGATACCAAGGAAGCCGGTACCGTCTCGGTGAGGCTCAAGGAAAGCATGGAAGAGCGCTACGGCGGCACGATCCGCAATGCCTTCGGTGCTCTGGGGGAAGCGGAGAATTGGGGCAGACCGGCGCCGTGGGTGGATTACTATGGCCCCCTGGAGGACAGGGTCTGCGGGATCACGATCATGGATCATGCGACGAACTTGCGCTACCCCACGACGTGGCACGTGCGCTCCTACGGCCTGTTCACCGCCAACCAATGGGGCCTGCACGATTTCACCGGTGACTTCTCCAAACGCGGCGACTACGTTCTGCCCGCGGGCCATTCGCTGTGCTTCCGCTTCCGGCTCTACATACACGAGAACGACACCGTAGCGGCGGATGTATCTGGCAGATACCTGGACTGGATCTTCCCGCCGCAGGTCGCCGATTCGGGATAGGTTCAAGTGCGGCGCACCTCGGGCGGCGGGCAGCCGTGTCCTTGAATTGGCAGGGCATTTGTGGTAAACTAGGTTTTTGCGCGGAGAGGTGGCCGAGATGGCTTAAGGCGGTCGCCTGCTAAGCGACTATGGGGTTATAAGCTCCATCCCGGGTTCGAATCCCGGCCTCTCCGCCATCCGGCCTATGAGATGGCCCTGCATTTCGTCTAGTCCGTAACCGTTCCGCATCGGCTCACGGTGCGCCCGTAGCTCAGTGGATAGAGCGCTTGCCTCCGGAGCAAGAAGTCCCGTGTTCGAGTCACGGCGGGCGTACCATGGCAGAGCCTCCTTGATGTGCCGGTGATTCCCTGTCGGATGACAGGGAGTGGTCGTGATGTCTGGATGAGCAGTAGCGCGTCCGTAGCTCAGTGGATAGAGCGCTGCCCTGCGGAGGCAGAAGTCCCGTGTTCGAATCACGGCGGGCGCGCCATTGAACAGCAGGAAGTCACAGGTTCAGCTTGCCAGAGAAGTACCTCACGGCGTGATGTGCTCACAAGTCGGGCTTCCGGCCCGGCTCATGTGTTCTTGAGGCGCGTTGCCAGAGGGCAGTGCGAGGTTTGTGCGCCCCCGTAGCTCAGTAGGATAGAGCAGCAACCTCCTAAGTTGAAGGCCGCCTGTTCGAATCAGGCCGGGGGCGCCAGGATTGTGCATCAGCGGAGAGGTGGCTGAGCGGATGAAAGCGCACGACTCGAAATCGTGTAACGGGTTTGCGCCCGTTCGTGGGTTCGAATCCCACCCTCTCCGCCACTGCTGACTGGATGTGCAGGGAATGTCCCCTGCCCCGCAGAATGTGCCCTTGGTGTGTGGCTGACGGCGGAGAGATGGCCGAGATGGTCGAAGGTGCGCGCCTGGAGAGCGCGTAGTCCCGTAAGGGGCTCGTGGGTTCGAATCCCACTCTCTCCGCCAATGAATGCCAGCACCGGATGAACACCCGGCTGCACTCCAGGTGAATGCATGATTGAGCACGTGGCGGTGCTGTGGACCGGCGGCAAGGACTGCGCACTCGCCATGCACGAGGCCTGTGAGGGCGGTTGCGATGTGCGAGCCCTGATCACATTTGCGCCTGCCGACGCGCATTTCCTTGCCCACCCGCTTAATGTCATCAGGTTGCAGGCGGAGACACTGGGCAGACCACACTACTGTATTGAAGTGTCCGAGCCCTACGAGGATGGCTACCGGCGGGCCATCGGGCAGGTGCGTGATAGGCTGGGCATCGCCACACTTATTACCGGTGATATCGGCCCCGTTGATGGGCACGGGAACTGGATTAGGCAATGTGCCGAGCCGCTGGGCTTAGAGGTACACACGCCGCTGTGGGATGCAGACAGGGAAGCCCTGCTGAACCGTCTCATCGAGGCCGGCTTCGTCGCTATCATCAGTTGCGTGCAGCTTGAGTGGCTGGGCGAGGAGTGGCTGGGAACTGAGCTGACGGCGGACGTGTTGGAGAGATTGGTGCTTCACAGCCGCAAGAGTGGGATTGACCCATGCGGCGAGCAGGGCGAATACCACACGCTGGTGATGGATGGCCCGGGGTTCCGGCACCGCGTCACTCCCGGTCCATGGCGAGTCGGACGCTCTGGAGGACTTGCCTACCTGGAGTGGGCCTGAGGCGTAGGACTGGAACGGCACACGGCTTCGACCCGCGGCCACGAAGGTATCCGATATCGCACGCCGAATTGTAGTGATGCGTATTGTGACACTGTGACGTGCACCTTGGTTCTTGCAGTTGTGGCCGCGCTAGACGGGAGGCTGGCGGTATCCTGTACCCTCAATCCGCCATAGAGGGGTATCAATTCCCACCCAGAGGTCTCGCGGTTTAGGGTCTGCCTCAAGCGGGCGGTGTTGAAGGCCGGGCCCCGCGCAAACGAGAACTGCTGAACCCCGTCAGATCCGAGAGGAAGCAGCGGTAGGCGGTGACCTCGTTGTGCCGCGGAACGCCTGGCCCGAGCAAGCCACTTGAGTAACGCTTGGGCTGCGTTATCGAAGGTGGGTGCGCGGCCACTTGTCTCTATCAGTTGAAACGCGCCCACGCGCTCACGGTCAGGGCTTACGCGCGGGAGCGGAAGCCTGCTGCAAATCCAATGCGGCTGCGACGTGCCCTACAGCATGCGGAGCGTTCACATATGCCCTACGTCTCTTTCAGCCTTAAGTACCGTCCCAAGCGCTTTGACGATGTCGTCGGTCAGCAGCACGTTGCCAAGACCCTCAAGAACGCTCTGGCCAACGACCGTGTGGCTCATGCCTACCTTTTTACCGGTCCGCGCGGAACGGGAAAGACGTCCACCGCCCGTATCCTGGCTGCAGCCCTCAACTGCGTCAACGGCCCCACGCCTGAGCCTTGCGGTGAGTGCGACATGTGCCGGGCCATCATCGCCGGCAATGCGATGGATGTCATCGAGATGGACGCCGGATCCACCCGCGGTATTGACGATATTAGGAACCTGCGTGAGAAAGTGAAATTTGCTCCCGCTGAGGGCCGCTACAAGATCTACATTCTCGATGAGGCCCACCAGCTCACTCTCGATGCCAACAATGCGCTGCTCAAGACGCTGGAGGAGCCGCCAAAACATGTGGTGTTCTTGCTCCTGACCACCGAGGCGCACAAGATAATCCCCACGATCCTGTCCCGCTGTCAGCATTTCGAGTTCCGAACCATCACGCTGGCCGATATCGTCGGGGCGTTGCGCAGGATCGCCGACGAAGAGCACATCGTCGTGGACGACGCGGCATTGTTGGCAATCGCCCACGCCGCCGACGGGGCCATGCGCGATGCCCAGAGCATCTTCGACCAGATTGTCGCATACTCCGAAGGCGCCGTTGACATCGCCGTTGTGAACGAAGTGCTGGGAGTCACGGAGCGCAAGTTACTCAGCCGTGTCACCGACGAGATCATCGCCGGCAACGTGGCGGCGTGTTTTGCCTCCGTTGACCAGGCCATCGCTGAAGGCAAGGACCTCGTGCGAATGGTCGAGGACTTGACGATATACCTGCGCGACCTGCTGCGGCTGCAAGTGGGAAGCGATGCACCGGAGGCACTGCGCATGTCGGCGGAGGCCACCGAAGAAATGCGGAACCAAGCGCAGGCGCTTGGTGAGGAGCGGCTGTTGGCGGCGGTGAAGGCGCTGGCCGAGTTGCAGAGCCAACTCAAGCGCAGCTCACAGCATGCGCTGCTGGTCGAGGTGGCTCTGGCGGCGTTGTGCCGTCCCGCGCAGACCGCCGAACGGCCAGCCATCGCATCTCGCGCTGAGGCGGCGGCCACCAGACCGCGTCCCGCAGCGCAGGCTCCAGCACCAACGCCGGAAGCGGCCGCCAAACCCAAGAAGGCGCGTACCCGGCCACCTGTCGTGGACGCCGGTGTGGACCTGCATCTCTCAGCAATCGCTGCAAACTGGGACCAGATGACGGATGAACTCAAGCGAATGGGCCACATGCCGGTCAGTGCCATCCTGCGCGAGGGGAGACCCATTGCATTTGAGGCCGACACCATCACTGTCGGGTTCCAGACCGAGTTTCACGTCGGCAGAATACAGGAGGGCTACAAGAGCCTCGTCGAGCAAGCGGCCTCGCAGCTATTCGGGCGCCAACTGCAAATCAAGTGCGAGTTCTTCGATGACCCGGAGGATTTCTCTCGCAGTGTGCAAGCCGCCTCAGGCGCATCAGGCCCGCCTGCTGGGAGCGACGCGGCCCCGGATAGCTCCGAGTTACCGCCGACTGACGCGGATAGAGAGTCCAAGCCGGCTGCAGCCGCGCAGGCTGAACCAGAGACGGCGTTAGAGCAGGGAGATGAGGTGCCCCTGACAGCAGACCGAGCCGTGGCCCAGACGCTGGACCTGTTCTCGGGCAGCACGGAGATCACCGATGATGAGACTGAACCCTAATATCCCACGTCAACTGCACAAGTCTGGAGAGTAAGCCGCATGTTGAATCCGTTCCAGAAGATGCTCGAGGCGCAACTGGGTGGCATGCAGGAGAAACTCCAGCAGGCCATGGATGAGCTGGCCGCCACTGTTGTCGAGGCCAGTGTCGGCGGAGGCGTCGTCACCGCCCGCACAACCGGCAATGCCGAACTCCTGGAGATAGTCATTGACCCGACCGTGGTTGATCCCGATCAGGTCGAGCTTCTCCAGGACCTGGTTACGGCTGCCGTGCGCGAGGTGATGGTCAAGGCGATGACGCTAAAGAAGGAGAAGATAATGCAGGCGACCCCGCTGGGGCAGATGGGCATTGAGATGCCCGACCTGCTCTAGTACATTGCGCGACCAACCATGCTACAATACACCCGCCCCCTACAGAGAGTGATTGAGGAGCTGCAGCGGCTCCCCGGCATCGGCCCGAAGAGCGCCCAGCGACTTGCCTTCCATATCCTGCGCAGCGGAACGCAAGCCGCCCGCGCGCTCGGAGAATCAATAAGCACGCTGCCTGACGCGATCCGCCGATGCCGCGTCTGCAGCAACTACACGGATAGTGAGTTGTGCCCAATCTGTGCTGATTCGAGCCGCGACCGGACCACGATATGCGTGGTGGCCGAGGTATCCGACCTGATGGCCCTGGAGCGCTCTGGCGAGTACCGCGGACTGTACCACGTTCTGGGCGGTGTCCTGTCGCCGTTGGAGGGCATCGGGCAGGGCGATATCGGCATTGACAGCCTGCTCGACCGCGTGTCGGAGGATGGCGTCCGCGAGGTGATACTGGCCACGAGTCCCTCCGTTGAGGGCGACGCCACAGCCGAGCACATCCGGCGTCTCCTGCAGCCTTGCTCTGGGCTTGTTGTCACCCGCATCGCCCTCGGCCTGCCGGTTGGCGCGGACCTGGATTACCAGGATCAGGTCACGATCGCGCGGGCGCTGAGCGGGCGACGTGAAATGCAGTGAAGCGGCCTGCTCTACCCGTTGTCATAGGAAGCATTTGGTGCTAAACTGTTGCAGTGCAGTTTCAGCGTACTTTGCAGGCCGCGCTGTTCCCCACCGTTCGGGGGTCGGCAGCCGGCTTGTTTTGCTGCCCGGCGAGCCGATACTGCCCCTGACGAAGAGAGACACACGAGTCTGCCCGTTGCAGATTGCAGCCAATTCACATCCAGCCACCCGCAAGGAGGATCACCATGGCGAACCTGACGGAGGTCCGCTGGCATGGCCGCGGCGGACAAGGCGCCAAGACCGCCGGCTATGTGCTGGCGGTGGCCGCTGCTCAGCAGGGATGGAACGTGCAAGCGTTCCCTGAGTACGGCGCGGAACGACGTGGCGCGCCGATGCGCTCGTATGTGCGGATTTCGGATGCGCCGATCAGACTCCGTTCGGGCATTGATAGCCCGGACATTGTGATCGTTCTCGACCCAAGCCTACTGGGAACCGAGAACGTCACCGATGGCCTGCCCGACGGCGGGCTCATCATCATCAACACCGACAAAAGCCCCAGCGAGATCCTGAAGGAACTCCCCGGCCAGAACGGCAAAGTCTGCACTGTGGATGCCAGCAGGATCTCGGTGGAAACCATCGGGCGGGAAATGCCCAACACCCCCATGCTCGGCGCTCTGGCCAAGGTGAGCGATGTACTGGACCTTGAGGGCACTCTGACCGCCGTGGAGAAACAGCTTTCCGGAAAGCTGCCTCCGGCCGTCGTCGAAGGCAATAAACAGGCTATCCAGCGCGCCTATGAGGAGGTGCAAGTAGCATGAGGCACTATGCGCCAGACACCAAGTGGCGTGATATGGCCCCTGGTGGCATCATCCCCCAGCCAGGAAATGCGGAGGAGTACGATGTCAGCGGATGGCGCAGCACCCACCCCGTGCGCGACGATGAGTGCTGCATACAGTGTCTGTTCTGCTGGATCTACTGCCCCGACAATGCAGTGCTTGTGAAGGACCAGAAGGTCTATGCGTTCGACAAGGAGCACTGCAAGGGCTGTGGGATTTGCGCCCAGGTGTGCCCGAAAAACTGCATCGAGATGCGGCCAGGCGGAGAGATTACCGAAGAGTAGTGCCTGCGCCAGGACTGTCCGGCCCCATCTTGCTGGCCGGCAATTGACAGAAGGAGGTTACACCCGTGGGAACATTGCAGCCGCTGGAGGGCAACCTGGCTGTCGCGGAAGCCATGCGACAGATTAACCCCGATGTGGTAGCGGCATACCCGATTACGCCCTCCACTGAGATAGTCCAGACGTTCGCCACTTTCGTGGCGGACGGTAAGGTTGATACGAACTACGTAGCCGTTGAGTCCGAGCACTCGGCGATGAGCGCGTGTACCGCTGCTGCCGCGGCCGGTGGGCGAGTGATGAACGCCACCTCGGCTAACGGGCTGGCGTTGATGTGGGAGATCCTGTACATCACCGCCTCACTGCGCCTGCCCGTGATCCTGACCGTGGTAAACCGCGCCCTGTCGGGGAACATTAACATTCACTGTGACCATTCCGACACGATGGGCGCACGGGATGCCGGCTGGGTCCAGTTGTACGCGGAGAATGTCCAAGAATCCTACGACAATCTCATCCAGGCCGTGGCAATCGGTGAGCGAATGGATGTCCGCCTGCCGGTCATGAGTTGTCTGGACGGCTTCCTGGTCAGCCATTCCTACGAGATGTTGGAGATTGAGGACGACGCGGCCGTGCGCGAGTGGATCGGCCCATACAAGCCGGACAAGCCGCTGCTCGATGTTGCCAATCCCTACACCATGGGGCCACTCGACCTGTACGATTTCTACATGGAGCACAAACGGAGCCAATGGGATGCCTATCCGCCGGCCAAGCAAGCCGTCATTGAGGAGGGGAAGCGGTTCGGGGAGACATTCGGCCGTGAGTACGGGCTGATGGAGAATGTGGGCCTCGACGACGCCGACATTGCTGTGGTCGCGATGAGCTCCGCAGCCGGAACGGCAAAGGACGTCGTGGCCAAGCTCCGTGACGAGGGTGTGAAGGCGGGGCTGCTGAAGCTGCGCTGCTTCCGGCCCTTCCCGAGCGAAGAGATTGTCTCTGCCCTGGCCGGCCGGAAGGCGGTGTGCGTGATGGATCGCGCTGCCTCATTCGGTGCCGGGAGCGGGCCGCTCTTCCACGAGGTCGCGGCCGCTATGTACACCGCCGGTGAGTACCTGCCCATGAGCAACGTCATCTATGGCCTCGGCGGCCGCATGCTAAAGCCGGAAGAGATCGAGTCGGTGTACCGCGAACTCGTGCAGATAGCCGAGTCGGGCAAGGTCGAGCAGAGCTGCAAGTGGCTGGGAGTCCGCGAGTAGTCACTGTCCCGGCGGGTAACAGAACGCGCCTCGCCTGACCTTTACAGGAGGATTACGATGCCAAAGAACTTGAAGCAACTCAGCGAAAGCCCTGTACGCCTGACTGCCGGCCATCGCCTCTGCCCGGGCTGCGGTGAGCCGATCGCTGTCAGGCAGATCCTGGCCGCCAGCGATGATCCGGTCATTGCGGCGAACGCGACCGGATGTCTGGAAGTGTCAACCACTATCTTCCCCTATACGGCCTGGAACATCCCGTGGCTACATATCGCCTTTGAGAATGCGGCCGCCGCGGCGGCCGGTCTGGAGTCGATGTACCAGTCACTCAAGGCGCAGGGGAAGATGGACGCCGATGTCAACTACAACTTCGTGGCCTTCGCCGGCGACGGCGGCACCTATGACATCGGTTTCCAGGCGTTGTCCGGAGCTGTCGAGCGGGGGCACAAGTTCCTCTACGTGTGCCTCAACAACCAGGCATACATGAACACCGGCGTGCAGCGCTCATCCGCGAGCCCACTGGGCGCAAATACCACTACCAGCCCCGCAGGCAAGGTCATTCCGGGCAAGACCAATAACCAGAAGGACCTAACCGCCTGCATGGCCGCGCATGATATGCCCTACGCGGCTCAGACCATTCCCGGCAACTGGCGCGACATCACCAAGAAGGCCGAACGAGCCTTTCAGATTGACGGGCCGTCATTCATAAACGTTCTGACCCCTTGCCCGCTCGGCTGGCGCTGTGAGCCTGATGAAACCGTGGCCATTTCCCAGCTCGCCGCCGACACGTGCATCTGGCCGTTGTACGAAGTTGACCACGGCGAGTGGAAGATTACTTACAAGCCCAAAGAGAAGCTGCCTGTGGATGAGTACCTGAGCAAGCAGGGACGCTTCCGCCACCTGTTCAAGGGCGACCAGGGCGAGCAAGTCCGCAAGCAAATCCAGGAGTGGGTTGACTATAAGTGGGCTCAACTGCTCAAGCTCTGCGGCGACAGCTAGAGACGCAAGTTGCCTGCCAATACAGCAACAGAATATGAAGGTGATAGTGTGCTC
>CAZJVY010000009.1:0-68430 GCA_964549395.1 uncultured Armatimonadia bacterium | reverse complement strand
GAGGGCCCTGAGCCTCTCGGAGGCCGACGAGACTGCCATCCTCGGCGGCAATTTCATGGCGGCGGTCGGAGAACGCTACGAACGACACGCACGCTGCTGATGCGTAGGACAGGCAGCCCCGTCTGTCGCTGTCGTTGCCGTTGGTCGTTCGCCGTTGCCGTTACCCTCGGTAGGGGCGCACTGCGTGCGCCCGCAGCCTGCGCGTACAGATAAGGAAGCCCCGGCCGTGCACTGAGGAAATGAAGGCGCGGTGGTCATGCGGTGGACCTTGTAGGAGTCTTTGACGGAAGGGGGTCCAGAGGGGAACCCACTTTCTGCAGGAAGTGGGTTCCCCCCTGGTCAGATGTCCTCGAATTCGGTCCGCGCGATGATCTCGTCCTGCATGGCGGGCGAGACGTTGTTGAAGTAGTCCGTGTAGCCGGCCACGCGCACCACTAAATCGCGGTACTGCTCGGGGTGTTCCTGCGCCGCCCGCAACGTCTCGCGGCCGACGACATTCAGTTGCACCTCAAAGCCGCCCAGCCGCATGTATGTCTTGATCAGCTCCGCCAGCTTAATGCGGTCCTGCTTGCTGTGCAGCGCCTGTGGCGAGAATTTCAGGTTGAGCACCAGGCCCCCGAGCATCGGCGTATGGTCCCAGCAGGTTGTGGACTTGACCGCCGCCGTCGGGCCCTTTTTCTCGCGGCCTTGAGCGGGGCCGGCGCCATCTGCAAAGGGCGTACCTGCTTTGCGGCCGTCCGGCGTCGCGCCGGTCTGGGAGCCGAGGCGCTCGTGCATTATCCAGCAGAAGAACCCCGGCTTGAAGCCACCGCCCAGCACCACGTCGTACTTGGCGCACTCCCCGCTCACGAACTCGCTGAGCATCACCGCCAGCTTATCCACTTCCGGCTCGTCGTTTCCGTAGCTGGGGACCTTGTGCAGGAGTGTCTGCCGCAGGTCTTCGTGTCCCGCGAAGTCCGCAGCGAGTATCTCCAGCAGCGCCGGGATGGTCAGTATCTGCTTCTCGTACACCAGCTCGCGGATGACGGTCAGCGAGTCGACGAAGTTGGCCAGGCCGACAAACGAGCACTCGATCCAACTGTGCCGCGCCCCGCCGCAGTCAATGTCCAGACCGCGCGGAATGCAGTCATTGACGAAGCATGACAGGAGCGGGAAGTTGCGATGGTGCATGCAACTGCAGCGGCAGGCGTTCTGCGTGGCTACCGCCTCGCCGATTGCCGCTCCCAGGCGCTGCTTGTATGCCATGAGCAGGTCCTCAAAGCCGTCCGCTTCCGCATCGCCCGCCGCTATGTCACTGAGCAAGTCAAGCAATATCCGGCACAGATTGAAGTAGGGACTGGCCACCCATACCCCGCTGCACCCGATCGGGCTGATTTCGACGCAGGTGCTGTTCTGGTACTGGCACGCCTCGGCGGGCGTGCAACCGGCATTGCGCAGTGCCTGCGAAATCACCCGGTCGTTGAATATCGCCGGGTTGGCGCCTCTTTCGGCCAGTATCTCACATCCCAGTGCCAACAGATCTTCCGGCGTCTGCTCGTTCCAGCAGATGCCTACGCCCGGATATGAAAGCCCGACATTGAGGATGGACTGCAGGCACATGTACGAGATGTCGTTGGTGACATCGTCGCCCTCCGCGTCCAGGCCGCCGATCATGGTGCCGATGGCCAGCCCGCGAGCCACCGTCTCGTTGATGAGGATGTTGAAGCAATCGAGCAATTCCTGGGCTTGCCGAGCCGTCAGCGTGCCGTCGGCCAGGTCCTTTTCGTAGTACGGCCACAGCCAGCGGTCCGGCCTGCCGGGGCAGATCAAGTGCGCCCCCTGCGCCCAGTGTACCGTCGAATTGACGAAGTTCACCGCTTGCAGGGCCTCCGCGAAGGTGCGGGCCGGATGTGCGGGCACCCGGCGGCAACGCTGGGCAATGGCAAGCAGCTCCTCACGCCGGGCCGCATCCGTCTCCGCATCCGCCAGCCGCTCGGCCTGCTCCGCGTGCCGCAGCGCGTAGTCGCACAGGCCGTCAAGCGCGATTTCGGCGGCATCGTAGAACGCGAGCTTTTCCGCATGATCCGGGCGCGCCGGGTCGAGTGCCTCCCGGCAGGTCCGTATCTCCTCGCGAATCCCGTCGGCACCTAACTCCAGCACCCTGGGAATGTCCACCGCCATGTGCCCGGTCTGGCCCATATACCTCGGCTGCGCCGCCAGGTACCGCCGTGTCTCTTCCAGCCTTTGCGCTTGCTCGAACGTCGGCTCACCGAAATACGGCCGCCCCACGATCAATTCGTCCGGGCCGATCTGCACCGTCCCATTCCTCAGAATGTGAGCGACGGCTTTCCCCCGGCGTCTCACCCAGAACAGGTCATCCGCGCTGTCCATCAGCGACTCGCCCGCATACAGGTCCCGCTCGAAGCTGACCATGGCGGGATTGGTCGCGCTCAGCGCCTCACCACGGCTCAGGCATACCTCTCGCAGCCTTCTGACGCGCTCTGTTGCCTCGTACAGTCGCGGCCGCGTTCTCGCCTGGTTCATTGCACAGCCACCTGACTGCTGTTGTCGCCACCTCAACACGGGTAGATTATACCTCGCCGCGCCGCTGTCCTGCCATGACCCCTGTGAAACACCTTTGCGGTGCAGGAAGGGAGCGCGCCTGCCGACATGGAAAAATACATGCGCTATTGCAGCAAGCAGAGACTCCCAGCGGCTGGTGAAGCCGCCATAAGGAGGGTTTATCATGGCGCGACTTTTTGGAGCCGATTATAGTAAGCGAGACATCCTGCGCCACGTCGGCAGCATGGATCAGGTGTGCGGAGCGCGCAAGGTGGTGTTGGATGAGGGCAATGAGAAGGGTTCGGAGGCGGTTGTGTTCCGCACCGGCAGCGGGCTGAGCTTCACCGCCCTGGCTGGCCGCGCTCTGGACATCTCGTCAGCCGAATATCGCGGCCAGTCGCTCTGCTGGCGGGCGCCGGTCGGCGATACTAGTGCCGCCTTCTACGAGCCTGACGGGTTGGGCTGGCTGCGCGGCTTCTTCGGCGGCCTGGTCTGCACCTGCGGCCTCAGCTATGCCGGCGCACCTCATGCCGACCCCACCTCCGGCGAGGGCGCACCACTGACCTACGTGGATGCCGATGGTAACATCCAGTGGCGGCCCACCGGCAGCATCGGCCTGCATGGCCGCATCTCCAACACCCCCGCCAAGCACCTCTCCATAGCCGAGTGGTGGGACGGCGACGAGTACTGGATGAGCGCCTTCGGCGAGATGCGCGAAGCAGTCATCTTCGGCACCAACCTGCTGCTCAAGCGCACCATCAAGGCCAAGCTGGGCGAGAGCAAGATCTGGATTCACGACGAGGTCGAGAACCAGTCCTTCGCCCCGCAGGAGCACATGTTCCTCTATCACTGCAACCTCGGCTTCCCGGTCGTCGCCGAGGGTGCCGAGTACCTCGTCAACTCTCGCGAGACCAAGCCGCGCGATGCCGATGCCGCCCCCCACATTGACACCTGGCAGCAGATGCCCGCACCCATCCCCGGCGTGAAGGAGTGGGTCTATTATCATGATGTTGCCTGCGATGCGGACAGTAACGTCTGGCTGGGCCTGGCCAATCGCGCCTTCAACGGCGGGCAGGGCTTCGGCGTCTATCTGAAGTACAACAAGCAGCAGCTTCCCTACTTCATCCAGTGGAAGATGCCGGGGGAGAGCACTTACGTGACGGGGCTGGAGCCGGCCAACTGCCTCGTGGAGGGCCGCGTGAAGGACCGCGATGAGGGCCGCCTGGTGGTATTGCAGCCCGGTGAGATGCGCACGTATGACTTGGAGATCAGCGTGCTCGCCTCCAATGCCGAGATTGACGAGATCGCGGCCAAGATCGCCGGCCTGAGCTAGTGCTCACTTGAACAACTACCCGCAAGAATCATTTCGCGGAGGGCAGGTATCCCTGCCTGTCCGCACTGCCGGGGTTCTCTTCGCGACTCGCGCAAGTCAGTGGCAGAAAGCCTGAGCCGCGCACCAAGACCAGGTGATATCGCAACATGTCAGACCTACGCGACCTGTTCGCGCAGCCGCCCAATACCTACAGGCCTCAGCCGTTCTGGTTCCTCAACCACGAACTGGCCGAGGACGAGCTGCGCAGGCAAATCACGGAGATGCACGACAAGGGCCTCGGCGGCGTCGTATTGCACTCCCGCCACGGCCTGCTTACCCCGTACATGTCCGCGCAGTGGCTCGATGCCATCGGTGTCTGCATTGACGAGCTCAAACGCCACGAGATGGAAGCATGGCTCTACGACGAGAACAACTGGCCTTCGGGAACTCACGGCGGAGAGCTGAGCCGCGCGCATCCCGAGTACAGGATGCGCTACCTGCGCGTGCAGAACCTCCGCGTCAACGGTGGCGTCACCTATCAGGTCCGCCTGCCGGACTACGGCGGCGGCATCGTCTGCGTACAGGCTCTGCGCATCACGCCCGAGTCCGCCGAGTCCCCCGATATCCTGGAGTTCGTCGGTGAGACGCGGGACCTGACCGACTGCTTTGCCGATGGCCGCTTCCGCTGGGAAGCACCGCCTGGCCACTGGTTCGTCGCCGTGTTCTGGGAGTTCCCCGTCCCCGACAAGGTCACGTTCTTCGATGGCTCCTACCTGGATACCATGAATGACGAGGCGGTGCGGGCCTTCCGCAGCCTTGCCTACGAGCCCCACGAGCGGTTCAAAGACGACTTCGGCGCGACCGTCAAGGGCGTCTTCACCGATGAGCCGGGGCTGATGATTCACGATGGCTTCATCAGCCCGGCCCCCATGTACGCGACCGTGCAGGACCCGGACCGCAAGCTCCCCGGCGTCATGCTGGCCTGGACGCGCAACATGCTGGACGACTTCCGGACGCTGCTCGGCTACGAGCTCAAGCCGAAGCTGATGCACCTGCTGTGGGACCTGGGTGACGAGACCCAGAAGGTGCGCAATGACTACTTCCGCGCCCTCACCACCTGGTATGCGGCCCACTACCACTGCCAGCTCGGCGACTGGTGCCGCCAACGGGAGCTTGAGTACATCGGCCACACGCTGGAAGACCCCCTGTCGCGGCAGGTTCGCACCCAGGGTGACCAGTTGACCGTCCTGGCGCAACTCGACCGCCCCGGCTTTGATTACCTCGGGCACGGTGTCAACGCCGGCCGCATCCTGGCCGCGAAGTGCGCCTCTTCGGCGGCGCATATTGACGGCAAGCAGCGGGTCATGTGCGAGGCGTTCGGCGGCAGCGGCCATCACACCACTCTGGCCGACCAGCGCGCAGACCTCAACTTCATCTGCGCCATGGGCTGCAACATGCTCATACCCCACGCCTTCTACTACTCGTTCGCCGGCCACCGCAAGAGCGACTGGCCGCCCACCGAATTCTACCATAACGGCTACTGGGAATGGTATCGCAGCTTCGCCGACTATGCCGCCCGCCTCTGCCTCATCCAGGCCACAGGACATCACGTCTGCGATGCCCTTGTCGTTCTGCCCACCGAAACCGTCCAGGTGGACTCCTGGCAGCAGGCCGAGTTCCAGCAGCAGACGCCCTGCGAGCGCATCCTGTCTTTGCTATCTGACGAGCTCCTGCGCATTCACTGTGACTACGACTACGTCAGCACGAATCACCTCGAAGTCGCTCTCATCAAGGGCGATGCCCTGACGTTCCCCACCTCGCAGGAGCAGTATCCGCTGCTGATCGTCCCCGGGTGCCGCGTCACGTCGCTGGCCGCAACGCGCAAGATCGCCGCTTTCTACGAGGCGGGCGGCAAGGTCCTCTTTTTTGGAGAACTACCCGCCCAGGCCCTCCAGCGCAACGAGGATACCGCCCTCCGCGAGGTCATCTCGGGCATCTTCGGCGCTGCTCCCGAGGCCGACATGTTCGAACCCATGCCGGATGGCGAGACATCCGACCCCGAATGGCAGGATGAGCTGCAGGTCAGCAACGACGCCGGCGGCAAGGCGGTCTGGTACGCGGAGGCGGCTCCCACCAGGGAATGGCTCGCGCAGACGGTCCGCGGCCTCATCAGCCCCGATATCACCATCGAGGCGGAAGAGCAGGCCGGCCACGCGGACATCATCTGCACCCATCGCCACGCGGGCAGTCTCGAGCTTTACGTGCTTGTCAACCGTGGCGAGCGCAGGCAGGAGGCGACCATTACGGTGCCTCTGACCGGCGCCCTGGAAGAATGGGACCTTGAGGCCGCCGAAATGCAGCCTGCCGAGGCTGTTTCCGGCGATGGGACAACATCCTGGCCGTTGGAGATCGAGCCTGGCGAGGCCCGCCTCTTCGTGCTGGATACTCAGCGCGCCACGGAGACCATCACCGTCGAGGGCACCGTAGCGCCCCAGGTCGTCGCCGAGATTGACCTGGGCCCGCGCTGGCGCTTCGAGGCCCGGGGCGGCAATGTCGCCATACTCGACCGCTTCCAGTTCATCGCTCATGACCTCACGGCAGGCGAGAGGCACAATCTCCGCGACACTCCCGGCCGCGCCAACAGCTATGTCACCAGCTTCGAGGTGGACGGTCAGCTCGGCAATGTGCAACTGGTACTTGATGAGCTGCACCAATCGCTGCCCGCGCATGTCGGCTTCCTCAGCGGCAGGCGCGATTTGGAAATCTATGTCAATGGACGGCAGGCACCGCCGCTGGTGCCCTCACAGTGGCAGGACCGCTACTTCACGGCCGCCGACATCTCCGACCTCATTCAACCGGGAACCAACGAGCTGCAGATATGCGTCTTCTCGCTCCTGGAACCGTTCCAGGCGCTCGCCTTCCCCGCCTATCTGGTGGGAGACTTCGCCGACAGCAGCGGCCGCCTGGTCCCCCGGGCCCGCCATGTGGACGGCTACTTCTCGGCTCAGGGATACCCTCACTTCCCCGGCATCGGCGTGCACACCAAGCGCGTCGAGGTCCTGCAGGAGCACCTTGACGGCAAGCAGCGGCTCATTCTCGATGTCGGGCAGGTCCGCGACTGCGCCCGCACGCTGGTCAACGGTGCCGAAGTCGCCGTGCGCCTCTGGGAGCCATACGAAGTTGACATCACCGACTGCCTCCAACCAGGAAAAAACGACATCGTGGTTGAAGTGGCCGGAACTCTGGCCAATCTGTATGCGAAAGCCAATCGCCCGGCCGGCCTGCCCGGCCCCGCGCGCATCTGGGTCATCGGATAGCATGAACCACACACATTCCGGAGGCAGCGACTGATGGACCCGACACGGTTCACACTCCGCGACGGCCGCAACGTCATCGTCAGGCACATCGAGAAGGACGACTACGAGCGGGTGCTTACCTACTTCGCGGGGCTGGGCGAACAGAGCCGCAAATTCTTCTGCCCGCACCCCTTCGATGAAGAGCACGCCCGCATGATCGTGGACACCTCCGACCGCACCGACACCGTCCGCCTCGGTGCCTTCGCAGACACTGCCGACGGCTTTCTGGCGGGGTATTTCTACTATGAAGATCAGCCGGAGTACGAGTTTTCACACGTCGGCTGCGGCATCATTGACGACTACCACGGCCAGGGCCTCGGGCAGATACTCATGGACGCTCTCATCGCCGAGGCCCGCCGCAACGGCAAGCCCGGCCTATGGCTCTGCGTGGACAAGCCCAATCACCGCGCCCTGCACCTCTACAGCAAGGCCGGCTACCGCATTGTCGGCTATACCCGCCGGGAGACCCACTATGACATGATCCTCGATTTCGCCGCCGAGGCCACACCCTTTCGGCATCGCTGCATCTACCTCCACCCCATTGACTGGAAAGACACGCATCTGACCGCCGACACCTGGACCCTCGATGAATGGAAGCTCTATCTCGACCTCATCCAGAGCGCCGGCGCTAACATGCTCAAGATCTTCATCTGGCCCACCCTCTACTACCACCCCGACTATCCCGACACCTACCGCAACCGGTGGCGCTTTGAGGTGTACAGGCAGGCCCTGGAATACGCTCACACTCTCAACATCGAGACGCACGTCGGCATTGCCTCCAACGGCGTGCCGCCCTCCGTGTGGCTGGCCCATCCCGACAAACGCGCCGAAGAGGTCGGTTACCGGGGCATCGAGCTTTGCTGGAGCCGCGGCAAGGAGCAGATCCTGCACTTCGCCGGCCACATCATGGACTATTTCAGCGGCGCTGCCGACGGCTACATCATCTGGTATGCCGATCCCGGCCTCTGCGTCTGCCCGCAATGCGCCAACTATACGCCCGTAATGCAGGAAATGATGCGGACCTACGAGGGGCTCGCAGGCGGCCGCGCCCAGGTCCATCACTGCCCCTGGTGGATCTGGTGGATGGCCGGCGAAGACAATCGCCTTTCCATACCCGTGACGCCCAACATCCGCGAAGACATCTTCGGCAGCATGACGCCGGGCGACTGGACGCTTGTCTATGACCGCGACGAGGAGAGCATCCGCGTCGCCCGCGAGCGCGGCCTGGACGTGCTCAGCTTCGCCTTCTTCATGGACCCCGAAGGCGGCAATGAGGGCCACAACATCCTTCCGCGCACCATGTTCGACCAGATCGAGGCGGCTGTGGACAAGGCCGCCGGGCTCGGCCTCGGTCTGCTCAGCTACCGCCTCACTCCCTTTACCCAGTTCCACTCCGACTGGCTGTTCTTCCGCAGGCAGCTCTACCCGGACATCAGCCGCGACCAGGCGTTGCACCAGCTTGCCGCCTTCCTCGGCGTGGGCGATGAGTACGTGGAGGGGCTGAACCTGCTTGACGAGTGGTGGGCCAGCCGGCAGACCGGCTATGACATCGCCAAACTGCACGCGGCGGCTGACATCTTCCGCCGCCTGGCACCGGAGCGGCCCGAATACCTCGCTCATCTCTCGGAAGCTGCGGATATCCTGCTGATGCTGGCGGAAGCCGGCATGGACAACGGCTGGCAGGTCACCGATGAGCTTGTCCAGGCAGTTCAGATCCGCATGGAGCAGAGCGCGACCTTCACCAGCTTCACGCACGAGCTTCTGTGGGCGCAAAGCCGGGCGGCGGTCTTCCTGCGCCCTCGCCTGCAGTGGTGGATGGAGGCCATCAAGCCGACCCGCGCGGCCGAGTAGCGCTCACTTACACAACTGCGCACAACAACGATCTGGCGGAGGACAGGCAGCATTGCCTGTCCGTGACGGAAGGGAGCATGAGCGATGAAGCGTCTAACGTTTCCCGTTGGTCTGACCGCAGTTCTGGCTCTCTCGGTTCTCACGGCCCCTGCACGAGCCGCCGAGTACTATGCCTCACCTGCAGGCGGCGGCGACGGTGCCACTGCACTGACCCCGTGTTTCGTCAAGCAAGCCGTAGCGAAGCTGCAGCCCGGCGACGCGCTGCTCCTGCTCGACGGCACCTATACCGGCGATGATTCGATGCTCCGGGTAGCCGATTCCGTCAAGGGCACTGCCGAAGCCCCCATTCTCATCAAGGCCCAAAATGATGGGAAGGTGCTCATTGACGGCGAGGGCGTGCGCTATCCCGTGCAACTCTACCAGACCGAGTATATCATCATCGAGGGCATGAACGCCTGCCGCTCCAAGATGACCGTGGTCGGCGTCAGCAGGAGCAGCCACTGCATCGTCCGCCGCGTCTGCGCATGGGACGCCGGCGACGACAACACCAACATCTTCGCGGCTCACTATGGCGACTACAACGTCTTCGAGGACTGCGCCGGTTGGGGCATTGCGCGGAAGACCTACTCGTGCTCGCAGAACGGCAATTACACCACCTTCCGCCGCTGCTGGGGCCGCTGGGAGGGCTGCACCAACGTTGGCCCCAAGATGGTCATGACTGTCTCCTACAATTCCCACCATACGCTGGCTGAGAACTGCATCGGCACCTGGGATGGCACCAAAATGCCCGAGACCTACGTGGTCCACGACCACGGCGTGCCCTTCACCAATTGGGGCAGCCGTCCCAAGGAAGCCGTCACCATGACCAACTACGGCGTGGATCAGCCCTACGGTGTCTTTGGCATTGACACCCGCGACGGGCCTGAGGTCCGTCTCTTCGGCTGCATTGCATACCGCCTCGCCGGCCAGCGCACCGTCCCCTACATCGCCAACTACTTCATCTCCCGAAGCGAGCAGGACCCCGGGACAATGGTTGACTGCGTGTCCTTCATCGAGCAAGGCGCCGCGCCGGTCCGGTCGTTCAACCTTACACACGTTAGCGGGCACGACCTCACATCCATCGGCTCAGAGCAGAACGCGGTGGGCACAGGCCAATTCGAGAACCTGCTGGTGCTCGACAGCCCCGCCCCACTGGTCGCCGATGGCGGCAACATTCTCCAATCCGAGAAGGGCGCCAGTATATGGTTCCGCTATGAGGACGGCGTGCTCACCGATGTGCCGCTGTGGCCGTGGCCGATGAATGAGCGCATCAAGGAGCTTATCGGCGTGGATGTGACGAAGACGGTATTCGAACTCGGCGGCGGCACGCTGCCGGAAAGCGTGCGTTGACCTGTTTCCCAGAGGTGCGTAATGCTGGAACTTGACGCCCACCGCCGCGCGCTGGAGCGGCTCGACCGCATGATTGATCTTGACCACGTCGCCGCATGCGAGCGCGCGCAGGCCGACATGTGGGCGGGCCAGCCGCCGGAGCGCATTCCCACTTTCATCTCCTTCCCGGCGCCGCCCGACTGGCCGAGGTACCCCTTCACCCAGTGCTGGGACGACATCGAGAAGAACTTCATGACGCAGATGGCCGGCGTTTACTGCGGGGCGTTGCTGCAGGACGACCGCCTGTGCACGATCACGCCGGAATGGGGCGTGGTCACCATCCCCGAGCTGTTCGACGTGCCCAGCATCATCACCGACCAGGGCAGCTCGATGTCAGCGGGCCTTCACGATCTGGAGACGGTCCGCGCGCTGATTGACCGCGGCATGCCGGACATTTGGCACCACCCGCACATCGCCAGGCTGGACGCCTTCGTGGACTTCGCCACTGATGTGCTTGCCGGTTACGAGAACCTCGCGCAGGTCGTGCACATGGTCGTCCCCGACAACCAGGGGCCGTTCGATCTGGCGCACCTGATCTGGGGCGCTGAAATCTTCTATGCCCTTCACGACCATCCCGACGTGGTCCACGACCTGCTGGCGCTGACCACGGAGACCTATATCCGGTTCACGCACTACTACAAGCGCAGGCTGGGCGAGCCGCTGGACTGCGGCTATCACATCTGCGGGGTGAAGCTGGCGCGGGGCGGAGTGCGCATCTGCGACGACTCGGCGATGCTCTGCTCGGCCGATGTCTATCGCGAGTTCGTCCGGCCCTACAACGAGCGCGCCTATGCGCCGTTCGGCGGCGGATGGCTGCACTACTGCGGGAATGGCAATCACGTTCTCGACCAGATGCTGGCCACGCCGGGGATCAATGCCATTCACATGGGGAACCCGGACCACTGCGACCTGTACGACCTGTACTACCGTATGCGCGCGGCGGATGCGATCCTGATCTGGAGCGGGTCACTGCAGCGCCTGGCCGATCTGCGCGCAGATGGCGGGGGCGCTCACCCGACCGGCCTGATGGTCCTGACTGAGAACCGCTACGCGGCGCAGGACCTTGAGGGCGCGCGGCGCGACCTCGAGCGCGTCCGTGGCTACCAGCCAATCCCCAAAGCGCCGTACTAGTATCCGCAGGACCGACTGTGCTGCCGTGCCGTTCTCCGTTGCCGTGCCGTCGCCTCGCGGAGGGGCCGCATGCGAAGCATCCAGCCCATGTCGTTACGGGGTCCAACAACACGGGCCTCCCCACTCAGGGAGGCCCGTGTTTGTCATCCACAGGGCAGGTACGCTCTACACCAACTCCCCCACATTCTCCCGCACCTTGCGGATCGCGTCCAGGATCAGGTCCATCGAGCGCGTGTCGTGATCCGCGAAGGCCTGATGCCCCAGCGTCAGCGCCTCATTGTCCAGCGCGTTCTGGGCCACCGGCGTCTGCGTCTGCGAGTAGTCCGGCGGCTCGATGCCGTCCGGGTAGCACACCGGCCCGAAGTGCCGGTTCCTGAACAGCGGGTTGTCCTGAATCGGGTGCATGTGACCGGCCCCCAGCGATACTCCCTCCGCCGCCATCGCCTCCACGAACTTCTGCCGCGACAGCCCCTCGAACTCGTCCGAAATGAACTTGAATAGGTAGTAATAGAAGCCCCAGCGCGTGCATCGCTCGCCGCGCTCCAGCGGGGCCATGCCGGGGATCTGTCGCAGCCCGTCCTCGAAGTACAACGCGTTCTTATCCCGCCGCTCGGTCTGCTCCGGCAACCGCTTCGTCTGGCAGTACGCAATTGCCCCCTGCCATTCCGTCATCCGCAGATTCGAGGCCACCAGATGGAATTCATAGAACGGCCGCCCCGAGAACCGCCCGATGTGGTGGAACGCATACGCCTTCCCGGCCAGCTCTTCGTCATTGGTGATGACGATGCCGCCCTCCCCGCAGGTGAGCGTCTTGCCCATCTGCAGCGAGAACGTCCCGAAGTCCCCCAGCGTCCCGCAGCCCTTGCCCTTGTACTGCGAGCCCTGCGCGTGGGCAGAGTCCTCGATGACGAACAGGCCGTGCTTCTCCGCAATCGCGTTGATGCGGTCCATGTCGCACGGGAAGCCGCCGTTGTGTACCGGGATGATGCCGGCGGTGCGCGGCGTTATCGCCCCCTCGATGGCGTCCGGGTCAATCTGGTACGTCTCCGGCTCCACGTCAACGATGATCGGGATGCCATTGACCAGGACGCACGCCGTCGCCGTGGCCACGAAAGTCGAGCACGGAACGATGATCTCATCTCCCGGCTGAATGCCTACCGCCTTCAGCGCCATCTCGATGGCCTGCGTCCCGTTCGTGCAGGCCACCGCGTACTTCCCGCCCTGGTATTCCATGAACGCGTTCTCGAACTTCGCCACCCAGCACTTGTCAAGCTCATCCTCACCATAGCCGCCGCGCCACCAGCGCCGCGATTCCAGCACCGCCATCAGCGCATCGCGCTCTTCATCGCCGATCTCCGGCCATTCCGCGTATAGCGGCTTGCCCAACTGCTCGTTGACCGCCTTGGGGCCACCGTTGATTGCCAGCTTCGCCATCTCTGAACCCTCCTTGCTGCTATCTCTCTCGACTCTCTCACCAGATCCGCTGACCGGTACAGCCGTCCTTGCCCGTGCACATTCCCTGCATCGCCACGGCACACCTTCCGCGTGTCTGCTCCCTCTCGGTCGCACCGCCAAAGGAGGAGAACTGCGAGATGCTGCGAATTCCTCCACACACCAAGGGAGGTCATAGCAATGTATCAGCCGCAACTGCCCGACATTTTCCCGCAGGACTACAGCACCGTGACGCAAGACGATTGGCGCACCTGGCGCGCGGGCGTCATCGAGCGCTTCGTTGATCTGATGGGCGAGGGCCTCACCGAGCGGCCCGACCCCAATCCCCAGATCGAGGAGGAGATACAACAGGACGGCTACCTGCAGCGGCTTGTCTCCTACGATATCGAGGAGGACGACAAGGGCTGGGCGTGGGTCCTGATTCCCGATGGCTGCGACGGGCCGCGGCCGGGGGTCATGTGCATCCACGGCACCACCGCCGACGCCAAGGACGCCTGCCTCGGCAAGGGCGAGCACCCGGGCGGCTCCAACGGCATCGCCGTGCATCTGGCCAAACGCGGCATGGTCACCATGTCTCCCGACCACTTCTGCGCCGGCCAGCGTGCCCCCAAGAACAACCCGCCCTACAACACCGCCGAGTTCTATGAGAAACACCCCGACTGGTCGGAGATGGGCAAGGACGTGTACGACCACCAGCAGGCCCTGGATGTCCTCACCGCCATGGAGCAGGTGGACGCCGACAACATCGGCTGCATCGGCCATTCCCTGGGCGGCTACGGGACGGTCTTCGTCGCCGCCGTGGATGAGCGCGTCAAGGCGGCCGTCTCGAGCTGCGGCATCACCACCTGGCACTGCGATCCCGAGCGCGGCGCATGGTCGCGCATTCCGCCGGGCCGCTACAAGCACTTCCCGAAGCTGCTGCCTTATTTCATCAGCGGCCGCCCCATTCCCATTGACATACCCGAAATCATGGCCGCCATCGCCCCGCGTGCCTTTCTCAATCTCTCCGCCGTCGGCAACGATGTCTGCTTCCCGATCTTCGAGCCGTTCGGCGAAATCTACTACCAGATCGAGCGCGTTTACAAGGCGCTGGGCGCAGAGGGCAAGTTCGCCTGCTATTACCATTCCGAGGAGCACTCGTTCAACCCGCCCAACCGCGCGCTGGCCTATGCCTGGCTCCAGGTCCACCTGGGCCTCGCCGACGAAATCAAACTGGCCTGAGCGCCGCCACAGGAGATGATTCGCGTGAAGCTTTCGCTCTATACATTGCTCGCCAGCGAGGTGAGCCTCGCAGAGGCCGTCAAACTTGCCGCCGACGCCGGCTTTGACGCCGTGGACATCCGCCAACATGAAGGCGGCGCCCATCTGCCCAACGGCGCTCCACCGTCGGAGGGCGAGCGCGTCAAGGCTCTCGTCGCCGATAGCGGCCTGCACATCTCCGGCCTGACCACCTACTACCGCGTCGGCTTCACCGCTGCAGCCGAGCGCGACGAGCACATGGCCGGCATTGCCAGCTCGATGGACCTTGCCGCCGCGATGGGCGCGCGCTACTTCCGCATCTCCGGGCCGACCTATGACCCCGTAACCGGCTATGCCCGCCAGCGCGAGATGACCCGCGAGCAGGCCGCTGAGATTGCGCAAATGGCCGCCGAGCACGGTCTTGTAGTTACCGTCGAGCAGCATGGTGGCGCCCTCACCGCCTCCGCCGGGCAGATACTCGACCTCTTTCGCGGCGTGACCAATGACCATCTCGGCATCGTCTATGACCCGGGCAACTGCCTGCGCGAGGGCTACGAGCGGCCCTCCGTGCAGGTGGACATGCTTCGCGACATGATCAAGGCGGTGCACGTGAAGAACGCCATGACCAAATCCGACGAGCCGCCCCAGGAGATGATTCCGGTTGACCAGATCCGCCTCGACCGGGGCATCCTTGACTGGCCGGCCATTGTCAGGGCCGTAATTGACACTGGCTATGCGGGCTATTTCACTCTGGAGGACTTCTCGCAGTTCGGCTCGCTTGCCGAGAAGTTCAAGTGGAACGTGGATTATTTGCGCTCCCTGGCCTGACCCGCCGCCGTGGCGTTGCCGTGTCGTCGCCGTTGCTGTTCGCTGTTGTCTCCGGTAGGGGCGCACTGCGTGCGCCCGCGTATACCCAAATGCCGGATACGGGACTCGGGCTGGAAGCTGCGAACGCGACGCCGTCGCGTTCGCACCTGAGCTTTGCGTGCACGCAAAGCTCAGGCCGAGCTACGCGTTGAGAAGAATACGCGACAAGATGAAGGCGGGGCGCGGTGGCGGTGCACTGGCACAGTTAGGAGTCTTTGGGAAGGGGTCCAGCGGGTACCCGCGCGTAGCGTGGGTGCACTTTCTGCAGAAAGGGTTCCCACTGGTGCAGAAACGGGTTCCCACTGGCAAGAAAGGAGACCAAGAATGGCTGGAATTCCGATTGCTTTGGAGTTGTATTCGGTCCGCGAGGACTGCGCGCAGGACTTGCCCGGCACGCTCGAGAAGGTGGCCGCGATGGGCTATGAGGGCGTGGAGTTCGCCGGGTACCACGACCGCACTGCGGAGGACCTCCGCAGGATGCTCGACGACAACGGCCTTGTCTGCTGCGGCTCCCATCTGCGCATAGACATGCTGCTGGGCGACGAACTGCCGAGGACCGCGGAATTCAACAGAATTCTCGGCAATCCGTACCTGATCTGCCCCGGTTTGCCGGAGGAGTACCGCAACAGCCGCGCCGCGTGGCGGCGGACCGCCGAGCTGTTCAACGAAATCTCCGCCAGGGTCCGGCCGACGGACATGTGGACGGGCTATCACAACCACTACATCGAGTTCACCGAACTCGACGGCGAGCTCCCCTGGGACACGTTCTTCGGCAATACCGACCCGGAGGTCGTCATGCAACTCGATACCGGCAATGCCTTGCACGGCGGCGCCGACGTGGTGCCCTTCCTGCAGCGCTATCCGGGCCGCGCTCTCACCGTTCACCTGAAGGAATACTCCGCCACCGACGACAAGGTGCTCATCGGCGAGGGCGACGTCCGCTGGCAGGAGGTCTTCGAGCTCTGCGAGACCTCCGGCGGCACGCGCTGGTACATCGTCGAGCAGGAGAGCTACGCCTATCCGCCGCTGGAGTGCGTGGACAGGTGCTTGCAGAACCTGCGCAGCATGGGCAAGTAGAGCGACGCGGCTACTTATCGGAAAGGAGCAATACCAATGCAGTATCGCCAACTGGGCAAATGGGGAGTTCGCCTCAGCACCATTGGGCTGGGCAGCTATCTCACCATCGGCATGCACGTGGATGATGACACCTCGAGGGAGTGTATCAAGTTCGCCTTCGATTCCGGAGTCAACTGGATAGACACGGCCAACGCGTACAACATGGGGCAGGCCGAGGTGACGCTGGGCAAGCTGCTGGCCGAGTACGACCGCGACGACTTCGTGCTGCTCACCAAGGTGTGGGCCCCGATGGGCGACGGCCCCAATGATCGGGGCTTGTCGGCCAAGCATGTCTTCGAGCAGTGCCACGCCAGCCTGCAGCGCCTGCAGACCGACTACATTGACATCTACCTGTGCCACCGCCCGGACCCCGACACGCCCCTGGAGGAGACCATTCGCATAATGGACGACCTGGCGCGCCGGGGCGAGATCCTGTATTGGGGCGTCAGCGAGTGGCCGGCGGAGCTGATCCAGGAGGCCGTTGACCTGGCCGCGCTGATGGGCTGTCGGCCGCCGGCCGTCAACCAGCCTCGCTACAGCCTGATGTGGCGCGTCCCGGAAGCGTCTGTGTTCCCGACGTGCCTGAAGACCGGCCTGGGCAATGTGGTCTTCTCGCCGCTGGCGCACGGCGTCCTGACGGGCAAGTACGCGCCAGGCGAGCCGCCGCCGGCCGGCACCCGTGCCGCCGACGACACGCAGAACGAGATCATCATGGACCTCTACTGGACCGACGAGAACCTGCGCAAGGCGCAGCGGCTCAGGGAGATGGCGGGCGACCTCGGCCTCTCGGCGGCGCAGCTTGCCATGGCGTGGTGCCTGCGCCACCAGGCCGTCACGTCGGTGATCAGCGGCGTGACGAAGGTGGCCCAACTGCAGGACAATGTGGTTGCGGCTGACGCCGAAGTGCCCGACGATGTGTACCAGGCGCTTTGTGAGATGTTCCCGGAGAGTTGACTTCGGCAACGGTCTCCGTTCAGCAGCCCCGGGTTCACGCGTGCCACCTTGTCGCGTGGCACAGGCTTCCCAGCCTGTGCACCTGTGCACCATATCCGTTCACCAATGCCGTCTCCCTTGCCGTTCGTAGGACGGGCGTCCCTGCCCGTCGCCGCCATGTCGTTTGCCTTGGGATTGTCGTTTGCCTTGCCGCTACCGTGTGCCTCGTCGTTGCCGCGCACCTTGTCGTTCGTCGTTGTCGTAAGGGGAGGGGCCGACCGACGGTCGGTTGCGTCGTATGCAACCGGACGGAGATCGGTCCGCGTCCTCCGCATTACCTTCGCATATGTCCCTTTCCCGTGCATCCCTCTCCATCGCGTAGCTCATTACCCATCGCGTAGCTCGGCCTGAGCTTTGCGCTGTCTGCAAAGCTCAGGTGCGAATGCGACCCCGTCGCATTCGCAGCTTCCAGCCCGAGTGACGTAACCCCCGACATTCTCCATACGCGGGCGCACGCAGTGCGCCCCTACCGAGAGATACACGCGTGCCACACGCTTCCCAGCCTGTGGTTGTCTTGCCGTTGCCGTGTGGGACGCAGACTCGCTTGTCGTGCCCGCTTCGCTTCGGCTGTGCGTCGTTTGCCGTTGGGGCGTGGTGGAGGGGATGGTGAGCGGGGCGAGGTGGCTGTGCGGTGGCGCGGGGCGGGAGCCCTATTCCCCGCGTTCACAACTTTTCACAATTCTGAAGGAACCCTCCAACCCTTCAGCCCCGCGCGCTCAGGGCCTCGTGGCGATTTGCGGAAGTACCCTTCCGCCCTGGCCCTTTTTCGGCCCGATCACCGAATCAGCCCTTACCCCTCATCAGCCCCGCTCTGCCATGGCTTCCCGGCTTCCCATGGCCCTCTGACCGGGCCGCTTGCCGGGCGGTAAGGGGGTGGGCATTGGCCGCCAGGGGGGTACACCTGCGCGCACGCCGAGGCCACGAGGCATTGATTCTCAGGCGCTCGTAAGGGGGGAGGGTTTCCACGAAAAAAGCCGCCCGTAAAAGGCGGCAACCGCGCTACGACCGAATCAGGCCGGGTTCGCCTTGCCGAAATCCCCCGCAGGCCTCCCTCCTGGCCACTTCACAATATGCACAAATTTGCCATACTTACGAGTGCTGCAAGGCGCTCTTGAAGTTGTTTATCAGCCACATGACTTTCTCGTCTTCGGCCACCAGCTCGCTCACCTTGTTGTAGGCGTGCAGCACGGTGCTGTGGTCGCGCCCGCCGAAGTGCCTGCCGATATCTATCAGACTCAAGTCGGTCAGCTCGCGCGTCAGATAGATGGCGATCTGCCGTGGCCACACGATCTCCCTGCTGCGCTTCGGCCCCACAATCGCCTGCTGCGCGGTGTCCATTTGCGCGCCGACGAACGCCACGATGTCATCCACATTGATGTGCTTGTCCTCGCCGTTGGTCGAGTAGTCCTTGATGATCTCCTCTACGATGGCAAGGGTCGGATGCACGCCGCTGAGCGATACCGATGCGCAGATCTTCAGCAGCGCCCCTTCCAGCACGCGGATGTTGGACTCGATCTTCTTGGCCACGTACTCGAGGATCTCGCGGTCCAGCTCGATGCCCTCCGCCTGCGCCTTCTTCTCCAGGATCGCAATCCTGGTCTCCACGTCCGGGCAGCGCAGGTCGGCGACGATCCCCGCCTCCAGCCTGCTGCGTACGCGCGGCGAGAGCGTCTGCAATTGCCGGGGCGGGGCGTCGCAGGCGATCACAAGCTGCTTGTCGCTTTCGTAGATGGCATTGAAGGTGTGGAAGAATTCTTCTTCGGAGGTCGGCCCGTCAATTGCGGCGATGAACTGGATGTCGTCCATCAGTAGCACGTCCACGTTGCGGTACTTGGCGCGGAAGCTGGCCGTGCGGTTGTCGCGGATGGCAGTGATCAGCTCATTGACGAAGTGCTCGGCGGAAATGTACATGACGCGTGCATGCGGGTCGCGCTGCAGCACGCGGTGACCGATGGCCTGCATCAAGTGCGTCTTGCCCAGGCCGACCTTGGAGTGAATGAACAGGGGGTTGTAGGCCGTGCCCGGCGAGCGGGAGACCTGTGTGGCCGCGGCGTGAGCGAAGCGGTTGCAGTCTGCGACTACAAAGTTCTCGAAGGTGTAGCGGAGGTTGAGCATGCCGCGCGCCTCGTCATGCCGCCTTGCGGGCGCTGCGGCGGCCGCCGGAGCCGCTGGCGTCTTCTCTGCCGCCGGTGCCTCGGCGCCGGCCGGCTGGGAGTGGACCTGGGTAACCAGTGCTACCGGCTGGTGCGCCAGTTCCTCCAGCGAGGCCTGGATGAGCGGCCGGTGCTGGTTGGACAGCATGTTGGCGGCGAAGTCGTTGGGCACGCCGAGGATGAACGTCCCTTCCTCGTAGGACAGCGGCACCGACTGCCTCAACACCCCGTCGAACGTGGCAGGCCCCATCCGCTCCTTCAGGAGTGGCAATACCTGTTCCCACAAGGCCTGGCTGGCCGACAGTCGCTCCTCGGGCACGTCGTAACACCCTTCCCTCTCGCCTCTTCAGAACACGTTTCGCTTCTCCAAGCTACGATGGAAACAGGCCCCTGCCCGGCCGTGCCCTTTTCTGAAAAGGCCAATATCCGCTCGGTGAATGTGCCGCACCTGTGCGCACCACTGGCGCTCCGCGATTGCCCCTGCACGCCTGCGCTTGCCCGCCGCCTCGAAACACTACTCGGAGTCATGCCCTCCGCGTACCGCATGCGCCGCTCGTCCAGCCGGCCCATTCGAAGGCCACCGCGTCCGCCGCGCGAGCAAGCGCGCCTCCTCAGCGCTGTGCATCACCGGCTATGTCAAGTTGCCCTATGCAGTCCACCTGAATCGAGTGACGGCTTCCCCTGCTGGAGAACACCAACAGATGCTGGGAACGGTGTATACCACAGAATGGCAAACAAATGGGCGGCTGCGGTAATATATGCAACTTTGCGTGGAGTATGCTGCGAAGAAGACTACATGTGGTCTAGAGCAGTTATATTATGTCCTATTTATGTCCAAGGCGCTCTCTCGCGCCTCAAAATCCGCTCGCCTTCCGCGTCTCGATCACTGTCTTGGTCACTGTGGAAAACTATATCACACGGGCTGTGTGGGTTGCAAAGGAAATTTTGCGGTATTTTGTTGATTTTTTGCGAATAATGACGTAGCCTGTTCGAGCAATCCGGCGGCTGTAATGCTAGTTTCCTCCTGGTTTGCCCGCGACCTCTTGCCTGTTTGTGATATGTTTGGGAACTTTAAGCGATATCTTTGTTACGGAGAATGCCGAGCGCGGCGGCATCAGAGAGTGATGGGTATGCGCTCTGGATACTCCCCCTGCGTATCCGGAGCGAAAGCGCCGGAGAGGCGTCGGGGGCCGGCCGCCACGGCTTCCGCCCTGCTGCGCGCGACGGGAGAATGGGCCTCGCGTGACACTTGTGCGGCGCCTTGACCGCCCAGGCCCCAGTAGTATAATGGCCCGCGAAGGCGGGAAGCGGCGACGCGTTGGCCGATAGCGATGTGAAGGCGAGCAAATGCGTCGCACAAGGAGGCTGGGCAGTGAAACTGACTGTGCTCGGGACGGCGGCGGCGGAGAGATGGCCGCCACGGCGCGTTAGCTATCGTCGCGTGGTTCAAAGGAGGCGATGGGTGTGAGTAGCAGGGACAACGGCGGCATCGAGATGGGCGTGTACGGGCTGGATCACCCACACGCGGCCGGGCACTACGAGGCGCTGGATTCGGTTGCAGGCATCGAACGGGTGCTGGTGTGGGACCCGAATGAGACGGCCGCACGAGGGCGCGCCGACACCCTCAGCCGAGGGAGTTACTACGCCGACGGCTGGGAGGCCATGCTGGCGGATGAGAGCATCCCGGCAGTATGCATTCTGACCAATAACCGCGACGCGGGCCGGCTGACCGGGCAGGCGATGGAGGCCGGGAAGTGGGTTTACGGGGATAAGCCGGGGGCCGCCAACGTCGCGGACATGGAAGAGATCGTAGCCGTCGGCGAGCGGACCGGCACGTGGTTCTGCCCGTGCTACGGCAGAAGGCAATACGCGGACACAATGGCGCTGATTGACGCCCTGCGGGCGGGTGCGGTCGGAAAGCTATGGTCGTTTCAGGCCGTCTGGAGCACCTCGACGGCGGGGCTGCGCGGTGTGGAGAACTGGCTGTTCGACAAGGAGGCGGCCGGCGGAGGGATCATCTACTGGCTGGCCTGCCACTGGCTGGATACGCTGCGGCTGGCAACGCAGAGCCGGGTGGTGTCGGTCAGCGCGATGGCGGACTCAAAGTACCCCGGCGTGAGCGTGGAGGACGTGGCCTGCGCGAACCTGCGGCTCGAAAACGGCGCGATCGGGTCCCTGCGTGCGGGGTACCTGCGCGCCCCCTACCTGGGCTACGACGACAACGACCTGATGATGAGCTTCGAGGGGTCGCAGGGAGCGCTGGCGTACGTCCCGGGGAGGAAGGACGCCGTGCTGTGGCTGCGGAGCAAGGCGCCGGGGTTTGAGTACGCAGCGGAGGGTGCGGCGGTGGACACGACCCGCGCAGCATCAGGGCGGTCGGAAGGCGGAGGCGGGTATTGTCCCCTGTTCCTCGAGGCGTTCCTGGAGGCGGTGGCAGCCGGGACCGAGCCGCCCGCGACGCAGCATGACGCGCTGTACGTGCTCAAGGTGGCCGAGGCGATCTACGAGTCTGCGGCGACCGGCCGCGAACAGAACATAGAGTGGTAACAGAGCAGCGCCAGGGGGGAACCCTTCCCAAAGACTCCTAACCGAGCCAGGGCACCGCCACCACGCCCTCCCCTTGTTCTTGTCGCGTGGCTCCGGCTTTCCAGCCGGAGTCACTCATTGGCGGATAGTGGTGTGCGCGGGCCAGTCTCCGTCCGGTTGCACACGACGCAACCGGACGTCGGCGGGCCCCTCCTGACGGCAACGGCATGGCACACGACAACGGCAGGGCAAACAGCAACGGCAGCGCGGTACAGGCCCGCGCCCTACAAGACAACGACGACGGGCAGAGACGCCCGTCCTACGAACGAGACACAAGGAGCACAGGCTGGAAAGCCTGTGCCACGCAAAGAGAATGTGTGCGTGAGAAGGCGGCAGACAATGAGGTTATGTTCAAGAAGCATCAGTTGCGCTCAGGAAACCGCTGCCAACGGACCTGAGAGCGTTTGTGAGGCCCACAGCAGTGCCGAATCAGCGTTTCTGAGCATAACCAGGATGCCTGCCCTCCGCGCAATCATTGCTGCGCGTAGTTGCTCGAGGGATTGCTGGATTCGGTTTGCTATTGACTCGGCGACGCGTTCCTGATATATCAGGCGAAGAAAACACCAATACCGGAAATACCAATGCCAGTGCCCGCGCGATTCAGTTCGGTCCGGACGTTGAATTTCAAGCATGTCACGACAATGTGCATCTCCGGGCTGGAAGCCGGAGCCGCGCTGGAGCAAGAGATGCAGAGCTTGAGCCGTGCCGAACTGGAAGATGTAGAGCCCGGCCTGTGCGATAGCGAAAGACGCGAAGCCCGGCCTATGCGATAGCGAGAGATGCAGCCGCCGACGGATGAGAGAGCAATGACGTGGCACAGGTATTGCCAGTAACAGCACTTTGGTTGGGTCCCCATGTCTGAGCAGCCCGTTCTACCCCAACAAGCGACTGCGCACGCATTGCGCAACTTCATCGCAGGCCCTGCACTGTGGACGCTGTATAACCCCATCGCGACTCCGGCGGCGGCGATCTTCACCGGCTACGCGCTGTCCATCGGCGTGACCGAGGCGCAGATAGCGTTTTTGGTGGGTGTGAGCGGGCTAATCGGGGTGTGGGAGGTGTTCAGCTTCTACATCGGGCGGCACGTGGAGAACAAGTCGCGGTTCCTGCTGACTCTGGGCCCGTTCGAGATCACGGCGGCGAGTGCGGTGATTCTCATGGCGTGGGTGCCGGAGCAGTACCGGTTCATGGGGATCGCGTGTTGCCTGACCACGGCCTATCTGCTGGGGCATACGCTGAGCCCGATGTATAACACGTGGCTGAGCAATGTGCTGCCGGAGTGGCATCGCGGGCCGTTCATCGGCAAACAGATGAGCGTGACGACGATCGTCTCGATGGTGCACCTGTACCTGGCGGGGCTTTGGATTGACCATATGGATGAGAGCTACTACGGCTTTCTGACGGTGTTCGTGCTGGGCTGGATGGCGGGTCTGGCGGGCTACGCGGTGCTGGGAACGACGCCGTATCCGCAGGTCCAGCCGTCGGCGGGTGAGGGCGGGTTCGCCCGGAGCCTGCTCACTCCGCTGCGCAACGCCTCGTTCCGGCGGCTGTGCGTGTACCTGGTGGTGCGGCTGATACCGCTGCAGATGGCCAGTGCGTTCTACGGGGTGTACATGATTAAGTACCTGGAGATGCACTACAGCAGCATAGCGATCTATACGAACCTGGCGCTGTTCTGCATGATGCTGGGCTACCTGGGTTTCGCCACGCTGGCGCAGCGGTACGGCTCCAAGCCGCTGATGCAGATACTGGGCGTGCCGGTGGTAGGGACGGCGGTGCTGTGGTCGCTGGCGACGAAGCAGAACGCCGGCTGGCTGCTGCCGGTGGTGTTCATAGTCAACGGGATCGCCTGGTCGGGGATCTTCGTGGCCACGAGCAGCCTGCTGTTCAAGATCGTGCCGAGGGGTAGGGAGAACAGCGCATATTTCGGAGTGTGGATGGCAGTGGCGTCGGTGGGGTCGGCAGTGGGTCCGTTCGCGGGCGGATTCCTGCGCAACGCCCTGCCGGCTGAGACCGTGGTGCTGGGACACAGCCTCAACAGCATCCAGATGATCTTCCTGCTGTCGGCGGGGCTGTACCTGTTCGCTCTGATATTCGCAGCGCTGCTGAGGGAGGAGGCGGCGGCGTCTCCGCGCTACCTGCTGGGGCAATTCCGAGGGAACCTGCTGTCGTTCGCGTACAACTGGGCGCTGTACATGGCGGCGCGTGAGGATGAGACGCGGGCCGAGGCGATCAGGGGTCTGGGACGGTCGGGCAGCCCGCTGGCGGTGAGTCGGCTGCTGCACGCGCTGGGGCACGTGTCACATCGGGTGCGTGCCGAGGCGGCTCTGGGCATCGGCGAGGGGAAGTTCGAGGAGGCGGTGGACCCGCTGATCCAGGCACTGGAGGACGAGGAGTCCGACATCCGCCCGGAGGCGGCTGAGGCGTTGGGCAAGATCGGCCGGGAGGAGAGCATCGGGCCGCTACTGCACGCGCTGGAAGACCCTGACATGAGAGTGAGAGTGTCGGCGGTACAGGCTCTCGGATACGTGGGAACGGCGCAGGCCACCGAGGCGCTGCTGGGGCTGCTGCAGGGCCCGCTTGATGTGAACCTATTCCCCGCCCTGGTTGACGCCGCAGCACAGACCAACGACCTGCGAGTGGTGGAGCCGGCGCTTGCCGGGCTGACATCGCTGAAGAACCCGGTGGTGCGGCTGCAGGCGATCAACGCGGTGTGCCGCGTGCTGGGCGAAAAGAACCACTTCTACCGGATAGCGACCGCCAACGACCTGCAGCGGGCGGGCCTGCGCGAGGCGATGATGCAGCGCGTGAGGAGGCTGCTGCGGGGCGCGGACTGGCAGGGTTGGGAGCTGTACGCGGAGCTGCTGCAGGCCGTGGACCAGGCAATCGCCGCCCTCAAGGATGACCGCGACGAGGATTTCGCAGCCTATTGCCGGCGCATAGCGGAGCTCGTGGCGACCCGAGAGGACCTACCGCTGCGGAGCGAACGGGCGGCCTACGCGATCAGGACATATCTGGCGGACGCGCCGCAGGACCTCCTGCCCTCGGAAGGCGTAGTGTTCCTGATCGTGTGCCTGACCTCGCTGGCACGACACCTTCCCCCGGCGCGGTAGAACGCCCCTCGACCCATTGCCAGGGACTGCTAGCTCAACCAAGGCAGGACCACCACGCCTTTCCCTTCTGCTATCGTGTGGTTCGGGCGCACGCAGTGCGCCCCTACCGGAGGCAACGGCAAACGGCGGCAGGCAAGGATGCCTGCCCTCCGCGTTCATGTGTTCCGGCGCGTCTTCCCCTTCTTGTCGCCTAGCTCAGGTGCGAACATGACATCCGTCCTGTTCGCAGCTTCCAGCCCGAGTCCACTACCCGTGATCCAGGTAGATGCGGGCGCACACAGTGCGCCCCTACCGCGAAGGAATCAATCGTCAATGAATAGCGAGGTGCGAGGGCTAGGATACGTAGGTAGAAGGAGCGTCGGAGCACGGGCAGAAGAAGGGCGTTTTGCGGCGTTCTTGCGGGCCTTGCAGGCATTTGCGGTCAGCTTGACAAGGCGCAGGTGGTAAGGTTATACTCGGCTGTGAGATAAGACGGTCGTGCGTTGACCGACAAGCAGCCCAAGGGCGGTAATTATCTTGGCGGAAAAGTACTGTAGTCAGTGCGGTTACGGGAACCGACAGGAGCGTGGCGCTTGCCTGATGTGCTACAGCTTCCTGGACGCAGGCGGAGTGGGTCTGGTGTGCCCCAACTGCGGGAACGAGAACGACCGGGATGCCGGATTCTGCCGTGCCTGCGGAACGGCGTTTCTCGAGGGTGCCTCGGCCATTCCGGGCCTCGTAGAGGCGGCGGTGGCGCTGATAGCAACGGCCAGCGGAGTCGCTGAAGAGGACGAAGGCGACTTCATGGAGGGCCTTGACGAGGATCAGGCGGCGGCATTCGAGGAGTTCAAGCGGCAGCAGGCGGCAGCGCGCGGTGAGGAAGCGCCCGGGCCTGCGGCGGTGGCGGAAGCGGAAGAGGAAGAATTTGCGCCGCCTTCGGCGCTGATGCTGGAGGAGAGCGCAATGGGGGCCGAGGAGGAGTTGGCGCCTCCGCCGCCGGAGCCTGCTATGTCGCTGGATGATGCGATGGCTTCAACAGGCGCAGCGCTGACGGTGGAGGCCTCTGAGGAGGCTGAAGAAGAGTCGGTACCGGCGCTTTCGATGGAGGGCTTGTCCCTTGCCGAGTCGGAAGCCGAGGAGGACCTGACCCCACCTGCGCCGCCGGCACCGGCAATGGAGGGTGGCGGTGCGCCGGCGGAGGTCAGTGAGGATGAGCTGGCACCACCTGTGCCGGCGGACCTGCCGGGGTTTGATGACGAGGTGCCGGCTGCGGCTCCGGCCGCCAGCGAGGCAACTGCGGCAGAGGCCGAGGAAACGCCGAAGAAGCCGGCTGCCGAGGAGAAGCAGGAAGAGGATGCGGAGGATGATTTGAGCGGCTGGTCACTGGATTTCAGTGAGGAATGAGCGCGCGGCGTGTATGCAAAGGTTCGCGCCACGCGTTGCATGGAAGTGCACGGTCTGCCACGATGTCACAGTCGGAAATAGAAGTGAGATTCAGGCAGGTTGTAGATGAGATCGCGGAGGCCGCCACCAATGCCGGGCGCAGTCCCGGGGACGTGGCGCTGATTGCGGTGACCAAGACTCGAAGCATAGCCGAGGTCCTGGAGGCAGTGGCGGCGGGCGCGCTTGACCTGGGTGAGAACTACGTCCAGGAGATGGTGGAGAAGCGGGAGGATCTGGCCGGGCGGGAGTTGCCGGTGCAGCCGCGCTGGCACTTCATAGGCCACCTGCAGCGCAACAAGGTCAAGTACCTGGCGGACTTCTGTAATCTCATTCACTCGGTGGACAGTGTCCGTCTGATTGAGGAGTTGGACCGGCGGGCAGACCAGAGGCAATGCAAGCAGGCAGTGCTGCTGCAACTGGACCTGGCGCAGGAAGAGACCAAGTTCGGCGCTCCGGAGGAGGAATTGCCGGGGCTGGTGGAGGCGATGCTGGCCGTCGAGCATCTGGACTGGCAGGGCCTGATGTGCATGGCGCCGTTCAGCGAGAATGCAGAAAACGCGCGGCCGTACTATGCACGGCTCCGAGAGATACGAGAGGCGTTGTCGGAGCAGGGAGTTGAGCCGGAGCATCTGCGCCATCTGTCGATGGGGATGACGTCGGACTACCGGGTGGCGATTGAGGAGGGCTCGACTCTGGTGCGGGTGGGGCAGGCGATCTTCGGGCCGCGAGAGTATCACTAGGGGTCGGCCTGCGCGAGGCCGGGAGGTAGTGTGGGCGGCGTGGATTAGTACCGATGTCTGTCGTCCCCGGAAATCATCGGCTCGATTAGTGGGCAGTTCGAGTTGCAGGAACGGATAGAGCACATATTCGCAGCAAGTTGAGATAGGCTCCAGGTACGCGTAAGACAGCTCCGTCGTTCGACATCCGGCAACAGGACCGAGATCACAGCAAGCATCACAGAAATGGAGGCGTTACGATGTCGAAGCCATTGCTGGCGCGGGCGCTGGACCTCTTTGCGTTGCGGTCACAGGGACGTTACAGCGACACCTACGGCGAACCCGGCTACCCTCACCCTGACGACTACCGCGACCGGGAGAGCGATTCGGGCGTAATCCCGTTGCGCGGCGAGCGGAGTGAGTTCGCGGGCGTCACGATCATCCGCGCGGAGCCGATGAACATGGAGGAGGCGACGGCGGTTGCCGATGAGATCAAGCATCGGCTGCCGGTGGTGCTGAACCTGCAGTCGGCTCACGAGGGCGAGGCCGGCCGCATCCGTGACTTCATCGGCGGGGTCACCTACGGCCTGAATGGGCACATGCGGCGGATCGCGGAGTGGGTGTACGTGTGCTCGCCGTTCGACATGCCGGTGGAGCGGCTGGTATTGAGCGGAGGCGGGCCGAGCAGCCGCGAGCGGGACGACCTGTTCGGAGCGCCGGAAGATCACTAATGCGGCACAGGCCCGATGAGGGAGGCCGGGCCCCGTCGGATCGGCCGACGGGGTTTTGTGCCAGACCAGAGCTGTGTGGACTATGGCGAATGACAGGGCGTACAAGCTAGCGGTGATCGGATGCGGAGCGATGGGGTCCGGGATGGCGGGCAGCCTGGTCGCCGCGGGGGCCGTCGCGGCCGGGGACGTTATGGCCGCCGACACTGATGCCTCGCGCCTGCAGGCCATGAAGGACCTGGGCGTGGCGACGACGCAGAGCGCCATCGAAGCGGCGGAGGCAGCCCGGACCGTTCTGCTGGCAGTTAAACCGCAAGTACTGGATGCGGTTCTGGGCGAGCTTGCTGCAGTGATAGACGAGCAGCTTGTGATCTCGATTGCGGCGGGAGTGCCGCTAGCGAGGTACGAGGCGGCGCTGGGGGCCGATACGAGCATCGTGCGAGTGATGCCGAACATCCTGTGCACCGTAGGCGCGGCGGCCAGCGCCTACTGCGCGAATGCGGCCTGTAGCGTGAAGCAGATAGAGCTTGTTGACATGCTGCTGAATGCGGTGGGGACGGCGGTGGTGGTGAGCGAGCATCTGATGGACGCGGTGACAGGCCTTTCGGGTAGCGGGCCGGCGTTTGTGGCGGCATTCGTGGAGGCGCTGACCGATGGAGCGGTAGCTGCGGGCCTGTCGCGGGATCAGGCGGCGCGACTTGCGGCACAGACGGTGTTGGGGACCGGGCGGTGGCTGCAAGAGAACGACTTTCGGCCCAGCGTGCTGAAGGACATGGTGACCTCGCCGGCGGGCACGACCATCGCCGGCATCAAGGCGCTGGAAGATGGTGGACTGCGTGCGGCGGTGATGGAGGCGGTCATGGCTGCGACGAGACGGTCTCGCGAGCTGGGGAGTTGACCTGCTATCTTCATACCCATCGGCGCGTTCTACATCGTTGACCGGATATTGATGCTGTACGAGTTGGTGTTGTTCGTCCGCGCTGCACTGAGCTGGTTTCAGTTGCCTCCTTACCATCCCCTGATGCGAGGCGTGGTTCCCGCCATCTATGCGATAACGGAGCCGCTGCTGGTGCCGATACGCAGGTGGCTGGCCCCCTATCAGCGCAATTCTCCACTTGATTTCTCCGTCTTGGTGCTCTTAGTCGGCATCGAAGTGGTGCGCCAGTTGCTGCGGCGGCTGGCATTCGGGTAACGGCAGGCACGAGGTGGGCAGGCCGGTGTCAGAGACACAGACAACTCCCATGGGACGAACCGTTCTGGTGCGGGTTGCGGCGGTCGGCGCTCTTTTCGCGGCGGCGCTGGCATTGCATCATGCTAACACGCAAGCGAAGCAGGAGCAGTCGTCGCGGGCGCCGTACGCGCAGTGGCAGGAGGCGGCGCAGCGGCAATTGATTGAGCCAGACATGACGGTGCGGCTGGCGCTGGCGGCCGAGCAGGCGCGCACCCGTGTGGGTATGGAATTGCCGCCGACACTCAGCGCAGACGTTCTCAATGACAGAGCCGTGGCGGGATATGAGCGGATAGTGCTGATCCCCCACAACGCGAACCCCTATGCCCAGTACCGGCTGGGGATATTCTACGCGCTACGGGAGTACCCGGAGCAGGCGCAGGAGATGTTCTTCGCTGCCACGCGACAGGATCCTGAGAACGAGCCGATCTACATAGCGCTGATGCGGCTGTTCTCGCCGGATGCGGAGGAGGACCGGGGGCTGGAAGGGGTGCTGCCGCAGTTGCAGAAGCTGCCGCGCTGGCTGCAGGACCTGACGATCCCGCGCTACTACGAATTGACGGAGGACACTGAGGCGGCTGCGCACTCGGCAGCAACGCCGGGGGCGGACCAGTCGCAGGGCCAGAGGGAATCGGGGCGGCGCTGGCCGCAATATGCCGGCGGGCGGCGCCATCAGGGGATGACGGACGAGCGGAGTGCGCTGGATGCGGCCCGCAAGACGGCTGCGGCGCACCAGTGGTCGTTCGGGATGCGGGCGGTGCTGCTGGCCGGTGTGCTGGCGGTGCTGCTGGCGGTCAGCGCGGTGCTGCTGCTGCGGCTGCTGTGGAACGGGATGTTCGGCAAGCTGAAGCCGGTCGGCGCAGGGCGGGCCAGAACGCCGCTGCTGGTGCCGTGGCAGTTGCTGGATGTTGCAGAGGTGCTGGTGGCACTGATGTTCGGGCTGGTAGTCCTGGGGCAGCTCGGGGGGCTGGTCGCCCGGCATCTGGGACAGGCGGCACACAATCCGACCACACAGGCGGCTCTCACCGCGGCGCAGTACCTGCTCATGGTATTGGCAGGAGTGGCGGTGATGATGCGGCGGGTGAAGGCATCCGCCGGCCGTAAGTTGAGCACACTGGGACTGCGAACCGGCGGGAGGCTGGGGCCGCTGGTGTGTGGGGGCATCGCCGGCTACAGCGTGTATCTACTGGTCATCATGGTGGCGGCGGTGCTGGCGCACGGGAGCTCGCTAGCGTGCCTGGACCCGCTGCAGTTGGGCGTACGGCTTCTCGGCCATCAGAGCGCGACATCCATAGCAATTTACCTGATGCTGCTGGGGGTGATCGGCCCGGTGGCGGAGGAGTTGATCTTCCGCGGATTCATGTACCCTGCTCTGCGGCGATACCTGACCCCCTTCCCGGCAGTGATAATCGGCGCCGCAGTCTTCGCCTCGCTGCACTTGAGCAGCGCGGGGGTGATGCAGATCGCGGGGCTCGGCATAGTGCTGGCCATATTGTACGAACGGTCACGGTCGGTCATCCCGTGCATCGCGTGCCATGCGCTGAACAATGTGCTGGTGTTCTGTGTGATACTGCTGCTGAGCTACTGATGCGGTACCCAGGCGGAGAGAACTGCGATGGGATCGGTACGGCTGGCAATTCGAGTGAGCCCCAGAGCGTCACGCAACGAGTTGAGCGGCTGGCGAGGGAAGCAGCTCGCGGTGAAGGTGAGCGCGGCGCCGGTGGACGGAGCGGCGAATGCGCAGGTGATTAAGGTGCTTGCCAAGGCGCTCGGCGTGCGGGCGCGAGACATCAGCATCGTCGCCGGTGAGACCTCCAGAGACAAAACGGTCGCGGTAGAGGGCTGCTCGCGCGAGGAAGTGCTGGAGAGGCTGCGAAGGGTGCTGTCAGAGTGACACGGGTGCGCACAATCTACCTGTACGACGACCCGTATAGCGAGGGGCTGGACATCGGCTACCTGGCGGGCTATCTGGCCGCCGAGTTGCCGGGCGTCGAGGTCGGCGTGCGGACTGATTTCATCACTTACCACCTGGGGCGGTTCAGCGAGAAGGAGCGCGAGATTCTAGGGGGCGAGCTATCAAGGCAGGTTGAGGGCGCGAGGGTGAAGGCACTGGAAGGCAGCGGGAGTCTACTGCTGAGCGACGTGACGGGGGATGCGCGCCTGGGCGAGATGTACGTCGCGCAATCGCTGCAGGCGGCGATGCGGCTGCTGATACCCGAAGAGGAGGCTGACCTGAGCCATCTGCATATCATGTTCACGTCGGAGCTTGTAGGGGAAGTTGACGCGCGTACCGGCCTGCGGATCGGGGTTGCAGCGTTGGGGAGTCCGAATATCATCTCGACCAGCGGGCTGATCGAGGCGCCCAGGCTGCCCAGAGAGTATCACTTCAGGAGGACGCAATATGCGATGCTGGGCGCGGTCGAGCACCTGGATGAGCTTGAGGACCAGTTCGCCGACCGCACAGTGGGCTATGGCGATCCGCGCGTCAACGAGCTGCTGAAGGGCTATCTGCTGATAGCAGTGGCATACCGGGCCACGGGCGAGGGGCCGTGCCCCGATCCGAGTTGCCCGCTGCACGCGGCGGAGAGGCATCGCGAACTGCTGGAGGCGCAGGTCGGGCCGGAAAGCCGCATCTGCCGACGCCACCGGCAGATCCTGGACGCCGTGGCGAGCAGCGGCGAGGGTGAGTGAAACGGTCGCATAGGAAACGCTGGGCGCAGGTCCGGGATGAACGGGGGGGGAATAGTCGAAGGAGTCCAGGAGTCAACGGTATGAGGCATGTCCGCCCCAGTAGGGCCGTCGAGGCGGTAGAGCTAATTCGGTGCCAGGAAGGAATGAGCAAGATGCATGATTGCACGAGAATGCGACAGGGCGTGTTGCTGTGCGTGTTAGTCTCTGGTATCTGCTCACTGGCGGTTGCCGGGCCGTTCGATGAGTACATCGAGTTCCGCTACCATTCCGGAGTTCCGGGCAACCAATCGGGAGTGACGATTGATGGCAAGGTCGGGGCCGACGGGGCGGTACAGATGGCGATTCCGCTGGCGTTCACGCCGTGCTCGGGCAACTACACGATTGATGCCAACGTGGGCTGCGACGGCGGCGGCATGAAGTTCGACTACAAGGGCCCGGATGTGAACGGGACGCTGAACTTCGGTTTGGGGTTTGGCAATCCGGGGCACGGGGTGTGCGTCGGCTACATGGGCACGAGCGATGAATGGGAGCCGGTGTACAATCTGCAGTGGCAGATCCGTCCCTATGACGAGTACGGGCCGGCTGTCGCAATCGGCGGCATAGACCTGACGAACCAGCGGGCTGCCTCGGCAAAGACACCGTTTGCAGGCGATGCGCGCAGCTACTACGTGGTGGTGACGGACCAGGTGGCTTCGGACGAGAAGCCGATATACATGACGCTGGGGGCGGGCAGCGGGCGCTTCGAGGGGGCGTTCGGCGGGCTCTGCTACCGGGTGAACCGGAGGCTGGCGGTTGCGGCCGAGTATGACACTCTGGGCATCAACGGGGGGATCAGCTACGGCTTCAGCAGGCCGGAGAAGAACGACAACCTGGTGTTCTTCGTGGGGATCGCCGACTTGCGGCAGATGACGTATGGCCTCACGTACACAATAGGGAAATAGCGGCGCGGGGCCGGCCCACTGGCGTTCGAAGTATCGAGGGGTAAGCAGTCCCGGCTGGTGGGCGGTTCAGGCGCGCTTGGTGCCGCAGGCGAGGAGAACGGAGTACTCGCGTTTGGTCCCCAAATGGTCCGTATCCACTTCCGTGACCGCCTCGATGGCCGAGACCTGGAAGTACCGCTCCAGTTCGTAGTGCAGTTCCTCTTCTGAGTAAAAGTGCATGATGAGGCCCGGCCCGACCTCGAAGGTGCCCGGCTCTATCTCCCGGCCGCGACCGTAGCGTGCGTCGCGGTCGGAGAGAACCGTGACGATGGCGACGCCGCCGGGGCGGAGACGCTTGCACAGAAGCCGGATGATGCGCTGTCGCTGGTGGGCCTCGAAGAGGTGGATGATATCGGGGGCGAAGACACCGTCGAACTCCCCCATGTCGCGCGCGGGGAGCGATGGGTCGTCAACGAGGTAACGGATCGTCAGATTGGATGACACGGCCCTGGTGGCGGCACCGCGGACCATGAGTGTGAGCAGATCGAAGGCGGTGACGGAGAAGCCGGCGGCGGCAAGATGGCGCGCATAGCGCCCGTTGCCGCAGGCGGGGTGGAGAATGGAGTAGGCACCGGCCTGGCCGAGGATTCTCTGCGCGGCGGCGAGAATCTCGTCTTCGAGTTCGGCAGTCTGTTGCTGCGCGTCCTCGCGTTCCTGGTCGGCTCCCTCAATTGGCACGTTCATTGCGGGTCATCTCTCGGCGCGGCAGGTAGCCGGCTTTCAGCCGACGAATTGCTAGGTCGTACCTGGCATTCGCCACGGGGGCGGCATTCTCCTGCGGAATGGTGAAATTGACATGCAAATAGTTGAGCTGACGGTGGACCTGAAGATACCGGACGTGACAGCCCTGACGGCGGCGGGTGCGTTGCGGCGGCGATTGGGATATGGCGACGTTCTGGTCGAGCTGCGCAGAGCGGACTACTACCGCCTGAGCCTGCTGACAGACAGCGAGCAGGAAGCATTGCAGATCGCCAGGGATCTGGCGGAGAATACGAACCTGTTCGTCAACCCGAATAAGCATCGCTACCAGGTGGCGACGGGGGTGCACAACTGCACCGTCAAGGTTGATGACGGGGCGTATGCGGTGAATGTTCTGGTGACCGATCCGGAGAGCGGCTCGGGAGATGGGATACTGGGTGCGCTGCAGGGACGGCTGGGCTATGGGGACAATGTGGCCGATGTGATTGCGGGGAATTTGTGGACGCTGGTGCTGAGAGCGGACAGCAAGGAGCTGGCGGAGGCGGTTGCGGAGGAGATAGCGGTGACGCGCTCGCGCGGGGAGGGGCTGCTGCTCAACCCGCATTACCAGGAATACGAGATGTGGTGAGCGTGAGACGGTTAGAGGGGAGCGGGCGGCGATGACCTCACGCTGGCGGCGGGCACTACGGTGGCTGCAGCCGGGGCTGCACGTGAAGCGCTGGTTTGCGCTGATGCTTGGCGGCATCGCGCTGGCGGCGATCGGCGCGGTGTTGGTGCTGAACCTGTTCGCCTACGAGCTGACGGCATACAGCGGTGGCCCGTGGGCGGCGAGCCTCTTCGGGACGGTGGCGATTGTCCTGGGGTTGCTGGTGGTGGCGCTGTCGGTGCGGCAGGTTGTGCGGTCGGTGGCGCGGGCACTGTTGCCGGATGAGAATCAGCTTGTGGACGTGATGCTGGTGCGGCGGCGGCGGGCAATGGGGCCAGCAGTGGTGACGGTCGGCGGCGGGACGGGTCTATCGTATGTGCTTCGCGGTCTCAAGAAGCGAACATCGAACCTGACTGCGATTGCGACGGTGTCGGACGACGGGGGCAGTTCGGGGCGGCTGACGAGGGAGCTATCCATCCTCAATCTGCCGCCCGGGGACATCCGCAACTGCCTGGTGGCGCTGGCGGACGAAGAGCCGTTGATGACTCAGCTTCTGCAATACCGGTTCAACGGCACCAGCGGGGAGCTGGGAGGGCACAACCTGGGGAACCTGCTGCTGGCGGCACTGACGGACATCACCGGGGATTTCGAGCTGGCAGTGAAGGAGACGAGCCGGGTTCTGGCGATCCGGGGCCGGGTGGTGCCCCCTACGCTGCAGCATGTGGAGCTATGTGCGCATACGGCGAGCGGTACGGAGCTGCGGGGTGAGACGACGATTGTGAGCTCGCCGGAGATGATAGATTACGTGTATCTTGATCCGGCCGCTCCGCCGGCGGTGCCGGACGCGCTGCAGGCGATTGCAGAGGCGCAGATTGTGGTCATCGGGCCGGGGAGCACGTACACGAGCGTGATTCCGAACCTGCTGGTGCAAGGGGTCGCCGAGGCGCTGGCGAACACGTCGGCGGTGCGCATCTTCGTGTGTAACGTGATGACGCAGCCCGGGGAGACGGATGATTTCAAGGCTTCGGACCACGTGGCTGCAATCGAGCGGCATGTGGATCATCCGGTTTTCGACTATGTGGTGGTGAACAGCCGGCGGCCGGACAGGGCGACTCTGGAGCGGTATAGCGCGGCGGGTGCAACGTTCGTGGTGCCGGATGCGGCGGTGATTGCGCGGATGGGTTACATACCGGTGGGTGGGGCGCTTCTGTCGGATGATGACTGGGCGCGTCACGATCCGGACAAGCTGGCGGAGACGATCATGCGGTTGGCGGCAGAGGAGCGGCGGATAGGGTTGTAAAAGGGTTTGGGATGTAGTATAAATGGGGGTGGCGAATGGTATAACAATATATTCTTTCCACAGTTCAACAGAGCGGCAGTTGCGGCGTCAGTTGGCAGAAACACCGGCGAGCATGTTGACCGCTTAAATCTGTGGCTCATATCAGGAGGAGATAGACAGTGTCAGTAAAGGTAGGCATTAACGGCTTCGGGCGTATCGGCCGCCAGGTATTCAAGGCTCTGTATGAAAACTATGCCGATGATGTGGAAGTGGTGGCGGTCAATGACCTCACCGACGATGCGACGCTGGCACACCTGCTCAAATACGACAGCGTTTACGGCCGCTTCGATGCTGACATCAAGGACGGCGACAAGGCCATCATCGTCAACGGCACGGAGATCAAGAGCCTGGAGGAGAGGGACCCGGCGGCGCTGCCGTGGGGGGACCTGGGTGTTTCCGTGGTTCTGGAGTCGACCGGCCGCTTCGTGGACCCGGATGGCGCGCGCAAGCACCTGGAGGCCGGGGCCAAGAAGGTCATCATCTCCGCGCCTGCAAAGGGCAGCGCCGATGATCTGACCACGCTGGTGCTGGGGGTCAATGAGGACACCTACGATCCCGCCAAGCACAACCTGATTTCGAATGCATCGTGTACGACCAATTCATTGGCGCCGATGGCGAAGGTGCTGCACGAGAATTTCACGATCATCAACGGCATCATCACCACGGTGCACAGCTACACGGCGGACCAGAACCTGATGGACGGCCCGCACAAGGACCTACGCCGGGCGCGTTCGGCGGCGGAGAACATCGTGCCGACGAGCACGGGCGCCGCCAAAGCCATTGGCCTGGTGATACCCGCGCTGGATAAGAAGCTGGACGGGATAGCGCTGCGCGTCCCGACACCGACCGGCTCGGTCACCGACTTCGTGCTCAATGTGGAGAAGGCGACGAGCCCCGAGGAGGTTAACGCGGCGTTCAGGACGGCGGCCGAGGGCGAACTGAAGGGCTACCTGGAGTACAGCGAGGCCCCGCTGGTGCGGGCCGACATCGTGGGCAACCCGGCGTCGTGCGTCTTCGACTCGGAGTACACCAAGGTCATCGGCGGCACGCTGGTGAAGGTGCTGGGCTGGTATGACAACGAGTGGGGCTACTCGATGCGGACTGCCGAGCTAATCACCATGATCGGTGCGAGCCTGGGCGGCTGCTGCTGCTGCGGGAGCTAGTGTGCTCGCCTGTGGAGGTCTGCCACAGCAATTGCGTCGCCACGGACAGGCAGAGATGCCTGTCTCCGCGAGATGGTTGCGGCGGAGCAGGCCCATGTGAGCCAAAATGAAGCGGAGGCGGATGTTGTCACGTCCGCCTCCGCTGTGCAAATCGTGGATGGACAACTCGGACGGATGGGTGGGCCGACATGTATAAGGCTACTGTCAGGGATCGGGAGATAAGCGGCAAGACGGCGCTGGTGCGGGTTGATTTCAACGTTCCGCTGAAGAACGGAGAGATCGGCGACGACACGCGGATACGGGCGTCTGTGCCCACGATTGAGTACCTGATCGGCAAGGGCTGCAAGGTGATCCTGTGCGCGCACCTGGGCCGGCCCAAGGGCAAGGTGGCACCCGAATTCAGCCTGCGTCCGTGCGCCGTTCGGCTTGCCGAGGTGCTGAAGAAGGATGTCGGGTTCGTGGGCGACTGCATCGGCGATGAGGTGGGGGCGGCAGTGGCGAAGATGCAGGCCGGCGATGTGGTGCTGCTGGAGAATACGCGCTTCTACGCCGAGGAGGAGTCGAAGGACGAGGCGAGCATAGTGGAATTCGGCGGGAAGCTGGCGGCGCCTGCTGATTTCTTCGTGAATGACGCCTTCGGTGCCTGCCACCGCAACCACGGCTCCACATACGGGGTGACAAAGCATCTAAGCCCGTGTGTGGCCGGCTTCCTGGTGGAGCTGGAGACCGACCAGTTGACGCAGATTCTACAGGCCCCGCAGGAAGGCTTCGTGGTGGTGCTCGGCGGGGCCAAGGTCGAGGACAAGATCGGGGTCATCAAGTCGCTGCTGCCCAAATGCGAGACGATGCTGGTGGGTGGCGCGATGTCGTGGGCGTTCTTCAAGGCGAAGGGCATGGAGGTCGGGCTGTCGCTTTGCGAGCCGGAGAGCGTCGCGGCGGCCAAGGACATCTACGCCACCATGGGTGGCGACCTGAAGAAGCTGAAGCTGCCGACGGATGTGTACATGAAGAACGTGGCGGGCGATCACCAGATCAAGCATGCGGCGGCCGATGCCATCGAGCCGGGCTGGGATGCGCTGGACATCGGGGACGAAACACGCAAGGCATACGCCGAGGTCGTATTGAAGGCGGCCAACGTGTTCTGGAACGGGCCGATGGGCAAATACGAGGACAAGCCGTTCAACGAGGGCACGCTCGCGGTGGCCAAGGCGATGGGCGATTGCCCGGGCTTCAACGTGGTCGGCGGCGGCGATTCGGTGGCGGCTGTAACGCAGATGGGTGTGGCCGACACCATAGACCACATCTCAACCGGCGGCGGTGCATCCCTGGAGTTCCTGGAGGACGGGAAGCTGCCGGCAATCGAGGCTCTGGACGATAAGTAGTGCGCCCCGGACTTGGACGCGGACATGATGAAGCGCCGACAGGAGGAGAATGATGCGAACACCGATTATGGCCGGAAACTGGAAGATGAACTGCGATAACCCCGCTGCAGTGGAACTGGCAAAGGGGATCGTCGAGGGCAGCGCCGGGATGTCGGGCTGCGAGATCGTGGTGTGCCCGCCGTTCACCGCGCTCAGTGCGGTGAGCGAAATCGTGAAGGGCAGCCCGGTCGCACTGGGAGGCCAGAACATGTACTGGGAGGCCTCCGGAGCGTTCACGGGCGAAATCGCCGCCGGTATGCTGCTGTCCTGCGGCTGCGAGTGCGTAATCCTGGGACACTCGGAGCGGCGCGGGCGCTTCGGCACCATCGCAGAGGACTTCACCGAGCAGCTGCGGTCGGTCTTCGGGGACAACGACGCCACCGTCAGCCGCAAGCTGAAGGCGGCTGTGGCAGCGGGCCTCAAGCCAATCGTCTGCTGCGGAGAGCTGCTCTCCGAGCGCGACAAGAGCCTCACCGACGCCGTCGTCAGCGACCAGGTCAGGGCGTTCCTCGACGGCTGCAGCGAAGAGCAGATGCAGGCCACCACCATCGCCTACGAGCCGGTGTGGGCCATCGGCACCGGCGAGGTCTGCGATGCCGATGAGGCCAACCGCGTGTGCGGCCTGATCCGCGGCGTGGTGGCCGAGGTGGCTGGCCAAGCCATCGCCGAGGCCATGAGGGTTCTCTACGGCGGCAGCGTCAAACCCGATAACATCGAGGGGTTGATGGCGCAACCGGACATTGACGGCGGACTGGTCGGCGGCGCCTCGCTGAAGGCAGACTCGTTCTGCGCGCTTATCCAGGCCGCCGGCAAGAGCTAACGATCCCACCAGGGGGGAACCCTTCCCAAAGACTCCTACAAGGTCCACCGCAGCACCACCACACCCCTTCCTCCTGTCGCGTGCCATAGGCTTTCCAGCCTGTGGCACGCGAGGGTAATGTGTGCCCTGGGAAACGGAAGACGGGCTAAGGCTTGAGGTCTATGTCGGCGGTGACCAGTGTGATCTCGCCGTCATCAAGAGTGCGCTCGACCCGCAAGAGAATGTAGTCGCGGCCCGCGCTCTGAGCGGCCTTGATAGCCTTCTCGTACTCAGCCATTGACCCCACCTCATCGCGGTTCACCTTGAGGATGACATCTCCCGGTTTGATCTTGCCGGCGGCCGCTGAGCCGCTTCTCACCCCAACGACGACGGCTCCTTGCTCGTAGTGCAGGTCAAACTGCTTTTTCAGCTTCGGGTCAATGGCCTTGACTTGCAGGCCCAACTGGCGTTTTTCATGCTTCGGCGGCTCGGGCCTTTGGGGAGGCGCGCCGGCGTACTTGGCGGGCATCTCGCCGAGCGTTGCGGTGAGGGCCATCTCCTTGCCGTCGCGGATGATGGTAAGCGTGACCTGAGCTCCCGGGGCGCTGCGCGAAATGGCCTTCTGCAGGTCCCAGGTGGAAGTGACATTGCGCTCGCCTACTGCGACGATAACGTCATCTGAGCGCAGGCCAGCCCGCTCTCCCGGGGCCTCGGTGAAGCTCTTGGTCACCAGAGCGCCGCCGTGAGGGGCTGCGTAGAGATCGCGCATGTTGGGCGTGAGGTCCTCGATCCTGACGCCGAGCCAGCCGCGATGGACGTCACGCTTCTCGATGAGACGCGGGATCACATAGGCGGCTGTGTCAGCCGGGATTGCGAAGCCGATGCCGACACTGCCGGCGAGGAGTCCGGGCTGCGGAGTGGCGATGGCGACATTGATGCCCACGACCTCGCCATTGAGGTTGACCAGCGGGCCGCCGCTATTGCCGACATTGATGGAGGCGTCGGTCTGGATAATGTCGCCGAGGGTGATGTACTTGGACTGCCCCGGAAGCACTCTGCCTTTGGCGCTCACCACACCGACGGTGACGGTCTGCTGGAGGGCGAAGGGGCTGCCGAAGGCCATCACCCACGAGCCGACCTTCAGCGCCTCCGAGTTGCCGAGCTGGAGCACAGGCAACTTGCGGTCCACTTGGATTTTGAGGACGGCCAGTTCGCTCTTGGGGTCGGTGGCCCAGAGCTCGGCAGGATACATCTTGATGTCATCGGGGATGTCGTTGAGGCGAACGTTGATGCGGCCGGCATTCCTGACGACGTGGGCGTTGGTGACGATGAAGCCGTCGGCATCGTAGATCCAGCCGGAGCCCATGCTGCCGGGCCTCGGCTCATCGCTGCCGGATTTGCCGGTGCTGCCGTCCGACTTGCCGCCCTGCTCGTCGAGCAGTCCCTTCGGCATCGGGTACTGATGCTGCTCGAACCATTCCCGCATGAGCCTGCGGGCCTGCTCAGCGTCCGGGGCCTGCAGCTCGCACGAGATGCTGACCACGGCGGGCAGCGTCCGCTCGGATATGCCGGTGAAGCTGCGCTCGAGGCCGCGCGGGCCGCTGCCGCCCGACACCTGCCGCTCGGCAGGGACGCAGGAGAGCGTGAGGGCGGCCAGCAGTGGCAGTACGGCCACAGCGGCTGGAATGGTGCGGACGCGGCTGGGGCCAGCAGGCTTGCTCTGCTCCGTCATGATAGCGGCCTCCGAAGGGTCAGACCGGCCGGCGCGACCGGAACGGCCGGCGAGATGGCGTCAGTCATGTCTGTCGGGTGCGGCTGTGGCATCGAGCACGACCTCCACTTCCTCGGCTTCCGGCTCTACAGGTCGCCGCCAATGGATGCAGGCCAGGCTCAGGCCCGTCCCTGCCGCGACACCGATGGTATCCGCCAGCCAATCAAGCACATCGCCAAAGCGGCCGGGGATGAATAGCTGATGGCATTCGTCCAAGGCGGCGAAGGCGGCACAGACTATGAGTGTGTAGAAAGAGCGGCGCCACAGTGACAGCGGTCGGTGTCCTCTGGATAAAGCCCCGAACGCGAGGGCGCCAAGGGGCAGGTAGAGAGCCGCGTGCACCCACTTGTCTGAGATGTCGAAAGGCTCGGGAACGAGCAGGTAGTCTCCCGGTACGGAGGTGAACGCGAGGATGACGCAGGCGTAAGCGATGGACGGCGTCCATTTCCACTTCATCGCATCTCCGCCCTATTCGCCACGTTGCGCGTCGTTGTTGATGGTGATGGTGCATTGCTTGCTGAGCAGCGGGCGGCCGATATCGTTGCAGAGCGCGACATCAATGCGGTGCTGGCCGTCGGCGTAGTCGGAGGCATCGAGGACGAATGTGTAGGGGAAAGCAGTGGTGAGCGCCCTGATCATGCCGTCAACGTGGAAGGTGACGTAGGAGAAGCCCTCTCCTTGGGTTTGCACGACAACCGGTATCTCGCCGCCGGCTACGGTGCCGTCGGTCGGCTTGAGGATCTCCAGTGCCAAGGGCGGTACCTCGGCAGGTGGTGGTTCGGTTGGCTGCTGGTCTGTTGGGGGCGCCTCCGCCACTGCGACGCCGGTTGGGCGGTTGCTGTCGTAGTAGGTGTGGATGAGGTAGTTGCCGACCACGAGAGCGCCGAGCACGTGGAAGGTGACCCTCTCTGCGAGCGAGTGACCGGGACCGGTCTTGGCCTCGAAGAGGTAGGCCGGGATGCTGCGTGTGAGGCCGAAGTAGCGGTGGCAGAGAGCCGAAGACTCGTGGCTGTAATCGTAGTAGAGGTTTGCCGGAAATGAGTAGGTGCGCATCCACTGGGCCAGTCGCAGGCTGCAGATGCCGCAGTCTTCGCTTGTCGAGGGCGGGATTTTGCCGTCGCGGCCGATGGTCTGGATGAAGCTCTGTGCGAAGGCCGGCTTGGCGGAGCTGCCCGGGAGTTCGTGCAGGTCAATGATGGCCAGCGGCTGCCAGCGGGCGACGGCATCGGCGATGGCCCTGGTTTCGGGCTGACTGAGACTGCCCCAGTCGCGGTTGAGGTCCACATCAGCGGCGTTGGAGCGCCGGGAGGCAGCCACGCCGTCGGGATTGGCCATGGGGACGGCGGCGATGGTCAGTTGCCGGAGGATGGCGCGGCTGGTCTCATCCTCGGTGGTGGCGAAGTAGCGGAGCAGAGCGAGGGCGGCCTCGGTTCCCGATGATTCGGTGCCGTGCTGACGGGCGATGACGAACAGGCAAGGCGGCCAGTGGTCCGGATCCAGGCTGGGCAGCTCGGGGGCGTGCACGGCCAGCAGCACCAGCGGCCGCCCCTTGCGGGAGAAGCCGATGTTCTCGGCGCTGATGCGCGGCGACGCGGCAAGCTGCTCCACGGCGGCCATGAACTGATCGTAGCTGTGCGGCCGCTCAGGAGCGAAGCCGACTATGTCGCGGACGATGTCGGCGGCGGACAGACCGGCCGCAAGGCCCAGCAACAGAATGGGCAGGACGACTTTTTTCATGGCTCCTCAGACATCCCCATGATGCGCTGCGCGTTGGCGTAGGCCATCTGCTGGCGCCACTCGATCGGCATATCAAGAGCGGCCAGCCACTCGATCTGCGGTAGGCTCTGACCGGCCTGCAGGTAATCGGTGCCGAAGATGAGCTTGTCGTGATTCCTCTCCACAAAGCCCTCGGTGAACTGCGGATCGCGGGTGAGTGCATTGTGGCCGGAGCCGGCTGAGAACTCGGCATAGATGTTGTCGTATTGGCCCAGCAGACGGTCAAGCGCACCGCCGGGCTCGATGGGGCCTTTCGGATAGCCGCCCGAGCGGCCGTCATCGCCGCTGATCGCGGCCCAGAAGCCCGGGCCGTGACCGACGAACTTCACGTTCCGGTACTTCTCCGCCATTCTCTCCAGGCGGGGCAGGCCGATATCGTCCACGCACAGGGTCGGGTCCATGTGGAATACCAGCGGCAGCCGGTAGTGGTTGCAGACCTCGTACACAGCTTCGCACAAGGGGTCATCGAAGGCAAGGCTGTTCTTGTGTTCGCCGAAGCCCCTGCAATCGCACTTCTCGATATGAGCGGCGATGCGCTCCTGCACCTGCGTGCGGCGCGGGTCCACGGCCACGAAAGCGATGAAGCGTTCGGGGTAGGCGTCGCGGGCGGCGACGGCGTCCTCGTTGAGGAAGAATTCGTGGCCTTCGGGGCTTTCGATGGGTAGCAGGACGGACTTGTCTATACCCTCGCGGTCCATGCGTGCAATGAGTTGCTCGGCGCTGAGGCCCAACTGCCGGGGATAGGTCCACGGCTGCGGCTTGCGCAGATGTACGTGGAAGTCAATGAGGCGGAATGTCTTTGCGCTGCTTTGTTTGTCCGAAGCCAAGGGTTCCTCTCCGGTAGGCCGGCCAGTACTGACTTGTGCAGGTCCGCTAAAGAACTGCGTCGGCGGGGACAGGCAGGGATGCCTGTCCTCCGCGGAATCATCGCTGCGGGTAGTTGTTCAATTGAGCACTAGTCAAGGCCGAGCAGGCGGGCGGCGTTGCCGGATGCCATTTCCTGTCGCCACTGCGCGGGTACGTCCACAGTGTTGATCCATTCGACCTGGCGCAGTTGCTGGCCGGGCCTGATGAAATCGGTGCCGAACAGCAGCTTGTGATGGTTTCTCTCCACGAATCCCGGCGTGAAGTCGGGGTCGCGGGTGAGGGCATTGTAGCCGGAGCCTGCAGAGAACTCGCCATAGACATTGTCGAATTCGGCAAAGAGGCGGTCGAGGGCACCACCGGGCTTGATGGGGCCCTTCGGGTAGTTCTCTGAGCGGTCGTCATCGCCGCTGATGGCGCTCCAGAAGCCGGGGCCGTGGCCGACGAACTTCAGCTTGTCGTACTTGCGGGCCATGGCTTCGAGGCGCGGCAGGCCGGCGTCATCGCGGCACAGGCGCGAATCGCAGTGGAAGACCAGGGGCAGCCCATACTGGTTGCAGACCTCGTAGATGGCCTCGTTTGCGGGGTCATCAAGGAGCAGGCCGTTTTTCAGCTCCCCGAAGCCCTTGCAGCCGAAGTTCTCGATACAGGCGACGATGCGCTCCTGCAGCCTGCTCTGGCGCGGGTCAATGGATACGAAGGCGATGAAACGCTCCGGGTAGATGTCGCGGACGGCGGCGACTTCCCTGGTGAGGATGTATTCGGTACATTCCGGGCTTTCCTCGGGCAAGAGCACGCTGATGGCGATGCTCTCGCGGTCCATGCGGTCAACAAGCTGGTGGGGCGTGAGGCCGAAGAACTCGGGATAGGACCACGTCTGGGCGATCCACGGGTGGACGTGGAAGTCAATGATGCGCAGGTCGCTGTCGGCGGACGGTGTCTGTGCTGCCAAGATGCGTCTCTCCTCTTGGGTCATTGAAATTGGGCGAAGCCGAGTACGTGTTCGGCATTGCCGGCGGCCATTTCCTGCTTCCAGTCGGCGGGGATGTCGAGCGCGCCGAGCCAGTCAACCTGTGGAAGCTGCTGGAATGCGCGGAGGTAGTCGGTGCCGAACAGGAGCCTGGAATGGTGCCTCTCGATGAAGCCTTTAGTGAAGTCGGGATCGCGGGTCATGCCGTTGTAACCGGAACCGGCGTCGAAGATGGCGTAGAGGTTCTCATAATCGGCCAGCAGGCGGTCAATTGCGCCGCCGGGCGCAATCGGGCCGTCGAGATGTCCGCCGGTGCGGTCATCATCGGCGCTGATGGCGGCCCAGAAGCCGGGGCCGTGGCCGCAGAAGATGCAGCCCGGATACCTGCGCAGCATCTCCTCCAGGGCGGGCAATCCCGCGTCGTCGTAGCAGCGCCCCGGGTCGCTGTGGAAGACAAGGGGCAGATGATACTGGTCACACTTGGCATATATGACCTGGTGGCGTTCATCAGCGAAGTGCAAAGGGTTCTTCAACTCGCCAAAGCCCTTGCAGCCGTAGTCCTGGACGAACATGTCGAACTGGGCCTCGACATTCCCGGTGCGAGGGTCAACTGAGAGGAAGGCGATGAGGCGTTCCGGGTACATGTCGCGTGCCTCAATGGCGTCTTCGGTGAGGAACCAGCCGGCAACGGCTTCCGGGCTTTCCAGGGGGAGCAGCACGCTTTTCTCAATGCCTTCACGGTCCATGCGCTCGATAAGCTGCTGTGGCGTGAGGTCGTACACAGCCCGGTTGCGAGCGCGCGAGATACGACCGATATGGACGTGAAAGTCAATCATGCGGGGCGTTCCTTCCACGGCGGCTGGCAGGCGACAGCAGGCCCTGCCGGCATACGGCGACCGCACAGGTAGCGTGGCACGACCTCCGGCCGCCGTCACATGCCGTATTGCACAATGCCGCCATCTACGCTATATTCTACATGGTACGCGAATCGGCGGTCAACCCGCGTTCCGTGCACGGATGGGACCCCAAGCCAGGAGAGTTCGCAGCATGGTTCATGTTAGCGCACCCGGCCGCGTCGGGATCATCGGCAACCCTTCGGACATCTACGGAGGCAGTGTAATCTCCTGCGCGGTCGGCGAGCGAGCCGAGGTGTTCGTGAAGCAAGCCGAGGATCTGACGCTGGACATCTGCGGTCACATCACGGAGATACGGACGCGAGACGACCTGGAGCCGAGTGAGCCTCTGCCCTATCTGGATGTGGCGAAGGCGGTATGGAAGTACCTGACCGGCGATGACAAGCGGCACATGCAGGGTATCGAGATTGACCCGAGCAAAGGCTTTCACCTGCGCGCCGCGACGACGATACCGATGCGGGCGGGATGTGGGGGCTCCACGGCGATGCTGGTCGCCATCCTGTCCGGGATACTGGCCCACTTCGGCGTGAAGTGCAGGCGGCACCACACCGCCGAGTTGGCCAGGCACATAGAGCGGACCGTGCTGGGTGTGGACTGCGGCTTTCAGGACCAGTACATGGCGGTGTTCGGCGGCCTCAACTATGTGGACCTGCGCGACAAGGCGTGGGGATGGGAGCAGGACGATGGCCCGTATGCCACGGTAGAGCCGCTGCTGAAAGAGATTGACGGGTCGGATGCGCTGCCATTCGTGCTTGCCAACAGCGGCAGGCGGCAGGGCACGTCGGGTACGTACCATGCCCCCCCAAGAAAGCGATGGGAAGATGGCGAGCAGGCGATGGTCGAGGGCATCGCGCGGACTGCGGAACTGGCCCGCTATGGGAAAAGGGCATTGCTGAGCCGGGACTGGCGGACGCTGGGGGAGCTGATGAATGAAAACTACGCGATCGGTGTTGAGCTGTTCGGTATCTCCGAGGCCAATGACAGCCTGGTGAAGGCGGCGCTGAAGCACGGCGCTCTGGGGGCGAAGCTGGCCGGCGCAGGCGGTGGAGGAACGATAATTGCGCTGCACAGCGACCCGAAGTACCTGGCCGGGAAGCTGCAGAAGTATGATGTGAAGCGGATCATCCCCATTGATCCGCAGCAGCCAGGGCTGAAGATCGAGACCTACTAGTTGCAGAAGTCCACGATATGATTGGCGGAGCCAGGACAGGCAAGGATGCCTGTCCTCCGCGAGATGGTCGTCATATGTAGGTGTGCAAGCAAACACCAGGGCGGTTGGGATACTCCGCTATGGCAACGGTACTGATCACCGGCGCTGCAGGTTTCATGGGATCGCACCTGTCGGAGGCCGCGCTCAGAGCGGGATTCGGCGTGGTGGGCCTGGACAACTTCGACCCGTACTATCCCCGTGAGGTCAAGGTACGCAATATCTCCGGCCTTCTGGGAAATGAGGCCTTCCGGCTCATCGAGGGGGACATTCGCGACGCGGCTGCCGTGAGGGAGGCGTTTGCCGAGGCGGAGCCGGAGTGGGTGCTGCACTGGGCGGCGAAGGCGGGGGTGCGGCCCTCGCTGCAAGAGCCGGCCGAGTACGCGGCGACAAACGTGGAGGGGACGGTCAACATCCTGGAAGCGGCGCGGGACCACATGCCTGTGAAGCTAATATTTGCGTCGTCCTCGTCGGTGTATGGGGCCGCCAATCCGCTGCCATTCAGTGAGGATGCGGACATCAACCGCCCGATTTCGCCCTACGCGGCCACCAAGGTCGCCGGCGAGGCGCTCTGCCACACATTCCATCATCTCTACGGGCTGCCGGTGCTGTGCCTGCGACTTTTCACCGTGTACGGCCCCCGGCAGCGTCCGGATCTGGCGATCAATAAGTTCGTGCGGCTGATGTCGGAGAATAGGCCGATTCCGCTGTACGGGGACGGCAGCAACTCGCGCGATTATACCTACATTGACGACGTAGTTGCGGCGGTGCTGAGGGCGTTGGAGACGGAGTTCGGCTTCGAGATACTGAACATAGGCAGCGGGCGGCCGCTGTCGCTGAAAGGCCTGGTTGCGACGCTGGAGCAGGTCATGGGAACGAAGGCGAGGGTAGAGCAGTTGCCTGCGCAGGCCGGAGATGTGCCGCACACATTCGCCGACATCGGTCGCGCCCGGCGGCTGCTGGGCTGGGAACCGGCGACTTCGCTGGAGGCGGGCCTGAAGAGCTTTGTAGAGTGGTTCGCGCAGCAGCCGAAGCCTGAGATTGCGGAAGGAGCACACGAGCGTCATGCCACCTGAAGATATCGTCGGGCGGGTCTCCATCGTGGTGCCGGTCTTCAACGAAGTGGACGCCCTGTACCCGCTATACGAGAGCCTCGCGAGGGTGATGGACGGCCTGGGGCGGCCTGCGGAGGTTATCCTGGTGGATGACGGGAGCACCGACGGAAGCCCGCAGCGGCTGGACGAGATCGCCGAAAAGGACGAGCGCTTCACCGTAATCCACCTGCGGCGCAACTTCGGCCAGACGGCGGCACTGGCCGCGGGATTCGACTTGGCCCGCGGTGAAGCGGTAGTGGCAATGGACGCCGACCTGCAGAACGACCCGGAAGACATCCCGCGGATGCTGGAGAAGCTGGATGATGGGTATGATGTGGTGAGCGGCTGGCGGCGACACCGCAAGGATACGTGGCTGACGCGCACGCTGCCGTCGCGACTGGCGAACTGGCTGATCTCGCGGGTGACCGGCGTCCACCTGCATGACTATGGCTGCTCGCTGAAGGCGTACCGGGCGGAGGTACTCAGCGATGTGAAGCTGTACGGCGAGACGCACCGCTTCATTCCGGCGCTGGCGTACTGGGCGGGCGGGCGTGTCACCGAGATGGAGGTGAAGCATCACCCGCGCGTCTATGGCCGGACCAAGTACGGCCTGTCGCGGATCCTCAAGGTGGTGCTGGACCTGGCGACGGTGAAGTTCCTGCTCACGTACGCGACGCGGCCGCTGCAGGTATTCGGGCGCTGGGGACTGATATCGGGGGGTGTCGGGTTCCTGCTAGCCCTGTATCTGAGCTTCCGCAAGTTCGCATATCACGAGGCGCTTGCTAGTCGCCCGGCGCTGTTCCTGGCGGTTCTACTGATGCTGGTAGGCGTGCAGTTGATATGCCTGGGCCTCATGGCGGAGCTGCAAGCGCGGACGTATTACGAGGCGCAGAACAAGCCGGTCTACACCGTGCGTTACATCAAGTACAGGGCCGGCCGCATGCGGGATGCGTTCCCGGGGGACTGACAACACTGCCAGCAACCACGATGTTGGGAGAGGGTAGGACGGCGATGACCAACAGCCTTCCGGGCAACTCTTATGCCATCAACATGAACTGCTACACGTGGGGGCGCTTCGACCTGGCTGAGTGCCTGGCGCAGATCAGGCAGACGCCGATCCGCACGGTGGAATTGCCGGCGGAGCAGGTGCGCCCCAACTCGCTGGTTCCCGAGTTGATGTTCGATGCGCCGCTGGGCGGCGAGTGGCGCTACAGCCTGCCGGACCTCAGGCAACTGCTGGCGCAGGACGGCTTCATGGTGGACAGCCTGGACGTGTTCGGTTACACCGGCTATCCGGGAGCGGCCGAGTTCATCAAGCGGCGGATAGACCTGGCAGAGGCCCTGGAAGCCGGCATCATCGTGCTGGGGTGCCACCACAAGGCTCTCGGCCACAAGCCCGGTGAGCCCGCCGGACAAGAATCGCAAGAGGGCAAAGAGGCGCGCTATTTCGCCTACGCGATGCTGCGCGAAGTCGCCGACTACGCGGCGGACCGAGGCGTCGAGTTGGCGCTGGAGATCCACGCGGGCGTGATGGAGAACACGGCGGAGGCACTGCGGACGCTTGAGGAGGTCAACAGGGAGAACCTGGGCGTGAACTTCGACACCGCGAACATCCTTTACTACAACGAGACGCTGGATGCCGCAGGCGGCGCAGAGGCGCTGGCAACGCTGGCCGACCGCGTGTTTCACGTGCATTTGAAGGATATTGTCCGTGGCAAGACCAGGCAGGAACACGTGCTGCCTCGGCTGGGCGAGGGCGAGGTGGATTTCCGCAAGGTTTTCGAGATCCTGCATGCGGTCGGTTTCTACGGGCCGTTCAGCTTCGAGGTGGAGACATTTCACGGGGCCACGGAGACGGACGACATCTCGGAGTATCACGCGGATGTCGTGGCCTCAATCGAGTACATCAGGTCGCTGGGCGAGTTCCCCGGGGACTAAACGGCCCCCTGGACCCCCTCCGTCAAAGACTCCTACTCTAGCCAGAACACCACCACCGCGCCCCTTCCCTATTGTCGCGTGGCACAGGCTTTTCAGCCTGTGGATTTCCCGAACAACAACGACGACGGGCAGGGACGCCCGTCCTACGAACACGTTCGCAATGCCATGGAACCACAGGCCAGAGAGTCTGGCCCAGGTGAAACCTGATCGCAGCGCGGAGACGGACCCTTGCCTGGCTCTAACGCCTGGGAGCGCTCAGTATGACTCCAGGAGCTTGTTGGCGACATTGAGGGCGTAGCCGGCGCCCAATTCCAGCTCCGAGGGGTCTGATTCGCCGCCGGTGTTCAGATTCCACGTCTCCAGGACGAATGGGCCGTTGTAGCCTATCTCCTTAAGAGCCGCCACGACTGGTCCCCACTCGATGGAGCCGTTGCCCGGGATGTAATGGCGGTCCACGTCGCCGTAGTTATCCGACACGTGCAAGGCCCAAAGCCTGTCCCCACAGCGCCTGATGCACTCGGGCAGATTCATCCCCATCAGGTGGCCATGGCTGGTGTCGAAGCAGATGCCAAGGTGGTCTGAGCCTACCTGCGCGCACAGCTCCAGCACGTCATCCACAGACCCGCCGAAGCGGCGATGGCCGTGCACTCCCCCGCCCTCGTCAAACATGTGCTCGACGGCGACCTTCACGCCCTGCTCGCCGGCTACGCGGGCGATTGCGGCGAAGCTCTCCCGGCGCACTTCGCCCATGCGCTGCCATTCGTCATAGGTGTTGACATCATGGAAGCCGCCAGGATGAATGACGCCGACGGCGATGCCCAGGCGGGCGCAGGTGTTGATGTCGGCGATGACGGCCTCGATGTCGGCGGCGCGTGCGGCCTCGTCGAGGTTGGCGAGGTTGGCTTTCAGCATGAGGTGCATCTGGGGGACGAGTATGCCGGTTTCGGCCACGGCGCGGGCGCAGCTTTCGATGAGACCGTCGTTGTTGCGCAGCAGGGCGGCATGGTCGCAGCTCATCTCCGCCGCCGGCCATCCCAGCCGCGAGAGGGTCCTCAGCGCGTCGGGGGGCGACTGCTTTGCGAACATGTTCGTCCAGAGAGCGGGTATCATGGGCATGATATTCCCCTTTCAGACAAGGTGACGGCGTTCAGGTCACGCCAAGTCGGCGGGCGCGGCGCTCGTAGTACTTGCGGGTGAGCCAGCGCTTCAGCGGAGTCGGCAGCAAGACCGACAGCAGCGCCACCATGCGGCACCTGAAGCCGGGGATGCAGCAAAGCCTGCCCCGCCGCAGGCACTTGAGCGCCTCGGCGACCACGTAATCAGGCGTCATCCACCAGCCTCTGGGCACCGAGGATTCGTCCGCTCCCTGGCGCTGGTGGATCTCGGTGTGGGTCCAGCCGGGACACAGCGCCATCAGCCTCACGCCTGTGCCGATCAGCTCGAATTGGAGCGTCTCGGTGAAGTCCTTCACGTACGACTTGGTGGCGAAATAGCTCACGTTGCCGGGAGCGGGAAAGAACGCCGCCAGGGAGGATACGTTGATAATGCTCCCGCTGCCCCTGGCGATCATGCCCGGCAGCGCGGCGCGGGTCAGGCGCACCGTGGCGATGACATGCAGCCGGATCATCGCCTCCTGGCCGTCGGGGTCGTTGTCGGCGAAGCTGCCGACCGTGATGAAGCCGGCGTTGTTGATGAGAAGATCGAGGGTGTCGGCACGGGTGATGCATCGTTCCACGGCGAGTAGTTGAGGCGGGTCGGTGAGGTCGGCGGCCAGCACCTCGGCGTTGATCCCGTGGGCGGCGTGCAACTCTGCAGCGAGGGTCTCAAGGCGCCGGCTGTCTCGCGCGACGAGGATCAGATCGTAACCCTCGGCAGCCAGCCTGAGGGCGAACGCCCTCCCGATGCCGCTGGATGCGCCGGTTATGAGGGCCAGTTTGCGCGGGACGGCGTCGGCGCCGCGGCCGGGTGAACCTGTCATGTCGGCTCCGCTACAGCCTGACTTGAATGCCCATGTCGGCGAGCTGTTGCTTGATGTCGCCGACGGTGGTTTGGCCGAAGTGGAAGATGCTGGCGGCCAGCACCGCGTCGGCTTGCCCCAGCGTGAGGGCATCGTACATGTGCCGCGCATTGCCTGCGCCGCCGGAAGCGATGACGGGGATGCTGACGCTGGAAGATATGCGACGCAAGAGCTCAATGTCATATCCGGCGGTGGTGCCGTCGGCATCCATGCTGGTGACCAGTAGCTCGCCGGCCCCGCGCTGCTCGACCTCCACCGCCCACTTCAGGGCATCAACCTCGGTGCGCTCCCGCCCGCCATAGACGTAGGTCTTCCACTCGATTTCGGCATCGGGGTTGTAGCCGAGGTTGGGTGCAGTCTCCCGTCCATCGCTCTCGCGGCGGGCGTCAATGGCCACGACGATGCACTGGTTGCCGAAGCGGCGGGCCGCCACATTGATGATATCGGGATTGCGGATTGCCGCCGTGTTGATGGCGGTCTTATCCGCGCCGGCGCGCAGTGTCTGCTGGATGTCCTCAACGGCGCGGATGCCCCCGCCGACCGTGAACGGGATGAACACCTGCTCCGCCGTCCGCCTCACGATGTCGAGCATGGTCGGGCGATGGTCGGAGGAGGCGGTTATGTCCAGGAACGTCAGCTCATCCGCGCCCTGGCGGTCGTACTCGGCGGCCTGCTCAACCGGATCGCCGGCATCAACCAGGTTCACGAAGTGTACGCCCTTGACGACCCTGCCCTCAGTCACGTCCAGGCACGGGATAACTCGCTTGGCCAGCATGTTACTCACTCTCACTTGATAGGGGCACGGACACGCACTGCAGGCCCGACTATGCCCCCTCAACCAACTTGCGGAAGTTGTCCAGGACCTTCAGCCCCACCGCCTGGCTCTTCTCCGGATGGAACTGGCAGGCAAACAGGTTATCGCACCAGATCGAGGAGCAGAATTCGATGCCGTAGTCGGTGGTGGTGGCGATGACGGCTTCGTCGTCCGGCACGACGTAATAGGAGTGCACGAAGTACACCCAGGAGCCGCTGTCAATTCCGTCCAGGTGAGGAGCGTAATGGACCTTGGATACTTGGTTCCAGCCGATCTGAGGCACCTTCAGCTCATGCCGGAAGCGAACCACGCGGCCCGGCAGCAGTCCGAGTCCATCTCGCTGTCCTTCCTCACTGCCGGCAAACAGCATCTGCAGGCCGAGGCAGATGCCGAGGAACGGCTTGCCGTCGGTAATGAGCTGCTTGATCGGCTCGATGAGGCCGCTCTTCTCCAGCCCGTGCACGCAATCGTCGAAGGCGCCGACACCGGGCATGACCACACCATCGGCGGCATCGAGCACTGCAGGCGAGTTGGTAATCTGCACGTCACAGCCGACGTGCCTGAGGGCCTTCTCGACACTGCCGAGGTTGCCTTCTCCATAGTCAATGAGAGCGATCAAGTCCGATTTCATCCTTTCCCGATGCGGCAAGCGGACCGCTTGCCGACAGGAACCGCAATGCCGCCACACTGGTGGATGGCGACATAGACACGGCTGCGGATATCGTGTATTATAGTACGGCGGATGCCATGTATTCGCCGGCCGGTTGGTATGGCTGCCCCATTCGTGTTTGCTCCGTCCGCGACGAACGCGGCATGCCACTGCGGTCACACGTCTCGCATATCGCCCAGATTTTAGCACAGTCAAGGAAGCGTGTATAGTGGCGAGCGGTGCTGCTCGACAGGAAACTGTGTTGGTAGTGGACTTCGGCGCGCAGTACGTGCAGCTCATCGTGCGCAAAGTCCGCGAGCAGCACGTGTATAGCGAGATCAGGCCCGCGAGCATCAGCCTGGAGCAGATTCTGGCGGAGCAGCCGAAGGGGATCATCCTCTCGGGGGGGCCAAGCAGCGTCTATGCCCCCGGTGCGCCCAGCATTCAGCGTGCGATACTGGAGGCGGGCATTCCGGTGCTGGGCATCTGCTACGGGCAGCAGTTGCTGGCTCACCTGCTGGGCGGTGAGGTGGGCCGCGACGAACAGCAACGCGAGTACGGACACGTGCCGATTGAGATCGTGGACCGGGACCTGCTGTTCAAGGGAGTGGTCAGCGAGACCTCGACCTGGATGAGCCACGGTGACAAGGTGACGAAAGTGCCGCCGGGGTTCAAGGTCCTGGCCCGCAGCCGGCACAGCCCGGTAGCGGCGATGGCCGACCCTCAGCGCAAGCTCTACGGCGTGCAGTTCCATCCCGAAGTTCACCATACCGCCTGCGGCAAGCAACTGCTGCGCAACTTCCTCTACGACATCTGCGGCTGCACCGGCACCTGGCAGTCCGAGGCTTTCATCGAGCAGACCGTGGCCGAGCTGCGCGAGAAGATAGGCGACGACCGGGTGCTCTGCGGAGTATCCGGCGGAGTCGACTCGATGGTCACGGCTGCGCTCCTGGACCGCGCGGTCGGCCCGCAACTGACCTGCATGTTCATTGACCACGGCCTCATGCGCAAGGATGAGCCGCAACAGGTCATCGCCGCGTTCGACGACTGGCAGGGCGCCGCGCAGTTCGTAGCGATTGACGCCTCCGAGACGTTCCTGGGGAAGCTGGCAGGCGTTACGGACCCCGAGCAGAAGCGCAGGATCATCGGCGAGACGTTCATCCGCACGTTCGAGGCCGAGTCGGAGAAGCTGGGGACTTTCAAGTACATCGCGCACGGCACGCTCTACCCGGATGTCATCGAGAGCGGCGGCGAGCAGACGGCGACGATCAAGACACATCACAATGTCGGCGGGCTTCCGGCGGATATGAAATACGAGGAGAACATCGAGCCGTTGCGCCTGCTTTTCAAGGATGAGGTGCGTGAGGTCGGGCGGCAGCTCGGCTTGCCGGAGGAGATCGTGACGCGGCAGCCGTTCCCGGGGCCGGGACTGGCGGTGCGGATCATCGGCGCAGTCACCCGCGAGCGCCTTGACATCGTGCGTGAAGTTGACGCCATCATGCACGAGGAGTTGCGGGCCGCGGACCTGATGGGCGCAATTTCCCAGAGCTTTGCGGTATTCGTGGACGTGCGCTCCGTTGGTGTGATGGGGGACGAGCGCAGCTATGCGCATCCGGTCATCGTGCGCGCGGTCACCACTGACGACTTCATGACCGCGGACTGGGCGCGGATTCCACATGACGTGTTGGCAAGGATATCGAATCGGGTTGTTAATGAGGTGCATGGGGTCAACCGGGTGCTGTATGACATAACCTCGAAACCTCCGGCGACCATCGAGTGGGAATAGGCGGGCAAGATGTGCGTCACCGGCAACGGCTGCGAGTTGAGGACCTGGTCCGAACTCGCAGCTTCGCCGTTTAATGCGAAGCACGGGTGATAGGGCGATGGACACCAAGTATGTATTCGTGACCGGCGGCGTCGTGTCCGGCATCGGCAAAGGGATCACCACTGCGTCATTGGGTAGGCTGCTGCGCAATCGGGGCTTCCGGGTGGCGCTGGTGAAGGTGGACCCGTACATCAACGTGGATGCCGGGCTGATGAACCCATTCCAACACGGCGAGGTCTTCGTCACGGACGACGGGGCGGAAACCGATTTGGACCTAGGGCACTACGAGCGGTTCATTGACGAGCCGCTGACGCGCGACTGCAATATCACCACAGGCAGCATCTATGATGTGGTGATATCGAAGGAGCGGAACGGGGACTACTACCTGGGCAAGACGGTGCAGGTCATCCCGCACATCACCGACGAGATCAAGTCGCGCATCCGCCTGGCTGCCAAGCACAACGATGCGGAGGTCTGCATCACGGAGATCGGGGGGACGGTGGGGGACATCGAGGGCCAGCCGTTCCTGGAAGCGATTCGGCAGATGCGGGTGGAGGAGGGCCCCAACAGCACCTGCTTCGTACACGTGACGTTGGTACCGTACCTGGACTCGGTCGGAGAGCTGAAGACCAAGCCGACGCAGCACAGCGTGCAGGAGTTGCGGCGGACGGGCATTCAGCCCCAGGTGCTCGTGGCCCGCTGCAAGTACCCGCTGCCGGACGGTGTCCGCAACAAGATATCGCTGTTCTGTGATGTGCCACCCGAGGCGGTGATCGAGGGCGTGGATACCGACCGCTCCCTCTACAGCATTCCGTTGAGCATGGACGCGCAGGGGATAGCTGATTTGGTGACGGAGCGGCTGGGGCTGGGTGTGCGCAAGCCGGCGGACAACGAATGGGCCGAGATGGTGGAGCGGATCGAGAACCCGAAGCATGAGACGACGCTGGCGATGGTGGGCAAGTACATGGACCTATACGATGCCTACCTGTCGGTGACAGAGGCGATCAAGCACGGCGGGGCCGCCAACGATTGCCACGTGAACATCAAGTACGTCGATTCGGAGGATGTGGAACGCGACGGAGCCGATGCGCTGCTGGACGGCGTTTGCGGCGTACTGGTTCCGGGGGGCTTCGGCGACCGCGGGATTGAGGGCAAGATAGCCGCTGCCCGCTATGCGCGCGAGAACAAGGTGCCGTATCTGGGGCTGTGCCTGGGGCTGCAGATTGCCGTCATCGAGTTCGCCCGCGATGTCTGCGGATTAGCGGGGGCGAACAGCACCGAATTCGACGAGAACACCTCGCATCCGATAATCATCTATCTGAAGGAACAGGAGTACATAACCGAGCTGGGTGGAACGATGCGGTTGGGCGCGTATCCATGCCGCATCGAGCCCGGCACGCTGGCGCACGGGCTGTACGGGGCCACGGACATCTCGGAACGGCATCGGCACCGCTATGAGGTGAATAACACCTACCGGCAGCAGTTGACCGCAGCCGGCCTGAACATCTGCGGAACCTCGCCGGAGGGCGATCTGGTTGAGATGATAGAGATACCGGATCACCCGTTCTTCATAGCCTCGCAGTTCCATCCGGAGTTCAAGTCGCGGCCCAACCGCGCCCATCCCCTGTTCGCGGGCTTTATCCAGGCCTGTCTGCAACAGCAGCAGGAATAGGGGAAGACGCCTGCATCCGACGCTGATGCCCACGGCCTCCGGGCGTAAATGGCTCCCTTAGCCTCAAGAGGAGAGGCGCGAGCGCAGCGCGAAGATGATAGGCGCACACACGTGACCCATTGCCTTCGGCAGATGCTCCCTGGTGATATGATTGTCTCTACTTGACCAACTCAACCCGCAGCAACGAGAAGCAGTGACCACCATTGACGGCCCGGTATTGATATTCGCCGGCGCGGGCAGCGGCAAGACGCGCGCGCTGACATACCGCATCGCCTACATGGTGCAGGAGAAGGGCATCGCGCCCTCCAGCATCCTGGCCGTCACCTTCACCAACAAGGCCGCCGGGGAGATGAAGCAGCGCATCGTCAAGCTGATCGGCGAGCATGCGGGCGAGGTGTGGGCAGGCACTTTTCACTCCATCTGCGCCCGTCTGCTCCGGCGCTACGGGGAGAAAATCGGGATCGCGCCCAACTTCGTCATCTACGACGAGAGCGACCAGCAGGCGCTGATCAAGCAGTCCGTGAGGCTGCTGGCGGAGGGGAATGGGGAGTACAGCCCGCTGCAGATACTGAACTCGATAAGCAGCGGCAAGAATGAGCTTCTCGATGTGCAGGGGTACAGGCGCACGCGCAAGGGGCCGTTCGAGGAGCTGGTCGCCCGTGCCTACGGCCGCTACCAAGAGGCGCTGCGGGCGAATAACGCACTCGACTTCGACGACCTGCTGATGAGGGCCGTGGAGCTTCTGCAGACGCGCCCGGAGGTGCTCAAGGAGTTGCGAAAGCGGTTTCGCTACATCCTCGTTGACGAGTACCAGGATATCAACTACGCCCAGTACGAATTGATAAGGCTGCTGTCGGGCCCGCGTGGCAACATCTGCGTGGTGGGCGATGACGACCAGAGCATCTACGGATGGCGCGGTGCCAATGTGGGGCTGATTCTCAGCTTTCAGGACGACTTCAAGAAGACCAAGGTCGTCAAGCTGGAGCAGAACTACCGCTCGACGCAGAAGATACTGGATTGCGCGTATCAGGTCATCTGCCGCAACGACACGCGGGCGGAGAAGAAGCTGTGGACCGAGAACTGCGCGGGCGACAACCTGGTGGTGTACGAGGCGGTCAATGAGGAGGAGGAGGCCAGTTGGGTTGGACGGCTGATCGCGCGGCAGGTCGGCTCCAGCGGCCTGCGCTACGGCGACTACGCGATTCTGTACCGCACCAATGCCATGTCACGGGTATTCGAGGCGGCGCTGCGTGAGCGGGGCATCCCCTATGAAATCGTCGGCGGGATGTCGTTCTATGACCGCTCCGAGGTCAAGGACATAGCGGCCTACCTCAAGGTGCTCTTCAATCTCACCGACTCGATAGCTTTCCAGCGCATCATCAACCGGCCGGCGCGGAAGATCGGTGACGCGACCGTGGGGCGGCTGACGCAGATCGCGCACGCGGCCGGTGTGAGCCTATATGAGGCATGTCCGTTGATTGCCGAAGATGCGGAGTTGCGCAAGGCACAGAAGGACGCGGTGTTGGACTTCCACGATGTCATGGAGGGACTGCGCAGAGACGCCCAGAGCATGGGGGTCGCCAAGTTGCTGCGCCGTGTGTTGGAGCGGACCGGGTATGTTGACAGCCTGAAGGCCAGCGCGAACGCCGAAGACGCCGACCGCGTCGAGAATCTCGGCGAGCTGGTGACCGATGCCGTCAAGTACGAGGCAAGCGCCACGGATGCGTCGCTGGGAGGCTTTCTGGAGAGACTGGCGCTGCTTTCCGACATTGACAGGGCGGAGGAGCTGGACAGCACGGTTTCGTTGATGACGCTGCACTCGGCGAAGGGGCTGGAGTTCCCCGTCGTGTTCATCGTCGGGCTGGAAGAGGGGATCTTTCCGCACGAGCGGTCACTGGGTGATGAATTCGAGCTTGCCGAGGAACGGCGGCTGTGCTATGTGGGCCTGACAAGGGCGCAGCGGATGGTATTCATGAGCTACGCGCGTGGCCGCACCATCTTCGGCAATCCGAGGCGGATGCGGCCCTCGCGCTTCATTGACGATCTGCCCGAGCATCTGATTGACCGCAAGCTGGAGACCGATAGCCCGCTGATGCCGAGGATGTTCGGCGATGAGGACGCGGCGCTTCAGCAGCAGGTGGCCCCTGAGTTCAAGATAGACATGACCGAGATCCTGCAACGCGCGCGGGCCAACCAGGGAATCGCGCGGGAGCGGCGTCTGGCGGAGGAGGAGGCTGAGAGCGAGGCCGATGAATGGCCAGACGAGCCGGCTAAGAAGACCAGGGCGTCGCGCTCAGACAAGAGAGCGCCCCGCCAGCGCAAGAAAAGGGCGAAGAGCAAGGGAGGCAAGTCGGCCTACTACGCGGGTGCCAAGATCATGCACGAGGACTTCGGCAAGGGCATCGTGGTCTCGGTCAACGAGGACAACGGCGAGCCGACGGTGACGGTGGCATTCAAAGGCAAGGGCGTCAAGAAGATGCAGGCCGACCACCCGAAGCTGAAACTACTGTCGTAGCCCCACAGGCAGGGGGAATAGCGGTGCGAGTTGTGGTACAGAGAGTGAGCAGGGCGGATGTGGCTGTCGAGGGCGCGGCCATCGCGGAAATCGGGCGGGGACTGCTGGTGCTGGCCGGCTTCAAGCAGGGTGACGCGGCGCAGCAGTTGCAGTGGATAGCACAGAAGATCGTGGGCCTGCGGATATTCGAGGATGCCGAGGGTAAGATGAACCTGTCGGTGGGTGACATCGAGGGCGGGGTCCTGCTGGTGCCCAATTTCACGCTCTACGCGGACTGCCAGAAGGGTCGCAGGCCCGGCTTTTCGGGAGCGGCAGCCCCGGAACCGGCGGGCCGGCTGTTCGACGAGTTCTGCATCATGGTGCAGGAATTGGACATTCCGGTTGCGAAAGGACATTTTGGAGCCCACATGCAGGTGAGCCTGACAAACGACGGGCCTGTGACACTGATAATTGACAGTCCGTGAGGAAGGCCGTGGCGGACCAAGCTTGTAGGGGCATGTCGGCAGTTGAGAGCAATGGCACAGTCACGACATCAAGACAAGAGCGGCCGCCGAGAGCGCGCCACCGAGCACCGGCTGGAGGGCGACGTGCTGGCCGAACAGGGGTTCATCGAGGAGGCCATCGGCAAGTACGAGGCCTCGGCGCACTTGGACGACCAGGACCCGGATACGTCGGTGGCGTTGGGTGACGCGTACTTCGCGGCCAACATGCCGCAGCAGGCATACCGGGCCTACAAGAAGGCGCTGAGCATTCATCCGCGCCATGCGGACGCCCACTTCTGCCTGGCCGAGTTCTGGATCAACATCAGCCGCTTCAGTGCGGCGATAGGTGCATTGGAGAAGGCGGTCAGGTGCGACCCGACAAAGCCATACTACCAATGCCGCCTGGGGGAGTTGTACCTGCGGCGGGGGGACTTCGAGCGCGCCAGCGCCCGCTTCCGCTGTGCCATCGAGCTTGCACCCGATGACGGCTTCTACCATCACAGAATGGCTGATTTGCACGCCCGGCTGGGCGAGTGGGATGCGGCGGCTGATGAGTACGAGACCGCCATCGCCTGCTCGCCGGCGGAGGACTTCTACAACGTGCGCCTCAGCGTTGTGTATGTGCGTCAGAGCCGCTTCGCGAAGGCTCTGCAGCAGTTGCAGCGTGCATATCTAATTAACCCGGATAGCTCGGTATATCTGTACCTGATGGGTGAGCTACTGCTGGTAACCGGGGATCGGATCGGCGCGACGGAGGCGTACCGGCAGGCCGGGCCGCTGGATGAGTACGACCGCGACTGGGTGCGGCGGTGGCACCTGCGGGCTGGGCTGCCCTCGCAGTTGACCCGGGCCGGCTGGGACCAGGAGATTTGCGAAGGCGAATACTGAGCGATGGACAGGATAGGGACACTGACCGTCGGGCCACTTGCCACCAACTGCTATCTGTTGGGCGGCGATAAAGCCGACAGCATTGTGATCATAGACCCGGGCGATGAGGCGGAGCTGCTGCTCGACGAGGCCGATGAGATGGCCGGGACGGTGGCGGCGATCCTGATTACGCACGGCCACGTTGACCACATCGCAGCAGCGGCTGAGGTCCAGCGCGCAACCGGCGCCAAGCTGTACGTTCATGCCGCCGATGCACCCATGCTGACCAGGCCCGATCCGTACTGGGCGTCGCTGGTCGGCGGGGTGAAGCCGTGCAGCGCTGATGTGGAGTTAGCGGATGGCGACGAGCTGCACCTTGCGGGAGTTGACATCCGCGTCATGCACACGCCGGGACACTCACCCGGAGGCGTCTGTTTCGTCACCTCGGAGGCGGTGTTCTGCGGCGACACGCTGTTTGCCGGCAGCATCGGGCGCACCGACTTGCCTGGCTCCGACCACGATGCCATGGTAAGCTCATTGGACCGGCTCGTCTCCGAACTGCCGGACGAAATGCTGGTCTACCCCGGTCACGGCCCGGCCACGACCATCGGCGAGGAGAAGACTGACAACCCGTTCATCGAGGACCTTTCCGGCTGGTGAAGGTTCGGGACATCAGGTGGCGTACGAGAAAACCGGGACACCCCGCGAGGAGTGTCCCGTTTGCTTGCGCCGGCAGAGAAACAAAGGGGACACCCGCACATGCGAGCGTCCCCATGCACTCAGTTCGAGTTCAGGGCGGTTTAGAAGCCCTTGTGCCAGGTGAGACCGAGGCCGAGGTCGCCGTCAATGGAGCCGAGCTCGAGCGCTATTGTCTCTGAGAAGTTGTAGTGGTATGCGAGATTGAGGTTCTCGCCGTCGTGCTCAATCTGCAGTAGGCCGTTTTCCATGGGCGAGAACTCGATGCCGCCGAAGAAGCCGTCAAGCAGCCCGTCGCCCTGCTTGGTGTCGCCGTAGCCGAGGTGTGCGCGCAGTTCCGAGCGCTCGCCCTCTTCGGCAATCGTCAAGTCCTGGCTCATCACCAGGAAGAAGCTCCTGTTCACCTTGTTGCCGAGGTCCCATACGCCGACGGAGAGCTCGGGGGCATCGGGGTTGTCGGTCCAGCGGGCCAGGCTGACGCGGTACTTGACGTTGGCGATGTACTCGGCGTCATCCCCCTCGACGAACGCATCGGCCAGGCGCACCGCACCGATCTCGAAGTTCGGGGTGAGGCCGATATTGGCGCTCCACAGTTCTCCTGCATCGGGGTCGGTGTTGATCCAGTGGTAACTGACAACCGCGCCCTGAGCCGGACAGTTCCTAGCGGTGGGCGTGAAGACCATGCCTGTCGAACCTATCCAGCTATTGGTCACATTGGTCTCCGGCTTCTCCACATCCCACACCGACATGTAAGGATCGGCCAGAAGCGGAGAGCACGCGAGAGCGACAAGCAGCACGACTGACGACAATACATGAACGCGACGCACGGGGGTCACCTCCCAGCAAGTTTGCCCGCTGACTTGTTCCACAGCATCCCAAGTATAGGCAATGGGGTGCGAAAAGTCAAATGCGGCAGGAGCGGGCCGCGGCCGCTGCAGGACTGCGAGAACAGCGGGGGGAATCTGCTGCTGACTTGCGCAAGTCCGTGAGAGGATTGCGTTGGCGCAGGCAGGCAGGGACGCCCGGCCTACGGAAAGGAACGGCGGCAGGCAGGGATCTGCCCGTCGCGATGGATTGAGAGAGAGCCACAGGCTCGGGTGCTTATGCGCAGCATGGATGCTGACGCAACTAGGAAAGATGCACCGCTTGCCGGGCGATGCCGCCGCGAGGATGGAAGGCGCGAATGGCAATCTCCGTGCCCGCCGGCGCCGTCACGAACCACTCCATCTGCTGGTGCGCGCCGCCACCGCCAAGCGCCGGGAACTCGTACACCCACGGCCGCGAGGCGATGCCGTCGGCCTCAATGCCCTCAAGCCGCACCGCAACCGGCTCGGCAGTGCGACTGCCGGCGCCCGTTGACATTACGTTGGTCGCCAGCCGGCCGACATTCGCCACCGTTGCGCGGAGGCGGTACACGCCATCGGCCAGCCGCGCCGCCTCGACGCCGGAGATGACTATGCGCGGCCGATAGTCCGCGTGCCGCAGGATGAATGCGGTCGTATTGGTGGATGCATCCTCGATCTGCGGCGGATAAGGCATGATGATGTTGCCGCCGCCGATGCCGCCGATCTCGACCTTGCCCAGTTGCGGGTGATCGAACTCCTGCCACTGGAGCCACTGCCAGGCGTGCCCCGGGTTCTCGTCGTAGAACTTCATCACCCGGCGCATGAAGTCGCGGTCGCGCGTCTCGTCATCGGCGTTGAAATACTCCTCGCCGCTGATACCCGCCGAACTGTAGCTGTTGCCCAGCTCGATGACGAACCACGAGATGCCCAGTTGGTGGTAGGCGAAATCGTCGGAGTTCCCCGGCAGGGAGATGGGCTTGCGCCACGGCTCGCGGTAATCCCGCGTCGCCATCAGGGGGAATCCGGTGAGATTCTCGGCGATCTTGCCGATCTCGAGCATCAGGCCCAAGTCGCCCTGGTCGAGTTCGGCGTCGCCGGCATTGGGTACCCTCAGAATCGCCTGGGTGCCGCAGTGGAAATCAATGCCGGCGAAGATGTTGTGGTGGCTGATGAGGAAGTCCACAATGCCGCGTATCTCCGGATGCTGCAGGGGATAATCGGCGGCGTCCACGTTGTGATCCCACTTGGCCGGATAGTGGCGGTTGAAGTCGAAGCCCTTGACGCTGGACTGGATGGGGCCGCCGTCATAGTCGTGGATCAGCCCCTCGGTGAACTGCTGGTAGAACGGCCCGGTGTCGCCGGGGCGCCTCGCCACCAGGAAGCGGGGGTCTTCCGGGTCGGCCACATACGGCCCGGCCGGGTCCTCCCAGCGCATGTTGCTGATCTTGCCGTCACCATTGAGGTCCTGCGGGATTAGGCCGTTCTTCTTCTCCACTATCTCATTTTTCGACCGTATCGGGCCGTTGAGCGTTATGGCATATTCGGCACCGTCGGGGTTGGTGCGCGGCACCACGTAGAAGGTCAGTTCCTTGAGCATCGCCCCGGCCTGCTCGTCGGTGAGCAGCGTGTGAATGAGCCGCAGGGCGGTTGTCGTACCGGCCAGCTCCCTGGCGTGGACATTTGCCTGGACGTAGTAGGCCGGCTTATCCTCCGGAGGGCCTGTTGTCGGGTCCGTGATGGTGGCCAGCCAAACCTCGCGGCCTTCGGGGCTTTGAGCGATGCTGTCGAGGGTCATGAGGTCGGCGGCCGCCGCCTGGCATCCGTTGAGGAACTCCGTAAGCTGGTCATACGTGTAATAGCTGTCGAATTTCATGTCGGGTACAGCGCTCATCGCATTCACCTGGTTGGTTGGAGTCAGAATGGCACGGCATCGCGTCACACGGGATATTGGACAGGGGAGTGGCGACGGCCTTCCTGCTTTCCGTCGCGAACGCTCTCCGACTATCAAGAGGGAAGGGGCTCGGCGGGGCGGTTCGGCTTGCTCAGCGGCGCTATCATCCAATATAATTCCGCAGTAGCGGCCAGTCGTACGATGCGCCTGCAATTGCATCGCGGAGGAAGTATACATGGCGTTCTGGCACACCAACGCAGAGATGAGCCACCAGCAGATGTACCGCTGGCAGTGGCTGCGCTCGCTCATCATCAACAAGTGGGCGATGGGGCTGCCGCACATCAACACGCGGCTGCGCAACTTCCTGCTGCGGCTCGGCGGCATCAAGATGGGGAAAGGCGGCTTCGTGGGCATGCACGGGTGGTTCGAGGACCTGTGCCCCCACCGCATCAGCATCGGCGATAATGTCATCATCTCGTTTCAGGTGACGCTGGTTGCGCATGGGCCGAAGAGCGATCCGTCGAACATGGATATCGTGATAGAAGATGGCGCGTACATCGGCTGCAATTGCACCATCCTGCCGGGTGTAACCATAGGCAAGGGGGCGGGCGTCGGGGCCGCTTCGGTGGTGACGAAGGATGTGCCGCCGGGGGCGCTGGTGGTGGGGAACCCGGCGCGGGTGTTGAGGCAGAGATAGCATGCACGACCGCATTCGAGGTGTCCGGTGAAACCGTTTGAGCTTCTGGAGGCCAAGCAGAGAGAGGTCGGCGGGTGCCGGCGCGATGTGTCGCCGGCGGAGTTAAAGGAGCGCATCGCCAGGTACACCGAGCCGGCGCGGAGTCTGACCACCATTCGCGGGGAGCATGTGGGGATAGTCGGCGAAATCCATCCGCCGGACCATCCGCTGGCCGAGCTGTTCGACCCGCGCATCTGGGGCCAGGAGTACGCGGGGGCCGGCTGCGTCGCAGTCGCCGTCTGCACCGACAGGGTACTGCACGATGGCGAGGTATTCCACTCCCGCCGTGCCCGCAAGTACATGCCACTGCCCGTCATCCGCTTCGACTACATCGTTGACGAGTACCAGGTTTACGAGTCGCGGGCGAATGAGGCCGATGCGGTGACCATACCGGAGGCTTTGCTGGCCGACGGGCAGATCCTGGCGCTGATGGCCGCGTGCGAGGAAGTGGAGATTGCGCCGGTCATCATGGTTGACACCTGCGAGGGTGCGAGGCGTGCGGTGGAGCTGGGTGCCAGGTACATGCTGGCCGTACCGTTGATGTGGGACTACACTGCGGCGGTCCCGCACGAGGAGATCGGGCGCATGGCTGAGGGTCTGCCGGAGGAGGCACGCCTCATCACGTTCGTGCAGGAGCTTACGAGGGAAACGGTGGAGGCACTGGCCGAGCTGGGGGTGAATGCGGTGCTGGGCGCGCCGAATTCGTACGATCCGGCCGAGGCCGCCATAGCGATCAGGCAGCTCAACGAGATACCCCGGCACGCCGGGGATTAGTCTCTGCCAGGGAAGGACGCGGGGCATGGATAGGTCGGCCGCTGAATTGCTGGTGATGATTGACCACGCGGTGCTCAAGCCGGACTGCACGCGCGCTGAGATAATCGAGGCGTGTGAGATCGGCAGAGAGCATCGGCTGGGCAGCATCTGCGTGCCGCCGGCATGGGCCAACGTCGCGGTGCAACAGCTTGCCGGTGCGGCGACGCCGGTCAGCTCCGTGGTCGGGTTCCCGTTCGGCTTCACGCTGGCGGTGACCAAGGCGGAAGAGGCCAGGTCGCTGATCGCCATCGGCTGTGCGGAGCTTGACATGGTCATCAACATCTCGGCCCTGCGCTCGGGAGAGTACGGGATCGTCACCGCCGACATTGCGGCGGTGGCGGAGAGCATCGGCGCCTGCAGGGACGGGCCGGTGTTGAAGGTCATACTCGAGACCTGCTATTTGAGCGAAGAGCAAATCGCGCGCGGGGTCAATGCGGCGGTGGACGGCGGGGCGCAGTTCGTGAAGACCTCCACGGGCTTCGGGCCGCACGGGGCGACGGCGGAGCACGCGGCCATGCTGCGGCGGCTTGCACCGCCCCATATCGGCGTGAAGGCGGCGGGCGGCATTCGCAGCCTGGCCGACATGCGGGAGATGATCGCCGCCGGGGCCGATCGCATCGGCACCAGCGCCACGAAGTCCATCATCGCCGAACTGGACGTATGAGACCGCCATGGCAACTTACTCGACTCTAGGGATTACGCTTCTGGCCCACAAGTACAAGGGCACCGGCCGGGTGGTCACGTTCTACACGTCTGCGCGCGGGAAGGTGGAGGCGGTGGCGCAGGGAATCGGCCGCCCCGGCAGCAAGCTGGCACCCGCGGTCGAGCTGTTCACCCTCTCGAAGTTGATGTTCGCCGAGGGCCGCGATCTGGACAGGCTCGCGCAAGCTGAGGTAATCGAGGCCCACTACCCCCTGCGCCAGGACATGACGCGCCTGGCCTACGCCTCCTATGTGGCCGAGCTGACCGCCAGGACGTCGGAGCCATCCGAGCCGCTGCCGGGGCTTTTCGAGCATCTGACCGCAGCGTACTCGGCGCTGTGTCGGGGTGAGGATCCGGAGCTGGTGCTGTGGTGGTACCTGCTGGGGCTGTTCGCTGCTCACGGCCTCGCACCCAACCTGGGCGAGTGCTGCCAGTGCGGTGCCGCCCTGGGGGGAGATGCGTGGTATCTGCCCGCCGAGGCGGGGCTACTGTGCGCCCGCTGCCGTACGGGAGAGAACGGCATGTTGCTGTCTGCCGAAGCGCGGGGAACGCTGCAAAGCATTGCACGGATGCCGGCGGAGCGACTGAGCCGGCTCGGCATCAGCGACGAGGCGCGGGGGCAGATCAGGCGCGTCATGGATGCCCACACCGACCACCAATTCGGAGTTGACACCAAGAGCCGCAGGTTCATCCGCCAGCTTCCGGGAATGAAGCCGGAGACGTGAGCGCAAGCGCAATGCAGTCGCGTGGTTGAGGCCGGGAGAGAGCCATGACCAACCAGGATGTGGCGCTGGAACTGGAAGAGATAGCCGATCTGCTGGAGATCGCCGAGGCGAACGTGTTCCGGATCCGCAGCTTCCGCCGGGCTGTGGAGACCATCGCCGACCTGCCGGAAGATGTCACCGTGCTGCTGGCCGAGGGACGACTGACAGATGTGCCCGGCATCGGCAAGGGCATCGCCACGGTAATCGAGCAGTTCGTCAACACCGGCACGTCGCAGGAAAAGGAAGCCCTGCTGGCCGAGTACCCGGAGAGCCTGCTGGAGCTGCTCAAGATATCCGGCTTCGGGCCGCGCAAGGCCGCTGTGGTATTCGGCGAGCTGGGCATCACCACGGTTGACGAGTTGGAGGCCGCCGCGACAGCGGGCCGCCTGCAGGACCTGCCGGGCATGGGTGCCAAGACGGAGGAGAACATCCTCAAGTCCATTGACACGTACCGTCAGGGCCAGGAGCGTGCGCTGCTGGCGGAAGTCCTGCCTATCGCCGAGGAGTTGACAGCCGGACTGCGCGAACACCCCGATGTAATCCACGCCGAGTTCGCAGGCAGCACCCGTCGCTGCAGGGAGACCGTGGGGGATCTGGACATGCTGGCAATTTCGCGCAACCCGGCAGTGGTGTGCAAGTGGTTCGCCGAGCGGGGCAAGCTCGAGGAAGTAACGATGGCCGGCGATACGAAGGTGAGCGGCTACCTGCCGAGCGGGCGCCAGGTTGACCTGCGCGTCGTCGAGGAGGAATCGTTCGGCGCCGCGCTGCAATACTTCACCGGCTCGATGCAGCACAGTGTGCGGCTTCGCGAGCGGGCGCAGCGGATGGACCTGACCGTCAACGAGTACGGCGTTTTCAAGTTCAAGGGCGGCAAGAAGGGCAAGATGGTGGCGGGCAAGACCGAGGAGGACGTCTACGCCGCAGTCGGTCTGCCGTGGATACCGCCCGAGCTGCGGGAGGACCGTGGGGAAATTGCCGCCGCCGAGAAGGGCGAGCTTCCCGATCTTATCGAGCGGTCCGACATGCGCTGCGACTTGCAGATGCACTCGCATTTCAGCGACGGTCATGCGACGATTGAGCAGATGGCGCGAGCCTGCATGGAACTGGGCTACCAGTACATCGGCATCAGCGACCACTCGCAGTCGCTGCGGGTAGCCAACGGCCTGGACGCCGACAGAATCGCCGCACAGCATGAGGAAATCCTCGCGCTGAATAAGAGCTTTGAGAAGGAGGGCTGCAAGTTCGTGGTGCTGCACGGCCTGGAGGCGGACATCCTGTCCGACGGGTCGGTTGATGTGCCGGAGGGGAGCTTCGGGCTGCTCGATTACGTCATCGGCGCTCTGCACCAGGGCTTCTCCTCGGATGCAGACAGGATTACCGCGCGCATGGTCTCGGCGGTCAACTCGGGGCTGATAGACTTCGTGGCCCATCCCACCGGCCGGGTGCTGCTGTCTCGGCAGCCCTACGGCCTGCACATTGACCAGCTCATCGCCGCCTGCGCGGAGAACGACGTGGCCCTGGAGATCAACGCATCTCCCGAACGGCTCGATTTGGATGATACCCACGCGCGCTATGCCGTGCAGCAAGGGTGTCGGCTGACGATCAACACGGATGCTCACGATCCGGAGATGCTGCAGA
>CAZJVY010000008.1:0-68898 GCA_964549395.1 uncultured Armatimonadia bacterium | reverse complement strand
GAAGACTATCATGCCGCCGAACAGATACGCGGTATGACGGCGGGCGAGGTGAGCCCTCCCTTCGCCGAGGCCGACCGCTACTATATCGTGTACGTGAAGGAGACTGCCGATAGCAGGACCGCCGATTTCGAGGACGTGGAGGACGAGTTGGTCTCGGTCATCAGCGGGACCGCTCGCATGAACTTCTCCGAGGACGAGTATATTGAGTTGCTGGCGAGGCGTGCAGAAATCAAGATCGTGAGTGATCATCTGCAGTACCTAAACGCCTACTATTCCGACCTGAAGCGCATTCGAGTGCTGGTGGAAGGTACTGAAGTCGCCCTTGGCAGCCCGGCGGTGCGTCTGGCATCCGGGCGGCTGCTCGTCCCCCTCAAGCCGGTCCTGCAGCGACTGAATACTACACTGACATGGAACCAGCAGACACAGTCTCTGACAGCCCAGAATCGCGTGGGAAAGATCACCGTGACCGCCGGATCAGAGAACGCCGCAGTCGGCCTTTCGACGATGATTGAGATGAGCGAAGCGCCGCAATTGCGCGACGGTACGCTCTTCGGCCCGCCCCGCGAGATCGTGGAAGCGCTAGGGGGCACTGTGTCCTGGGACGGTGTGCGCAACCTGTTGGAGGTCGTGCCGCCGAAGTGCCCTGAGCCGACTACCGGCGGACTTGAGCAGGAGCCATAGGCGCTGAGAGCAGCATAATGCCACATGAGGGCGGCCGCAATAGGCCGCCCTTTGCGCTCTTGCAGCGGGGACGTCACTGTGCGGGAGGAGGTCATTCACGCAGAGCAGCGAAACAGTCTCTGACCTGCTGCGGCCGGTTTCTGCCCCCGGCATCTCATCTCTCAGGAGCCAGACTTGCGCGAGCCGGACTCCGATAACCCGTCCGAATACGTCCTCAAGGTGCTCCACGAACGCCCTGACGAGTGCGCCTACTGGACGCTCACCGGCACCCAGAAGAGCATCTTGCTAGTTCTCTTGCTGCTTGTTGCGCCTATCGGGGTGCTTCAGGGGCACCTGCTTCTTCTTGTTCTCAATGGACTGGCGATCATCTTCTACATCGTCCATTCTACATACAAGTTCTGGCTTGTTTGGCGCTCGCTGGAGCACAGACAGGAGCTTGCCTTCACGGCGGAAGAACTTGCCGCACTTGTGGATGACCAACTTCCGACGTACACGATACTCGTGCCTCTGTACCGCGAGGCCAGGGTACTGCCCAACCTCGTCGCCTGTCTGTCGGGGCTTGACTACCCGGCTGAGAGGCTCGATATCAAGTTGCTGATCGAGGAGGACGACGAGGAGACGCGACAGGCGTGTGAGAGACTCCGATTGCCTTCCCACTTCCATGCCGTCATGGTGCCTGATAGCGAGCCCAAGACGAAGCCGAAGGCGTGCAACTACGGTCTTTACTCATCGGAAAGCGACTTGCTGGTCATCTACGATGCCGAGGACAGGCCGGAGCCAAATCAACTCAAGAAGGCCGCGGCTGCGTTCGCCAGGCTGCCCGATAACGTAATGTGCCTGCAGGCGAAGCTGAACTACTACAATCAGCGCCACAATCTTCTCACCCGCTGGTTCACCGCCGAATACTCCGTCTGGTTTGACCTGTTTCTTCCCGGCCTCACGTCCGCAGGCGCGCCGATTCCGCTCGGGGGGACATCCAATCATTTCAGGACCAAGCTGCTCAAGGACCTCGGCGGCTGGGACCCCTTCAATGTCACGGAAGACTGCGACCTGGGAATTCGCATGCACAAGCACGGCTATCGGACGGCCATGATTGACTCGACGACCTGGGAAGAGGCCAACGGCGCTCTTTTCTCATGGATCCGGCAGCGCTCCAGGTGGGTCAAGGGTTATATGCAAACCTACCTGGTGCATATGCGTCGGCCGATGCTGCTGCTGCGCCAACTGCGCCCAAACGGCTTCTTTGGGTTCCAGATGACCATTGGCGGCTCATTGCTCTGTTTCTTCATCAACCCCATTTACTGGCTGATGACTGCCGCGTGGTTTACGATGCGGCCGGAGACAATATCCGCGCTCTTCCCACCTGTCATATGTGCGCTGGGCGCCTTCTGCCTGTTCATCGGCAACTTCGTCTTCGTGTATCTCGCAGTGGCCGGCTGCGCGCATCGCTGCTACTACGATCTCATCAAGTACGCTGTGTTCACACCCGCATACTGGCTTCTCATGAGCATCGGGGCGTATAAGGCTCTGGTGCAGCTCATCCATCGGCCCTATTACTGGGAGAAGACCGATCACGGGGAGTTTGGAGGGCGTTTGCCGATTGCCTGACTCCGACATAATAGCCGCGCACACGCGCATTGTCCGGCGAGCGGAATGCTGGGCGGTGTTCCTGGTGGCAGCAGGCCTGGTATTGTACGTCGGCTTGAGGGCCACCGTGGCCCATCAGCTTGTCAATTGGGATGGCCTTTCGGCGCTCGCACATGCCTATGACGTCGCGCACAAGCAGCCGTCGTTTGACCTGGCACTAATCGGCTTCGTCGAGCCACCCGCACCGACGTTGGCGTATCTGCCTCTGGCGTGGCTGCTACCCGGTCTCGCTCAAACCGGCGTCACCGCCGCCGTCTTCGGCGCGATATTCCTCGGGTTGAGCGCGGTTCTTGTCAACACTCTCGGCGTGCGCTGCGGGCTGCAGTGGTGGCTGCGCTATCCTCTGGTCGCGGCGGTCTTTCTCCATCCCGTCTCTCTGAGCTATGCCGCACTAGGCTCGCCCCTGACGCTCCTGCTCTTCTCCGTGCTGGGCATGGCGAAGAGCCTGGCGGCATGGGGCGAACACCGTCACCTGCGCGACCTCATCGGGTGTTCACTATATGCGGCCCTTGCGGTTTTGACACGATATGAGGCGGTCTTCCTGGTCGCGGCTGCGGCACTCTACATAGCCGTGGGATGCGCAATGATTCCGCACGACCGCTATACCCGCGTCGAAGGCACTCTGATCACATTCCTGCTGCCAATAGCCTACTTCGGGGGCCTCTGGATCGGGGCGAACTGGATCATCATGGGTGACCCGTGGCACTCACTGGCCGCGGTCTTCTCCTTTGTGGGGCAGCCGCCCGAGTATTGGTCCACGGCGGTTGTCCTGGTGCCATTGTTGGTCTGCCCCATCTGCTATGCGCTGGCATATCATGAACTGCGTCCGTTCGGTCCATGGCGCGGCGGAGCCGGCGCTGCAATCCTGATGGCTGCCGCCGTCGCCATGCCGCTAGTCTGGCCCCGCCCGTACCTGAGCCACGGTAACGGGCCTCTGTACTGGTCGGCTCTCGCCGGCTTGAGTACAACGGTGTTGGCAACGAGCCTCGTACTGGCGATGATGGTGGCGGCAGGCTACTTCACCTCATCACCCAGCAGATCCCGAGTGCGAGGGCCGGTTGCGGGGACGGTCCTACTCGGCGTCGCCGGTGTTGTCGTATTGGCTATGATGCGGCCCATCGGAGGCGTGCTACCGGCAAAGACGGCGGATGTGCTCCGGGGCTATGTGGCATTTGCTCAGTCTGCCAAGGCGGAACAGCAGGTGGCGCATCTGGTGGCAAGCGAGACCGCGCGCGGAGCCCATGTGGCCATCGCCGGCTGGCCGGGGTTCGCGATAGCCCTCTACTCCGGCAGTACAAGCGCCATCAGCGTCCTGCCGGACGTGAAACCGGACAGAACGGTCGCAGAACGACTTCAGCCGGGAGACTTGCTAGTACTGCTCGAAGGCGAGGACCAGTGGCAGAGGCTGCTACACGGCTGCTCAGCGGAGCCGGCATGGGCCATCGGCCCATGGTATGGTCTCAAGCTGGTCAGTTCCCGCCAGAGAACCGCTACGTCTGCGCCCTGAGGCAGGAGATCGGCATTGTTCCGGCGAATAGTGACCTGCTGCGGGCATGCGCAGATGTGTGCCCGGTCGTTGCATAGGGGATGCGATGTGGTATTCCAATCATTCGGAGGTGTTCATGATGAGCGTAAAGTGGGGTGTGATCGGTGCAGGCGGCATCGCTGACCGCCGGACTATCCCTGAGGGCATAGTCGGCTCACCTATGGCGGAATTGGTAGCGGTTCAGGATATAGACCCGGCGCGGATACAGGCCGTCGCCGACAAGTATGGCGTGGTCAAGTATGAAACGGAATACGATCTGCTCAACGACCCCAATGTCGAGGCGGTATATATCGCCACTCCCAACCATCTTCACCACGGGCAGGTGCTGGCGGCCGCGGCTGCCGGCAAGCACGTACTGTGCGAAAAGCCGCTGGCCCTGACGCTTCCTGATTGTGAAGAGATGGTCGAAGCGTGCCGCGATGCAGGCGTGAAGCTGGGGATCAACTTCATGATGCGGTTCCACGCCTGCCATGTGAAAATCAAGGAACTCGTTGACGCAGGTGATTTGGGCACGCCGGTGATGGGCCGGGCCGAACTTACCTGCTGGTATCCGCCGATTCCCGGAGCCTTTCGCCAGGACCCGGCGCTGGGTGGTGGCGGAGCGTTTGCCGACATGGGGAACCATTGCGTGGACCTGCTCGAAATGTTCTTCGGCCCCACCAGGGCTGTGAGTTGCTTCACCGGCAATCTCGTGCAGGACTACCCCGCGGAGGACACTGCTGTCGCCCTGTTGGAGTTCGAGAGTGGAGCCAAGGGCGTCGTGGACGCGTTGTTCAACGTTCCGGATGCGGCGTCACGCCAGGCTCTTGAGGTATACGGCTCCAAGGGGTCAGTCGTGTCATTCGGCACCATCGGCCAGGAGTCGGGCGGTTCCCTCACGGCCGTCATCGAGAGAGGCGAGAAGGGATACGATGCTCAGCAGGCCCGCGAGGCGGCCGGTGCAGAGACCATCGAGCCCGAGCCGGTCAACATCTACGCCGCACATGTCACGGCGTTCTGCGAGGCCATCGGAAACGATACCGATCCCCCCATCTCGGGTGAGGATGGCATCTGGAGCCACAAGGTCATCGAAGCCTGCTACGAGTCGGCGAAAGCGGGATGCATGATTGACGTGGAATGAGCAACCGACGCGCCGGCACGCAGCCGAGGGCCTGTGCATCAGACTAAATGCGGCTGTCGCCGCGAGAAGAGGAGTGGGAACATGCCTACGGCAGTAACCTTCGGGGAGATAATGCTGCGTCTCAAGCCGCCTGAGTTCTTGCGCTTCAATCAGACCGATGTGTTTGAGGCCACGTATGGTGGAGGCGAGGCGAATGTGGCCGTTAGCCTGTCGAACTTCGGTATTGATGCTCGCTTCGTAACCGCCTTACCGGACAACCCCATCGGGGATGCCTGCCTCAATTCACTGCGCCAGTACGGCGTTGATACCAGTTACATCGTCCGACAGGGCGAGCGCCTGGGTATTTACTATCTGGAGGCCGGTGCCGTACAGCGCCCCTCCAAGGTGGTCTATGACCGCGCCATGTCCTCAGTATCTGAGGTGAAGCGCGGTGACATCAACTGGGATGCCGCCTTCGAGAACGCGGATTGGTTCCACTGGACAGGCATAACTCCGGCCATTTCCGAAGGCGCGGCCGATGTGTGCCTTGAGGCCATCGAGGCAGCCAAGCAGAAGGGCCTCAAGATATCGGCCGACCTGAATTACCGCAAGAACCTGTGGAAATGGGGCAAGAGCGCCAGCGACGTAATGCCGGAGCTCGTACAGCACGTGGATGTGGCAATCGGGAACGAGGAGGACGCCGACAAGGTATTCGGCATTGCAGCGCCCGGAGCCGATGTAGAGGGCGGTCATGTGCAAGCCGACGCCTACCGTTATGTCTGTGAGAAGCTTGTCGAGCGCTTTCCCAGCCTCCAGACGGTCTGCATCACGTTGCGCGGCTCCGTCAGCGCGTCGCACAATACGTGGAGCGGCGTGCTCTACGACGGTAAGGAGATGTATGTGGGCGCAGAATACGACATTACCCACATCGTGGACCGCGTCGGGGGCGGCGACAGCTTCGCTGCAGGGATTATCTACTCGATGCTCTCCGGCAAAGGGCCGCAGGAGAGCCTGGACTTTGCGGTCGCTGCAAGTTGCCTGAAGCACACCATCCACGGCGACCCCAACATGGTTAGCGTGGCTGAGGTGGAGCACCTGATCAAATCTGGAGGGTCGGGGCGCGTTCAGCGTTAGACGGTCAATAGGCAACCAACACGAGGGGAGGCCTTGCCAGGCCTCCCCTCTTTCTCGCGCAGACAGGCGGCAGTGCAGGCGTTGTCGCGTGCACGGGGCGCCTACGCAGCACATGAAGCGGGGCGCAGTGCGCAATCTATTATATTATTTATTATGTTCATCACACCCGCCACGCCGTTGCCCGTGCAAACGCGGGCCGAAAGCCACAACGACGCGGAAGGCGGCAACGTGCGACAGCCTGGAATTGCAGATGCGGCCCTGTGGCATTCACACGATTCGCTTGATGATGGAGGAATTAGGGTGAGTGAGATTCAGATTGATGAGGCAGTAATCGGTCTGGTCAGACCTATAGAACTGCCTCCAGACGTATCAGACATCTGGAAGCAGTACTACCTGGATGCAGTATATCGCTGGCTACCAGTGGCAGATGCTACATATCAAGACTGGCCGGAGCGTCCGAATTGCGGTCATTTCTTCGGTGGCGCTTACTGGTACGGCCTGGAGACCGGGTATACGACGCTGGTCTACGCTGTGGCGCGGGGTGCAGCGGAGATATTGGGTGTGACCCCTTCCGTCGCGGCCGACACGCTGCTGCAGAGAGCCGTCGGGGCAATCCGCTACCTCGGCTTCACGCACGAATCCGGCCCGCCGGAATGCGTGCGGGTGCAAAGCAAGAGCCGTTGGAGTTCGGGATGCAAGTGGGGCGGGATAACGCCGGGGATAGACTGGATGAGTCGCTTCTTCATGTCCAGCCAAACGGGCGGCACGGTCGTCGCCATGGGGTTGGCTGCATGGCTGCTGTGGGAGCACCTAGACGAGGAAACGCGCCAATTGGCCGCCAACGTGGCCGCGTGGTATGCCGACCGCTGGTGCGAGGAAGAGCCTCGCGTGGGCACATATCACAACACCCAGACCGAGGAGAACGGCTGGACCGCACACGGTATGGCCTTTGCTGCCTGCTTCCTGCACGGTCATCCTCGTGCCGAGAAATGGCGTCAGGCCGCAGATTGGTGGACAGCGAACATCTGCGTCACCCCGTATGACTGCAGGCGCAACACGGACCTGCTTCAGGGCAAGGAAGTGCGATCTTGGACCGTCGGCGCCACCACCCATCCTGACTTCACTGCGGAAAACCACGACTTCGTGCACCCCAATTACATGGCCAGCGGCCTGCGCTATGCGACCAGCATGGCCCTGATGCACCATCTCGCGGGTCTGGAAGTTCCAGAGGTCCTTCGTTTCAACCGACAGCCGCTCTACAACACACTCAAGCGCATGGCGGAGGATGACGGCCTGCTCGCCGCGATACAAAGCCAGGACTGGTGGTACCTCAATCACTACGGAGACACGATGTCTCACGCGGGCATGAGCGTGCTCCTCAACGATTGTCACGCGGCCTATCTGGAACGCAGGTGCCTAGAGCAGGGCAAGCGCATCATGGACGGCCTCCCCGGAGGGCACCTCTACACTCCCGACCCCGAATCGTACCGCCTCAACTCCGAACAGACGATGCGGGGCGCCGAGCGAGGGGCCATGATGGGCTATGCCGAGGCGTTTCTCCTACACTGGGTGTTGGGCGATGGCGCCCAGCCCTGCAGCGAGGCGGAATTCAAGGCGTGGCAGCGCGGCGTGCACGTCTTCCCCCACGGGGGTTTCATCCTGCGCAAAGCCGACAGAACCACCGCCGGTTTCTCGTGGCGCAACCGGCCGGTCGTGTTCGTCCAGCCCGAGGAGGGGTCGTGGCTCATCACTCCGCACAGCCACAGCCTGTCTGGCAGCTATGTCTGCGACCCCCGGCCCGAATTCCCCGGCGGAGGACGCAAGCGTCGCTACAGTGTCAATGAAGACGGTATCGGTTTCAGCGCGGCAGTCCAGTGGGAGCGCGAAGAGGGGCGCATCTTGCAGAACATCGCCCTCGTTGTCCCCGATGACGAGGTCGCCTTCTTTTTCGATCGCACGGTAGCTGAGCAGTCTGTCCGAGTGCTCGAGCAGCGCTCCGGCGAGATCGGGGTCCGCAACGAGGACTATTCGCAACTCAGGCAGCTAGCCCCCGGACGCCGCACGCTTTACACCCAGGGAACTGAATTCACGGCCATCTCCGCTGTTTCTCAGCATGATGAATGGTTCCGCACGGATCGGGCAGGCTGGGCCAACCTGGACGACGCGGTCGGTTATGTTATCTTCGGGAGCAAGGGGCTGGCGTACCAGGCCAAGCACGTCTATCCCAAGTACACCGGCATGGAGGATTTCCTCATTCTGTCGTATGACAACCAAGCACACGACTACGCGCCGGGGGATGTAATCTCTGGTCTTGCGGTCGCAATCCACCCAAACCAACAGGCTTCGCAGACCGCCTCGCGAGCGGAAACGGTCGTTCGCGCGTTGGGCCGCGACTTGGTGGATGCCCTGCTCACACCGGCGTATCTGGCCGTCTTCAACATCGCCGATGCCCCACGGACCTGCGCACTGCAATTCGACATGGGCGGATGGGAGACGCTGCCGGTGCCTGACGGTTGCACAGTCATCTGGGATGGAAGTTACACTTGCCAGGCCACCTTGCCCAACTTCTCCGCTGACTACCGTCGCTGCCGGCTCCATATCTCGGCCGATGCTCACTGGGAGGCCACCGTAGCGCCCAGTGGGCGTATCTTCATCAGATCGCTCGGAGGTAGTCCCGTTGAGACCGGCTTGACGGTTGAGGGAGAGAGCCGCACCATATCCCTGCAACCGGGTGAGGTCATCGAAGTATAGGCAGTTTCAAGGTGCAACCGCCAGTATGAAGGACCTCGGATGCTGCTCATTGCAGAAGGACACCAGGGACGCGCGGCGAAGAGTCAATTGGGAGAATTCAGTCCACGATACCTTCCTTTATGGAGAAGAGCACATGCCGCCCCTACGCTTCCTGACTCATATGGCTCTGTCGCTGCTGCTGGGAGGGAGTATGATAATGGCAAATACGCAATACCATGCCGTGACGCTCGTTGACGCGAACAACCCGGTGCCGGCCGAATGGCTCCAGAAGGCAGGCATTGACTACGTTTACACCGGCGCCCCGCTCAAAATGGAGCAAACAGCCGACGGGCAACCGCGCATCCCCGACAGCCACCGGAAGGGGTGGGAGAAACTTGAGAAGGAATACAGGGGCACCGGCATCAAGGTCCTGATCATGGGCCAGTACTACACCAACAACCCCGAAGGTACCGACGCGGTAAACGTGGACGGCCACAAGATCGAGATGGCCTGCTTGTACCAGGATAAGTTCTACGACTGGATGCGGGACACGATAGTCGCTCAGGCCAAGGCCTACAGTGAATTCGATGTGTTCGGCGGGTTCATGTTCGACGACGGATGGGGAATGCGAGTGGATTGCTGCTATTGCGACACCTGCAGGCGCCTGTTCAAGGAGCAATACGGCAAGGAGCCGCCGCCGTTCGAGGTTCACCACGGCACGGGTGTCATCCCCGACGACGACGCGCTGCTGCAGTGGGAGCAGTTCCAGCGCAAGGCCTACAACCGCTACGTGAAGGCGCAGGCAGAGGCCGTGCGCAGCGTCTCAAGGGATCTGCTGATGGTGACCATCCCGTCCGACTCGTACTACTATGGACGATTACTCAATGCCAACATGACGCGTGATGAGTTGCGACGGGATTCGGGAGCGCTCATCCAGCGCATTGACCGCATCCAGGTGAAGGATTGGTACCTGTATCAGGCATTCCCATTCCCGCGCCTGCCTGAGGCCGATGAAGAAGGTCTGCAGCACTGGGGGGTCGGCGAGCACGTCACCGCCAACTCGCCAAAGCTCATCCTCAGCACCGAAGGGCCCTTTCTCCAGCACTACAACCGCATGCAGATGATGGGCCCTGATGAGATCGCGCAGATGGCCAGAATCACGGTGACTGAGGGTGCCAACGCGATATGCTACTGGCAATCCGGCGCCTATACGGCGTACTATCCCGAAGGCTATGATGGCATGGGCGAGGCCTACGCGGACGTATCAGCTATGCAGGAGACATTGGCTGCGCGCAATCCGTACCCCGCGCAGGTCGGCCTTCTCTACTCGACCACCACCGAGGTGCTCGAACAGCCCTGGGAGCTCAACCTGAATGAGCGCTGGGTGCACTTGCACAGTTTCGAGGGTACTGCATTCGCCCTGCTGAGAGGCAATGTATGGTTCCGCATCGTGATGGAGGACGAGATCGCTGAGGGAGGGCTGGACGGTCTGAAGGTACTCATCATTCCTGCAGCCCGCTTCCTGTCGAAGAGTGCTCACAGCGCCATTCAGCAAGCCGTTGCGGCGGGACTGCGGGTGTACACTGCCGGGGACTGCGTCGGCATCGCGCGCGCTCAGGACGTCAAGTACGACGTTACCTACTGGCACCGTCGCATTCAGGCCGGATACCGCCAGACCAAGTACCTCAATGCTCAGTACGCCGACGCCGAGAAGGAACTCCTGCCTCTGGTCCGCGGGGCCGCACAGCCGCCGGTCACAGTTTCATCCCGCATGGGCATCAGCAAGCTCTACGACGTCGGTGACGAGCTACTGCTGATGATCGCAAACTGGGACCTTGACGCTCCGACGGAGGCTACCATCACCTCCGCCGGTTCGCATGAGGTCACCGATATGCTTAGCGGCGACAATCTGGGGAGACTCGGTGGCCCCGCGAGGCTCGAGGTGACAGTCCCCGCCGGAGGCTGGCGAGTACTCAAGCTCCTCTAGCCCCACTCCCGGGATCTGCTCCGCTTCGCGGTTCTAGCTGATGCTATCACTTCACGTCGCTGCCCATGTCAACCGCGACGGAATTGGGCACCGTGACGGTGTCGCCCGGCCCATAGTCATAGATCAGCATGCGTGCGACACCGTCACCGTCCTTGTCCACGAATTCGCTCGCATGCTGTTCCTGTGTCAGCCCCGGGTGCTGTGTCTGGTCAAGGAACGCGTTGTGGTTCCCGGACACTCCGGTAATCTTGTACGTGGCTGAGCCGTCCTCATTGGCTAGGGTCTTTCCGTGATAGTACAGCCATCGGCCGAAGATCAGGTCGGCCCCGCAGCCGATGTAGCTGGCGAAGACCGAGGTGACAGGTCCCTCACCGATCCGTGGGTCCAACTCCAAGGTCAGTTCCACGCCGTCCGGTACGCTCCTGGCTCCGACTATCAGATGCGAGCAGTCGTTCCCCGCCTCGTTGGTTATTCGCAATTGCCGGCCCACGAGCAGTTGCGGCGGCGTCGGGGTCGGCTCCACCACAATCTTACGGGCCGGAAAGTTCGCCGTGACTATTCTGCCCGTGTACGAGGCCGCCTCCGCCTCAACGCGGGCATCTCCCTTGCTTATGTACGTGCCATTCACCAGGAATGCCTTGTCCATGCGGCCGTTGACCTCCGACCATATCCCGAAAAAGCCAAGCATTTCCACCCCGTCGCCCGTACGCACGGGTATGGACGGGTCGTAGCACTGGATGATGGTGTCCACACGATCCCCCAGCACGACCTGGAAAGCCACCGCCGGCTGGTCGCTCTGATCGTCGCTGCTTACATGAATGTGTCTGACCTCGGAAATGGCAGGCTCCCCCTGGTACGGCTCGATGACGGTCGCGAACTGGCTGCTCAGTCCCTCTTTCCCACCCCGGTGCTGCATGACCCATTGCAGTTGATACGGGTTACCACCTCCCGGCGGCTTGCCCTTTGCGAGGCTGACATCCGAAGGCTGGGGCTGCACCTCATACATGCGCAGGTGCAGATCGGGGTAGTTCTCCAGCGTCCATTCCATTTGCCACGGCCTGTCGGCACTCGCCTTCCGTACGTCGTACATGTACGGGAAGGCCGATAGGAGGGGGTTTGCCTTCGTCCATTCGTCACCCTTGCCATACTCGACATCGGGCCCGGCGAGGGTGCCGGCAGCCTGGGATACGAGTTGCAGGCCGCTCGCGGCAGCGCTTCCCCGAGGCCCGTGAAAGCTCACGTAGTGATGCGTTCCGCCTCGCAGTCGGAGGATGCTGATCCCATAGGAATCCCGCTCGTTTATGTCCACCAGAGCTATACTTCGGGCCATCAGCGGGCCGGGTACCATCTCGTAGATGCGCCACGCCGGCACATCGCGGTATGCACGCGTGCCCACACAGGCCATCTTTGCCCATCCGCCATCGGCGAAGAGTTCGAGAACGCCGCCCCCTATCCGCCGAATGGCGGGGTCTTCGCCGACGATCTGTGCGCTGTAGTGCGTCAGGCGATTGCCCTCCCACGGCACGCGGAACGTCCAGCTATGTGGATAACCCAGTTCTGGAAGCAGCGTCCGCTGCTTCGCCTCAAACCCCATTGTTAGCATGTCGTCGTGGCGATGCCCGTAACACTCACCCCAGCGCAGCCATAGCGCCCGCTGGTCGCTGCCACTGCCGCTGCGCAGTGTGGCCTGGCCGTAGCCGTCCAGGAAATTGCTGGGAAGCTGCAGCTCCGCGCCCTCACGAGCAATTAAGGCCTCGACTTGTGCCCGCAGTCTCTCATCCCGCAGCGCTGGGATCGGGGCACTGACGTTGGGGTCCCAGAGCACTCTGGCGAAGTTGGTGCAATCAGGATATACCGCGAAGGGCGCCACATAGTCTTCCGGCCCCAGTGAGGAGCAGATGTCGAGAGGTCGAGCATCCGTGCGTTCCACATCCCCGGAGTCTCCGACATCGGCCCAGGTGCGGTTGATCATGCTGTAGTTGACGTGGAAGTCGTACATGGTCTTGTACTTGGGGTCTTTCGTCAGCAGCGGGAACTTGGCATCCTTGTATTGCTCCGGGCGCAACTCCACAATGCGGTTCAGTACATCGGCAACAGCTTGCAGGTTGGTGACATGTCCCCGGTTGTAGGACGGCGACTCAAACGGCGCGCCGTCAATGAAGTACTCGTTGGTGAGAAAGTAGCGCATCCCGCCCTGGTTGAAAGTCCATTCCACTATCTCCCTGGCGCGCGGGGTGTTAAGGACCAACGCAGTCTCCATGGCGCATCGCTGGCCCTGCGGATGGTTGCCGATGATCGTGCCATCCAGGCAGCCCTGGGCCATCACCCGAAAGTAGCCGGTCTCGATGAAGCTGCGGGCATCCTCCATTGTTCTGATCTCGGGGTGGTAGTTGTCTTGCAGGAACTTGATAAACTCCGGGTCCTCGGTGTCGAAGTAGTCCCAGATGCACTCGAACGCCTTGGCATACCCGGTTAGCCTGGGTACTTCCCAATTGTCCTCGACATAGAACCACGTCTGGTAGGGCTTCATGCCGGTCTGAGGGATGATCTTGCCTCTCCAGACCGCCTCGCGCGTATAGGCCTTCCGCTGATTGATGTTGAGCGCCAGGTTCAGGTACTGCTCGGCCACACGGAACATTGCCAGGGCCGCAGTGCGACCAATCCGCTGGTTGCCGGTGCGCGCGTACAGATCGCAGTATCGGTCCACCAACGGAATATAGCGGTTGAGGTAGTGCCAGCAGTTGTAGTAAGAAACAAAGCAATAGGGGTCCCCTTGCGGGTCAATGTAACCCCATCCGTCGTCAGGGTACTGCCCGTTTGTCATGTCTCCAGCCGCGAAGTTGTTGTCCGGGAACCATCGCTTACATTCGGGACACTGCACCTGATACGGATGGTTCTCGTAATCGAACACCCACGGGTAGAAGGGGCTGCGGCCTTCGTAGATCTTGCGCCCGCAGATGGGGCAGCCTTTCGGGCTGGTCCGCTGCACAAATACGGCGCGTGGGAGCGTCGTCTCCGGCAACCAGGAGAACACATCCTCATCGGCGGGCAGGGCGGCCACCGTCTTGGCCACCGCCTCGGGACCGCCGGCGCCGGCCGCGCGCATTTCGTCAAGCTGCTGTCGCGTGAGGAAGCTGATGTCGCTCTTGTGCTCGTCCCCACCCTCCATCGGGAAGATGAGCGGCACCCGTCGGCCCTCGAACTCCAGGCTTCCCGGCTTGAGCGCCTGTTCCCATGGAATCACCTGTACAGGCAGTGAAAGCGAGTAGGCGCCGGACGAGAACAGAATCTCCCCTGTCTCCAGAGGTTGCAGCGCCCGGAAGTAGAAGCGCTGAATCGTGTCCCCCGTCTTATGCGGCCACCGATCAAAGAGCTTCAGCGCATCGGGGTACTTTACGTCCAGCTTTCCGCAATCCCCAGGAGTCTCGATGACTATACGCGTCTGCTGCCCGAGCAACCAGAACATCGGCTTCTGGATGCACTTCAACTCGTCTGCGGCCATGCCCAGCGATACCCACTCAAGCGCCACCAACACGAGCACGACGCCCGCGATCCCGTTTCGCATCTCGTAACACCTCAGATTGCCAGTATCGGTTTTCACGTCGCGTCAGTCCCCATCTGACGCGGAACCTTGTCACTGCTTGGTCGCGTCAACAGAGGTGACATTGGGCACGGTCACCGTGTCCCCAGGCCCGTAGTCGTAGATGACCAGGCGCGCTATGTCGTCTCCGTCCTTATCCACAAATGCGGCGCCCAATTCCGCGGCCTTCACGTCGGCGTGCCGCGCCGGGTCAAGGTACACGTTGTGCGTGCCGACGACGGCGCTTGTCTTGTAGAGCCCAGATGCGTCTTCGTTTGCCAGTGTCTTGCCGTGGTAGTACAGCCAGCGTCCGAAGATAAGGTCTGCCCCGCAGGCCACGAAGCCGTCGCCGACACCTTCCACCGGCCCCTCGCCGATCCGTGGATCGTATTCCAGCGTCAGCTCCGTGGCATCCCCGACGTTTGTGGCCGCCACAATGATGTGCGAACAGTCATTGCCCGAATCGTTCGTTATCCGCACCTGGCGGCCGACCACCGCTTCCGGCCTGGGAACCGCCGGCTTCACCAGCACTTTCCGCTCCGCGAAATCCGCTGAGACGATTTCGCCGGTCCAGGATGGGTTCTCCGCCGCCACTCGCGCGTTGCCCTTCGCGATGTACCCACCGTTGACGAGCAGCGCCTTCTGCATCTGCCCCCCGACCTCGGACCAAACGCCGAATGACCCGAGCATGCTCACGCCGCTCTTTGTGGTTACGGCTACAGTCGGGTCATAGCAGTGAATCACGGTGTCCACGCGATTCCCGATTGCCACCTCGAACGCCACAGGCGGCTGGTCTCCCTGGCTCTCGGTCATCACTCCGAGGCGGCGGACTTCAGAAATCGCCGGTTCGCCCTCGTACGCCTCCAAAACCTTGACGAACTGACTGCTCAGTGGCGCGGCGTCGTTGCTGCGGTGCTCAATGACCCAAAGTAGCTCGTATGGATTGCCGCCGCCCGGTGGCTTGCCCTTGGCGAGCCCCACGTCAGATCCCTGCGGTTGTACCGCATACACGCGGAGGTGTAGGTCCGGGTAGTTGTCCAGCGTCCAGTCAATGTCCCACACGCCCTGTGAGGTGGCTCTCTGGACGTCGTACAGGTAGGGGAACGCCGCCAACTGCGGGTTGGCCTTAGTCCACGCCTGCCCCTTGGCATACTCGACGTCAGGCCCCGCCATGGTGCCGTGCGGCTGGGGTGTCAGGTTGAGCCCTTCGGGTGAACCCTCGCCCCTGGGGCCGTGAAAGCTGACGTAGTGATCGGTGCCGCCGCCGAGGCGGAAGATATCCACTGCATAGGAATCGGTGTCATTGATGTCCACCAGCGCGATGGTTCGCGCCATCACAGGACCCTGCAGCATCTCGTAGATCTGGGGAGCGGCTGCGGACTTGTACGACCGCGCTGCGGCACAGGCCATCTTCGCCCAACCGCCATCCGCGAACAGCTCCAACACGCCGCCTCCGATACGCAAGGTGCCCTCCGGCTCCCCCACGATCTCGGCGCTGTAGTGTGTGAGCCGGTTCCCCTCCCACGGCACGCGGAACGTCCAACTGTGCGGGTAGCCTAACTCGGGGAGTAGTGTGCGCTGCTTGGCCTCGAAGCCCATTGTCAGCAGATCATCATGCCTGTGACCGTACAACTCGCCCCAACGCACCCACAGCGTCCGCCTGTCATCGCCGCTGCCGCTGCGTAGGATCGCATGTTCGTAGCCGTTCAGGAATGTGCTGGGCAACTCGATTTCGGAGCCCTCGCGCTGTACTATGTCTGTCACCTTCGTGCGTAACTGTTCATCCTGCAACTGCGGAATAGGTGCACTGGCCCCGGGGTCCCATAGCACCTTTGCGAAGTTGACATCATCCGGGAAGAGGGTAAACGGCGCGACGTAATCGGCTCGGCCCAGAGTTGAGCAGGGACTTGGGCTATGCGGCTCGGTGGAAGCGACATCTCCTGCATCGCCGACAAGGGCGCAGGTGCGGCCAAGCAGACCGTACTTGATGTTCAGGTCGTACATGTACTTGTACTTGGGATCCTGTGTCAAGAGCGGGAAGCCGGCATCCTTGTACCTGTCCGGATTCAGCTCCACGATCCGGTTCAGCACATCGGCGACGGACTGCGTGTTGATGTAGTGGCCCCGGTTGTAGCCGGGTGATTCAAAGGCTGAGCCGTCTATGAAAAACTCGTTGGTGAGGAAATACCTCATTCCGCCCTCGCGGTTGAAGGTCCATTCCACGATGTCGTAGGAGCGTGGCGTATTCAGCGCCAGCGCCGCCTCCATGGCGGCACGCTGGGACTGGGGATGGTTGCCAATGAGCGTCTTGTCCAGACATCCTTGCGCCACCACACGCAAATATCCTGTCTCGAGGAAATTCCGCGCATCCGCCATCGTCTGTATCTCCGGATGATGGTTCTCCTGCAGGAACTTGAGGAACTCCGGGTCCTCCGTGTCGAAGTAATCCCATAGCTGGTCAAACGCCACTGCGTACTGAGGTACAAGCGGGCACTCCCAGTTATGCTCTATGTAGAACCAGGTGTTGTACATCCTGACGTTGGTCTGTGGGATGATGGAGGCGCTCCACACCGCGCTGCGCATGTATGCCTTGCGCTGGTTGATGTTGAGCGCAAGGTTGAGGTACTGCTCGGCGATGCGGAACATCATCAGCGCTGCCGCGCGCCCCACGTGTTGATTTCCGGTACGTGCGTAAGCCACGGCATAGTTGCGCATGTTGGGTCCGTAAGAACCTCGGTAGTAGTACTGAGTGTAATATGACACAAAGCAGTATGGGTCGCCAGTCTTGTCTATGTAGGCCCAGCCGTCATCCGCGTATTCGCCGCTGGTCATGTCATCGGCGGCGAAGTTGTTGTCCGGGAACCATCGCTTGCACTCGGGGCACTGCACCTGATATGGGTGGTCCTTGTAGTCCAATACCCACGGGTAAAACGGGGAACGGCCCTCGAATATCTTCCGGCCGCATATGGGACAGCCCTTCGGGTTCTTGTACTGGACGAAAACCGCACGCGGGATGGTGCTTTCCGGGAGGTCGTAGAACAGCTTACGGGCGTCGGGCAGGGCCGCCGCTATCTTCTCTCCCTCTTCCCGGTGCGCCTCGCGGCCCGCTCGCAATGCTTCGACCTCGGCTTGTTTCAGGAATGTCGGACCGCTCTTGTGCTCGTCGTCCCCCTCCATCGGGAATATCCGTGGTACCGCCAGTCCCTCGAACTCGCGACTTCCCGCCCTCAACGCCTCAGCCCACGGTAGCACCTGCACCGGCAGCTTGAGCTCGTAATTGCCGAATTTGAATGCAATCTCCCCCGCCTCCAAAGGCCGCATGGCACGGAAATAGAATCGCTGCGTGGTGTCCCCTGCCTTGTACGGCCAGCGGTCAAACAGCTTCAGCGCATCGGGATACGCCACCTCCAGCTTCCCGCAATCCGCAGGAGTCTCGATGACTATCCTGGTCTGCTGGCCATCCAGCCAGAATAGCGGCTTCTGGATGCACTTCAGATCCCCGTCACCCCAAGCCGCCATCGCCAGCGTCAAGCTGATTATCGCCAACAGGCACAAATGGTGTTGTATTCGCATGATGCCTACCCCTTTTCGCATTTCTGGTTTCGCGTTCTCTCATGCGGTATTCTCTACACACTATTGGCCGCCAACCGTCCCTGTTCCTTGTCGGCGAGCGTTGGTGGGCGGCGACGCTCGGCCCGTAAATGCGGCAAAGCCCCCTCTCACCACGTCCAAGAGGGGGCCACGGAACTGCCTTAGTGCCGTCCCTTTCTAGCCGCCGCTCGCGTTGCCTACAGAAATGAAGTTGGGAACCGTAACGGCATCGCCAGGGCCGTAGTCGTAGATGGTGAACCGCACGTTGCCGTCGTTCTCCCTATCCGTGAATTCGATCCCCAGCTTCTCCTTGCCTGCGTCCGGGTGCACCTGAGTGTTGATGTATGCTCGCGAGCTCCTCACCCCGTTAATCTTGTATAGCGCCGAAGCATCCTCATTGCTCAGTGTCTTCCCGTGGTAGTACAAATAGCCGCCGAACACGAGCTGCATGCCGGAGGTGATGCCGTCCTCGTGTATCTCGACCACCGGACCCTCGCCGATGCGAGGGTCGAGCTCCAATGTCAGTTCCGTGCCTTCAGCTACCGTCTGAGCCCCGACTATCAAGTGAGTGACATCATTTCCTTGCTCGTTGGTGATGTGCGCGTAACGGCCCACAAGCGCCTCGGGCTGTGGGTGAGGCGGTGCCACCACTAGCTTGCGTTCCGTGAAGTCCGCCGACACGATCTGTCCGGACCATGCGGCTGTCGGAAGCGTGTACTGCTTCTCCCCCTTAGCTATGCGGGTTCCGTTGGCGAGGAATACACCCTTGACCTGGTTCCCGACCTCAGCCCAAATGCCAAGAGATCCCTGCATGGTAATCCCATTGCCGGTTGTTACAGGTCCGTCGGGATCGCGGCAGTAGATAATCGTGTCCACCCGGTCGCCGCACGTGATCCGGAACGCAACGGGGGAATGCTGACCTGCGACCTGCGTGCTGACATTCAGGTGCTGCACATCCGTTATCAGTGGTTCGCCTTCGTATGCCTCGATGACTGTGGCAAAGCAACTGCTCAGCGGGAACTCGCCCCTCGTGTGCTGCACCGCCCACTGGAGCTCGTAGGGCTTGCCACCGCCTGGTGGTTTGCCCTTTGCCAATCCCACATCCGCTCCGCTGGGCTGTATCGCGTGCATCCGCATGTGCACGTCCGGGTAGTTCTCCAGCGTCCAGTCCATGCTCCAGATACCCTCGGCCGTGCCTCGGTACACGTCATAGAGGAACGGAAAGCACATGATCTCCCAGTTTGCCTTGCTCCATTCTGAATCCCATTTAATACCATACGGGATATCCGGCCCGGCCAGCGTCCCGCCATTCTGTGCCGTTAGCTTCAGGCCGCTGCACTCGGCAGTCCCGCGCGGCCCGTGGAAGCTCCAGTAATGATCTGTGCCGCCATGTAGTTGGAAGATGCTCACCGCGTAGGAGTGCTGGGGTGATATGTCCACCAGCGCGATGGTGCGCTCCCTAATCTGCTCCGGGAGCATCTGGTAGAGCTGCGGCGGGTCCACGACTACATGCTTGCGGTCCATGGCGGTCGCCATCTTCGCCCAGCCGCCGTCGGCAAACATCTTCAGAGCACCGTTGCCTCTGGTCGCCGGCTTCACATCCTCTCCGACGATCCGCGCATTGTAGTGGATGCACCAGTTCATGTCCCATTCGGTGCGGTAGTCTTCCCCCCTGTAGTAGCCCAGCTCCGGCAGCAGTGTTCGCTTCAGCGCCTCATAGCCGATGCTCAGTTGATCGTAGTGCACATGGCCGAACGCCTGCCCGTACCGCATCCACAAGGCGCGCTTGTCCTCGCCCTCTCCGCTGCGCAATATGACGTGCTTGTAGCCGTCCAGTACGTTGCTGGGCAGATCAAGTTCTGCTCCGTGCTTCTCGACAAGTTCGGTCACCTTTGCACGCAGCTTCTCGTCGGCAAGCTGTTTGATGGGCTGATTGGTTTCGGGGTCCCAGAGCACTCGCGCGAAGTTGACGTTATCAGGGCACTTCTGAAAAGGCTTGATGTAGTCTTGACGCGACAGGGTCGAGCAGGGGTGGAGCGGCCATGGCTCCGTCGGAGCGACATCACCGGAATCGCCCACATGAGCGCAAGTGCGGCCAATCAGGCTGTAGTTGATGTTGAAGTCATACATGTACTTGTACTTCGGATCGTCTGCCAGCAAGGGGAATCCGGCATGCTCGTAATCGTCAGGTCGCATGCCGCGGATTCTATCCATCAAATCCGCAATCTCCTGCGTATTGATGTAGTGGCCGCGGTTGTATCCGGGAGCCTCGAAGGCCGAACCATCTATGAAGAACTCGTTCGTGAGGAAGTAGCGCATCCCCCCTGCGCCATTGAAGGTCCAGTCCACGATCTCGTGCGAGCGTGAGCTGTTGAGGACGAGTGCCAGCTCCATCGCGGCGCGCTGGCCCTGGGGATGATTGCCCACGATGGTGCGGTCCAGGCAGCCTTGGGCCACAACGCGGAAGTAGCCGGTCTCGATGAACTGCCGCACGTCCTGCATCGTCTTGATCTCGGGGTGGTGATGTTGCTGCAAGAAGTGGATCAGTTCCGGGTCATCTTCGTCGAAGTAGTCCCATATCCACTCGAACGCGGGCGCGTACAGTCCCACCAGAGGAACTTCCCAGTTGCCCTCAACGTAGTACCATCCTCCGTCCACCGCAGGTGTGCCCTGCGGCACAATTCCGCCTCGCCACAGGGCCTCGCGGGTGTAGGCCTTGCGCTGATTGACATTAAGTGCGAGATTCAGGTACTGCTCGGCCAGACGGAAAAGCGTCAATGCCGCCGCCCGCCCCAAGCGCCTGTCGCCCGTACACGCGTACATATTCGCGTAGACATAAGGCAGGTTCCTGAAGCGGTTCATGTAGTACCAGCAGCAATAGTAGGCCACGAAACCATACGGTGTGCCATCGTCCGCAAAGTAGCACCAGCCGTCGTCGGGAAATTCGCCGCTTGCCATGTCGCCGGAGGCGAAGTCGTTCGTAGGGAACCAGCGCCCACATTCGGGGCACTGCAGTTGATACGGGTGATTCTCGTAGTCCAAGGTCCACGGGTAGAACCCTGAACGCCCCTCAAACACCTTCTTCCCGCATATCGGGCAGCCCGTCATCGGGTAGCGGTTCACATACACGCTGCGCGGTACCGTCGTCTCCGGCAAGGCGTAGAATACTTTCTCCATGTCTTCGGCTTCTGCGAGCCGCTTCGAGACGACTTCTTCGCCGCCGGCTCCGCCTATGCCGCTGCGCCGGAACCGATCAACATACTCTTGCGTCAGAAAGCTCAGTCCGCTCCTATGCTCGTCCTTTCCCTCCAGAGGGAATACGCGGGGCAGCTTGAAGCCCCCGCTCTCAAACTCGTCCGTCAGCGCCTGCTCCCAGGATAGGACCCGCACCGGCAGAGATAGCTCGTATCCTCCCGACTTGAACCGGATCTCCCCCGCCTCCAGCGGCTTCTGCGCGCGAAAGTAGAACCGCTGGGTGGTATCTCCTGCCTTGTAGGGCCAGCGGTCGAAAAGCTCGAGCCCATCCGGATGGGTGACCTCGAGTTTCCCGCAATCCTCTGGTGTTTGGATCATGATCCGTGTCTGCTGTCCGACTATCCAGAATGTCGGCTGCTGAATGCATCTGAGCTCACCTTCGGCGCAAGCCATGGAGATCGCCACAAACACACTGATTGCGGTCAGATAAGTCATTGTCTGTCTGGACATTCCGACACCCTCCGTACGAGCTTGATACCCTTGGTGCCGTATTCGCCTTCGGCGTGGCTTCCCCTACCTGAGAGCCGGTCGAGCGGTACTACCACGTAGGCGCATAGGTCTGGCAGGTGCGAATGTGGCAGCAGACGAATCTATGCTCACACACAACACGCTCTGCTAGGCGCAATCTCAGCAGCGCCGGCGTTGGGGGTGTCTGTGAGGCGACAAGCATCAAGGAGGGGATGACCCATGCCGTATGTTCTGGGCCTATTCAGAGTCAAGGACTTCGAGGCGTGGAGGGCCGGATTTGTTGCGGAAGAGAGCGTGGCATGGCGAAAGAGCGATGGCGCTGGCAAGTACCGCATCTTCAGAGCTCAGGATGACCCGTCCACGGCTCTGGTGCTTCTGGAATGGGACAACCTGGATAACGCCCGGCGACACGCACAATCGGCCAAGCTGAGGGAAATCCACGAGAACATTCTGACTGCTCCGCCGGAGGTCTACTTCCTTGAGGCCGATGAAGATGGGCCGGCATGGTAGACGCTGGCATGGCGCTTGGCGGAGAATGCTGTCGCATTACGATGTAGCCCCGTCTACGGCGGCTGAACCACTCTGCGGGCATGGCCGTCTGAACGTCCATCAGGGCTGCAGATGCGTGATGAGCCAGTCAATGACGCGCCCGCCGAAGGTCTCCGTTATGTCATGCTCGGCGATGCGTGCTTCGTACTGGAAGTTGCCCGGGACTCCTAATGTGTGGTACACCTGGCTCACCTCGCTGACGACGCGGTGATAGCCGCCAATCGGGAACCAGGTGTCGTTGACGTTGTTCTGGATCAGGAGCGGCCTCGGTGCGATGCAGGCGATGATGTCCTGAGTGTCCCCGTATTGTGCCCACTTGTGTATATACGTGCCATAGCAAGTATGCCCGGTTGTGAAGGCCACATACTCATTCACCAATGCTTCATAGGTTGACACCGAGCACACCGGGCAAGCGGCCTTCACCCGTTCGTCCATCGCTGCAAGTGTCCACGTCTGCATTCCACCCCAACACAAGCCGACAGCCGCGAGCCGTTTGCCATCAACATCATCTCTGGCCGCCAGCACATCGAGAGCACGCTGGTTGTCCCAGGTATTCATGCCCATGAATGTCAGCCCGAACAGCTCGCTTACCGGCAGAAGGTTCTGCTGCTCCACCTGCCCCGTCACGGGACGCTTGCGCTCTCCACTAAAGCGGTTGTCCGGGAATAGGACGACGAAGCCCGCTTCCGCCAGCTTCACCTTGAACTCAGGCATACTGTGTTTGTCCAGATCCCAGCCCTGAATGAGCAGTACCCCCGGCAGCTTCTGCGATGGAGGGCTTGCAGGGCGATATATGTGAGCCGGCACCCAGACATCTTCTTCGGTCCTGTACACGATCCGTTCCTGGACTACGCCTGTGCCGCCCAGTCGGAACTCGGCCTGCTTTCGCAGTTGCGGGTCAACAATGCGTTCGGGCATCGTGCCGAGACATTCAGCCAACTGCTCTCGCGTTTCGCTCAGACGCCGTAGCAGTGCGTCCCTGTTCGCAGGGAAAGGCTGCCGCCGTGCAAGGCTTTCAGCCATGCGCCTCTGCAGCATGGGGAGAATCGAGTAATCGCTCATACTTCGCCTCCGTGCAGTCTCTTGCAGTACCGTCCGTGCCGAGGTACGACCTAGCGGCCTAGAGCTTCGCCATCAGATCCCCGCGTCCTGCTTGCCGACCTTGGCGGCTCATGGTAACCCGTGATGGCGAACATCCATGCAGGTCACGCAACTGCCCAAATCCATTTCCGGTAAGTGCCTACGCAACACGGTCATTCTGGCCGGTGCACGCGACGCGCTGCCTCAGATGCCGGACACCACCGCGGCTTTTGCATGATCGGGCTGGACAGGTCATACGTGAGGTGGATAGTGAAGCGCTTCGAAGGCATCTGACGGAACGCAAACGGGGCACTGGGACTTGCGTCAGCCGGCCAGTTCCGCTACGGCCTTCACCTCAACGAGGTATTCCGGGGACACCAGCGCCTGCACCTGGACGAGGGTGCTGGCCGGCGGATTGTCGGGGAAGAACTCTCTACGCACACTCAGGTAGCCCTGGAGGTCGCGCTGCACGTTCAGCATGAAAACGTCGGTGTGGAGGATATCGTTCATGCTGCCGCCGACCGCTTCCAGGATCAGGCGGATATTCTCATACGCCTGCCGGGTCTGGGTCTGGATGTCATCGCCCACAGTGTTGCCGTCCACATCGGTGGCCACTTGCCCGGCGATGAACACCAGGCGCTTCCCCTCCGCTATGGTGGCGTGGGAATACGTCGGGGATACGGGACGGCAGACCGTCTGCGGGTTGATTGCCTTTCGAGCCATAGTGGTAACCTCTCACTGTCGGGGCGGGTCGCTCGCATCGCTACCGGCTGCCGGACGCCGCCACCTCATCGCCGTTGTTCTCATCCTCCGGCTTGTCCCACAGTTCGCTCTCCTCGCGGTTGCGCTTGTTGATTGCTTGTATGGACAGATACGTGAACCACGCCATGAACGCCAGCATCCCGGCCAGGCCGACCCAGGTGAGAGCAAGACCGTTCCCCGCATACATCAGCACGGCCGACACACCCGCCATGATCCACGCGGCGGCGAGGCTCGCGCGGTTTACCTTACTCTGCATGTCGTGCCGTCCCCACTGCTCCTTCGGCAGTATCAGTCCGGCGCGTTCTAGGTCACGCAGTGACAACCTGGTCGCTCCTTACTGCTCTTGCTCAATATCCCAGAAGAACTGAAAGAATTGCGATACACTGAATTTCACCAGTCCGCTCCCCAGGTTCACCAGCATCAGCGGGGCCTTCATATCCCTGGCAAACCGCCTCGTCTTATCGCCCCATACCTTTCTGCGCAGCCAACTCTCCCGCGATGCACCGATGATGACCAGATCGAAGTCGGCAGAGTGTTTCACAATCGTGTCAACGACATCGCCTGCCTCGATGCGAATGTGGAACCGCCGCTCATCCTGCACGTCCCTGGCGCTAGTGCCGTTGCCGCGCGCATGCCGGCTCACCGCCTCACGCAGGTCGGCGGCTGCCTGGGCGCGTTCAATACTCGAAGTGTCGCGGTCAACCACGTGCAGCAAGCGGATGTAGCTGGCGGTTTCGTCAGCCATGACCGCCGCAAACTGGGCAACCAGGTTGCCGTGCAGTGGGTGCTGAACGGGCACCAATATGCGACGGGCCGGGATGCTCGCGTCACCCCGTACAACCACCACGTTCGCGTTGGCGTCCTTCACAATCTTGTCAATCGTGCTCCCGACGACCGTCCGTGGATCCCGGCTGTGTCCGGCCCAGCCCATGACGACGAAATTGGCATGGGTGTCCTCCACCGTGTCCACAATGGCGTCGGCGGCTCGGTGGCCAACGCGCACAATGCTGTTGGGGATCATGCCGAGGCCTTCGGCCTGCTCCGCCACTGCGTCCAGCAGCGGACGCGTCTCGTCTATGAAATCGCGTCCGACACTGACCGGCAACTGATCGGGCACCGTTATCACATGCAGTAGCATCAGATTCCCCGGCTCGAGCCGCAGCAGTCGGCTGGCCACGTTTAGCAGCTTTCTCGCAGTCTCTGGATTGGCGACCGGTAGCAGCACCGAGAAGTGCCGCCTGTCAACCACGGGCGTGGCCGCAGCGACTACAGGAGTGACCTCCTTCTCACGCTCGCGCTTGGAGGCGTAGAAATGGTAGATCAGCATCCCGCCGGCGACCCATCCCATCGTCACCAGAGCGGCCAGCGGTGAGAACACGAACATAAAGCCGACGAGCGCCAGTTGTATCACGATTGCCGTTATCTGCACGTACGGGAAGAATGGAGACATGTAGCCGTAGCGCAGCTTCTCGCCGTACTTCTTCCGAATCGTGATGCAGGCCACGTTGACCTGCAGAAAGAGCATCAGAAACATGATGTCCGCCGCCGCCGCCACCGCCTCTAGCGGTATCGCCACGGCCATGAATATGATCAGGCTGCCGCTGAGCAGGAGCGCGATGTAGGGGATGCGGCTCTTCGGGTGGACCGCCGCGAATGCATCCGGCAGATTCCCGTCTCTGCCCATCGCAAAGGAAACCCGTGTCGAGGAGTACGTCGTCGCATTCAGCGCGCTCATTGTCGACAACAGGGCACCGATCAAGAGAAGCACCGCCGCCGAGCCCATGAACGTCCGCGCCGCCCTGGCCAGTGCGACCTCCGGATTCTCGGCGCTGAGCCACTGCCACGTCGTCAGCGCATGGTCTCCGGCCGGGATCTGAACCGCCCCCAGCGCGACAAAGGCGACCGCGATATACGTCGGGATGACGATGAGCATGGCCAGGAATACGGCCTTCGGGATATTGCGCCGTGGGTGTCTTACCTCCTCGCCTGCCTGGGCGATTATCTCGTACCCCTCGAACGCGATGAATGTAAGGCCCATCGCCGTCAGAATCCCCGTGGGGCCCATCGGCGCGAACCCCTTCAGGTGCGACGCCAGGCCCGGCACGTCGAGGTTCGAAAAGTTGCTCATGAAGTGCGGATTATTGGCGATCGCCCACAGGCCCATGAACGCAAAGATCCAGATGATGACCAACTTCCCCACGGTCACGATGTTGCCGGCCCTGCCTGTCTCGGACGCGCCACGGTAGTTGATGGAGATGAAGACCAGCGCAATTGCGGCGGCAAACACCTTGTGGAACGCGGGCCCCTGAAGCCCGGGCACCCCCAGGTGCATGTACTCGAGGAATATCTCCAGATATGCCGCAAAACCGAGCGCGTACACGCTGCCCACCACGGTATGGGCGAACCAGCTCATCCATCCTGCCAGGAAGGCATTGGCGCCGGGAAGCCCCTCCTTCACCCACAGGTAGCCGCCGCCGGCCTCCGGTATCGCCGACCCCAACTCCGCGTAGACCATACCTGTAAGCAGTGTCACTATGCCGTTGAGTGCAAACGCCAGCAGCAAGGCGGGGCCTGCCGTGCCCGCCGCGATGCCGGTGAGCACGAAAATGCCGGCGCCGATCATGCCGGCGACGCCCACCATGGTAACGTCAAAAAGCCCCAAATCCCGACTGAGCTCGGTTCGGGGCTCTTGCTGTGCCACCTGTCCCACTTCGGGCATGCACTTCCTCCGGCACGCGACCATCGCCCCGCCGAAGCTGGAGCGGCCGCGTGCCAACTCAGCGCTTAACTCCCAAGAGCCTTATCCAGGGCCGCGGCCAGGTCTTCTTCCGGTCGCACACCGATGATCTCCTCCACGATTTGACCGTTCTTGAAGATCGCCATATACGGAATGGCGCGGATCTGGTATTGCATGGCCAACTGCTGGTTGTCCGCCTCGTCTATGTTGACCCTGGCGATGACGGCCTTCCCGTCATACTTCTCGCCGAGGCTGTCCAGAACCGGATGCATCATCTGGCACGGGCCGCACCAAGGCGCCCAGAAATCCACCAGCACGGGCTTGTCTGCCTCAATCACTTGTGCCTGGAAGTCTGCGTTTGTCACATCAATAGTCATTGCCTTGTTCTCCTTTTCGTCTGTAACATCCTCGGGTGTCGGCTCGGCCGTCGTCTCAGCTACCTCAGTCTCCGTACTCACGTAGGCAGTGTCGTCGCGAGACGGACATCCCGACAACGCTATCGTGCCCACCACCGCTAGCAGCAGTGCCATTCCCAGCCATAGGAGTCCCCAACTCGCTTCCGTGTTGGGTGAGTACCTGTCGCCTATCATCTAGTTCCCTTTCTTTGTGGCCGGTGCACACAATCTTACCACGTCCGGCCTCCGCGCCGCAACACCGGCCCGCTTCTACCCGCCGCCCACCTCATACGCCGCTTCGTACATGGCTACTACGTTTTCCGCGGGTCCTACGGCCTGGATATTGTGGCACGGTGCCAGGATGTAGCCGCCGCCACACCCAAGAATGGCGATGTTGTCAATTACCTCCTGCCGCACCTCCTCGACGGTCCCGAACGGCAGCGTGTACTGGTTGTCCATTGCGCCATGGAAAACCAGCCTGTCGCCGAAATCCCGCTTCAGGTCCTCGCGCTCCATGCCCTTGCACCGCCACTGCACCGGGTTCAACACGTCAATCCCAATTTCTATCATGTCCGGCAGAATCTCACGAACGGCCCCGTCGCTGTGATGAAACACGTAAGCCCCGGCATCATGCACCAGGGTCATCATGCGCTTCATCCTCGGCAGTAGGTACTCGCGTATGTGCGCCGGGGAGTACATCAAGCCTTCCTGCGACCCCAAGTCCTCCGCCACATAGCTGACCATCACTTGCCCCGGTATCTGGTCGTATATCCGTTCGGTATTCTTGTATGCGAGGTCGAAGAGCTTGTCCAGACAGTAGTGGACGACGTCGGGGTGCAGTATCAAGTCCATGAACGCTTGGGCCTCGCCCCGGAGCGCCTTGTACGTCAGCATCGGCTCCGAGCCGCCGCCCTGGATCGGCCGATCAGGATACTTCGCAGCCTCGGCAGGCAGGTGCGAGTAGTCCCACCAGTCGGGGTCCGGCCACCGGTAGCTCGCCTCGATCTCTCGGACGGTCTCGTATTCCGCCAGCGGACTATTCACAAGCTCATCGTACACGCCTGTTCCGTAGTCCACCGTCTTGTGACGGCAGCCGAACACGTTCTCCCCGGCCGGCAGTTCCGGCCCGACATAGCGCCCGCCCACATGCGCCGGCCTGTCAATGTGCAAGTGCGCATACAGATCGTCATCGCTTTCGCAGCCGGTGTACTCCCTCAACTTGCAGTGCGCTTCCGGAGTCGCCCAGTAGTCAGTGGGAATCCGATCCGGCTTCCTGCGTTGCAGAACCGCCAACCATCGTTCCCTCGAGGTCATGTCATCTCTTGGCATTTCCGGCGTTCATCTCCCTGTGGCGTCCGTGTCGTGTCGCTCCATGTTGCACGTCGGTGCGGTCGGTGCCTGCTTGAGTATGTTCGTATCCCGTGGTATCATCTCTGCGGTGCGTTACTTGTTCCTGGATTCGGCTTGCGTTGTTGCGCAGGCCCCCGTTGTCTTCGGCATATCTTGCCCAAGAGGCCTATCTCGGTGAAAGCTGTCATTGACGGGCTACAAGCACTATGTGACCAGCAGCGGCACTTGTATGCTGTTCTCGCTGTTGTGTCAATGGTAGTGCTGGGTCTGGCGTTCAGTTTCGTGGCGCGCTGGGTCACGTTGCTTCCGCGCGTGGCCGCTCGCCTCCGCAAACACGGGAACGAGGTGCATTAGGCCTTGCACTTCCCGATAGCCGAAGTGACTATCAGCCTCTGGTACCTCTTCTCCATCGGCTTTGTGGTCGGCGTATCGGGTGGCTTCATGGGCATGGGCGGCGGCTGGATGCTCATCCCGGCCCTCAGCGCCGTCAGCACTCCTCTCAATATCGCTGTCGGCACCTCGTTGGCTCAGATGCTCGGCTCTTCAATTGTCTCCGCAATGCGGCACTGGCAGTTCGGAAACGTCGCCCTCCGGCTCGTCGCCATCATGATTCCCGGGAGCATCATCGGCGTCGAAATCGGCGCCGGCCTCATCGAGTTCCTCAAATCACTCGGCAGAGCGCGCATGGATGTCAGCATCAGCACCATCTACATATTCCTGCTTGTCGGAATATCGGTTCTCACCTTCTTCGATGCGAGGCGCGATTACATCAAGGCAAAGCAGGAGGCAGCCCGCCACCCGGGCGACTCAATCCACCAACACCACACAACTCCCCTACGCCCGCTCCCCAGGCGCATACAGAGCATCAGGCTTCGCCCGTGCATGTCGTGCCCCGTCTCCGGGATTGATTCGGTCTCGGTATGGGCCGTGCTGCTGGTCGCCGTCGTCATGGGCCTGTTCACGGGCCTGCTGGGCATAGGTGGTGGGCTGATTGGGCTGCCGATGCTCGTGTACGTTATCGGCTGCCCTACTCGCGTCGCCGTCGGCACCATCATATTCACTATCGTCATCGCTGCAGGCTACGGCACTTTCTCGCATGCTCTCAAGGGCAATGTTGACCTGCTGATGGCGTTCTTTCTCTTCGCCGGTTCAGCATGTGGCGCCCAGTTGGGCTCGCTTGCCACTCGCTATGTCTCGGGCATATTCATCCGCGGGCTGTTCGCCGTCGCTGCACTGGGCGCCGCCATCTCGGTCGTTCTCAACGCATTCCTGCACTTGCAGGCATTGGCGCTCATCACAGTCCTGGCTGTTGCAGGCCTCGCGTGTGTCATCATCACATACCTGCTGGTGGCGGGCATGATCGCGACGCGCCGTCAGAGCCGGGGCAGTACCTCGCCATAGCCGCACAGGCGCAGGTACACGCTTCCCGCGGCCACAATGACTATCGCAACCATCACCGCCACATCACTCCACCTCATTGTGAACTGCCGCAACTCCGTACGTCTCCCCTGCGCCATCACCCCGCGCGCCTCCAGCGCGCGCGAGAGGTTATCAGCCTGGCGTAGCGCATAGCCAAACACCGGCGCGGCCAGGCTCAGGTAGCGCCTCAATCTCGATAGCACGCTTCCTCTGTTCAAATCGAGACCTCGCGCCCGTTGCGCATCCTTTACGGTTTGTACTGTGCCCAGGAACGCAGGCAGCAGCCGGAACGAAAGCGATAGGGCAACCGACACCGTCCCCGGCAGCCCCATTCTGCGGAGCGCAAACGTGAACTCCTCAGGCCGGGTCGTAGTCACAAATGTCAGCCCGAACAGCAACAGCGAAGTAATCCGACAGCCCATCGCCAGGCCGTACAACAACGACTGGCGCGACACAGTCAGTGCCCCGATCTCAAAGAGCACGTGCGGCTCCTTCACATCCAAGAGGAAGAGCGACCACATCAGCGCGCTCATAACGAAGAGCAGTAGCAGGAACCACCCCAGCCGCCGCAAGTTCGCACCCCCGTGCGCCAGCAGCAGCAGGAGAATACTCAGCCCCAGCACCGCCGCCTCCCACGCGGGGTGGTTGAAGGCCAGCGCGGGCAGGAAGAGCAGTACCAGCCCCACCACCTTCACCACCGGATGCAGCCGGTGCAGGGCGGTACTCGCCGCGATGAACAGGAAGCTCGTCTGCATCTGCCATCCCTCACTTCGTCCGGCCCCATCAGGCCAGACGAACGTAGCTTCTGAATTCGTCGGCACTCAGGAGCGGAACACCGAACAGCGCCTGCGAGACCTCTACCAGCGGCGGCACAACCTGGGCTGCATTCCGGAAGCTGTTGCTGTCAGCGACGACAGCACGCACCGGCCCATCTGCTGCTATCTCGCCATCTGTTAGCAGCACCAGTCTGTCTGCGTAGCGTAGCGCTATCTCGGTGTGGTGGGTCACGACGATGACTGTGCGCCCCTCCGTCCGCAGGCGTTTGAGCAACTGCATCATCGCCTCTTGCTGAGGCACGTCCAAGCCGGTGGTCGGCTCGTCAAACACGATGATATCCGGCTGGCACGCCAATACCGCCGCCAGTGCTACGCGTTGGCGTTCCCCGCGCGTTAGCGCGAAGGGGTCCTTGCCTTCGCTTCCTGTAAGCTCGGTAATCGCCAGCGCTTCGGTGACGAGCTTCTCGATTTCGCCAGCCGTTCTACCCAGATTTCGCGGCCCGAAGGCGACCTCGTCAAACACCGTATCGGCGAATATCTGGCTGTCCGGGTTCTGGTAAAGATACCCGATCTGTCCGGCGATTTCGCTTGCACGCATGATGCCGATATCTCGGCCGTTTACCTCCACACGGCCATTCTGCGGTCTTAAAAGCCCCATCATGAGCTTGCACATCGTGCTCTTCCCAGAACCGTTAGGCCCCAGAATTGCGAGGAATTCCCCGTGGCTGACCTGCAGTGATACCTCAGCTAGTGCCGCGTCGTCACTATAGCTGAAGGAGACGCCATCTAGCTCGATGGCAACATCCCCGGTTGTCCCAAGCCGGCTAGCGGCGTCCGTTGCCACCAATGCCTGTTCATCAACTGATGCGTTGCGTTCCCGCAACATCGCGACGGCTTCGCGCACGTCTTCAGGGGCCCGTTGCAGACCGACGGCATCCGCCAGCTCGGCCAGCGGCTCGGGACGCAGCCCCACAGTCTTAACCTCGGGCACATCCTGCAGCAGGTCCGTGGGGACACCCTCGAAAGCGATGGCTCCGTCTCGCAGCACCACAAGCCCGTCGCTTTGCATCGCTTCCACTGATTCGCTGGTCGCCATCACGACTGTGCGGCCCTGGTAAGCCAATTCACGGATCGCCTCCATGACTTCCCTACGGCCTACGGGGTCAAGGTCTGTCGTGGGTTCATCCAACACGACCACCGGGGGGTCGGATGCCATGATTGCCGCCAGCGCCAGCCGTTGTTTCTCACCGCCCGAAAGCGTGCTCGGATCCCGTCCCACCAGTTCCCGCAGCCCCAGCCTATCCAGCCAATAGTCAACTCGCTCACGCATCAACTCCCTGCTCGCACCCCGGTTCTCTAGACCGAACGCTATCTCCAACTCCACGTCGCTGCAGAATAGCTGCGTTTCGAAATCCTGGAACACCAGCCCCACCACCTGCGAGAGCTCGTCAACGGTCCATCGGCTTGTATCAAGCCCTCCGACTTGCACACTGCCTGAGAACTCTCCCGCCTCCATCTGCGGGATGACGCCGTTCAAGCATAGACACAGTGTGGACTTGCCGGCGCCGGTGCGTCCCATGATGCACTTTGTCTCGCCGCCTGTTTGCGTGAAGCTGATGCCCCGCAAGGCGGCCTCGGCCGCGTCCTGATAGACGACCCTGAGCTCGCGGACGTCAATACTCCCGGCGGCAGCACCACGGGCGGCGGCGCGGGCACTGGCAGGGACATCTCGCTTCCCAAGCCCGACTCTGCCCATCAGAATGGTCCCGACCATCATTGCCAGGCTGCACCAGCCCCCCAACTGCAGGAGCGACATGTCGTGCGGTATCAGCAGCGACATAGGCAGAGGCTTGCCATCCGCCCCCATGCTCGGCTCGATCTGCAGCGCCCCCAGTCTCATCGCCCAGCTCGCCAGCGTTCCCGTTTTGTCGAGAGCGGCGAAGACGCCGACCAGGCAGGCGGCTAACACCAGCGTCCCAGCCAATGGAGTCAGCCGTGTTCCGCGCAGATCCTCCTCTCGCATCACCTGGCTGAACGTCAGGTGCCACCGTCGCGCCCGAGGGTACAGCAGCGTCACCAGAGGTATACCGAGCACGATGCCAATGACGGTATTGTTGATCACGATGACGGTGGTGAGAATCATGTATGGTACGAGGCCGAGAAGGTCCAAGCCGAAGCCGATGACTACCGCACATGCCGCGCTCCCAATGAACACTGCCAGAATCAGCAGCGGCACCTCGGCCCATGAGCCGCGGGGCGGCTCGAACCCCTTTACCATCACCCACACCCGGTACGGCAGGTACGCGAACAGGAAGTTGCCAAGCAGACCGAACAGGCTCCCCGGCCCGACGGTCCCGAAGAAGTCGGCAATCAGGTTCCCGATTGCACATCCCCACGCAGCCGCCGGGCCGAAAAGCAGCCCGCAGACAACCGGTATCGCGTTTCCCGGTCGCAGTTCCGTGAAGCCGGGGATGATTGGGATGATCTTGAAGGGGATCAGAATGGCGGCATATATGGCGGCTGACAGTGCCACCAGTACCACCATCCGGGTATTGCGCCACATCACGAAAACGTCTCGCATCAACCTTGCTTCCTCTCGCTGCCGGCTTCTGTGTGTCGTCAACGTGCACTATTCCACCACTGGCAAGCATATCCCTGTCTGCCGCTGGCTGTTGACTTGCCCATACTTGCCTGCCACTTCACGCCCGTGCGCAAAGGGAAAGGCCGGCAGGACGACGAACCTGAGATCGTCCACCGCAAGTGACCTTACACATCATCGAGGCAGGTGTGGTATTTGAGTCTGCGCGCCGTCATCCTGGCAGTCTTGCTGTCTCTGGTCGCAGTCTGGTGGATGCATCAGGCAAGTCTCGTACAGGCTCCCGGGCTGTTGTACGCGCCGGTCTATCTGCTCTCCGTCCCACCGGTTCCTGCGGTCTTCTGCCTTCTGTTGCTTGTGGCGGTGGCTCCCCTGATAGGCCGCCTCATCGGCAAGGCGAGAGCATTGACCAAGCAGGAACTTCTATTTGTCTACATGGTGCTTGTCATTGCGATCCCGCCGGTAAGCTTTGGCGTAACCGAAAGCATGCTGCCTTCGGCAACGGCGGCCACGTACTTCGCCGGCCCGGACAACAATTACGCCATGCTCGCGGAGGCCGTCCCGAAGTGGTTTGCCCCACAGGACCCCGAGGCCATCCGCACGATGTACGAGGGGAGCGATGACGGCTCCGTGCCCTGGCGGGCGTGGTCCTACCCGCTGCTGATGTGGACGCTATTCATGGGCTTGCTCTTCTTTACCAGCTTATGTCTGCTCACGCTGTTCCGCAAGCAATGGACCGAGAACGAACGCCTCCGCTTTCCACTGCTCTTCATTCCACTGAGCATAGTGGAAAAGGAGGCCCCGGGCAGCACGAAGCCCTTCTTCAAGAACGTCATGGTGTGGGTCGGCGTCATGATTGTACTGTTCCACCACGTTCTGAATGTCGCGCATTCGTACAACCCGGCCGTTACGGCCCTAATGGACCGCTATTACCTCGGGCAGCAGATTTTCACCGAGTACCCCTGGACCGCATACCGGGGCGTCACTTTCTTCCATCGCCCGCAGGTGATCGGCCTTGCGTGGTTCGTCCCGCTGGACATTCTTTTCTCGGGCTGGTTCTTCTTTCTCTTGCAGCCGACACTGCGGCTGCTGTCCGACCTTTTCGGCGTCACCGCTACGCCCGGCTTCCCGCACACTCTGGCGCAGTCGGCCGGCGCATACCTTGGCATGATGCTCGTTCTCTTCTGGGTCGGGCGCCATGAGCTGGCAGTCATCGCACGCAAAACCTTCACCGGCGATCGGGAGATAGATGACTCCCAGGCCGCGCTTGGGCACCGCACCGCGTTGGTCGGCACGCTGCTCGGCTTCGCCGCCATCGTTTTCTGGGTCGTGTACATGGGCGCATACCCGTCCCACGCATCCGCCTACTTCTTCATGTTCATCGGTTTCGGGCTGGTCTATGCTCGGCTGCGGGCGGAAGCCGGCCTGCCGACCATGTGGGGCTACTTCGGCGGCCATACGACGGTGCTGAGATACTTCCTGGGCTCGCGTCAGTTGATGCCGAGGGGTGGCATTAAGAGCTTCGCGGTGCTCACCAACTTCGATTGGCTCACCGACGGCTACTTCGCGGCCCAGGCCGGCTATCAGGCGGAGAACGAAAAGCTCGCCTTCGATATCAAGCTCAAGCCCCGCATCATCGCCCCGGCCATGATGATCGCCTTTGTGCTCGCTTGCGTGTGGGCCTACAAACTCAATCTCGACTCCTACTACAGATTCGGCGCTCTCGTCTTGCACGGGGGCACCACCAAGGGCGGCTACAACGTCAGCAACGCCGTCAGCAACTGGACCGAAGCCTCGATGATGATCAATAGCGGCAGCACGCCCGACACCCCGTCAGGCATCGCCATGATGGTCGCGACAGTCTTCACCATCGGTCTGGTCGCGGCCCGCTGGCGCTGGCTGCGCATCCCCCTCAACCCAATCGGGTACGTCGCGTGCATCCAGTACGGGTACTGCCTGTGGGGACCGTTCTTCCTCACTTGGATCATCAAGGCGATAGTGCACCGCCTTGGTGGGGCGCGTCTCTACCGCCAGCTTATGCCATTCTTCCTGGGGCTTGTCTTCGGCGATCTGCTGGCCGGCGGCATAAGCTGGGTCTTCATGGCGATACTGGGTCCCGACATCACCGCCGGCTACCTCGTCCAGTTCGGGTAGGTACGCGGACCGCAAGTCGGGGACGGTGTCGCCAGCCTCGGAGACGAACGCTTGCGGATGGCGGTCGGCAACTGCGATAGGGAACCGCAATCAGTGCGATGGCGGTCTTCCATGTATGGGGATGGACTATGACGCTCTGCCCCGCTGCCTCCTGCTTTTGGCCTGGCACACCGGGCAGAAGTATGTGCTGCGGCCGGCCGCTTTCACCCGCTTCACGACCCCCCTGCAGCCAGCGACCCGGCAGTTCTCGCCCTCTCTACCGTAAACCGAGAGGCGATGTTGATACCCGCCGCTGGCGCATAGTGCGGTCTGGTACGAAGCGTCGGCAAGTGTCGTACCCTTTGCGGCGATGGCTGCGATCAGGACTTCTCGCGTGGCGGCCAATAGCCTCCCCATTTCCTCCGCAGTGACGCGGTTGGCCGGGGTCGCGGGATGTAGGCGGCCGCGGTGCAGTATTTCGCTGGCATAGATGTTCCCGATCCCGCTCAGATGTTCCTGACACAGCAGGAATTCCTTGATACCGATGCCGTGGTGACTTGCGGCACGCCGTAGTTCCTCGACTGACAGGTCTTCGGACAGAGCATCCGGCCCGATGTTCCGCAACAGGATTGATTCCCCAAGTCGCCCCAAGTTGAGAAGTTCGACACGCCCGAACCGCCGTGGATCCACATACAGCAAGCGCAGGCTACTTGCCGTCTCCAGGAGCACATGCGTGTGTGGCGGGGTCTCTTTCTGCGCGCTATCCAGAAGCAGACGGCCGCTCATGCGCAGGTGCACGCCTATGCCGACATTGCCCTGCAGACACAGCCACAGGGCCTTCCCACGGCGGCCTGTGCCGGTCACCATCTTCCCCATGATTGCAGCGACGAAGTCGTCGGCATCGCCGCAGACCACGTCATTCCGCAGAACCGCAACGGAGGCTATGCGCTCGCCGACTACATCCGCTTCCAACTCGCGGCGAATGGTCTCTGCTTCAGGGAGTTCCGGCATAGGTGTCCAGTCTCACGGGCGTAGGTCAGGTCGGGTGCTATCGGCCGTCCTCGTCATCAAGAGGGCCAGACGGAGTAGCGGGCGGCCCTTGTTTGGCGGCGGGGTCGGGCGGCTGCATCAGGTGTTGGCCTTTGATCATGCGCTCGCTGTGCTTGAAGCCCTCCTGCATGTCGCGGAAGCGCCGCACGGCTATGAAGATCAGCACAATCGGCGATACATAGAACAGCAATATGTGATACCAGGCCGGGTCATAGCCGACAAATATGCGCGGCCACCAGGCCACGATCAGGGCCAGCATGATGATCCACTCAACAAGTTCTCGTCTGCTCATGGCTCAGACGCCCGCCTCTCCGCTCGGCTCGAGCTGGCGAATCGAGATCAAGGCCTCGTATATGCTCACGCGCAGGCAGTCATCCAAAGGCAGGTCCTCCAGCGGGCATTGAGGCTGCAACAAGGCGGGATCAACATCGCCTGTCGGCCATCCCGGGTCCGCGGATGCAGATGCAGACCCGAAGCGCGTGCGGAATGCTTCGATGCGCTTCAAGAGCCGCTCCGTGTCGCCCTTCAGGTCATGCTCTTCCAGGGCCACGGGGTTCGGCACCGGGGGCTTGCGCCGGATGCGATCCAGCCACGTGTCCTGCGGCGAGGCCAGCAGATAGCCCTGCGCCGTCAGGCCGATGCCCACATAGTTGCGCAGGTCCGAGTAGATGCATCCACGTTCCCAGAAGCTCATCTCCTGCCGCATCGCCTTCAGCGCCGTCTCAAGTACGTCCTCCAAGCTGACCCACACATCGTCGGGGCTGTCGTCACCGTCGGAAGCCTGTTTCTTCTTCAGCCGCTGCTTGTAGATCATCTCAAAGGCGACATTCAGGCTGTCGCAGAGCGGACTTGTCGGGAAGCGCTCCAGTTGCTGCAGGTGCAACGCCCACGACTTGTTGGGGAAGGGCGGCATGAAGCTGGCGTCACGCGGCACCAGTTTGAACCTCAATAGGCTCTTGGTGTAGAGGTCAATGAACGTTGCGTAGACTAGCTGCTGGGCGAAGTCGCGGGTATCGAGTTCGATACCGCTTGTCAGATCGAACGCACGGTCACGAGGAAGCGAGCCGAGAGCGCGCCGAGGGGCTTGCTGCACAAACCGATCGGCGAACATGTACACGATGCCATCATCGGCGATTTGACCTTCCGGGCGCACTATCTCTGTTTCCATGCCGTCTGCAGACGGCTCCGGAACCGGCCGCGGCCGGCCAATGCCCTGCAGCATCCTCACCAGCGACCAGAATGCCCAAACGCCAACTCCCGCCAGTATCAGACCTATCGCGGCCTCAACCATCTAGATTTCACCATACTCCGCATACGCGTACGCGACATGATTGTGTATTGATTCGAGACTTTCACACTCCGCCGAGCAGCCGATGACCTGTGGCTGTGCTCTCAGTGCGACGATGGTGTCCCGCACCACATCCTCCACGAACTTGGGGTTGTCGTATGACCTCTCGGTGACGATCTTCTCGTCAGCGCGCTTCAGCAGTGGGAATATGTCGCAACTGCCCCGCATTTCCAGCAGCGGAATCAGATCCTCGATCCATAGAATCTCGCCGCTCCGGCAGTTCACTCGCGCCGACAGCATGGCGCGCTGACTGTGGGCCCCGCGCTCCGCTATCTCCTTGGAACAGGGACACAGCGTGATAATCGGCACCGTCACCTGCAGTAGAAAGCGAAATTCACTTGCTCTCAGTGTTCCTTCGAAGCTGCAGTCGTAGTCCAGCTCGCTTGTCTCGCCCGAAGCGGGCGCTTGCTTCGGCAAGAAGTACTTGAACCTGAGCGCCACATGGGCTGCGGGAGCCGCAAACTCATTTATCATCCGCTCGAGAGTTGCCTCTATCTCCGCCACCGATACCGCCTGCTTGCTCCACGAAGACAGGATCTCCACAAAACGGCTCATGTGGGTGCCGCGCCTCACATGGGGTAGTTCGACGCTGGCCTCGATCTGGCCCAGCACGCGCGCGTACCCGCCATCCTTCTCCTTAATCCTGACCGGCAGGTGGAGGTCGCGTATTCCCACCCTGTCTATGGTGATGCCTCGGTTGTCCGCCTCGGATGCAACGTCTTTCATCGCTTGCCTCGCCGTCCCACTGCAGTCCTGCTCAGACGGGATAGCCGACCTCAACCCATCCCCCATCGCGGGCGCTTTCCCTTACGGCCTCATCCACTGCTTGCGTCCTGGCTCCGTCATAGAGAGTAGCCACTCCAAGTCGCCCCTCGCTCAATGCCTGCAGAAAGTCAAATATGCTCTGCATGTGGAAACGCATCCAGCCCACGGGAAGTTTCGGCGACGGCAGGGCTGCCGGCTTGGGATAGCGCTGGACGCACTCTATCTGCTTGTAGCCCCTGTTTCCACCGAGTTCGCCCTCTGCATCGCGTGCGTCGTAGGCGTAAAGGAAGTTGGGGTCCATCATATTGAACTTCAGCGAGCCGTTCTCACCGTAGATCTCGAATGTGAAGCCGTCTTGAGTGCCGGTGGCGAAGCGCGATGCCTCGATGAAGCCGCGGCCGCCACTCGCCATCTCGACCTCCAGACACGCGTAGTCATCCACCTCGACCGGCGCCATCTGCGCGGAACCCTTGGCGACGGGCCGCTGCCTTATGTAGGTGTCCATTGAGCTGCGAAGTCTGCTCACGTCCCCCAGCAGGTACTGCATCATGTCAATGATATGGCTGCCCAGATCGCTCAGCGCTCCGCCCCCGGCTTCCTTACTCAAGCGCCATGAAAGCGGCCGCGAAGGGTCCGTGTATCCCGCGTGGTAGTAGGTGGCGCGGAAGTGATAGACCTGCCCCAGAAAGCCTTGCTCTATCATCTGCTTCGCACGCATCGTGGCCGGAATGAAGCGGCAGTGGAAGGCCATGCCGTGGCACAGGTCCGGCCGCGCTTGTGCCGCCGCCACAATCTCCTCAGCGTCCGCAAGAGTGACCGTTAGCGGCTTATCGCAGTAAATGTGCTTTCCGGCCTCCAGGGCGGCGACAATCTGTTCCTTGTGCAGATGGTTTGGGGTGCAAATGTCAATGACGTCAATCCCGTCGTGCTGCAGCAGATCATCAATATTCGTGGTACCGAAGGCGAAGCGGCCCTGCTCTGCCGCCCTCTCCGCGGTCTCGGGACGACTGGTGCAGACCCCGACCAGCCCCGGTTTCAACGGGCACGGCTCGAAGAACAGCGGCAAGCTCTGGTAGCTGTAGGTATGAACCTTGCCGATGAAGCCGAAGCCCACAATCCCTATGCCGATTCGCTCGTTCATCGTCCTACTCACCCTGAACTCGACATCCTGGCTGTTGCTGAGACCGTAAAAGATTTCGCCGTCGAGACGTCCATGCCTGCTGCTGGTGCTGGGAACACACACAGGCGGAGGCTCACCGACCCCCGCCTGCATGGTGTGATAGCTATGGCAGAACCTACTTCCTGCTCCGGTAGTAGTCCGCTACCTTGCGCAGGCCCCTGGCGATGATCTCGGCGTGCTCGATAGTGTGGCCTTCAGTCCAGCCGGATGTGAAAAGGTCGCTATCGCCCCAGATGGCGCCGGGGTAGTCCTCAATGTCGTAGCCCGGGTCGCGCCCGTATGGCGCCTCCCAGGGGAACTCTGAATCGCCGTAAGCGATGTGCTCGGCGATGCACTTCGTTCTCACCATCAGGTTCCCGACATACCCCAAACCAAACGGCATCCCCTCCGCCTGAATCGCCTTTGCGAAGGTGGGCTTGTCCACACCCAGGACATCCTCGTCTATGGTGAAACTAAAGCGCCACCACGAATGGGCCGTGGTTTTCGGGTACATGTAAGGTGCATTGACGCCCTCGATGTCCTCAATCAGCTCCACCAAGCGTGAGGCCGATTTGCGGCGCCTCTCCAGGATGCCGGGCAGCTTGCGGGTCTGTGCCAAAGCCACGGCGCCCGTGACTTCGTTCATGCGGTAGTTGATACCGATCCGCGCTACGGCGCTGCGGTCGGATGATCGTCCCGTGCGGTCGTAGTACTTGTCATGGAAGTCACGGGCGCGCACGTAGAACTCATCGTTGTTGGTCGCCACGATTCCGCCGTCGCCGGCCGTAATCTGCTTGCTCTGCTGGAGGGAGAAGCAACCGATGTCCCCGAAGGTGCCCACCGGCTGCCCATCATAGGTAGCTCCGTGCGCCTGCGCGCAGTCCTCGATGACATACAGGTCGTGGCGGCGGGCAATGTCCATAATCTCGTCCATCCGGCACGGCTGGCCGAAGAGGTGGACTGCCAGTATCGCCCGCGTCCGCTCTGTGATCTGCTGCTCCACCGCCTCGGGGCTCATGTTGAGGGTCAGCCGGTCGCAATCGGCGAAGATAGGGATACAGCAGCTCTGGACAATGCCTATGTAGGTGCCCATGTCCGTCACCGGAGTCGTGATGATCTCATCTCCGGGATTCAGTTCCAGGGCCGCCACGGCGGTGTGCAAGGACGCCGTCCCGGAAGTGACCGCCAGAACGTGCTCGATACCCAGAAACTCGGCATATTCCTTCTCGAACTGCTCCACCATGCAGCCGCCGTAGCGGAACATCTTGCCGCTGCGTATGACCTCCGTGACCAGAGCGATCTCCTCATCTCCCAGGTCACGGCCTGCGGCGACACCCGTGCTCGGAAACGGTTCGGTCGCCGTCTTAGGGCCGCCGTTGACTGCAAGTTCCTCTGACATCTGCAATACCTCCCTGTCATTGCTCATTCGCGGCCCGTTGCTGGCAAGGGCCGCACCGTGTGTCCGTGTTACGCTGTCACTAGGCGCCGGCTATCCGGCGCGCCAGAGCCTGATTGTCCGCATGGCCCGTGCGATATGCCAGGACATGCGCGCACAGCGGCCGCCCCAGGAGATACAAATCCCCCAACAGGTCCATCAGCTTATGCCGGGCGAACGCATTACCCGCAAAGAGAGGAGCCGAGTAGTGGTCGCTGTAGATGACCAGGCAGTTGTCTTCGCCGCCGGTGGCAATCAGCCCTGTTTGCTTCAGCGACTGCAATTCATCATCAGTGGCGAACGTCCGCGCCGGAGCAATGCTCTCGGCAAAGCTGTCGGTCGCAGAATCGAAATCAGCGAACTGGTGCCCGATCATCGGGTGTGGATGGACAAGCGAGTACGAGAAACGCGGCCGGTCGCTGGGCAGCACCATCAGCGCCTTGTCGTCCTCGACAATGAGGATCGGCTCCACCGGAATAATCACATCGCACGTTTCCCCCAGCTTGCGCGTCCCGGCCGCCTCGATTGCACGCCACAGCGGGAGTGCGCTGCCGTCCAGCAGCGGAATCTCCGGCCCGTCAACATGCACCTGCATGTCCGTGATTCCCGCCGCCCACAGCACCGCCATCAGATGCTCCACGAAGGCGACTGAGCCGCGCTCATCCCCAATGCAGGTGCAGTTCGGCACGGCCATCGTATGGTTCAAGTCAACGGGCCACGTCATGCCGAGGTCTGTGCGGGTGACCGTGATTCCCGCTTCACCGTTCGCAGGCAGAAGCCGCACCGTAATCTGCTTGCCACTACGAACGCCGAGGCCTGAGATGGTTGCTTCCCTGGCGATCGTACGACGCTGAAGATGCGTCTGCCTCACCATCCATCAGGCCCTCAGTAGCTCGCCTGCAGAATCTGCATCAGGTCTTCACGGCTCGCCCCGCCGGGCGTCTTGGCGACCGCGTGATTCATATACCGCATCGCATCATCGGCGAGGGTATCAAGCATGTTCCGCTCAATGCCCAGCTCGCGGAGCCTCACATCCATGCCGACTTTGCCCAGGAACAGCTTCAGCGCGCCCGCTGCCTGTGGGGCTGCTTCCTCATCAATCGGCTCACTAACTCCGAATGTCCGTGCGACGGCTGCGAACTTCTGCGTCATGCGCCGCCACATCAGCTCCGCCCAGGCCACCACCACAGCCGCCAGCCCGGCCCCGTGAGCAAGGTCGGAATGGTGGCCGCTCATGGGGTGTTCAAGAGCGTGCATCACGTTGCCTCCGGCCTGAGCTAGCACGTAACCGGCAAACGTGTTAGCCAGCATCATCCCACGGCGGGCCTCGCGGTCATGCCCGTCATTCACGGCTTGCGGCAGATGCGCAACGACCAGTTCCATCGCCCGCAGCGCCATAGCGTCCGTGATCGGGTTACAGACCGTCGATATGAAGCCCTCGGCGGCATGGCAGAATACGTCCACACCGGTGGAGGCGGTGACGTGCCGGGGTGCGGTGTATGTCAACTCAGGGTCTTCTATCGCCACCTTCGCGTAGATGTGCGGGCTGGCCATGGCCGGCTTCTCGCACGTCTCCGGTAAGGATATGACGGCGAATGGTGTCAGTTCGGAGGAGGTGCCGGCGGTAGATGTAACCAGTATGATGGGCAGCGTCGCCTCGCCGGGTTGCCGCTTGGCCCCGGTCTCGTCGGGCAGGAGAAAGTCCGTCATTGGGCAGTCATGCGTGGCGGCAACGGCAATCGCCTTTGCACCATCCATCGCGCTGCCGCCGCCGAGACCAACTACCATGTCGCAGCCTGCGCGTCTGGCAATCTCGCCGCCTCTCACCACCACATCAAGTGTCGGGTTGGGTGGGATCTCACTGAACGGGCTTACCTGCAGGCCTGCGCTCCTCAGCAGGTCGGTCGCCTTCTGGAGGTAACCTGCCTTCGCCATGGCCGACCGGCCGGTCACCAGCAGCGCATGTCCGCCCAGAGAGCTCGCGAAATCTCCGAGCCGGGAAACGCTCCCCTCGCCGAAAATGAGCTTGGCGGGGTTGTGGTACGAAAACTCCATGCCGGCGTTGCTCCTATTGGTTGTCGTCAGCTTCTGCAGCCGCTTCTTCAGCTTCTCGGGCCGCCGCTTGCTTCATGCTCTCCTGCGCTTCCGGCGAGCCCGCAATTGGCACCCTGAACGTAATCGTGGTGCCTTTGCCCTCGACGCTTTCGACCCAGACCGTGCCGCCATGTGCATCCACGGCATTCTTCACGATGCGCGTGCCCAGCCCTGTACCCATTGCCTTGGTGCTGACCGCATCATCGGTGAACAGCTTGCGCCGCACTTCCTCCGGCATGCCAGATCCGGTATCGGCGACTGCTACCTCCAGATAGCCTCCGTCCGGGAAGTCCCCCTCCGACACAGTGCGCGCATGTGTGGTAATGGTGGCACCTTCGGGGCATGCGCCGAGAGCATTGTTAATGAGATTATACACGGCGTTGTAGAGCAGCTTGGCATCCATCACTGCCGGCGCAATGTCCTCATGCACGTCCTTGACCAGTGTTACCTGCTGCTTCTCGGCCATGACCTTCAGCATCGGCAGGACCATGTCAACAACCGTGTTGATGTCCTCTTCATGGAAGCTTGGCTCGCTGACCATCCCTTTGACCGCGGCTGAGACCTCGGCCATTTGCACCTGCACCGCGTCACATCCGCTCTTGATCATCTCGGTCATCTCCGGCAGCAGCTCGCGCAGGCTGGTCAACTGGTCAGCCAGGACCTGCTTGGGTTTGTCGGGCCATTCGGCAATCGTCTCGTCAAGCGCCGTCCACGTGTCGTCAGCTATGAATTCCAACGTCTCGGCGCCGGTCTGCACCGGTGTCATCATGTTCTTGACATCGTGGCTCAGGTTCCCAATGAACCGCACGATCTCTCCGAGCCGCGCCTCCTCATTGAGCCTTGCCGTCTCAAGAGCGGCGGCGATCTGTGAGGCCAGAATATCGAGGATCGCGACATCGGCCTGCTCGAACACCCCATCGGTCTTGTTAAGGACCTGCATGACCCCCGTTGACTTGCCCTCGGCGCTCTTGAGCGGCACGGTAACCATGTTCTTGGTCACGTAGTTGATCTCTTCGCCGACTTTCCGGGAATGCTCTTTCCTGGAGAAGACATCCTCACTGACGTCTATCTGGCCGCTCTGGAATACCGCACCGGCAAGCCCCTGGTCGGGCTCCATTTCCATTCCGGTCAGTGTCGGCGCGGCCTCGCCCACGACATACTTGAAGACCAGCTTGTTCTTGTCCGGATCGTACAGGATGACCGAGCCCGCTTCCGCGCCCACGCACTCAAGCGAGACATCCAAAGCCCGTTGCACCAGTTCCTCAACCATCGTCACCTGACTAAGCGCGGCGCTGATAGTACGCACAGCCTCGATTTGCGCGTCCCGTTCCGCAAGCTCGGCCTCCAGGACCTGCAGCTTGCCGCTGTCCTCGCTCATCTGATGATGACCTCCCATGCACCGATGAGATGGTCCGATCCCACTCGGGCCAGACTCGGCCTGCCAATGTCACCGTCCACACTTGTGCCGCAACGCCACGTGCACCGCCCTGCATCATACTACGACGGCAACATCATGCCCACATTCCCGGCTACAGCCCTGGCGTGAATGAGCTGTGCCGTTACCGCGTCATCAATGGCGATTCCCATCAGTATGGACATGGTGCGCTCTTCGGGGCTCTCACGGCCGGGTTTCTTACCTGCCACGATCTCGCCAAGATCGGCGTAGGGCTTGGGTACGTCCTTGAAGTAGCCCTTCGAGCGATAGTAATCCATCTGGGCGTGATCGTCGGTTATCAGCTTGTCAACCATCGCGGCCAGCTTGCCTTCCCAGGCGCCCATGTAGTCCACCGGCGCCGCCATGGCTCCGGGCTTGAGCCACTCCTCTTTCAGGTAGGGGGTCGGCTCCTTTGGGCTCGGCCCGGCGGTCACCACCACATCGGCACCTTGCACGGCTTCCTGTGGCCCTGATACAGCTATGACCTCAAAGTCGTAGGCTTGGGCGGCCTCCTCCACAAACAGCTCCAGTGCGACCTCCGACGGGTCATAGCACCGCAACTCCCTGAGGCCGGGATACTGCGTGTGCATTGCCAGAGCGTTGCTGCGGCCCTGCACGCCACAGCCTATCACAGCCACGCTGTCGGCACGCTCCGGTCCCAGGTACTTCATCGCGACAGCATTTGCCGCTCCGGTGCGCATCATCGTGACCCAACTCGCGTCCATGATGCAGACAGGGACCATGGTCTCGGGATCGTTCAGAATGATCAGCCCAGAGATGTTGGGAAGACCGCGGCTGCGGTTCTCATCGTTGCCGCCCACCCACTTTATGGCCGCGGTATCCAATCCACCCACGTAAGCCGGCATTGCGTGCAGGAATGTCTCGCCGGGCCGCGGGTGTATGGCAGTCTTCGGGGGCATTTGGGTCTCCCCCATGCCCTTCCGACGAAAGCCCTCCTCAACGACCTCAATCACCTCAGCCATGGAGATGCCGAGGCTCTCGACATCGCCGCGGCTCAGGTACCTGATACTCGACGTCATTGGCCGGGCCCTTTCTGTGAATCGTTCCTCTTCACCCGTGCCCGCGGAGCGAACTGGGCCGCAGTCTTGTATGCCTTCTGTGCCTTCTCCTTCTCGCCCATGTCCTCCAGGATCACGCCCAGCCGCATCCAGATATGGTAGTTTTGCGGATGGTCTTCGGCCGCCTTTGCCATCTCCGTCACGGCCTCCGCCTTCTCGCCCTGCAGGAACAGCACCCACGCTGCCGCCGAGGCGGCGGTTCCATCGCCAGCCTCGAGCTGGTCAGCCTGCAAGGCCCATTTGCGCGCCTGATCCAGGTTCTTCTTCTGCCGAATATAAATATCTACAAGGCGCAGGTAAGCCCATGCCTCCTTAGGGTTCTTCTGCATGGCCAGACGGTACTGCTTCTCCGCGGCATCAAACTGCTTGCCTTCCGCATACAGATCGCCCATCGCCAGGTGTGGCGTGGCATCCTTGGGATCGCTGTTACTGGCCGCCTTGGCCGCTTCCAGTGCCTTCTGCCGGTCACCGCCGACCCTATATGCCGCCGATAGGTTCAGCCAGGCCAGGGTATGCTCGGGATGCTCCTTCACCGTCCGTCTCAGAGTAGCTATGCCGTCATCGGTCCGTCCCATCCGCAGGTACAGACGCCCCCTCAACTCCATCGCATCGGCCGAATCCGGTTTCGCCCGCAGCGCCATGTCCACCCAGTCGAGGGCCTCAACGTCATTGCGCAGGCTGGCGCTGGCCTGAGCCATACCCCACGCCACATCGTAGTCGTCCTTGACCAGTCCCGAGGCGCGTTTGAGGGTCGCATAAGCGTCGTTGTACTGCTCGGCATCCAGGAATTCCTTGCCCTTGGCCTTCAGTTCAGCCACTAACTCGGCCTTGACGGCCGCGTTCACGTTACCTGCGTCTGTGCCCTGTCGCGCATGCCGGCAGCCCAAGACTGAGCACATCATAGGCAATAATGCAGTGCAGGCTGCTAGAGCCGAGAGGCGTCCCATTGTCACCTGTTCCTGTCGTCGGAATAATGCTGAGAACTGCACGGAATCTGCGCACATCTTCAGATTCGCCACCGTTAGGCCGAATACCTACCACGCTCATCTAGCCGCAACGGTACTCGCACATAAGCCCATAGCCGCAATACTGGCATGGCGGCCCGCATCGGTGTCCAAACTGCCCTGCTCGGATGGCGTGAATGATCTGCTTGGCCTCGCTCAGCGACTGCTCGACCACATCAGCTACCGGCAGCTCATTGGTGACACCGGCACTCAGGTGGATCAGTGTTGCCGATACCGGCAACTGGCCGTGAACTCGGCGCACCGCTTCGCAGTACAGCCCCATCTGGAACTCATAGCCAAGCTGCTCTGCGTCCTCCGGCCTGCCGGTCTTATAATCAAGTACATGCATGCAGCCCTCAGTTGTCTGGGCCAGAGCATCAATCTTGCCTTCGATCATCACGCCATCGAGGACGAACGCCGCCGGCACTTCCGAGCGCAGGTACTTGGCTGTGCCGATAATTCTATCATAAGTCGTCGTGTTCAGATAGGTCTCGAGCCATTTTCGGACTTCCTCGACCTGCCGTTGGGCAAGCGGCCCGCCGACAGCGGGCGAGCTCTGTGCGTCCGCAAGTGCCTGATCAATCGCGCCGACTCCCTCTCTGCCGATGAGCTCCAAGACAAGATGAGCGAATGTGCCCACCGTCACCCCTGACGCGCCCTCCTCAAGACGACCGAGACCCCAGCCTGCATCCAGTTCGGGCATATCGCGGACGAATCGCTGGCAATACGAGAACGGACAGCGTCGGTACTGCGCCAGGGCAGTGACCGGCATTCTCGCGAAGTCGGTGGTCATGACTGGGATTGCCGCGACCCGCCTGCGGGTGGCCACTCCGACAGCGTATTCGCCTACCGGCGTGCCAGACAGAAAAGCGGCCTTGTGCCGCTGTGCCAGCGATTGGCCGGCGGCCTGCATCGGAGGCAACTCGCCGGGTGGAGCCACGGTGACCGCCATGCGCCAGGGGCCATCGCCCAGCTCGTCGCACTCAATGCTTGCCGCATCCCAACCGGCCGCCTCGGCGAGGCAACCGAACCATCCGCACATGCCACTGTGCGGGCCGCTCTTGTCGGGGTCAACTCCCGCTGAGATTATCAGGTAGTCGCGGGCACGCGTGGCGGCGACATAGAGCAGACGCTGTTCTTCGGCCTGCTGTCTGTGGGCCTCAGCCTGCCTGATCAGCCGACCAATGGCGCATTGTGTGCTGCCGCCGTCCTCCTCTGCTACGCGTGCGCAGATGCCGTACACGGTTGAGGTGACCAACGCCTCTCCCCCCGATCGTGGCCCGCGGCCGAAGTCCGGTATGACGACCACGGGCCACTCTAGACCCTTGGCTTGATGAACGGTCAGCAATTGGACGGCGCCGCCTTCGGTCTGCTCGGGTGGCGCTTCTCCCTCGCGGTCGTCCATCTCACGCAGTGTTTCGACATAGGAGACGAAGTCACGCAGGCTGTAGCTGCCCTCGCGCTCGAAGCCGCGCGCCACGTCTATCAGCTTCTCGATGTTCGCTACTCGGCGCTGGCCCCCGAACTGTGCGGCCATCGCTGCTGAGTAACCGGTCTCATCCACGATCCGGCTCAGGAGCACGGATAGCGGCAGCGCCGCCGATTGGCTCCGGAACTCCTGCAGCTTCCGCCAAGCCCACCATGCCTTCTCGACCACTCCCATCGACCGCTCCGCACCGTCCTCCCCCTCGCCCTGCCTGCACAGGCCTGCGTATAGAGTATCTGCCGCCTTCGCAGCACGGTACAGCTCATTGTCGTCGAAGCCAAAGAGAGGCGAACGAAGCACGCCGGCCAATGCTATCGCGTCGCCGAAATTGTCCAGCACGCGTATCATGTTGAGAAGATCGCTGACCTCGGGCCGATACCAGAATCCCCTGCCGACAACCGTATGAAAATCTATGCCGTGGCGACGCAGTGCTCGCTCGTACAGGTTGATGTTGGTCGTAGCGCGGAACAGAATGGCAATGTCCTTGCCGGCCAGCGGACGCGGCTCACCGTCTTCGCCTGTCACGGTGAAGCCGCGGTCAAGCATCTCCCTGAGACGTGCCGCGAGATTGGCGGCCTCCGCCTCCCGCCTTCGCTCGGCGCTGAACTCATCATCGGCATTCTCCCCGGTGCGGACGTTGGTGATGAGCACCTCGCCCGCCAGCCCGTCCTCTCTGGCCGCTCGCTGCGTCTCCACGGGCTCGAACTGCGCCGCGTAGTCCGGCTTGTCCCCCGTGCCCATTACCGCATCATGGGAGAACAGCCAGTTGTGGAAGCATGTCAGGCTGTCCGTGCTCCTGAAGCTGGCCTTCAGCAACAGCTCATCCACGCCATCGCAGCCACCGCGGAAATCCACGCGAACTCGGCGAAACACCGCAACGTCGGCGTTGCGGAAGCCGTAGATGGACTGTTTGGCGTCGCCTACTACGAACAAACGTGGTCCCTCGCGCTCGGCATTCTGGCTGTCGAACCCAGTGACCGCCCAGATGATCTGGCGCTGCAGATCGTTGGTGTCCTGGAACTCATCAACCATCACCTGCTTGTACCGTTGCCGGCACCGCTTCCGCACCTCCGCATTCTCCTGCAGAAGCCGTGCGATTTGGAGTTGCAGGTCGGTGAAGTCAAGCAGCGATTGGGCGGCCTTGGCGGCCTGAAACGCATCGGAGCACGCAGCCGCTTCGCGCCAGAAAGCGACCGTATTCTCCGCCGCCAGAGAGAAGTCGGCCTCCTCAAGCTCGTCAAGCTCGCCGTAGAAATCGCCCAACTGCTTCTTGACCACATTCAGCGCGTCTTTGACGGCCTTGAATGTCTCCTCCGCACCCCAGTCGTCGGCACGTCCGCCCCGCTTGTGTACGGCCGCAGCCGCTTGCGCCGCTCTCGCCGCAGCAATGCGGCGCATGGCGTCTGCTTCGCTGCGCGCCCGCTCTATTTCCGCCATCACCGCCTGGCGTTCAGCCGCGAACTTAGCACTAGCCACATGAGGGGGGTGCGTTTCCAGAATGTTCAAAGCGGCCCGGACCTTGCCGGAATCCAGCACATCTCGCAGGCATTCATCCACAAGCATCGGCCGGATCTGGTTCCAGTATGCGAGCAGGTCTTCCACCGAGGGGGGCGCTTCGAGCCGGCGCACATGGTGCTCGCGGCCCTGTAGTATGCCGTCTAACAGGTCTTCCGCATTGCGGCGACCGTACTCAGCAACCACTGCGACGGCGCTTTCCTCGCCATCTGTTAGACGTTGCAGCAGCGTCTGCCTGACGATTCCGCGACGCAGCAGCCATGTGGCCCGCTCCTCGATGATGGAGTAATGTGGGTCCAGGCCGGCCTCGACTGCGAAATCACGGAGCAGTGAGCCGCAGAACCCGTGAATCGTGGAAATCGGCGCTGTCTCCAGCTCATTTGCAGTCTGTCGCCAACGGCGGGCCTCCTCCGGGTTTCCGGCAGCGACACTCTCCGCACACTTCTCGCGAAGCCGCTGGCGCATCTCCGCCGCGGCCTTAACCGTATAGGTCACGGCCACGATCTCATGCGGCCTGATTCCAGCCTCCAACGCGGCCATATAGCGGCCAACGAGAACGGTCGTCTTGCCGGTGCCGGCCCCCGCAGCAAGGAACACGTCCCGCCCCAACTGCACCGCCTGGTCGCGGACGCTCTGGTCAGGGGGCAATCGCCTATTCAACCTCGGCCCCCCTCTGCTTGTCCCGGCATCGCCACGGCGCATGGCGACAGACGGTCCCGAAATCGCAGTGTCCACACCACTTCTCCCCGCCTGGCATTACCGGGAATATCCCCGACCGGATCGCCCGTACGAAGGCCACGACGTGCCGCACTGCCGCCTGCACGATGCTGTCGCGGTCGAGGCGCGCCCCGAGCGCGATCTGGCTCCGTCGCTTCGCGATGCCGCCACGGATCTGGTAATAGCAGCCCAGATGACACGGCAGATTCCGCCCGTCATCCGTCAACAGCGCGCTTCCACCCATGATGTACAGGGGAAGCTGCAGATCCTGCCCGCCCTCAAGCTCCTTGCGTCCGGGTACTGAAGACGAAGTCTTGTAATCCAGTACCGCGAACCCGACCGGTTCGCCGCTTTCGCCAACGACCAGGTCGAGGCGATCAATGCGACCTCCGATCCTCACCGTCTGACTATCTGCTGTGACCGTCACCGGCGCTTGGTCTCTGTAGCCGTACTCCGCTTCCAGCATCAGTGGCACATACTGCACGCCTTCCGCACCTGCATTCGCGTCGGCTTCGGCCTGCGGAAGGGCCAGGAGGTCTGCGCGCAGTTGATCTCGCGCCATCTCCCATAGCCGTTGATTGGTTACCAACTTGCTGCGTTCGTACCACGCGAACACCTCATCGGCAACCCGCCGAAGGGTATCTTGCGCTTCCTCTAGGTCATCCTCCAAGAGCGCCGCCGGGTGACTGTCGTCATTGATCCATTCATTCATGAATCTCGACAGGATGCGATGTGCCAGGCTGCCACGGGCGGCCCGGTCAGGCTCATCATCCGGCTCCGTGACACTCTCAAGACGCAGCACCCGCTCCAGATAGAACCTGAAGGGACACGAACCGTAGGCCGAAAGTTGGCTGGCGCTGTAAATGTGCTGATCGCCCCACTGCGCGGAGAGTTGCGCGATTAGCCTTTTATCATCGAGGATGCCGTCATAGGCGTCGAACGGGTCGCGGCTATACCTGCCTGCTTCGGCCAGTGCGGCCTGCGCTGCGCGCGGCGTTACGGCCGGGTCAATCTCACACAGCAGGTTGTAGCCGGCGAGGACCTCCTCCTCGCCGGCACCGGGCCGGTCGCCGGCAAACATGCCCGAGAACACACCCTCACGCAGTTGCCGAATGCCACAGACCAACTCAATGCTATCATCGGCCCGGGTTGCGGCGTGACATACGGCACTCGCGTCCGCCCCCAGAAGCCGCTTCACTTCCTCGAAGTACTGTGAAGGCAGTACCGGGTTGCCGTCATTGCCGAAGGCCGTATGGCTGAGATGCAGTTGCTTCGTAGCCGCCGAAACAGCCTCGTGGAAAAGAAATGCCTCCGCCATTTCGTTGCCGGGCCTGGTGCGCAAGTGAAAGCCGGCCTGCTCGGACAGCAGGGCGCGTTCATCCTCCGAGTAGAAGACCTCGTCCCGGTCAACCAGCGGGAATGCCCCCTGCACGAGGTCGGCGATGAACAGGTAAGGAACTCGCATCTGCCGCAGATTGTCATAGACATCCAGAACTCTGACGCGTCCCTGCTCCTGCTGATCCGGCCGGAAACGTACTGCTCGTACCAGGACGGCAAGCTGCTCAATGAATTCAGCCAGGGCTACCGGCTGCCGGCCGGATTGCCATCCCGCTATCTGCTTGCACTCCCACAACGCCTCGCAGAAGCTGTCAAATGCCCGCAGATTATCGCGGCTCAGCCACACGGCCGCTGCTCCCTCCGTCAGACTGTCAGGCGACAGGCCGAAGCTCTCCATCAACCTCAGCAGGGCGCTGATGTGCTCAGAGAGAGTTGCAGCGCGAGGCAGCCTGTCCAACTGCTCGAGAAGCCGAGACAGCAGGTTCTCCACTGCCTCCACCCTTCGCAGTTCCGCCTCCACTCGTTCCGGGTCGGTCATCGCGCGCAGGTCGTCGTCCAGTTCGTCCACGTCACGGCGCTGCCGGATAGCTGTCAGATGTCGCAGCAGGCGCTGTCTGTATAACCTGAGGCCATTGGACCACTGGTCGCGCCCGCGCACGATTCCGGCGCGACATGCGACGGCAAACACGGTATCGCTGTCCGGCTCTCCCTGCTCGTTTTGCAGACACCTCAGGTCTGCTGCTTCACTGCGCAGGAAGCTGATGATGTCGTTCCTGTCACAATCCCCCGTAGCGATTCTGAGCAGACTCATCACTAATTGCACCAGCGGTTGGCCGGCGATATTATCCTCTGCAGAGAAATGGTATGGCACGCCGCATTCCCCGAAGACCTGGCCAATCAGGTCTCTGTGTCTGTGGGGCTGCCGGAACGAAACGCAGATATCCGCAGGCGCCACACCGTCCAGCAAAAGCGTCTTCACTTGAGTAGCGATAGCCCGAAGCTCTGCGCGGATGCTGTCGGCAACGGTCAATCGGACCTGCTTGGCACAGCCATCGGGCGCCGCCGGCGGAGCAAGGGCGAAGAGGTGCCGGCGCACGAAAGCCAAGGCGTCATCGCACGGTTCTCCTGGCAGTACCGGTTCGCAGACTGCGGCGGGCATCATGTCATCGCTCCGGATACGCCGCAGAGTCTGCTCCGGAAGCCATCTGACTTCATCTCTCCTCTCATCAGGGCTGTATGGAAGTGTGATGACTGTTCCCTCAGCGAACGAGGCCAGATGCGTGAGCACCTGAAGCTCAGTAGTCGTAAAGTCGGCGAACCCGTCAACAAAGAGGTGTCTCATACCTTGAAATGGGGCAATCTGCCCGTCCCGCAACAGGTCTCTGGCTTCCCAGAACTTGCCTGCCGCGTCGTATAGCGCTCTGTCGGCGAGCAGGGCCTGATACCGCCTGTAGATGGCACGCAATTCGCGATCCAGTGGCCGGTTTAGGCCGACCTTCTTCAATCCTGCAGCAAGCTCGTCCGGCCGTATTGCGGCACGCTTCAGTTCATCAATAAGCCCGAGCAGCGCCCGCGCCAGCCCGGGCGTGCGCGCACAAGTTGCCAGTGCCCTGAGGCCGTCGTGCGCCGCAATTGTGTTGATTACCAGGCGCATCAACATTTCGCGTTGTAGCGGACTGAGTTCCGGCGCAAGGGCATGATTGGCGCGCAGGAGCTGATCCGCTAACTGTGGGAAGGTGAGAATGCGAGCGTCAACGAGCCCCCTGAGAGAACCATCGGCGAGCAGGCGGCGCGAAATCTCACGCACGATGCGACTCGTCGGCACCAGCAGCACAGCCGAATCAAGTCCGGCGGCCTGTACCTGCCCTACAAAGCGGCGCACGACCTCTTCGGTTTTCCCGCAGCCCGGAGGACCGCAGAGAACCTTGACCTCGCCCATCTACATTCTTCCGTCCTTACCATTCCACGGCATTGGTGCGCAGTTCGTGCGACCCGTCGGCCCGCGTCCACTCGTAGAAGTAGTGTAGGTGCGTCTCGGTCGGGACCACCTCAATGTACCGTATAGCCCGCGTCGCGTGCGGCGACAGGACGAACGGCCCATCGAGCGTAACCCGGTCCCAGTGGCGCAGATCGTGGCTGACGCAGATGCCGGCCTTCTCCTCATAGTTCTCCTCTACGCTGGCACTGCCATCATAGAAGCCCGTATAGACGGGCGCTCTGTAAACCACGGAGTTGAGACGGGTGCAGTACTGATCCCAGCCAGTGTCTGGAGGGCTCAAAATGTCGCCCTCCCACGTCCAGTCAACACCGTTGCTGCTGACCGCCAAGCCGGTATGGGATTTGACAATGCCTGTATTGTACACGTCTCCCGTACCGTGCATTTCCCGCTGGATGTCCTGCCCGTTTGCGCTCGGTTTCGGCGCATAGCTGACGATCATGTGCAGTAGGCCGCCGATGTCGTATATGGCAGGGTCCTTGACGCCCTCCGCATTGCAGTCGTCAGGGCTCAATATCGGCGTTCGGTCACCGACATCCAGTTGCTCCAAAGTGGCCGCTTCGATCATCTCTATTTGCCAGCGACCATCCGGTCCGACAAAGGACAGATACAGCCGCCATAGACTATCCGCAGCCTTGAACAGGCAGGCTTTTTCCATTGACTGGGTGTCGATCTCTTCCTTGGTGGCGCGCCAGATATCTTCGAAGCTGCTCCCGTCGTCGCTAGTGGCCACACGGCAATCCACGCCGCGTCCCAGTTCGCGCGGCTTGCGCAGCCTGTAGTACAGGTAGAACTTGCCGCCAGCCGCGTCGTACACGCCACTGCATCCGCCGGCCCACCAACCGAAGCCCGCACCAAGTGGCTCCCGGACCGTCACGCCTTCTGCCGGGTTAAACAGCGGAATGCATCCCATGCGTCGCGCCCCAGCCAACAACCGACTCGCCATTGGATTCATCATAGGTCACCAACCCTCTCGACAGCGCCGGTGAGGACGCCGCCCCGGCGCCCCTGAAGCCCGCAGTACGGCCCGCAGCACAAGGTCTCTGGCACTATAACTCCGCCACGTTTGCCCCTTGCCAGCACCCGCCATCGGCTCTATAATTCAGCGGTACTATCTATTTTGCCTGGTGATCGGCAGATTCCTCTCTGGTCCGGCAGGTAAAGCTTTGGTCGTGGAGAAGGAATTCCGCATGACGCCGGGGAACTACGTTCTGTTATCGCCGGAGGGCATACCTTCGGCGGGTGTTGGCAGTGCCAACCGCGCCAGGGGCAATCTCTGCTGTCCACGGACGGGCAGTATTGACCGTTCTTCTGAGGAGCTGACATAAGTGGACGAAAGCATCAGACGGCAAGTAAACTGGATAGTAGCTGCTGCGGTGATTGTCATTGTCATCGTTTGGGCGGTCGGTCGCAGCCACCGCATGGCCGATCTGCAGGATCGCCTTGCCAACGGAACGCCGGCTCAACAGCTAGCAGCCGCCGGGGAGCTTGTTGACGGCCGCGCTCTTGCGGACGCTATGAAGGACCAGCCACGCTGGGTTCAGGAACGTGCTGTCGCGGCCGTTGCACAGATCGGTACGGCGCAAGCATGGTACCAGTTGCTGACTGCCTGGTATCTTTTGGACGCCCCGGTGCAGCAGCGCGCCACGGACCTGCTCATCAGTGCCGGCAACAGCGCAATACCGACCCTTGTGGAGGCGCTCAGAGACAAGGACGCTAACACGCGCAAAGGGGTCAATGCTGTCCTCATCGCCATAGGCGAGCCGGTGATTCCCTATTTGTTGCCCCTGATGGACGCCTGGGATGACTATGTACGCGCCGGCGTCAGTGCCGTGCTGGGCGGCGTCGGCGAACCGGCGATAGACGAACTCATTGCGGTCATCAAGGAGCCCGCCCCCACCGGCAGTGAGGATCCGGAGGCAGCGGAGAAGTACCTCCGACAGAGAGCTACCGCCCAGGCCGCACTGCAGGCGATGAAGGCCGTCGCTTTCCCCGCAATCATCGGCGAATTGCTCACCGACCCCAACTCCGATACGCGCGGGGTCGGGGTCACGTTGCTCGGCGGATCGTTCTCCCCCGAGGAAGTGGCAATCGTGGTTCCGTCACTGCTCGGCCGCCTCCAGAGCGACACTAGCTATGCAGTCCGCCGCAAGGCCGCGGCCTCCATCGGCGTTTTGGGTCCGGACGCCCGCGACAATGGCGCTACGGCCCCCCTAATCGCGCGCTTGCAGGACCCCAACGAGCATCCCGATGTGCGTGCCGCAGTTGCCGAGGCCCTCGGAAAGCTGGGGGACCCGGCCGCCGCCGGTCCGCTTGTGCAGGCGCTCATAGGCAACCGCGAGGGCATTGCGGACGAGTTGGTCCGCGCCATCGAGCGGCTTGGTGCGGCGTCCGTGGGCCCCCTTGCAGGGGCGATCGCCGACCCGTCCGGTCAGGTGCAACTGCTTGCCGTGCGTGCGCTCGCCAACATCGGCGGCCCAGCGCCAGTTGTGCCGCTGGCGCAGGCCCTCTCGAAATCTGCTGATCCGGCGGTCCGGCGAGCCGCCGCGGAGGCCCTCCGCGCTCGCACAGACACCCAGTTGATCGCCCACGCTGCGACGATCATAGGGCCATTGACCAAAGCGCTATATGATGCCGACTGGCATGTATACTATGCCGCACGCGACGCTCTGGGCAAGTGCGGTCCTGCAGCAATACCAGCGCTGCTGCAGGCGATGGGCAGTAGTGATGTACGCGCCGCTCACATGGCGCAACAGGCCTTGGTGCGCATCGGGCGGCCGGCCGTTACCAGCCTGGTCGCAGCCATCAAGCAAGCACAAACCCAGACTGACCTCGCCAAGTGGGCTGCAATCGCCCTCGGCGAGCTGGGTGCCTATGCGGTACAGCCGACCGCTAAGGTCCTCTCCGATCAGGCCCAGCCGGCGGCTGTTCGGCGGGCGGCAGTTAACGCCTTGGGGCGCACTCGGAGCAAGGATGCCCTCCCACCGTTGCAGACTGCATATTCCCGTTCCGAGCCTGCTGTGGCCGCCGCGATAATGGGCGCCGTCGGCCAAATCGCTTCCGGTGACGGAGTTGACCTACTGCTGAAGGGCCTCGAGGCGTCTTCGCCCCAGGTCCGTGACGCGGCAATGACTGCTCTCAGCCAGTGGCGTGCCAGCAACCCGCAGCCACAGCTAGCACGCTTGGCCGAGAAGACGCAAGACAAGGACCTGCAGTACCGCGCGGCGATAGCCCTTGTCCTGAGCGGTACGAGTGCGGGCGACACCCAGGCGGCGGAGATCGGCGGCGTGCGCGAGACGGGGCTGGACCAGACTCTCGCGGGCAAGATCGGGCAGCTACTGTCCCAGGCCGCTGCCGATGAGGGCGCTGCGCCCCCTGTGCGCCACGGCGCCATCAACGCGCTTGGGACCATGGGATATACGCAGGGCGTAGAGGCTCTCAGTCGTCTGTTGAAGGCCGGTGGCGAGTACGCTGCCGATGCAGCCCAGGCTGTAGCCCTGATCGGCATGAAAGCCCCCGTGGAGGAGGACAAGGAGGCGGGCGAGGAACTCAGCGAGGCGGGCAAGTCGCTCATAACAGTCCTGACCGATCCCAACAACTCCGACAGTATCCGTGTGCAGGCAGCGGTCGGACTGGCGATGATGCAGGCAAGTCCAGTCAAGGACCTGGTGGGACAGCTTGAGGCCGCCCCGGATGACATCAAGCCTTGGCTCGCCGCCACCCTTGGCGGGATCGGACGATATGCCACTGATCCGGTCTATGACGCGCGAATGAGAGCACAGGATCCGGACCAGCGCGCGTGGCTGGCCATCACCATGGAGTGCATCGGCGACGCCAAGTCTCTCCAGGCCCTGAAACAGATTCCCGACAACGAGAAGCCTGACGAAGACAGACGCGCTGCCGCATTGCGGCTCACGGACAAGCTGCGCCTGCTGAAGAAGTACTGACATTGCCCTGACCGACACTTCAAGTCAGGCCGACGAGCGCCAGCTCGGCCTGCGCAAGGATGGAATGCTGGTGAATGCACGAACGGTCATGATAATCATCGTTCTGGTCATCATAGTGGGCGCCATTTATGGCATCACCCTCTATCAGCGAGCGGCGAAGACCGCCGAGTACCTCGTTGACCTTGACAGCGGCGATACGGCCGCCGTTCTCAAGGCGATGGACGGTCTCAGTTCGCGCGGTCGCTCGGTAGTGCCGCGCTTGAGTGAGACCCTCGACAACCTGAACCCGCAGGTCCGTTCGCGGGCGGTTATGTTGATCGGCGTTTGCGGTGATGCCGCCGACAGCGCCCTCCTTCCCCCCCTGCTGAAAAGCGATAAGGACAAGTTCGTCCGGCGCGATGCCGCGATCGCACTCGGCAAGTTGGGTGGCGACGGCGTGGTTGCCGCCCTGACGGAAAGCTTGCGCAACCAGTCCGAGGACGTCTTGGTGCGTGCCGCTGCTGCGGCGTCATTGGGGATTTTGGGTGAGGCGGGGAGTGTCGCGGCTCTGGTCGAGGCACTGGTCGCCCGGCCGCCAGCCGCAAAGCCGCCTGGCGATGAGGGAGGCGAAGCCGCCGCGGAGACCGAAGCGCCGGAAGACTCCTCGCTCTTCCTACGGGTCGCCGCCGCGCGTGCTCTCGGCCGGCTCGGCACTGATGATGGCATAAGAGCCCTCGGCGACGCCGTGCATGAGAATACGGAGCCGAGCGAACGTGTCCGTGCGACCGCGTCCTACGCACTTGGTGACGTCGCACTCAACAACGAGAATGAAGACCAGATGGCAGTGATTCTGGACAATCTCCTGGCCGCTTTCGACGACAGCGCCGGCGATGTTCGCATCGCCGCCATTCAGTCGCTTGGCAAGGCTTCACTCATACCCGAAGGCGCGAAGCACCGGGTGGACAGTGTGCTAACAAGAGCTGAGGGAGACGAGCACTACTGGGTACGCGAGGCCGCCGAAGAAGCCAGGACCAGTCTTGGGCCGCTCGGCATCTAAGCGCGGCCGCGCCGTCGTCTGGCAACATATCTACCGTACCGGAGGAGAACTGATGCGCTCCAATCTGACGACTCTCGCCTTCCTGTGTGCCCTCCTGCCGTTGCTGATCGCGAGCGGGTGCGCGCTGGATCCCATGGAGCAACCCAGCAACGACATACAGTCCCAGGATATCCAGACTAGAATCCAGGCCGTCCACGCGCTCGCCAACGTCAAGGATCCGCGGGCGACCGAGCAGCTACTGGGGGTACTGGAGAAGGACGACGAACTGGCCGACCTGGCAGCCGTAGCAGTCGTGAAGAAGGGCCGCGAGATTGCGCGCAGGGATTCCAAGGCACCCAACCGGGTCGTGGAGGATGTGGGCAAGATACTCAGCAACGCACACCTTGCGGAGCCATTCCGCGCATGGGCGGCGTGGACACTTGGTGAGATCGGCAGCAGGCAAGCCGTCACGGTGCTGCTGGCCGGTACGAGTGCCAAGATCGGAGCGGCACCCGCAGCACTTGTCCGCCAATGCAGCACGCAGGCTCTAGAGAAGCTCGGCTATCAGTCGCAGGGCCGGGCCTACGAAATCCCGATGGGGACGCTCGCCGGACAGGTTGATGTTCTTCCGAAACCGGAGCCATTGGCGCTGTCAGAAGACAAGTAGATCTGCCATCCGAACCAACACTTTCTCATGGCACCGTACGGCGGCCGGGCTCTCAGCATCCCGGTCGTGCTTGTGGCACCAGACGCGCTCAAGTGCGAATGCCGGGTGAGTGTCTCGTTGAAACCCTCTGCGGACCATAGTTCACCCGTTCAGCCTCCGTTTGATATCCTCTGGCGGCTGGTCGCGATACTCTCTCTGGCGGCGGCCAGTATTGTGGTTGCCTCAGTGGTCTGCAACGCTGGGGGCGTTGTGAATCGCGACCTCGTTACCGCCGGGGCCGATCTTGCCGCTCTCGCCCGCGGTGAGCTTTCTCTCGGCCTCACTGCCGACCCCTATGTCGCGCTCTTTCTGCCTCCATGGGACGACGTGTCGGCATTGTCCTCCGGGCAACCGGCTGCGCTCTGCGGAGTGCCCATTGCCCTGCGCTTGCCTGCCGGGACGACCATGGTCGCCCCGCTTGACCTGGCCATCCAGCACCGCGTACCGATAGAGTTCTGCCCCGACTACTGGCCCGAGCACCAACCTGGCAAGACGCTTGCAGACTTCTGCGCTGATGAGTACTTCGGGTACTGGCCGCTGGAACAGAACCTGACCAGCAATCCATTCGACATCGCCAGGCGCGAAATTGATTACCTCAATCACGACCACGCAGCAGCCCAGCGCCGTTGGGCACTTGCACTGGCCCACTTCCTTGTCAATGGGCGCAGTTCAGAAGCCGCCTCAAGCGCCGCCATCGGGGCCCTGGCTGGTGAGAATGCCCTACGCAACGACATCGCCCTCGAAGTAGCGACCGACGCGGTGCTTAAGCTCCTACCCGAAAGCCTCTGGAAGGTCACGCCTGACGAGACCTCATTTGCCATTGATCTGCACGTGCGGTCCTCTCTCTCCTACGATACTGCGGTCAGTATGTCCCGCATGCTGCGGCTGGCCGCACAATGAGGCATTGACGCCGTGGTGGTAGCTGATCACGGGCAGATTGGGGGCGCACAGGAGGCTGCTCGCATAGCGGATGAACTTAAGCGCAAAGGCCTGCTGCCGGCCGAGTTCCAGGTTATAGCCGGAGAGCGGATTAACTGTCTTGGCGGCAGTGTCACTGCGGTGGGCCTGCAACACCGCGTCCCCGAGGGCATGACGTTCGAGCGCACCATCCACGAGGTCCATATGCAGGGCGGGGCGCTGTTGCTCAATCACCCCGGCGAGTTGGGGAAGATGGACCTGCTGCGCCGGCTTAATGTGGACGGCTACTTCATCCAGCCCCCTCTATTCGAGCTGTTCCGCACCATGACCATCCTGTACGATCCGGAACTGGCTGACAAGCCCGCTCTCTACGCCAGCTACACGCGCTATGCGCAGGGCGTCGGTCTGCCCTATTCGGCGATCATGGCGGAACGACTGAGCCCTGAAGCGGTCATCGCCGCCCTGCGACGGGGTGATGCCTACGCGGCCAGCAATCTCTACTTCCCGCTCATGGCTGTTGTGACTCTGAAACCCATTGCAGCATTCGATACAGCGCTCAACCGCTACTTTGTGGGCCACGACTGGGTTGCGAGGAACACGCGCAGGCTGCTGCATGCAGACCATGTCATTCTGACCACGACATGGGACGAGGCTATCGAGCGACTGATAAGCCTCGATAATACGGCGAAGGAGCTGCGTCGGCTCGCCCACGGCGACTCGCCTCTGCTCCATTCCCCGAAGGTCACGTTCATCGCCGCCCAATACGGCCCCTTCCAGGTTCAATACGGCCGACACACCGACGAAGTATGGCTCAAGGGCCGCCTTACCTTCTAGGCGGTCTTGCCGAGGGACCGAGGGAATGCTCAATGCAAGGGTAGATTTGGGGTTCATTGCACAAGCAGTATGATGCGGGGTCTCATGCAGTAGGCGCGGAGACCAGCAGCCACATTACGACCAGAAGATGTCCGGCAGCTAGTACCCCGCCGGCCACGTTCTGTATATGGCCCAGGTCCAGAGCCGTTAGTGGGACCAGAAGGTTGACACCAGCCTGTGTGACTAGCCCCCCGGTCACTAAGACTATAGCCAGCCAGAGCACACCGCCTCTGGCGCCCGTCCCCGCTCTAGGCCCCAGAAAGCTGATGAACATGGCCATTAGCAGGAAAGTACCCACGCCCACTCGCAGCACTTCCTGAAGCGCGTGGCTGATGTTGGGGACCCAGACGTCGCTGGTGCTCCCCAGCCACACGCCGATGGCCGCAACTATGGCCACGCTGGCCACCATGCCCACGACGGCAGCCCCAGCCGTCACCTTGGCCAGTACTCTCCTCGGCGCGGTCACCTGCGCGCCGAGATAGCGGAACGCGCTCAGATCGGTCAACAGGTATATCGTTACGCCTGCGGTTCCCAGTCCGGCCAGCGCCAACGGCAGACGCACCCAAGTGTACGGATACTGCAACGCCCAGGCCTCGCCCAGCACCCACAACAGCAAGACAACGTTGTAGGTCAGCACGCCGCTGATCACCCGAGGGCGCGGCTCGCGAGTATTCAGGAACTGTGGCATAACCGAGGTCAGCAGCCACAGGCCGGTGTTCCCGATGAATCCCAGCGCGAATCCCGCGTACAGGGCGTCAACTGAACGCAGATAGGCGCTGGCGGTGTATTCCAAAGCCAGGCTCATGTTGTACGCGAAATGCAGGCCGACCGAGACAAGAAACCACACTGCTCCCATCTGTAACAACACGTCTCGGGCGGCCGGATGTAGAGAGCGGGAAATCCCGGCCCAGATGGCAGCGACATAAAGCATCGTGCCGCCCAACTGCATAACGGAACCAAGCATGGCCACCCCGTTGCCGATTACCGGCATGTTCAGCAACGTGCGTGCGAGCCCCTCAATGAGGCAGCCGAAAAACAGCAGCCAAAGCGAGACTCGCGCCCGTGTCCAGTCCTCGCGGGGGCGCTGCTTCATGTGCGGCAGCAACCACAGGGTGATCCCGGCGACGGCGAAGGCGGGCCAAGCGATGAGGGACAGCCAGTCAGCTATGCTGGCGTCAATTGTAGGGATCGGATAGTCGGCCAGCCAGATACGATTTGGGAGCAATAGCCGGAATACGACCACATCGGCGCCGAGAAGTATGGCCGACGCGCAGGCGAATCGTTTCAGTGTGGCTTTGTCCGCTGCAGGTTTTGTCATCTCGTGCATCTCTGGCTGCTATCGCGACCTGAACCGTGACCGATGCGACCATGGAACGCTGCGGGCTAGGACCTGGGCCCCGGCCTCCACAATGCTTGTGCCTTAGCATAACTTAGGATATACTCTTGGACAAGACTGGTGCTCAGCATTTTTCCGGAACCGCCCCGGCGGGAACCGGGCGGTTTGCTGTGCCGGATCAGACGCAACCACAGCAACTTGGAGGCGGCTCTACGATGTATTGTTCGATGCTGCGGCGCGCATGCCAGGTGTCAGTGGTGTTGTTCGCACTCGTGCCAAGCGCGCTCTTGGCAATCACCCCCGAGGTGCGCTGGCATCCCACGTTCGCCGCCGCCCAGGCGCAATCAGCACAGAGCGCCAAACCGATTCTCGTCGTCGGCTACGCACCCGATGATGAACATTCCCAGAACCTGATCAACAAGATCCTGCGCCACCCGCAGGTGATTGAACATCTCAAGAAGTTCGAGCTCTTCGCCGCGAATGCGGACGACGAAGCGACCAAGAGCTTCTGCGAGCAGTACAAGATCGGCGTTGTCAAGCAGACCGACGAATGGGTTACACTCTACTCGGCCCCGCCAGTGCTCATCTTCCTGGACAAGGACGGTTCGCAGTATTTCCGCGACCAGGGCTACACACCCACCACTGTCGGCGAGGCGCACCCCCGTGACGTGACCGACCTCGCCGCCGCGGCCTTTGCCATTCGCCTCCAGAAGGTCCTGCAGCTCATTGCTGGTCTGCGGCAGCTTGCCGTCGCGCCTACTGCAGCAGTTTACGCCCAAGTCGGCCATATGCTCGTCGAACTCGAACGCTTCGAAGAGGCACGGCCTCACTTGCAGAAGGCTCTCCAACTTGACCCGGCCAACCAGGCCGGTGCGTTCGCCAACGCCTATCTCGACCTCACGATCATGGCTATCGCTGACGAACCGGAACGCGTTCGCCAGCAGCTCGAGGACTATGCGGCCCGCTACCCGGACAGCGATCGGCTCCTTGAGGCACGCTACTACCAGGGCGTTTGTCTCATAGCCGCCGAGAAATACAAGCAAGCTTGGACTGTATTGCGCACGTTTAGAACAAACGACAGGAGCGCACCGGAGTTCGATTCGCCGTGGACCCCGCTCGCGCTCGGTCTGCTGCAGCAACTCGAAGACCTCAAACTTGCCCCTTAGCCTTTGACATTGCCGGGGTGACGATTCGGCGCCTCACACGACGATATCTGCGCCGCTACGCAAATCTAGGTTAACTGCCGCAGAAGAAATACTCCCAACACCTTGCTGCAGCGGATCAGCGCCTCCAGGTCAATGTACTCATCGTCGGTATGCGGTGCATCGCCAGCCCCAGGCCCGTACAGAACGGTCGGTATGTGTGCATAGGCAGACGGCCAGCAAGCGTCAGTCCAGGCAACCATCCTGTCAATGACCGGCCGGGCCCCCATCACACCCGCAAAGGCATCGCTGACGTCGTGCACCAGCGGTTGGTCTTCGTCCTCACTGAACGGCACAAGGTCCTTGATCCAAGTGATTGTGCACGGATGCGCGCGCAGCCAATCGTCCACCTCCTCCGCGGCGCGAATGTACCTTTCGTATTCCTCTCGCACCACTGCGCCGCCCCAGATGCCCGTCTTGTCCATGCCGGCCTGCGCCTCGTCAAGTTCGTACACCATGTTCATCTCCAGGCGCGCCTCGGCCGGCACCACGGCAGGATGGATGCCGCCGCGGAACACGCCGAGGTTCAAGCGTGCCTCCGGTCGCTCCGCCTCGCGCGCGTGCTTGAATGCGTACACCGCTTCCTGGATGACAACGCCTTTCTCGATGGCGTTGACGCCGGTGCCCCGGGCTGCGTGTCCGGCCTGTCCCCGCACGTCAACAGCCGCAGTCAGACATCCATTGCACCCGACCGTGACCGTGTCATCTTTTCCGTCCACAAACACGGCCATGTCGCCCAGGTAGCCGGCATCCAGGCAGGCCAAAGTGCCTGCGCCGCTGCCGTTACACTCCTCATCCACTACGCTCTCGAATATGAGCTTGCCATTGAGGTCATCGGCAACGTCCAGCAGCGCCCTGATTGCGCTGACGCCCGCCGTGACGCCTCCCTTGCAGTCGCTCGTGCCGCGCCCCAGCATCCTTCCGTCCTGTATGCACGCACTCAGTGGGTCTCCGTTGTAGGTGTCAATCCCCACCGTGTCCATGTGGCCGTTGACGATTACGGTAGGGCCGCCACCGAAATCCCACGTGGCAACCAGATTCGGCCGATCTCTGAAGTTGCGGTTCTCCGGCCCGATGACATGAGTGCGTTCGTAGATGTCATCGGGGCAGTCAAACATCGCGACCTCGGCACCCATCTCGCGCAACACAGGCTGCAAGTACTCCTGCCCGGCTTTCTCGCCTGCCGGGTCAGCGTCGCCCGAATATGGGTTCGTGGTTTCGATGCGGACTAGGTCTGCGAGCATCTCAAAGATGCTCTCTCTGCGCTCCTCGACCAATGCCGCCAGTCTCTGCTCCATCAGTTTGGCTCCTCCGAGGCCCGGAACACGCCGCCGTGTCGGTGGACGCCTCTAGCGGCCACACGGGCATGTCGGGCTGTCATCCTTGCTGCGTGGTGCGGCTGTTCCCAGCCACAGCTTGACCATCAGTCAGGATATACTTCTGACGAAGGTTGTCCACCTACTCCCCAGTTCCCCTTGGGATACTCCTCCAGGAGCACGGTCACATATTCGGGCTTGACGTCCATGCTCTCTGCGACCGCCGTCGTCACCTTCGCAATGACGTCCGCCTTCTGCTGCTGGTTACGGCCTTCCCACATCTTTATCGCGACAAATGGCATCTTCACGCCTCCTCGCTCATTTTCCCTGCGCCGGTAGATTCGTCCGTTTCTTGGCGGATACCTCCTGAGCAGGTGAAGGCAGCTTCCTGACGAAACTGGAGTTACCCGCGGCGTTACAAGGCAGTTGCCGCCAAGTGAGATGAGGGTATGCACGACATAATCAGCGTTGGCAGCGCAACCGAAGACGTTTTCGTAGGCGCAAGTGACATGAAGGTCATCTCCGTGCGCGACTCTGATGACGAGCAGTCCTACATCGCGTTTGAGCAAGGGGCAAAGATCCCCGTGGAGCATGTCTTCATTGCCACTGGCGGCGGCGCCACGAATACGGCGGTGGGCTTCTCGCGGCTCGGAATGAACAGCGGGATCATATGCAAAGTCGGCACCGATGACGCTGCAGAGCGGGTGCTGGGCAAACTGCGCCGCGAAAACGTGGACGTTGACAGCGTCGTCAGCACGAGTGAGCACTTGACCGGCTATTCAGTTATTCTGACCTGCTTCACCGGTGACCGCACCGTGCTCGTCCACCGGGGAGCGTGCACGCATCTACTGGCCGATGAGATCAATTGGGACGCCTTGGCCGACGCCAAATGGATATACCTCTCCTCCATGGCGGGAGAAAGCGCGCCGCTGTTCGAGACGATCGCAGTCCATGCCCGCGATAATGGTGTCAAGCTCGCGATCAACCCGGGGGGCGCTCAGATCGTTTCCGGTCTGGACGGGCTGGGCGCGGCACTCGAGGCCTCCCACGTCATCTTCGTTAACAAGCAGGAGGCCTACCACTTGGCGGGAGTGGAGCCAAAGCAGGGACGTTCCGATGAGCTGGAGGCCCTACGGCGGCTGCACGAGGCCGGCTGCGATATCGTGGTGATGACAGACGGCAGCAATGGCGCGGAGGCGTTCGACGGTAGCGCCTACTACACCATGCCGGCCATTGAGGTACCGGAGAAATCAACGCTCGGCGCAGGCGACGCGTTCGCGTCCGGGTGTGTTGCAGCCTTGTTCCGAGGCTTGGGCCTACGAGAGGCATTGCGAGCCGGAGCACTCAATGCGGCCAATGTCGTTCGCTATCTGGGGGCGAAGCGCGGGCTCATGAGGTGGAACGAACTGCAAGCGGCATTGACGACGCACGCGTCGAGCGCCCGGCAATCAGACCACACGCCAGGGCCTCTGTGACGGCTAGCCGCCCTTGGGCGAGATGACCAGGACGCGCTCCGCGCCCTCCCCCTCACTATACGTCTCGACATCGGGGTCGTCGCGGAGCGTCATGTGAACGATGCGCCGTTCGTACGCCTTGAGGTCCGGCATGACTACTTCCTGCCCCTTTTCCTTGGCCTCGCTTGCGTACGAGCGCGCCATCTTCTCTATCATCTGAGTGTGACGATTGCGGTAGTCCTCCGCATCCACTATCACGCGCGCCCCGTCGTCCAGGCCCTTGTTAGCCGCGATGGCTACTATCAGTTGCAGCGCATCGAGGGTTTCGCCATGACGGCCAATCAGCAGTCCCGGGTTGTCGCCATCCACCTGGATGCACACTTCCCGCTCCTCCGTCTGGGTGAGACGTGTCCGCACATTGTCCACGCCCACCATCCTAGCTATGTCTTCCGCCGCTTGTTGCGCACGCCGGCCCACCAGTGCTACGGTGTCATCGAGTATGTCCGCAGATTCCCCCCCGACGGATACTGCTTGGTCATCAGCGCCCGGTACCTCCCTAGCAGCCACTTCCTCGGTATCGGCCTCAACGACCGTCTCTGCGCCTTGCCCCTCGGCCGCCTCCGCCTTCTCGTTCTGCAAGTCTGCGCTGACCGTGACCTTCACACGGTACTCTCCGCCGCCGAAGAGCCCCGCTACGGTGCCCGGCCTCTTCACCACTTCAATGGTTACATCGCTCTCCGCCACGCCGAGTTCAGCAAGCGCTTTCTCTTTGGCTTCCTCAATGCTCTTGCCCGCCGCCTCGATGGATCTCATATCCGGTTCCCTTTTCCGCTATGGTATGCGACGCAGCGATAAATGCACTAAGCCGCTGTGTCACTTACGAGTCTTGCTCTTGCCGGTCTTCCGCGTTCTCTTTCCCGTCTCGGCGGCCTTCAACTCCGCATAGCTCTTGCGGTCGGCGCCGTTCTCCCTCTTCTGCTCCTTCTCAGTATGGTCGTGGGAGGAAAGCATGCTGACCATCGCGGCGACCAACCCCCGATTGCCTTTCTTCTTGGTCACGGCGCTTTCCTCTTCCGCACCGCCTCGCCGCTGCATGTGGCTGTGCACGTACTGCTCCCCGAAGTAGATCACGTTGCTTGCCAACCAGTAGAGAATGAACGCCGCCGGGAAGGTCTGGAAGAAGAAGAAGAACATGACCGGCATCAGGTACGTCATCATCTGCTGCTGTTGAGCCTGCTGCGGATTCATCGCAGCCGCCGGCTGCATTTTCTGCGTCATCTTTTGGAACCCGATCATGCTGATGGTGTAGGCCACCAGCATGATCATGTCCGGCCCCGCTAGATTATGGACCCACAGGAACCCCGCTCCGTTGAAGTGCCAGATATAGGCCCGGATGCCTCGATACAGCATGATCAGGATCGGAAACTGCACTAGCATCGGCAAGCAGCCACCCAGCGGGTTGACCCCGTTGGCCTGACACAGCTTCCAGAACTCCGCCTGGAACTTCTGCTTGTCGTCTACGTACTTGTCCTGCAATGCCTTGATCTGCGGCTGCAGGTTCTGCATGGAGCGTGCTGACTCGAGCTGCTTGCGCGTCAACGGCCAGATCATCAGGCGCACGGCGATCGCCATCAGTATGACCCCAAGCCCAGGGCTGTTGCCGGCGATCACTGCAAACCCATCCACGACCTTGTACCAGAAGCTTGCCTGGTTCAACTCGTCCAGAATCGGCCCGACCACCTCGCGCAGGGGTTGCTCTGTCCACCTGCTGTCCGCGGGCACCCACGTCAGGTACGCGGACTGGCCGTTGGTGTTGAGCATTCCGCACTCATTCCAGGCCCTGTTGTACAGCTTCTCCGCACGCGCGGCGTCCTGGAGTTCGTGCACGGCAAGGTCGGCTGCCCGCACTAGCGCAAAACCGTTGAGAAGCGACCCGGCATGCTTGGCTGCGGCCGCCGACTGCTCGTATTCATCAGCCGCCTGCTTATACTCGCCTTCCATCTCCTTGATGCGCGCCAGGCGCATCGTGGCAAGCCAAGCGGCAGGCACGATCTTGGTAGCGTGGATGGCTGGCCGCGGCGGCGCACCTACGCTCTCCGCAAGCCCCGTTACCGTTGCCGGTAACCCGGCGATGTCGCCAGTCCCAAACCCCTCGGGTTTGACGCCGCCCCCGAGACTGACGGCCACCTCACCCC